>CANMUM010000143.1 GCA_947501025.1 uncultured Paracoccaceae bacterium | reverse complement strand
CTTGGCATTTATAACAAATACAGCGCGCCGCGTCATTTGCATGGCGTGATTACGGAAATTGAGCGCGGTGAAGAAGGCATGCATCGCACGTTTTATTCTGTTACATTGCGCCCAGCGCTTTGGCGTTTGACGCAAACATCTGATAGCCGCATCTGGCAGCAAAAATCCGTGCCTGACATTGTGAAGGAAGTGCTTGAAGCGCATAAAATCCC
>CANMUM010000142.1 GCA_947501025.1 uncultured Paracoccaceae bacterium | reverse complement strand
GCGTTGATCCGTTACGCTCAGGCCAGCAGTTTTATCTGGGGCTTTAAATAATCAAGGCTCTTTTTCAAAATCAATTTATCAAGCTCCAGATCCGCAAAAATACTCTTCAATCGCCAGTTCTCTTTCCAAAGCCTTAAACTCCGTAAGCTTGGCGCGAACCATCCCATCGTAGCGTTTACGCCAGCCACAATATGTCTTGTCTGGAACACCCTTTTTCAAGA
>CANMUM010000141.1 GCA_947501025.1 uncultured Paracoccaceae bacterium | reverse complement strand
AGCTCAGGTGGTTAGAGCGCACGCCTGATAAGCGTGAGGTCGGAGGTTCAAGTCCTCCTCGACCCACCATTTGCTAAATATGTTTTAGGCAACATGATATGTAAGCCGAATGATCGGTTTTGATGTCCTGTTGGACAAGCTGCTTTTTAAGCGGCATTTTGACATCGTATAGAAAAAATGTGACGACGTTTATGGCATAATCTGCGTTAGGATTATGCGTCCTGTCACTGTT
>CANMUM010000140.1 GCA_947501025.1 uncultured Paracoccaceae bacterium | reverse complement strand
TAAGCCATGTTTGGAATAGCTCAGATGCAAACTCTGGGCCGTTATCTGAGCGGATATAGCGCTTCCAAAACATCAGCTTTCAAAAACTCACAATAAAACTTTTGACAACTTGAGAAATTTGAAAGACTGCAAAATGCCAGAGTTAACCTCGAATGTCATTGTCACGGGTATTTGTGGTTCAGGCATTATCGAGCTTGTCGCTGAAATGCGCATGGCGGGAATTGTCGATGGCAATGG
>CANMUM010000139.1 GCA_947501025.1 uncultured Paracoccaceae bacterium | reverse complement strand
CGTGTCATTACCAGAATCGCCCTCAAGCCAATCATCGCCTTCACCACCATAAAGCTGATCATGGTCTTCACCGCCATGAAGAAAGTCACCGTTATCACCGCCATAAAGTTGATCATTGCCTTCCTCCCCATAAAAAAAGTCCTGACCCTCGCCGCCATAAAAGATGTCATCGCCAGTGTCGCCTTCTTTCCACATATTAGGGCTATTAAGAAATTCATAGCCACCAATTGAGTAAATAAG
>CANMUM010000138.1 GCA_947501025.1 uncultured Paracoccaceae bacterium | reverse complement strand
ATTATCAAGCCCTCATTGATTTTCACCAATTTAGGGTCGTAGTTTCGGGTATTGGTTGTCGCATGTTTAGTGAAGCGTGAGGCCTAATGTGGTTGTATGTTGTTGACCCAAATGTTGATTGCTGTTTGGGCTTGTTTTGTTGTTGTGCACCATTCTGATTTCAACAGTTCTCCTCTCAGGGTTCCATTGAAGCATTCGTTGTATCCCATCGTTGGGCAAATGATTGACGGGATCATTTTTTCCTCTGTCCCA
>CANMUM010000137.1 GCA_947501025.1 uncultured Paracoccaceae bacterium | reverse complement strand
ATATGCCAAAGAACTCATTATGCTCCACAAAAAGAACAGTAAGCCACTTCAAGATATAAGTGCGTTTTCGTGATCAAGGGACGTCTCGCTGAGTAGAGTCTAAACGATACTTTTGTGAAAAGATATGATCTTTATTTAGGTCTCGTTCGATTGCCTGAACGCATTGAATGACCATTAGTCACTATGCGTTTTAGTATCCACTTGTTGGTTTAAACCCTCCGACTTCCAGTCGGAACTGCTTCCGCGCAGAATCAACGACCGATGA
>CANMUM010000136.1 GCA_947501025.1 uncultured Paracoccaceae bacterium | reverse complement strand
CATGATGTCACTTTCAAGAACTCAACTCGAAGCGCTATTTGAAGGCATCGATTGGCGGAAAGTTGTAAGTAGGAAAATACACAGGCCGATAGCGAGCTAACCCGCCACTTCGCCCGTTGGTGAGCCAGTCGTAATCACACCGCCACAGCTCGTTTTGCAGCCGACATAGGCCACGGGTTTGCCGTCAAGTATTCCCTCACTCCACAAACCTAATCTTACCCACGGTATTGCTCGCCCCATCGGGGCCGTTGCAGTTCATCTCATAAACGCAGT
>CANMUM010000135.1 GCA_947501025.1 uncultured Paracoccaceae bacterium | reverse complement strand
TACAACAATAGATCAGCTAGAGAATGATCTTGTGATGGCATAGGTTGTGGTTGGATTGCAGCAATGAATGTCATTCAGCCGATCCTAATACATGTGTTTATCTTTATATAAAAACTACAGATCCTGCCCCGTGAAGGGGCATCTGGAACGGCTATTTTAGCTCCTCATATCCTACCGCCTCACACTCATATGAGTTACCATGAACATCTCTCCAAACCCGCTTGTGAAGCCTTGCAAATCTCTGCCCATTTTTTGTGTTTGCCATGATGTGATGGAGGT
>CANMUM010000134.1 GCA_947501025.1 uncultured Paracoccaceae bacterium | reverse complement strand
CTATGTGAGGTTGGCAGGGTTGGGGTCATAACTGACGTTAATGCCGATGGAGATGCATATTTAGCAGTTTATAGCGCTGAAAGCATCATAAATTGGGATAATGGCTTCTATGTCCTTGATGAAAGCCGCCAAGAGCGCAATGGCTTCGAGTGGAAAAAAATTGAGCGTTACCGAGTATTAGAGATTGTGAATGGAGTTTATAATGTTACGATTTATGACGGCGAAGGTAGCAAGATCGCAGACGAGGGTGTTGAGAACGTAAACGCGCGCGGCGGTGCGCCCATA
>CANMUM010000133.1 GCA_947501025.1 uncultured Paracoccaceae bacterium | reverse complement strand
CATGATGTCACTTTCAAGAACTCAACTCGAAGCGCTATTTGAAGGCATCGATTGGCGGAAAGTTGTAAGTAGGAAAAGCTATAGGCCAGTTGCGAGTTAAACATCTTTCTCGCGAAACCGCTCTTAGTCTTACGACAACCTAACTTGAGGAGGAATAATTGCATATTCCAGAGTGATTGCGCAGGGAGTTCATAGAGCATTGAGTGCTCCATTTAAGCTGGAATGACGAAGCAATGGCATCTTGTTTTATAGCGCTGATGTTAGATTAGATGCCTAACAGTCACCAT
>CANMUM010000132.1 GCA_947501025.1 uncultured Paracoccaceae bacterium | reverse complement strand
GAAGATGGCAACGACTTTACCCGAAAACTCTTCACAGGCCTCAAGCCACCCCTCGGCCTCTGGGAAAAAGAACTCGGCATTTTTATAAGAAGCCGAGCGAGCTTGGCAGAGTTGCGAAAGCATTTTAGGAAGTTTACGAAGCTCTACGACAAAGAAACTCAGAAATGGAATTACTGGCGTTTTTGGGATGATGTGACGCTACGATCAGTTATCGCAAACTTTGAACAAGAGCCATTTGAAAAGATTGCCAAAGACGTGAATTGCTTTATTGGCCGCGGCCATGATAATGT
>CANMUM010000131.1 GCA_947501025.1 uncultured Paracoccaceae bacterium | reverse complement strand
CTGGCATCGCCATCTCCATTTTTAGCCATCGGCTAGGTTAAATTTATGTCTGTGACATCTTTTTGTGGGCGCTTACCATCGGCATCTTCACCCGTTATCAAAGCTTGTTCAGCTTCAAAATCACGCTCAGGGTTAGCAATGCCCCCTGTGCGCAAATTCTCATATGCGGTTTCCATAGCGATAAGGTTGCTATCAACTAGCCCGGTGATTGCAGTAATCATGGCAGGGTCTAATATATTATCCAGCAAATCAGTTGGTGGCGTCACCACAACTTCATCAGGGTTTAAACCCATATAGATAGCAGC
>CANMUM010000130.1 GCA_947501025.1 uncultured Paracoccaceae bacterium | reverse complement strand
GATTTGTGAATGATGCGCTACTCGAAAAAGACGATCCGATCCCTGCGCCTCAAATCGGCGATCTAGCTGAGTTTATGACGGGTGATATTCACGCGCCGATGACGGTTCACGGGCTTGGCGCAATTGCCAAGCATTGGCTGCCGAGACGTTCGCAAGCGGGTACATTTGATGATGCTTGGAAAGCCACGCGGCATCCACGCATGCCCAAGAATTACAGTTTTAATTACTGGAATGGGGCACATAAGCGCCTGCAATTTGAACCCATGCTTGAGGGCGGCGAGATTGTCCGATTGCGGGGCTTGCGCCATGATTTTGA
>CANMUM010000129.1 GCA_947501025.1 uncultured Paracoccaceae bacterium | reverse complement strand
CTCGACCTCAACACTCACCGCCCAATCTTGTGCGGGTTCGGGCGGATCTTCCGCAGATGGGCTCCGCGCAGTTGCCAGAACAATCACATCGGTTGCCGTTTTGCTCGGCGCGATCTCTTGCTCAATCTTGAGCGCACTCTCAGCCACATCGCCCCAAAATTCATCACTCTCGACAATCGGCGGTTGATCTGAAAGCGCGCCAAGCGTCCCATCCGCGTGAATGCCAAACGTCCCCTTCACAATCACAACCGACCACTCCCGATCATCCAAACCCCAATGTTTGAATGTCAAATGTGGGAAAGAAAGAGAAGTGGCTAAGCG
>CANMUM010000128.1 GCA_947501025.1 uncultured Paracoccaceae bacterium | reverse complement strand
GCTTGTAGGTGTGTTTGTATTTTGAACAGAAGCTTCTCCAAACACATAGTCGACAATGCCATCATTGGATGTAATCATAAAATCACCATTTGCATCTGTTGTAGCATCTGTCTTACTATCATCAGGCCAAATTGCTACAATGGTTGATCCTGCTTCAGCTGTACCGACGATCTCAACAGCACCATTTGCAATCAACTTCGCATTCGACACCGTTGGAGCTTTAAGCGTCATATCGTCGATAACCGTTTCTGTTTCTTCTGCATCCTTAACCGTCACCGTGAACGCGGCTGTCGAAACGTTAGCACCATCTGTCGCGGTGACCGTGACCGTTGTTACACCAATCG
>CANMUM010000127.1 GCA_947501025.1 uncultured Paracoccaceae bacterium | reverse complement strand
TTTGGCCTTTGTTTTACTGGATTATTCTCTCTGCAAATTAGCTTTCACATTACTGCAAATGAGCATACCCCCCTACATAAAGGTTATATTGATTTTGTTTGTCCGATGCTATCCAGCCGAATACAAACGTATCCACATCAATTGGGGGTACATTCTGAGGGTATCGTTTTAAATTGGAAAAATGCACCCTCAGATGCCTTTAAGTGATCTAAAAATTCGAAAGTTAGCTGCAAAGGCAAAGCCGTATAAAATAGCGGATTTTGATTTTGATGCTAAAATTTGGGTTATTCCAGCCGCATATGTGCAGCAAACGCCCGATGAGACGTATGAGCGCGATGGGTCCAAAGCGCGGTCGAGAATAAGTCGAAGAGC
>CANMUM010000126.1 GCA_947501025.1 uncultured Paracoccaceae bacterium | reverse complement strand
AGCGATTGATATTCAAGCCCTGAGAACTCCAATTCACCCGTCAAAAGATAGGGCATTTTGGCGGCATCGAGAATGGCGTATGTTCCCATTGGCGGGACGTTTTCGGGGTTGCCAGCCGCATTTATTTCTTCTTCCGTTGGTTCGGGCTGGCCAAACATGGCCTCTTGAAGCGCGACGGGAACGGTCAGCTTAGGATACACACCCATCTGCATATCGAGCGGTTCGACGCCCTCAATCTCCTCAATGATAAGGTAGCTTTCGTCTTCTGGGGCTTCATCATGGGCGGCCTTCGGGTCAGAAAGCGCGACGGGAACCATGCCATCCACCTTGCGCGCCAGACCCGCCATGAGGCCGTTATGGCCGTGCTTTTTGAGCCAATCGGT
>CANMUM010000125.1 GCA_947501025.1 uncultured Paracoccaceae bacterium | reverse complement strand
CGTTTTATACCATTATCAGTTTTTGGGTCCTTAAAAATATCACGGCGTTCGCCATTCACAACACCACTAGTTGCTTTCATCGCAAAACCGAAATTATCACGTGTAGCGTATTGATAGGTGAAAGCCCCGACACCGAAGACAACATTCCCTGATGCGAATCCTTTTGCTTCAAGTTCGGCTAGAATGGCTTGTGCGCGCTCCAATGTAATTGAATCCCCATAAATCAAACCAATGTGCTCATCTAAAAGCTTGTAGCCTTTGTCGGTTTTTGTGCCGCCAAAAACATCCCATAGACATTCAATAGCACCTTTGTATTCTGGGCTATTTTTGGGTTTTGCAAGTTTTCGTACTCACTTATTGGCTCTTCGACTTATTCTCGACCGCGCTTTGGACCCATCGCGCTCATAC
>CANMUM010000124.1 GCA_947501025.1 uncultured Paracoccaceae bacterium | reverse complement strand
TAAAAATGCGCAAATTCTTGAAAGCTGGTCTGGAATTCGACCACGTGCTTTTAGACCAGATCCGCTTATTGGTAAGCTTGAAGATGGTATATTTATTAATAGCGGGGGATTTAAAACAGGGTTCTCATTCGCACCAAAACTGGCACAGGATCTTGTCAAAATGATAAATGGCGAATCTGTAAATGTGCCCCTTAATTTTCTTCCCCAAGCTGTATTTTGAAATTTAATGTAACCGCGCTGAGTTCAGCGCAACTCCACCATTTTGTTGCACTTCTGCATTAATTTCTGCAATCCATTCATTATTTTGATTTTGAGGTTAGTTGGGGTTCGTTGCAATCTGTTTAAGGATCATGTTTTCGGGTGATTTGTTTCGCTGGATCAAATCTTATTCCTTCGAACTCCAAGAGAT
>CANMUM010000123.1 GCA_947501025.1 uncultured Paracoccaceae bacterium | reverse complement strand
CCGAGCATATTGAACAAGATGACGCAGCCTATGATTATGAAGGTGAGCAATGACCGTGTGCGGACGCGTCCTGATTACGTGCCTGATACGGCCGAAAGCGGACAAGGTGTGTTTGCGCTTTTGAGTGATGATGAGCTGAGCCCGGCCGAAAAAGCGCGGATGAAGCGTGGTGTGGAGATGCGTGAAGCCAAGGCGGAGGGCAAAGAATATCCCTCAAAACCACGTCCTAAACGCATATGGTCACCAAGAGAAATCTTCCGAAAAACCATTATGCTGTATAAAAAGTTTAAACCCGTTCCCAGTAACGAAGAGGTATCATCATGAACATTCAGAATACGATCATGTCTGCGGCGCAGGCGCTTTTGGATCAATCCCAAGATGTGGCCTTTGGCTTTAAGGCGAGTTCAGGTGAT
>CANMUM010000122.1 GCA_947501025.1 uncultured Paracoccaceae bacterium | reverse complement strand
ACAGGCATATAGAAGTTTCGTAGTCGCTAGATGATAGAAACGTCATCATAGAGTTGCTCTATGGTTACATTTGCAACTTCGAGTATGTCACCATTGCCAAAGTTGAATACAACATTCGAGCCTTTTTGTTCAGCAAAGTCAAACGCGTCTTGGCCATCGGCAAAATCGAAACTCAACTGAATATCATCAATATCGTCTTCGAAGTCTTTGATGATGTCACGACGGCTGCCCATATCGAATTGGAAGGTATCATTACCGCTGCCACCATTCAGGATGTCTTTGCCAGTGCCGCCATTAAGGATGTCATTACCAGAATTGCCATAAAGACCATCATTACCTGTTCCACCTTTGAGCGTGTCATTACCAGAATCGCCCTCAAGCCAATCATCGCCTTCACCACCATAAAGCTGATCATGGTCTTC
>CANMUM010000121.1 GCA_947501025.1 uncultured Paracoccaceae bacterium | reverse complement strand
CATGCACTATGTGAAGCGTGCCAATGATGGTGAAGATGCGCTCAGGCTAGAACTTAAGGCTTTCCAAACAGTATGGTCGCTATACATTGCACGGCAGGGTCATGCGCAGCATGATCCCGAGAGTGGTTATAAGAAGATCACTGAGCTTCTGAATGTCGCTTGTTGGCATGTCAATCATAAGAAAATTGAACGATTATGGGGAACGATTTCGTACACGACAAACTCAGCAACAACTGCGCTCAAGCCGTGAAGCGATAGCGCAAGCAAAAACGTCCCTACGAGATGCTGACCGTCGTTGATAAATATACCCGTGAGGCTTTGGCTGCACATGTGGCCCACAAAGTGAGCTCGGCTGATGTTTTGGAAGCGCTATATCCGCTCAGATAACGGCCCAGAGTTTGCATCTGAGCTATTCCAAACATGGCTTA
>CANMUM010000120.1 GCA_947501025.1 uncultured Paracoccaceae bacterium | reverse complement strand
TTTCGTGCCATTAAATTATCCTTCAAATAACAGAGCTTTACTAAATTAGTGGCACAGGTTTAAGGGGCAAGGACAAAAATACGTTATCATATGGGACATCAACAATTCCAACAAACACAATAGATGCAGATCCCCAGAAAAGCAAAGCCAAAATTCCGTACGGCATATCAATAACCTTATGTTGAAGAGATTCTATTATCTCTACGGTGTTTTTCATGCGATACCTTCTAATCCTGTTTATCGTGTGGAGCGCGTGCTCGAATGTAGGAGTTCGAGTGCGCAAATATTAAACTCTAGATTTCGTTCAATTGCAAACTTTTTATTTGATATGAAGCATAGGGGTATATTGCTCATGCATAATCCCACCCTTTCAACGAATACCAACCGCACTGTTTTCCTCCCTATACTGACAAGCGTTACGCGGTTTGGTGATGTTTATTCATGCGC
>CANMUM010000119.1 GCA_947501025.1 uncultured Paracoccaceae bacterium | reverse complement strand
CCCCAGAAGTGGCGACCCCAATAGCGTTTTTTCAATGCCGGGTATTCGCGTTGTACTTTGTGCGATGAGCGCCCCTTCATCTTGCGCACCAGATCGCTCACCGCCAATTTTGGCGGCACCGATACAAACATATGAACATGATCTTGCGAGAGAACGCCGCGAATGATCTCAACATCATTTTCCGCACAAACTTGTCGGATGATCGATCTAACGCGCAAGCGGATATCGCCAAGGAGAACCTTATAGCGATATTTCGTCGACCAGACCAAATGATAGCGATGATAAAAAACGCAATGTTTGCCAGAATCGTATTGCATGAGTAGTATCTCCTTAAAATGAACCATACGTCCTCCGACGGGTTCATTTTAAGGAGATACTACTCATCGGTCGTTGATTCTGCGCGGAAGCAGTTCCGACTGGAAGTCGGAGGGTTTAAACCAACAAGTGGATACTAAA
>CANMUM010000118.1 GCA_947501025.1 uncultured Paracoccaceae bacterium | reverse complement strand
AATGCGCTTGGTTGTTATGGGAATGATTTTGATACTCACTTTACGATTTGCTCCAAAAGGCCTATTGCCTGAGGAAGATCGTCGATGAAGGAATTAAGATTATGAACAGCTTGCCAATCGCCACGAAAGGGCAAAAAGTCGGTATTTTTGGCGGAAGCTTTGACCCTCCCCATGAGGGTCATTTATTGGTTGCGACCCAAGCTATCAAACGCCTTGGTCTCGATCAAATCTGGTGGATACCTAGCCCTGGGAATCCATTGAAATCTTGGAAACCAGCGCCAATGAGTGAGCGTTTGGAAATGATCAACTCCATGATAACCAATCCAAAGATGCAAGCGCATGACCTTGAAACCAAATTTAATACAGTCCTGACGATTGACACAGTTCGTGCCTTACAAAAGCAATATGCAGGGGTGAATTTCGTTTTGATATGTGGTGCTGATTTGCTGATCGAGCTGCATTTATGG
>CANMUM010000117.1 GCA_947501025.1 uncultured Paracoccaceae bacterium | reverse complement strand
TCGTCAGTCTCAAATTCTCGAACTTCCCACTTGCCGTTAAAGACCTGTTGTTCTGTTGTGCCAATACGGTTTCAAGCCATATATGGTTATACGCCTCATAATCATTTTGCTTTTGTATTTCTGCCTCATCAAGCATAACTTGAGGACAAAACGGATTATCACGATAGTTTACATGAACGCAGACTGCATCTTGACGTGAATTAAATAGCTCCTCAACTGGATCATCAGAAAACACAGGGTTCCATGTAAACCAAAGCTCCGAGCCGTCCTTGCGGATCGTTGGGATAAGTAAATCCAGTGAACGTTTTGAAATTGTCTGAGCTTCTTCAACCCAAGCGATATCAAAGCCCTCAAGTGACTTAATCGAATCTGCTGTATGATCCTGCAAACCTTGAAATATGATAATCCCACTGTCCTTGCCCCTTAAACCTGTGCCACTAATTTAGTAAAGCTCTGTTATTTGAAGGATAATTTAATGGCACGAA
>CANMUM010000116.1 GCA_947501025.1 uncultured Paracoccaceae bacterium | reverse complement strand
CAATACCCGAAACTACGACCCTAAATTGGTGAAAATCAATGAGGGCTTGATAATATGGATGACGACAGGTGATCAAACACTATTTCAATGCACCTCAAACTCAGGAATTAAACGCAATATAGGATTCGCCAGTCTGCACGCTTCAATTATCGCTTAGTGAACCACTTCAAACCCTCACCATTTGGCGTTTTTAAGGCGTTCATCATCCATGGCAAAGCTTTTGATAAGATACTCCCTTAACACCGTTGAGGCCCAACGTCTTAACTGGGTAGCTTTACGTGAGCTTATACGATAGCCAACCGATAAAATCGCGTCTAAGCTATAGTGGTCAACTTGATATGTTTTCTCATCACTTCCAGTTGTTGCAAAAATTGCAATAACTAAAGGCTGTTTTCGAGAGATACCTGATTTACCGACACCAAAAATAGCTGCCGTGTCTGGATTTGCTCTTGGAGGAGGGTGTGAATTGGCTCTCATTTGCGATGTGATCAT
>CANMUM010000115.1 GCA_947501025.1 uncultured Paracoccaceae bacterium | reverse complement strand
CGATTTATGACGGCGAAGGTAGCAAGATCGCAGACGAGGGTGTTGAGAACGTAAACGCGCGCGGCGGTGCGCCCATAACAAAAATACCATTTGTTATCGCAAACGCAATTGAGGTTTCAGATGCAATATCTAAGCCCCCACTAATCGGCGCATCAGATGCTCTTGTGAGCGCATATTGCACACACGCTGACTTGGCCAACCAACTATTTAAGTCGGGGCAATCAACGCTTGTGTTAAAAAACGCAAGAGATGGGGATAGCGAACCAATAACCACGGTTAATGTTGGCGGGTTGATTAATCTATTCGATAGTAATGAACAAAAAGCCGACGCTGGGTGGATAACACCCTCAGCAACAACTACGCAAGCGCATGAAGATCGCATTGAGAAGCTCCTAAATTTGGCGGCTAAATCGGGCGCGAAGCTATTTGATGAAAGCATAAACAAGCAAGAAAGTGGGGATGCCCGCAAGTTGCGAATGACGGCTGAAACAG
>CANMUM010000114.1 GCA_947501025.1 uncultured Paracoccaceae bacterium | reverse complement strand
TGGCAAAGCTGCAATCGTTGCGGGCAATCAATTGGATCGCCAGTTCAACCCAGAAATGCCCGATAGGATCTGGGTCACGGACACATTACTTACATCCGTACTCACGAAGGCTGGGCGTATATTTATGTGTCGTCGTTGATCTCTTTTCCAGACGGATTATGTGGGGTCAAGGATGACAAAACAGATTTGGCCCTTCAAGCGCTACTCGCCGCCGAAAACCAAAGGAACGCGTTATGATCCACTCGGACCAAAGTTCACAGTTCTCAAGCTACGAATAGTGCAAGTTCTTTGATTACCATAACTTAGAGCCATCAATGAACAGACGTGGCAACTGCCGCTATAACGCTGTTGCAGAAAGCTTCTTTCAATTGCTCAAACGTGAACGCGTAAAGCATATTCAACCAGAACAGAAGCCCGTAGCGATATTTTGACTACGTGGAAATGTTCTATAACCCAATCAGAAAACACACAAATAACGGCCTATTATCACCAATAAAATTCAAGTCACAGGGTGTCTAGTAAATCGGGAGCCGCTCA
>CANMUM010000113.1 GCA_947501025.1 uncultured Paracoccaceae bacterium | reverse complement strand
AAACCCACTCAAATATTTCAACTCATCACCCGAGATTATTGAGTTGGCGGTTCTATATTACATCAAATATCCTCTGAGTTTTAGGCTGGTTGAAGACATTTTATCTGAGCGTGGGATTGATATTTGTCACGATACGGTTTTTGGTAGGTAGATTTGGCACAAAATTTGCGCGGCAAACTCAAAAGAAACGAGCTGGTTTCATTCCAATTGGCAGTGGCATCTCGATGAAGTGTTTGTGACAATCAACGGCGAGCCATATTACCCATTGACCGCAGGGTATTGCGCAGCAAGTGTTCGGCTCTTAAATTCTGAATAAAAACAATGAGAAAACACGGAATTCCGAACGTTATCACAACCGATAAATGCCCTTTATCTCACGCAGCGTTTAAGGTGATCGGGGTTGAAGATCGCCAGCTTTGCGGCGGAAGATCAAATAATCGATCTGAGAATTCGCACCTCCCATTTCGAAGGGGGAAATGACGATGTAGAAGTTCAAAAGTCCAGCAACGCTCCAGAAATTCATCAGTGTTCACGCTGAAATATATAATAACTTTAATCATGAAAGATATCTCGAA
>CANMUM010000112.1 GCA_947501025.1 uncultured Paracoccaceae bacterium | reverse complement strand
ATCAGTCCCTCATCGATTGGCGTAATTTATGCACGGCATAAGATTTGCCTTGATCGGTATTAAGGGATGCGTTAAATTTTGTCTGGCAATGCATTTTTGGAAATGCTTAGTCGTTAAACCCGCGTACAATATGGCAACTGCGCACGATAGGCACGTTCACGATTGGCAACTTGACGTGCAACTTGCAACAACCAAGACTGGCTTCTATGCGATCCACGGTTATATCCGCCATGACCTTGGTGATAGGTCAAATAAAGATTGTAAGCATCGGTCTTTGCAACACCTGAACGTTGTAAGCTCTGATTGCCATACCATCCTACAAAATCTGCTGCGTGATTAAAGTTATCGCGGCGGTTGCGATGCTGGCCTGTACTATCTTGATACCATTCCCAAGTGCCATCTAGGGCTTGTGAATAACCATATGCTGATGAACGCAATTCGCCTTTGCCTGAGCTGCCCTTGGCTTCTTTTCTGGGGCGCGCATACTGACGGAACGAGCTTTCTTTCCAGATAATCGCCATTTGAACAGAAACAGGAACGCCCCATTTACGCTCGGATGCACGAAGACTACGGAGCCA
>CANMUM010000111.1 GCA_947501025.1 uncultured Paracoccaceae bacterium | reverse complement strand
GGTGCGGTTTGGTGCGAGACCCGTGCGGATTTTGACACGGCGCTTGAGGCGTATCTCAGCAAGGAAGGCGCGACTTTCTTGTGGTCAGAAGAAGTTCATGAGGCAACCGATTGGCTCAAAAAGCACGGCCATAACGGCCTCATGGCGGGTCTGGCGCGCAAGGTGGATGGCATGGTTCCCGTTGCGCTTTCTGACCCGAAGGCCGCTCATGATGAGACGGCTGAGGATGACGAAAGCTATCTCATCATCGAGGAAATCGAAAATGTCGAACCGCTCAATATGCAGATGGGTGTTTATCCCAAATTGACCGTTCCCGCCGCGCTTCAAGAGGCCATGTTTGGCCAGCCAGAACCGACAGAAGAAGAAATAAACGCGGCGGGAAGTGCCGAAAACGTCCCGCCAATGGGCACTTATGCCATTCTCGATGCCGCCAAAATGCCCTATCTTTTGACGGGTGAATTGGAGTTCTCAGGGCTTGAATATCAATCGCTTTTCCAAGGTGCAGCGCAAGAAGAACTCAAAGAACACGCGCCCTATATCGTCAAGCTAGAAGATGGCAACGACTTTACCCGAAAACTCTTCACAGGCCTCAA
>CANMUM010000110.1 GCA_947501025.1 uncultured Paracoccaceae bacterium | reverse complement strand
TGCTTCACGCTTGGTTCTTTGATTTTCACGGATCAAGGAGAGGTTAAGATTGAAGATCTATCTGTAGGTGATTTGGTCAGAACAAAAGATCGTGGTTTTCAGCCTATTCGCTGGATCGGATCCCGTAAGGTTGATGATTTTACTTTAGCGATGAATCCTGATCTTTGTCCAATCCGTATCAAAGCAGGCGCGCTTGGAAAAAATATTCCCGAAACCGATTTGGTCGTTTCACCACAGCATCGTATGTTTGTGTGTTCAGATATTGCGCGCCGTATATTCGATACGAATGAAGTTTTGGTTGCCGCAAAAAAACTATTGCCGCTTGAGGGTGTGGAATTGGCTGAGGATATGGCTGAGGTTGAATATTTCCATATTTTGTTTGAGCAGCATGAGGTCGTATGGGCGAATGGGGCGCTTTCTGAGAGCCTTTACACTGGGAAAGACGCTTTAAGGTCAATTGGTGCAGAAGGTCGCAGAGAAATTGAAACGCTGTTTCCTGAAATTTGTGAAAAGGATTTTTCACCAGTCCCTGCATGTTTGATTCCTGAAAAAGGTAAATATGCCAAAGAACTCATTATGCTCCACAAAAAGAACAGTAAGCCACTTCAAGATATAAGTGCGTTTTCGTGATCAA
>CANMUM010000109.1 GCA_947501025.1 uncultured Paracoccaceae bacterium | reverse complement strand
CGCCGGCGCCTTCTGCCCCCGCCATCTCCACGGTCATTGCCTGCATTGAAATTGACATTAGGCAGTGGGGTATGCGTACGCAGTGAAGAAAACGGATCAGCCGCATTAGGTATATTTGTCGCCGCAACGAAGTGTTCTTGAAATTTGGGTTCCACGGCGGTTTCAATTTTATCAATAGTTTTGACGAGGGCTTCAATTTCACCACGCGCCGCGCGATTAAGCAACATCATACGGGCGCCAGTGCCAGCCGCATTGCCAGCTGATGAGACCGCATCAATTGCACAATCAGGGATCATCCCTAAAACCATGGCGTGCTTGGGTGAGATATGAGCACCAAATGCGCCCGCAAGTATAACGCGATCCACATGATCAACACCGCGTTTATCCATTAAGAGCTTCGCACCTGCATAAAGCGCCGCTTTTGCCAATTGAATTTGGCGGATATCTTGGTTGCTTACTGAAATAAACGGCCCATTTTGCGCAGTTCCATCATAAACTACATAAGAAAACGTGCGGCCATCAGAAACAATCCGCTCAGACCCCACGGCTTCGCCCGAGCCGATCAAGCCATTGCCATCGACAATTCCCGCCATGCGCATTTCAGCGACAAGCTCGATAATGCCTGAACCACAAATACCCGTGAC
>CANMUM010000108.1 GCA_947501025.1 uncultured Paracoccaceae bacterium | reverse complement strand
CATAAGCGCCTGCAATTTGAACCCATGCTTGAGGGCGGCGAGATTGTCCGATTGCGGGGCTTGCGCCATGATTTTGAGCCTATGGAGATCAAACTGCCAAGTATAGGCGTTGCTGTTCATAAGAACGCGAAAGACGGGCCAGCTGGACCACTTGCCCTTGATACCATTCAGATCAATGTTGACAGTATCGACCCCAAAGATCACCATGTGACGTGCATTTGGCGTGGGATGATCAAAGAACCAGACGATATCGAAAGTCTGCATATAGCGGCACGCGAAATTGTGCGGGCAGCACCAGCAGAACCCACCGACGAAGATAAAGAGGAGGAGAGCAAAGATGAGTAAAGATGCTATTCGCCACAGCGCTAAGGGGAGCAAAATTGTGTGCCTTGCGCCCGATGTTTGCTTGACGCCGAGCAAGAACGGTCCGCCAGTGCCCTATATGATTGTGTCGGAACTTTCATGGGCAGAAAAGACGGTTGGGAACACCAGTTTTGGCGGACAAGAGGCGTTCACCATGGCGAGTCGCACAAATAAGGTGACGGGCAATGAGCCTGGCAAAGGCGGCGGCGTGGTGTCGCAAGTCAATGAAGGTTATTGCCGCCCGCAATCGAACAAAACGAGCTTCACGATCAAAGGCGAGCAAGTGGTGCAACATGACTGCGTTTATGAGATGAACTGCAACGGCCCCGATGGGGCGAGCAATACCGTGGGTAAGATTAGGTTTGTGGAGTGA
>CANMUM010000107.1 GCA_947501025.1 uncultured Paracoccaceae bacterium | reverse complement strand
TATGGCAATCTCGCGGGCATGGTCGTGAAGGCCGCGCTGTAGGTCGTGGGGTTATCGCCCGCGTCCTCTTCAAGCGCGGCGGTTTGTGTGCCTTTATGGGTCACGCTGAGCAGGAACTGCGATCCATTGGCCGCATCATTGCTGTGATCAACTATGTTAAAATGAAAGCCCGGTGTGAGATGGGGCGAGTTGGTGTCGCCTTTGCCCGTGGTCGCATCCACGCGCTCAGCCTCAATGCGCGTTTTGGCAAACTTCTTACCAACCGCGTCGGGGTCTTTATAGCGACCCGGATAATCATAGAGCGCATAGTCTTGCGCAAGGCCGTTCACCTCTTGCGCGCCTTGATCTTCTTTCATCCGCGCATTTGGGTTTTTGAATGTGTAATCGTTGATTTCATAGGCGGATGAGCGCAGTTTTTCGCGCAAAGAAAAGCGCTCAATATAGCATCCCTTTTGCGTGCCGCCCGTCATCGCATTGCAAGTCAGCGTGCTATCATGGGCAAGCTCTGCCGTTGATAAAGGTGCATCGGTGAAGACGAGCTTATGGGCATCGGCACTGTGTTCAAAATAATAAAAAATACCTTCCTCAGCCAAGATGCGCTCGATAAATGGCAAAGAACGTTCTTCGCGCATGGTCAGATATTCGCGCGACGCGTGATCCTCAGCAAGCTTCCATTCCACATTCGGGATTTTATGCGCTTCAAGCACTTCCTTCACAATGTCAGGCACGGATTTTTGCTGCCAGATGCGGCTATCAGATGT
>CANMUM010000106.1 GCA_947501025.1 uncultured Paracoccaceae bacterium | reverse complement strand
TGAGCTGCGTGCCGACCAAGATGATGATGGTATTTTGAACCAATCCAATACGACGGATACCAAAGGCGATGATGTCGATTATTCTGACAATGACACGATTGGTTCTATTACGATTCAAAATGATGGTATCGCGGTTGAAGCGGTTGATCTGAACTTTGAAAATACATTCGTTGCCTGCTTCACCAAGGGCACCATGATTGAAACGGATCAGGGTGATGTCGCGATTGAAGATCTTCTTCAGGGTGATATGGTTTGCACCAAAGATAACGGCCCTCAGGAAATTCGCTGGATTGGATCAAGCAAGTTCACCGCAACTCAATTGGCGGAGAATCAGAAATTATGCCCTGTGCGTATCAAGGCTGGCTCTTTGGGTCGCAATGCGCCTGAGCAAGATCTGATCGTATCTCAGCAGCACCGTATCTTGGTAAAGTCCAAGATTGCCATGCGTATATTCGATACACCAGAAGTTTTGGTTCCTGCAAAAAACCTTGTTGTTTTGGACGGCATTGATATTGTCGAAAATGCAGAAGCTGTTGAGTATTATCACATCCTATTTGATAAACATGAGATTGTCGTTTCAAATGGTGCGGAGAGCGAGAGCCTGTTCACAGGACCCGAGGCCCTCAAGGCTGTCAGTGCTGATTCACGTGAGGAAATCTTAATGATATTCCCTGAGCTTGGCGATATGGACTATGAAGCTCTGGCTTGTCGTCAACTGGCCAAAGGCCGCTTAGCGCGCAATCTCGCAATGCGACATAAAAATAACAAAGCTCCTTT
>CANMUM010000105.1 GCA_947501025.1 uncultured Paracoccaceae bacterium | reverse complement strand
GGTGCTGTCAGACGAATTCTAACTCGTCTCTGAATTGCAGGCAAGTGGGTTTGAATTAGGCACAAAGTTGAAACCACTCGGTAAGAGCAGTTGCGCGTTTTTGTTTATAATTTTGTCTAGTTTCAAGGTGCCTTTGGTGATTAAAATGATTGTAAATTTGAGCGTGATAACTCGTGAATTTCTGCAAGGTGATATAACTTTTAAATCGTTGCATCGCCCTCTCCCGCCTTCGAAATGGAAGATGAGAATTCTCACACCGATTGTTTGATCGGCCTCCGCAGAGCTGTCGACTTTCCACGCCAATCTCGCGAAACGCGGCACGATATGATGGCAGTTTATCCGTTGTCAAAAATATGAGGAATACCGTACTTGCGCATTGTTTTCATTATGAATTTAAGGGCCGCATGCTTATTTCGCCGCTTCGTTACAAAACACTCCAACACCTCACCTTCATGATCAACGGCGCGCCACAAATAATAGCGTTCGCCATTGATTTTTACGAATACTTCGTCGAGGTGCCACTGCCAATTGGAGTGGAATCCAACTCGTTTCTTTCTAATTTCTTGCGCAAACTTCGGGCCAAATCTATTAACCCAAAACCTTACCGTTTCGTAGCAAATATCAATTCCGCGTTCAGATAAAATGTCTTCAACTTGGCGAAAACTCAACGGATATTTGACATAATAAAGTACCGCAAGTTTAATAATCTCTGGCGAAGAATTGAAATATTTGAATGGGTTTTGATTGCTCATCTTAGAAAACTAGAACTAAACCGAAAACCCGTCAAGTTAATCTGACAAGACC
>CANMUM010000104.1 GCA_947501025.1 uncultured Paracoccaceae bacterium | reverse complement strand
GCAATCTGTTTAAGGATCATGTTTTCGGGTGATTTGTTTCGCTGGATCAAATCTTATTCCTTCGAACTCCAAGAGATATGATATTTATAAGTATCTGCGCGCAGAATGGGGAGATTGTTTTTGAGGCTTTTCAGGCATAACGACTTGCCCGCGGCTGATGAAAGCTGCCATATCATATTGTTAGCGGTTAGGTGGAATTGTAGATATTTCTTAAGCTATCGAGATGTTCGTGATATGCTCGGCTCGAGCGTGGGATTTCCGTTGATTGCTCAACGATTCATCGCTGGGTAGGAATTCGGGCCTGAGATTGCCAAACGCCGTTTTACATACAGAAACTTAAAAGGTCTTGGATGGGATGTATATTAAGGTCAACGGCAAGTGGAGATATTTGTGGCGCGGGGGCGACCAGCGCAGCCAATTTCATTAATTTTAGGCTGACGGCTAGGCGTTGCCAAAACAGAAAAGTCCTTTTTAGACAGGCTTAAAACCTTTCGTGAGTACGAGCCTGTTGGCATATATACCGATAAATCATTCACATTTCGTAAGGTCATTGCTGAGCTGAATAACCATTGGGATCCACTTGAACTGTGATTTATCCATGTCGATAAGAAGTGGAACAACAACAAGCTCGAGAGTGATCACATGGCGCTAAAGCGTTTACTAAGGCGGTAAAGGTTTCAAAACAATGCGCTCAGCAAAATCTACAATCCGCATGATAAAAAACAAGCATATTCCAAAACTAAGCCTGGGTGGGGTCATCAAGGTCTTTTGTGATGAAATTGACTATGTTCAGAATCTGCTTCAAGATGCGGTAT
>CANMUM010000103.1 GCA_947501025.1 uncultured Paracoccaceae bacterium | reverse complement strand
GTTGAGGCTATTACAAAGGGTGAATTGGATGCCAATGATGTTTCCAAAAAATGTAAAATTTCACGATCCGTTCTGGCTCAGTGGAAACGTGAGGTTGAGAATTTGGACAAACTCGGGGGCAAGCAGGAAGACACGATACGCTCATTCACAGCGCTTGGTTTTGAGGTTCTGATTTCCAATGACGGTCGCAGGCATTGGCCATTTGAACTCAAACAACATGTTGTTTCAGGTTTAGCCAATGGTGAACTGACTTTGGCACAGATTGCAACGAGCTGCGATATCGAAAGATCAATGATCTATCAGTGGAAGCAAGATATTAAGAGGAAGACCTATAATGATAGCAAAGTACCCCAACAATCAGCTACGAGTTTTGCGGAAGTGAAGGTAGAACCCGAGCCAAAAACAACCCGCACAAACTATGATCCCATTGTTTTGCGTTATGATAATGTTGTGCTTGAAATTCCTTTTAGCCACAATGCCAAGGAAACTGCTGCAATTGTGCGAGAGCTTGGAGGTTCATCATGATCTTTCCACATCAAAATTTCAAAATACATGTCACGACCAAACCCGTTGATTTTCGTAAGGGAATGGATGGATTGGCGGCAATCGTTCAAAATGAATTCGAATTAAATCCATACTCGGGGGCGATATTTATTTTTCGCTCTCGTCGATCGGATCGCCTCAAAATGATCGTGTGGGACGGAACTGGTTTGGTGATGATTTACAAACGTATCGAGGGGCAAGCTTTTGTGTGGCCGAGCATCCGCGATGGCATGATGTCACTTTCAAGAACTCAACTCGAAGCGCTATTTGAAGGCATCGATTGGCGGAAAGTTGTAAGTAGGAAAA
>CANMUM010000102.1 GCA_947501025.1 uncultured Paracoccaceae bacterium | reverse complement strand
ATAAGGTTATTGTGATCTTTAAGTGTTGGATGTTTGAAATTTTGATTTGTGTTTAGCGGGAATTAAAACTCAACTCAAAGTAAGCGTTGCAACTGATTAAACAATTGCCGCCAATCCATCCCTTTGCGAAAGTCGACGGGTTTGGTTGCGACAAATATTTTGAAATCTTGATGAGGAAATATCATGATGGGCGACCAAGCTCTCGCACTATCGCTGCAATATCCTTTGTATTGTGGCTAGCAGGAATTTCCAACACAACTTCATTATAGCGCATGATTATTGGCTCTTTGTTTGTGTTTGTTGTTTTTGGCTCAGGTTCGTTCGTTACTTCTGCAAAACTCGCAACTGGCATTTGAGGTTTCTTAGCCTCTTTATATGACTTGCGTGCGATATTCTTTTTCTATTGATAAATCATGGATCGCTCAATATCGCAGCTCTTGGCAATCTGCGCCAAAGTCAGATCGCCATTTGCCAATCCTGAGACTACGCGTTGTTTAAGCTCCATCGGCTAATGCTTGCGGCCGTCATTGCAAATCAGCACTTCAAAAGCAAGCGCCGTGAAAGAACGAATGCTGTTTTCAGGAAATACCCTGAGCTTGTCAAGTGTTTCAACCTCGCTCTTCCATTGATTAATTACTGATCGAGAGAGCTTACATTTCTCAGACACATCGTTGGCATCCAATTCACCCTTTGCTAATCCCTAAAAAATAAATCGCTTGAACTTGGGTGGTCAAATCCGATGCCTGCGATTCATCAAGAGAATCGTAAAACCATAGGCTACAAGTGCTGTATAGGCTATTTGCCTTTGATATCTCATTCTGTATATTCATAATGTCTCCACTTTGGAGGTCAGTTGCAACGCTTAC
>CANMUM010000101.1 GCA_947501025.1 uncultured Paracoccaceae bacterium | reverse complement strand
CGATGCCATTGAAGCTCCCTCAGCCGCATCAACCGATTTATCGCTAAGACCCTCAATAACAGGAGCTTCTGCATCCTTAACCGTCACCGTGAACGCGGCTGTCGCTGTATTTTCATTACCAGCGATATCTTCGAATGCCGCAGCAGCCACATTCAACGTCACCTCACCATCAGCACCCGTCGGTGTAATTGCCGCCGTGTATACACGATCACTTATTGCCTCAAAACCACTGGCTGTGGCATTCGTTAATTGAATATCTCCAAGCTCAAAACCCGTGACATCCTCAGAAAACTCAAATGTCGCTGTAAAAGCAGTATTTGCAGTCTCAGGAGCGGTGATCGTCACAGTTGGTGCAGCGTCATAAGTCGCACTCACCCCTGTCGCAGCCATATTACCATTGCCAACAGCATCCGTAAATTTCTCAGCGGCCACACTCAACGTCACTTCGCCATCGGCACTCGGCGTGATTGTCGCCGTGTAGTCTTTGCCAGAGCCTGTAAGTGTCGCAGTGCCATTGGTGACATCCAAATCAGCAAGTTCAAAATCATCTGTAGCTTCAGTAAGTGTAATCGCAGAAGTGTAAACACCATCTGTAAATGTCAATTCACCAAGCGTGATCATCGGGTCTTTTGTATCAACTGTCGCCGTTTTTAGTGAAGAAGCTGCGCTACCATTCCCATCTGCATCTGTGAACTTATTGGCAAGAACTTGAAGACTTATTTCGCCCTCAGAATTGTCGTTAGGCGTGATTGTCGCCGTGTAGTTTCGGTCAGAGCCTGTAAGTGTCGCAGTGCCATTCTCGACAGTCAAATCTTCAGCCGCGAAATTCGTAGATGTTTCACTCAACACGATCTGAGATTGATAAGTCCCGTCGTCCTGCTTTTCCAAATCCCCAAGCGTCACGGTCGGAGGTG
>CANMUM010000100.1 GCA_947501025.1 uncultured Paracoccaceae bacterium | reverse complement strand
TCACTGAAGACATCGTACTTTAGTACTTGGAAAACCACAGCAAAAATCCTACACACGCCAGTCGGTAGTGGTTTAGTGTAATTTAAAACATCAAAAAGACGTTCAAAACGCGCGCCCTAGCATTCACTAATTACCTAAAACTTTAAGCAAAATCAACCTATACAATTTTGTTGATTAGGGCCGCATTAGCGTTGATCTGGCAAAAATTAGTCAGCTCTTATTTCACCTCATAGTTAGCTTCAAACAATATGGTGCTTAGAAAAGCATTAAATTTAAAGCGACTTTAGCTGGAGGGGCAGACTAAGTTTTTCGAGGATGAATGCATTTTGTTTTGTTTATCTAATATTTATATCGCCGAATCGTTCGGGTCAAAATGCTTCAGCAGGAGGCCATAATGGTACAAAAAGTACTAACCACAATAAAAATTAATTTAGATGCTGAACCTGACCGTGACAGTCGAGGTGATGAATGGAGCGTCGAGAATGGAGCTTTGGGATCGATTGAGACCTCGAATTTCGATGGTACGGGTTGGGGATGGTATGTAAACGATTCCAATACGGGTGAACCTGTTGATTTGGATGAAGATGGTGTATTTGAATCAACCTATAGTGGAAAAACTCATACATATGTAGCCAGTACGGTTACTTTTGATGATGGCACAACAGCCATAATTCATGCATATGTTGCTGTCATTGACCGTCCTGATGGAGAATCAGAATATCACTTGATGTTGCATGACTCGAGTGTGGGTGCGGATGCAGTTTCTGGAAAGACAATATCTTCTATTCAATTAAGCAACTCCTACCAATTAAGGGCGGCCATTAGACTGAATCAATTTGCGGGTGAATTGGATACTGCACTTGATTCGGTTCCATGCTTCACGCTTGGTTCTTTGATTTTCACGGATCAAGGAGAGGTTAAGATTGAAGATCTATCTGTAGGTGATTTGGT
>CANMUM010000099.1 GCA_947501025.1 uncultured Paracoccaceae bacterium | reverse complement strand
GGGTATATATACTTAACTAGCCAAAATTAAATTGACGCTTGGCTAAAAAATGGCTAGTAACTCTATATAGGATTTTTAGCCATGACAGACACACTAAGCACATTCGAGTTTTTCAAGAAGTTTCCAGATGAGGAAGCGGCTCGCAAATACTTTGAAAATCGCCGTTGGAATGGTGATGCTGTTTGTGGACACTGTGGCTCGCTAAGTGTAACTGAGTGCAAAGATCACAAGCCAATGCCATATCGTTGCAAAGACTGTCGTAAGCATTTTAGTGTTCGCACTGGTACGGTGCTATCAGAAAGCCGCCTTCCATTGCAAAAGTGGCTTTTGGCTATCTTCATGCTCACAAGCGCGCGCAAAGGCATTCCAAGCACTCAAATGGCGCGTGAACTTGGCATTACTCAAAAATCAGCTTGGTTCTTAGCGCAACGAATTCGTGAAACTTGGCTTAAAGGTCAAGGTAACAACGACAAAGGCAATCATTCACGAGTTGATGAAACTTACATTCGCGGCAAAGAGAAAAACAAGCACGCGAAAGATCGCTTGAATGCAGGACGTGGCGCAGTTGGCAAGGTTGCGGTTGTCGGTATGCGCATGGAAAGTGGTCATGTTATTGCAAAGCCGATCACAAACACAAAAGCCTACGCGCTAAAAGGCTTCATTCGTGAAAATGCAAACGTAGGCGCAACAATCGTGACTGATAACTTCCCTGCTTATCGTGGGTTGGAACGTGAAGGTTACAAACATATCTCAGTGAACCACTCAATTGGTGAATACATAAAAGATCAAGCCCATACGAATGGAATTGAGAGCTTTTGGGCTATGCTCAAGCGTTGCTACATCAGAATTTATCACTATATATCACCAAAACACCTTCACCGATGTATTGACGAATTTTCATTCCCTCATAATACTGCTCAATTTGTTACCTTAACTTTCATCGAAGTGACAATTAACTGCATG
>CANMUM010000098.1 GCA_947501025.1 uncultured Paracoccaceae bacterium | reverse complement strand
CTTTCGTGCCATTAAATTATCCTTCAAATAACAGAGCTTTACTAAATTAGTGGCACAGGTTTAAGGGGCAAGGACACAGGCGTTTGCGCTTCATATGTCGCGCAGGAAGCTGTAAAGGGCTTCGCCCGTTTGTTCGCTAAAACCTTCCACCGAAGCTTTGTAAGACGTTCCAAACTCTTCATGCCATAATCCTATCCTCAGAATAAAAGAGTTTTACAAAAAATTATGGCTAAGGGTTAAGGGATAAAGACAGCACGCAATACGCTTGGCTCGGACATTATATCTTCAACTCGCTGAAAACTGAGAGAATATTTAAATGGATTTTGATGTTTCATTCGGCAAGGTTAGGGCCAAATCAGAAAACCATCAAGTTAGTCTGACAATATTATCTTTAAGTCAAAAAAGTGATATATGGTTGATTTTTAATTAATCTTATAGCATGGTTAATAAAAAAATACGGGGATGCTTATGGATAAGACCGAAAAAGCAGATATGAAAATAGCTCAGGCTTCCGAGATTGTGAATGCTGTGCGGGCTGATACGACTGTATCGGATGTGTTGGGTCAATTAACTTGGTTGATGACGCAAGCCAAAGAGTTTAAGGGGCTTTTCCTTAGTGATCTTGAGTGGCTTTTGATGCCCGCGATTATCATGAAGCAGTTCCGTGTGTTTAATGATGAAAAAACGCAGCGGCCTCGGGCGGCTTATCTCTGGGCCTCTGTTTCTGATGATGTACTTGAGCGTGTTGGGGGCGCGGCTGTCCCTCGACTGAACCTTAAAGAGTGGCGCTCTGGGCCAAATTTGATTGTGGTTGCGGCGATTGTTCCTGGTGGAGATCAGGCAAAAGCGAAAGCCGCATTTCTCGAAGAATTGCAAGCCCGTGCCGCAGATAAGAAGGCACAAGAATAGCGTGATTGGTTCTTATTTGGTTTGTACGATGCTTGGTTTCTAAATGCCGTTGCTGATTGAAATAGTTGTGGAATTGAGCCTGAATGCTGATT
>CANMUM010000097.1 GCA_947501025.1 uncultured Paracoccaceae bacterium | reverse complement strand
CTGGCTTGTCGTCAACTGGCCAAAGGCCGCTTAGCGCGCAATCTCGCAATGCGACATAAAAATAACAAAGCTCCTTTGTTCAACTTTATGGACTAAATCATTCAAGCATCTCCTTCATAGGCTTTCCTGTGAAGGGGATCTAGGGTTTTAGGATAGTTTATCGCATATATTTTTAGAGTTTACTCACTTCTAGCCTCAGCGTATATGAATACTTTGCTATTATCAAATATACGCACAAATTTTGTTAATCAGATGCTTTAAAATCGGTTGCTAGAGGAAACTGTGGAGAGAGAGCAATTTTTATTGATTAATTTTTCTTAAGAAGCAATATAATGAAGATAAGGGATTTCATATAAATAGCTTATATTTATACTGGTTGTGCAGTTTTTTATTTCTACCCAGTCTCTGAATGATTAAATGGAAGCAATATCCCTATTATCGTTTGATTTCAGTAATTTGAGAGTTTAAATCAGAGTGATCTCAGTCGTTTTATTGTTAATATCACGTATATGGACTGCGCTGATACGGTATCAGGATGCAATTCTTCGATCAAAAATTGTCGTTTTGCGGGATGGAAGTGCAATTATGGAAGCAACGCATCTACTAAGCCGCTGGGTAACCCCTTTGCCCAGCCCCCATTATATGTATCAATTTTAGGGCTGTAGTTTTTAGAATTGATGGTTTACTATGCCAAAAACCTTGCAAAACCGCAAACGTTTTGCCTAGGGGTTTTTGGCATAATCTTGGAGCTTGTTTTGTTGACCCTGGATTATCTGGACACAAACGACCGTTTGTGGCCTATCGCCATGCCCTCTAGCTCGATATTTCATCTCAGTAGTTTGCGGAGTCGTTGTTTTTCTATTTCACCAAGCTTGCCATTTACAAGCAAGTTAGAGCTGGTCTGACATCAACATCATATTCGTCTACTCCCGTCCCTAAATCCTACCCCCTCGAATCACTTGCCTGACACATCCCGAATCCCCTCTCAGAACAAGCATCCAACATTGTCTTGATCGGGCGGA
>CANMUM010000096.1 GCA_947501025.1 uncultured Paracoccaceae bacterium | reverse complement strand
GCGCAGCGGGTGTTTCTGACAAGACATATTATGGCTGGCGCAAGCGCTACGGCGGAATGGGTCGCGCAAAACTGACGGAGTTTAAGGCTTTGGAAAAAGAGAACCAACGATTGAAGAGGATTGTTGCGGATCTTGAACTTGATAAGTTGATATTGAAAGAAAGTCTTGATTATTTAAAGCCGAGAGCCTGAGTGTAGAAACGCTTCGCAAGGCGGTTATTCACGCACGTCAAAAGACGGGCGCATCTGAACGGAAGAGCTGTGCTGTGTTGGGTGTTTCGCGTTCAAGCATACAGTATGTGAAGCGTAATAATGATGACGAAGATACGCTCAGGCTGGAATTGATTAAACTTGCCAAACAATACGGTCGGTATGGATATAGGAAGATAACTGAGCTTCTGAATGTCGCTGGTTGGCGCGTCAATCACAAACGCGTCGAACGCATTTGGCGTGAAGAAGGGTTACAATTGCCCAAACGCCATAAGAAGCGCAAACGCCTATATCACAAAGATAGTTCGATCATTCGTATGCGACCGCAATACCCTAATCACGTTTGGGCTATTGATTTTGTTCATGATAAACTCAGCAATAATAGACCCTACAAGATGCTGACGGTTGTCGATGAATATACCCGTGAGGCTTTGGCTGTTCATGTGGCCAACAAAATGAGCTCGGCTGATGTTTTGGAAGCCCTATATCCGCTTATTATAAAGCATGGAAAACCGAACTACATTCGCTCAGATAACGGTCCAGAGTTTGCCTCTGAATTGTTCCAAGCATGGCTTTTGAGAATCGGTGTTGAACCCATCCGTATTTATCCAGGCTCACCTTGGGAGAACGGATACAACGAACGCTTCAATGGAACCTTGCGAGGAGAACTGCTGAACTCAGAATGGTTCACAACAACAAAACAAGCCCAAACAGCAATCAACATATGGATCAAAACTTACAACCACATAAGGCCTCATGCCTCATTAAAAATGCGACCACCAATACCCGAAACTACGACCATAAAATTGGCACAAACAAAGGGGGCTTGACA
>CANMUM010000095.1 GCA_947501025.1 uncultured Paracoccaceae bacterium | reverse complement strand
GCCTACCAATATCTGAAACGCTAACAAAAAACAAAAATTACTGGTAAAGAAAATTAGGGATACACATAGGTAAATGAAAGTGGCCCTATTATTGAAGGCTCATCAACGTGAGAAGTGGCGTTGTAATGTTTTTGCTCACAACTTTCCGCCAATCTATGCCCTGAAGTAATGCTTCTAGTTGAGTTCGAGAAAGTGATATCATGAAGTCTGGAATCCTCGCCCCTCTATCCGCTTATGAATAAGCACCAGTCTTTTTCAGTACCAAACGATCATTTTGATGCGGTCTGAGCGTCGAGAGCGTAATACTCGGACCGTGTCCGAGTAAGGATCAAGATCGAACTCGTTTTGAATTGTTGCTTCCAACCCATCCATGCCCTTGCGGAAATCGGCAGGGCACATCGCCACGTAGATTTTGAGATATTGTGACGGGAATATCATTGCTGATAATGTTGGATGAGATTGGCAATAAATTTGAGCGAATAATCGATAGGAAGTTCGAGAGTGATATCACTGAAACGCAGAACGATAATTTCGGGTTGAGGTGTTTTTGTACGATTTTTTTCAACTGTGACTTTCATAAAGAGGGTGGGTCATATGCCAGCCCCAACTCGTTATCCGATTTGCTCTTCCAGCTTTATAAAGTGCTGAGTTTGATTTGTTAATGTTGCGATAACTTTGATACGATCAATTCTTCTAAATTATATTTATCGGTAACCTCTTACTTAAGCTTCTATGGCCATAGCCGCCGGCCGCACCTAACTCGAATATGTGCCCCATGATTTGAGTGGTTTTATTTTGATATCTGTTTTCATCCATGCTCCTTACGTTGATTAAGGATAACAAAACTCAAAGCGATATTTCAGAGTTCAAATCGGGGGAAGTTGAATCAATTACTTTTGCCCCGCGTCGAGAAATTCAAACTCGCTACCTTAATGGGGACAGGTAAGATAATTCCTTATTTTCATCAGACATTTTAGCCGTTCTCACGCCGCCGGCGCCTTCTGCCCCCGCCATCTCCACGGTCATTGCCTGCATTGAAATTGACATTAGGCAGTGGGGTATGCGT
>CANMUM010000094.1 GCA_947501025.1 uncultured Paracoccaceae bacterium | reverse complement strand
GAAAACACACAAATAACGGCCTATTATCACCAATAAAATTCAAGTCACAGGGTGTCTAGTAAATCGGGAGCCGCTCACACTTTATAAACCCTATCTGGTGACGCGGTCTTAATTTTGATATCATGCTTAATAATTTTATAAAATTTTGCATTTCACTATTGCAGTTCATTAAACACCGCGCTAAATGATCGCACAAGTCGGGTGATTAGCTCAGTTGGTAGAGCGCTTCCTTTACACGGAAGATGTCAGGAGTTCGAGTCTCTTATCACCCACCATTCATTCCTTACAATGGCATTGTCAGACTAACTTGACGTGTTAATGACATTTGCCTAGATTTTCGAAATGTCCAAACAAAATCCTTTCAAGTATTTCAATTCATCGCCAGAAATTATCAGGTTGGCGGTGATGTATTACGTCAAATATCCGCTCAGTTTTCGGCAAGTTGAAGATATATTGTTGGAGCGCGGGATCGATATTTGTCACGAGACGGTAAGGTTTTGGGTGAATCGATTTGGCCCAAAATTTGCTAGCGAAATTCGGAAGAAAAGGGCGGGTTTCCACTCTAATTGGCAATGGCATTTGGACGAAGTCTTCGTCAAAATCAACAGTGAACGTTTTTATCTTTGGCGTGCGGTTGATCATGAAGGTGAAGTGCTTGAATCATTTGTGACCAAGAAACGTGACAAGCGGGCAGCACTAAAATTCATAATAAAAACAATGCGCAAGCATGGCTCTCCGCAAGTCATCACAACGGATAAATGTCCATCATACCGCGCTGCGTTTCGCGTAATTGGAGTTGAAAATCGTCAGCTTTGTGGCGGGAGATCAAACAATAGATGCGAGAATTCTCACCTTCCATTTCGACGAAGGGAAAGGGCGATGCAGAAGTTTCGAAGCCCTGCCACGCTTCAGAAATTCACCAGCTTTCACGCACAAATATACAATCATTTTAATCACCAAAGGCATCAAGAAACCAGACAATCTTACAAACAAAAACGAGCGACAGCACTCGCTGAGTGGTTCCAACTTTGTGCCTAATTCGGTCTTGTCAGATTAACTTGACGGGTTTTCGGTTTAGTTCTAGTTTTCTAAGATGAGCAATCAAAACCCATTCAAAT
>CANMUM010000093.1 GCA_947501025.1 uncultured Paracoccaceae bacterium | reverse complement strand
GGGCCGCGCAAAACTGGCGGAGTTTAACAACCATTGAAGAGTATTGTTGCGGATCTGGAGCTTGATCCGTTGATATTGAAAGAGAACCTCGACTATTTAAAGCCCAAGATAAAACGACTGGCCTGAGTGTATAAGCTCTTCGCGAAGCTGTTGTTCATACACTCCAAAATGGAAATCCTGCGCGAATGCTTTGCACTTCTATTGGCGTCGCACGCTCAAGCATGCGGTATGTAAGATGTAATAATGATGACGAAGAGATACTCAGGCTAGAACTCATTTGATCGGCTAAACAATACGGTCGTTATGTCTATCGCATGATAGCTGAGCTTGTGAGTGTCGCTGGCTGTAATGTCCATCATAAGCGTGTTGCGAGAATATAGAGAGAAGAAGGGTGTGGAGCGTCTTGAAAAAGCTTTTATGGAAGGTTTTCCTGAACAACAGGCAGGGTTTTGCTAAGCCATTGCCCGCGCGCCATGAGAAACATCAGTATTTGCCATAATTGCTCGAATAAATGGTGCGCCCCATATCGTAAGGATAACTGGGCCATTAAGTTACGACCTCACAACCCAAACCATATTTGGCCGATTGATTTTGTTCATGACAAATTGCGTAACGGCCGCCTCTACAAAATGCTCACGGTGATGCATGAATATCCCAGCCAAGCCTTGGCTGTTCATATCAGAAAAAAGCTTGCATCAGTCGAAGGGCTAGAGCCACTTTATCCGCTGATTATCAAACGCGGCAAAGCTAAAAAAATTCGCTCAGATAACGGCCCTGGCTTCGTCTCTGACCTGTTTCAAACATTGCTGAAGAGGGGTAGGTGTTGAACCCATCCACATCTATCCAGGAAGCCATGGGACAAAGGAGGAAAAGCAAATGATCCAGTGAAACATTTACCCGGCGGTGGGGTCAAATGAACGTTTCAATGGCATATTACCCAACGAAGTTTTAAACGCCAATTGGTTCCAAACAACCCACAAAGCTCAAACAGCGATCAAGTGCTGGTTCAAAGAATAAAACCACATCAAGGATTAGGTATGTGCCTACCAATATCTGAAACGCTAACAAAAAACAAAAATTACTGGTAAAGAAAATTAGGGATACACATAGGTAAATGA
>CANMUM010000092.1 GCA_947501025.1 uncultured Paracoccaceae bacterium | reverse complement strand
TTTGGTTTGTACGATGCTTGGTTTCTAAATGCCGTTGCTGATTGAAATAGTTGTGGAATTGAGCCTGAATGCTGATTCAGGTGCATAAACTGGCAGCAGAACAAAGCATTGAACTGAATAGCCCAAAAATTAAAAGGCTCTTTGAGAACATTGTTAGGAAGTGGGGATGAAAGATTTTTTATTTATGCGAGATAATTTGATATGCTCATTCAAAATGAAGTTAATGCTAAAATGATATTTTACTTAAAGATATGCTTGGTTTTTTTAGCAATTGCTTGCGCTATCGGCTCACAAGCACAAACAGGCCATCGATTTGGAAAACATTTGATTACTGATCCAGCTAAGAAAAAAAATCAAATGTGCTACACATAACTTCTGGTCTAATTATTGGCGTTATCTTTCTGTTGCCGTGAAATTATGTCACTAAAAGTTTAAACAATCAATTTGGGTTTATAAAATATGGTAAATTTTAACGATCTTGTAACTGATACAGAAAATTCAAGCTACACTCCTAGTCTTGCAACAGCTGGAGGGGCGCAAAAAGTTGGTTTTGATCTTTCCGCAAATAGTCAGTATATCCCAAATTTTTCAGTTGGGCATATAGAGCATGAAGGTTTCTCGTGGAGCTTTCAGGAAACGCCAAGTGGTTCTGTTATTATGCTAGGCTTGGACGAGAATTACGAATATGGAATTTATTATGAAGTAAAAAACCCTGTCTATGAGATTATTGATGGAGAGAAGGTATACCAAAGGGGCGTAGTTGCAGAGGTTGGAGTTGTACATAATGCAACCAGCATAACGGATGCCGCAGGAGTTACTATAGGGGTGACGGGGAGCGTAAGTAAGCTTGGCTTAACGGTTGAAGGTGGCACTACAGGCACCACCACAACTTTGTCCTACGGAACATCAGGGATTGGACCAGGACAGATAGTAATTACTAAGGCATGGGTACACACAATCGCTAGTTAGCAAAGTTCACTTAGCATTGTACCGAAACTTGTGGTGAATGGTCACGATGGCGTGTTTGGCAGTTCAATTATAGACACTCAAAAAATGCTTTTTACATTCTTAATGCGCAAGATGGAACGAATACAACCTTATCCTCAATCGCTCAATTTGTTGCGCCCACT
>CANMUM010000091.1 GCA_947501025.1 uncultured Paracoccaceae bacterium | reverse complement strand
AGCTCAGGTGGTTAGAGCGCACGCCTGATAAGCGTGAGGTCGGAGGTTCAAGTCCTCCTCGACCCACCATTTGCTAACTTGACTTTTTCTATTAAAAGATTAACTGGTTTACTTGATTAAATTGAAAATAAGTTAGGATATGAAATGGATATTGCGGCTGTTACAATGGTTAAAGATGAGGTCGAATTGCTACAAATTTGGTTGAAGAGCTATGAGGCAGTTTGTGGTAGGTCTAATCTTTTTGTCTTTGTCCATGGGCATAGTGTTGAAATTGAAAATTTGGCTAGTGGTTGTAATTTAATACATGTTCCAAGGAAGTCAGTTGGTCCAAGTTTTAATAGTCTCAGATGGGCTATGATTTCTTCATTTATTAATATGCTTCACGAAAGTTACGATGCGGTGATAACTGGTGATGTTGATGAGATATGTTTCAGTGATCCAAATTACGGTTCGTTGAGAGATATTATAATAGGTAATGCATCTAAATCACCTGTATTGAATGTTTTTTGCTTAGATGTTTTCGAAGGAAAATTGGAGAAAGATATTGATTTGCTGCAACCTGTGCTAAGTCAGAGAAGCTTAGCCCTAGCTAATGGATCTTATTGTAAACCATTGATAAGCTATTCAGGTCTTAACTATGCACAGGGTGCTCATTGTTGTAATCATATGCCTTATTTAGCAGACGGTTTATATATGGCTCACCTAAAATATGCATCCAGGCGTATATCGAAAAAAGTCTCAGAGATGAAAACTAAGACGAAAGATGAAAACGGCGGTGATGATGCATTTCGTAGCGCGGTACATACTTCTTGGATAAGAGGCTACCCCTACATTGATAGGGTAATTCGAAGAGCGAATAAACGTGATCCACAAGATCTTGATTTATGTTTGGATGCTCTACGCCTAGAGTTGAAATCTAATATGGCTCCACATAAAAGATCAAAAATGATGGCGTTTTTACCTTTTAAAGAAAGTGAGCTGGTATTGAGAATGCCCGAAAGATTTAGAGAGCAATTTTGATTGAATTTGCAAGAGCTTACGAGCTCTTACATGTCCAATCGGACAATTTTGACATCGTATAGAAAAAATGTGACGACGTTTATGGCATAATCTGCGTTAGGATTATGCGTCCTGTCACTGTT
>CANMUM010000090.1 GCA_947501025.1 uncultured Paracoccaceae bacterium | reverse complement strand
AATTTTGCCTACGACGCCGGCGCCAACAGTGCGGCCACCTTCGCGGATAGCGAAACGAAGATTGTCTTCCATAGCGATTGGAGAAATCAACTCAACGTTGAATTTCAAGTTGTCGCCAGGCATCACCATTTCTGTACCTGCTGGAAGCTCAACTGTGCCCGTAACGTCCGTTGTACGGAAGTAGAACTGTGGACGATAGTTCGCAAAGAACGGCGTGTGACGGCCACCCTCTTCTTTTGTCAAAATATAAGCTTGTGCTTCGAATTTTGTGTGTGGCTTAACTGAGCCAACTTTACAAAGAATTTGACCACGCTCAACGCCTTCACGGTCGATACCACGAAGAAGAACACCAACATTGTCGCCAGCTTCACCGCGATCAAGCAATTTGCGGAACATTTCAACACCCGTACATGTTGTTTTCTTTGTTTCGCGAAGACCAACGATCTCGATTTCTTCACCAACAGTCACAACACCACGCTCAACACGGCCTGTTACAACAGTACCACGGCCTGAGATTGAGAACACGTCCTCGATTGGAAGCAAGAATGGCTGATCAACTGGGCGCGCTGGCAATGGGATATACTCATCAACAGAAGCCATCAATTTCTTGATTGAATCTTCGCCGATTTCATTGTCGCGACCCTCAAGAGCTGCAAGCGCAGAACCTGGAATGATAGGGATATCGTCGCCAGGATACTCATATGATGAGAGAAGCTCACGGATTTCCATTTCAACCAATTCAAGAAGCTCAGCATCGTCAACTTGGTCAACTTTGTTCATGTAAACAACGATGTAAGGGATACCAACTTGGCGACCCAAAAGAATGTGCTCACGTGTTTGTGGCATAGGACCGTCAGCTGCGTTCACAACCAAAATCGCGCCGTCCATTTGCGCAGCACCCGTGATCATGTTTTTCACATAGTCAGCGTGGCCTGGGCAATCAACGTGCGCATAGTGACGACCTTCAGTCTCATACTCAACGTGAGCAGTAGAAATCGTGATACCACGCGCTTTTTCTTCTGGCGCACCATCGATTTGGTCATAAGCTTGGAAATCGCCGAAATATTTCGTGATCGCCGCTGTCAATGTTGTCTTACCGTGGTCAACATGGCCAATCGTGCCGATGTTAACGTGAGGTTTATTACGTTCAAACTTCTCTTTTGCCAT
>CANMUM010000089.1 GCA_947501025.1 uncultured Paracoccaceae bacterium | reverse complement strand
TCCGTGGTCATATAAATTGGAACATTTGAGCTTGTAATTTATTAGATGCTCTAGTTTTTTTGTTTATATGATTATGCCACTTTTTTCTGATGTTGCAAGCGAGGTTGTTTGATCGTGTTTCTTTTAATTGTTTTCCTTTTTCTTATGATGTCTTTATCGCGCCCAAAGTACACATCTGCAGGTGTGACGTTATTGAGGCTCTCATGGTAACGTTCGTGATTGTAATATTCGATGAAGTTACCAATTTGTTGTTCCAAATCATCTGGCAAATAATAGTTTTCCAAGAGGACACGGTTTTTCATGGTCTGGTGTCGTCACGCAATTGGCGTGCTATTCGCACGACGCTCAATTTTACCCTGAGTTTGCGGATGGAATGGTGCCCCACGCACATGCTTCATCTTTCTATCACCCAACCATCCTGCAAGTTCGCCTGAGATATAGCACGAACCATTATCGCTCAGCAGTCGTGGTTTATGTCGAACAGTGGTCTGATCACAGCCTTAAGCCCCCAGCGCCATTTCTAATGTGTCGGTTACATCTGCTGCCTTCATTGTGGTACATAATTTCCACGGTGAGCAGGAACAGAAAATGATCCTGTGAATCATTTGCCTGACGAACAATATAACGGCTGTAATCGTCCAAGATCGTGCTGAGATAATACCAACCCCAACCCGTTGCACGGCAGGGTTATGCATAGCATGATCCCGAAAGTGAATGATCTTGAAGTAGGTGACGTCTGCCTGCCACATCTCGTTAACGCGCATTATTTTGTCATGGAATTCGGACGCAGCTTTAATTGTAACATGGCTCGGTGCGGTAATGAGATCAGCAGTCCTCAAAATCCGATAAACTGAAAATTCTGAGACAAAATATCTTTTTTCATGGGTATACTTAATCGCGAGCTCTCTTGGGGGCAGCGCTTCATATTCCAGCGCAAACTCGATCAGGCCATTACGTTTGGATTCTGCGATGCGGTTCCAAACCGAACCAGGGCATGGAGATCGATCAGCCACAGAATTTAGAAAATTGGCCAATGGTAGTACACGCGATACTAGGCCACTATTTAGCGCTTCGTTTGCTTTGATCATTCTACCAGTCAAGATCATATCCATTGCGCGCGCTTTTCCAATAATTTTGGTTAGCCTTTGGCTGCCTCCCATTCCTGGAATACAACCGATTTTGACCTCGGGTTGTCCAAAATTTGCATTTTCTGCTGCTATGATCACATCGCAAATGAGAGCCAATTCACACCCTCCTCCAAGAGCAAATCCAGACACGGCAGCTATTTTTGGTGT
>CANMUM010000088.1 GCA_947501025.1 uncultured Paracoccaceae bacterium | reverse complement strand
CTTTGATAAGACATGATGAGCGCGCGCATATCACCATGCAAAGCCGTAAGAGCCGCATTTTGGCATGAAGACGCAGCGCTCACATCTTGGTCGTCATGTTCATAAATGACATGGATATTATAAGCCCCAACGCATTGCGCAGCCTTACCCGTTGGGACTTCAACTTTATGGGCGCTCCAATAATCAAAAGCGGCAATGTAAGCACCATCGAGAAGCTGTATGCCTTGGCTCTTTCGATGTTTGGCGTCACTCGCACGTGTGACAATCACCAAAACATCATCAGGATAAATGCGCAGCTCCTCAACCTGTGAGGCATCCGCATTCAACAAAGATATAAATTCGCTCTCATCAACGGGATAGACAGAAGCTGGGCCGCAAGCTGATAATATAATGCCCATGCCTCCAGCCCATAACGGCAATTGAGAGCGATCATTATAGCCAAAAATAACCTTAGCCAGATGCATAAAACATATGCGCATCTGGCAAAAGATATCTCTGCTTTGATTGACCCTATTTATGATAGAACTCTCCCAGTTTTCAAACTCAAATCGGCACGCCCTATCACCAATTTTGGATCACGGGGCATGCCATTATTATATGCGCAAATTTAAGCTTGCACTGGAGCGCGCCAATCGTCCGCACCAGATGTGCCCGCAACCACATGCTCCCAAACAACTTTGCGATATGTCATCTTCACATCCACAAGCTGTGTGTAATCTTGCATGGATGGATCTTTTGCGTGTGGCATATGCGTGTTGATGTCCACAATAAGCGCTTCTTCAAGCTGTGTCGTGAAGAAGTGAACCTGCTCAGATGCCTGAGTGCGGTACCATTTGAGCTCAACATTCGTCAAAAGCTCACCTGTTACAAGCGCGTTGTACATCAAAGGTACAGCTTTGTTGAGCGTACAAGTGAACTTGAACGGCTGGTGAATGCGTGTACCCGTCGGGTTGCCCGATTGCGGGTCGCGTGGCGTCAAAACGGCATGGTCAAAACCTTGAACCATGATCTCGTCTTCATGGCCTTGCTGCCATTCGTTTACAATACTATCAAAAGTTCCCGCACCTTGGCTGATCGCGCCTTGTGTTTCGCCTTCAATCGTCAAATAAGCTGGCATTGGCATATCTATATCTCCTTTAATTGTTCTAATAAGTGTCTATGTTTTTAGTCAGTTTTTAATTAATTTTGATCTTGTCTGGCGCCCTAAATTCAATAATAAACCCATCCCCAGACTGCGATCAAAACCCCGATAACAACTCTGAGATGGATACGTCCTAAAGGGATAATTCATACCAATTTCAAAGCTCT
>CANMUM010000087.1 GCA_947501025.1 uncultured Paracoccaceae bacterium | reverse complement strand
ATGCCTCATTAAAAATGCGACCACCAATACCCGAAACTACGACCATAAAATTGGCACAAACAAAGGGGGCTTGACAGATACTTAGTCCATATTTCTTTGCTATGCTTCGAATGCTGGTATCGCTTTCGTATGTAGAAAGATGTTTCAATTGCTTTAGGCTATATCCTTCAGTGATGATCCGCGCAGTGCCGACACTTCGAATATGATTCCAATCTACACACTCTTCAGTATCCGTAAGCGCTATACCCTCATTAAGTATTTTTCGCGCGTCTTTTGTCGATATAGCTTTATTAGGATCTACATTATCATTTTTTCTAATAACTGGAAATAAAGGCATTTCTGGATTTTTGTACTGTGAAAGAAAGTCGCGATATCCATTTATTAGGTTACCGTTTAGTTTTCCAATCCTATAAGCACCCTTAAATCGTCTATCTTTATATAGCCCAACATGTCGATCCTGAGGAAATGCCCATTCCATCTCAATGCAATGGTATTGCCTATCCCCGTTACAAAAAACGAAATTTATTGGTGAAAAATATAAGTAAGAAAGTTGCCAGAATTGAAGTTTTACAATCCCTGAAATCAATAATCCGCAATTGGCAGCAAGCATGATCAAAAATCTATTTCTTCTTCCGCGATAGGTATTATTTGGAAAAGAAAAAGCTATTTTATGAATTTCACGAAAGTTTTGGTTCAGCCGCTTCATTCAAAATAATGTGCGCAAATTGATGAGAAGTCAATCAAGTTAGGCCTAAGCTTGTATATTGCATCAATTTGCGCACATTATAATAATTTATTAAAATTGCTCAACCCAAATAAATAAAGGCTAGAATCCGTTATGTACTATGCAGCTAAGAAACAGTCTTTTATTTTGTCAAATTACCAATTTACACAAAATAAAACCAACTTTTTACTACGCGAAATCCAGTATTTTCAATTGATTTTATTGCGTTATTAGCAGTATTTTAAAACGAATCGGTCCTATGTGAAAGTTGAAAATGCTACCTAATAAAGTTAGACATCTAAAGTTGAAACACGAATTAGAGCTTGCAGGCAAAAGTCTTGCAACAATTAGCGGGCAGCTCGGTGTGAGCCACTCTGCTGTGTATGCGGTGACAACCGGAAGATCACGATCTCATCGGATATCACAAGCTATCGCAGAGGCATTAGATCACAAGATATCCGAAATATGGCCAGAGTATGGTGAAACGGAGGTACAATGATTTAATAAGCCCCACCCCCCCCTTCCATAAATGCAGCTCGATCAGCAAATCAGCACCACATATCAAAACGAAATTCACCCCTGCATATTGCTTTTGTAAGG
>CANMUM010000086.1 GCA_947501025.1 uncultured Paracoccaceae bacterium | reverse complement strand
GCTGAAGAAAAATTCGTATTGTTTTAGCGTGCTTGCGCGAAGAAGACAGCATCGCTGCTTTTTGCTGGCGCGAGGGTATTGCAGAAAGCCTTTATTATTCTTGGTCGAAGGAATTTCTTGAGGCTGGCAAGAATAGGCTGGCAAGCGACGGCACTTGAAGTGAAGGAATTGGGCTCCGAAGCCTTAGCGCTGAAGGAGGTTGTCGCTGATCTGACGCTCGAGAACCGCCTACTCAAAAAAGTATGATAATGGGTGGGGAGGACGCGGAATGAGATATTCAGTTTCCGAAAAGGCGGAGATCATTAAAACGGTTGAATGTTCGCATTTGCCTGTGAAACAAACATTGGCAATGCTCGATATTCCGGGGTCGACATTCTACCGCTGGTATGAGCTTTGGCTGGAAGGCGGCCTTGATGCGCTTGAGGATCAATCGCCGCGCCCCAAATTAGTATGGAACAAAATCGCCGCCAATCCTTCATCGAATTTGCGCTCGATCATGAGGATTTAACGGCGCGGGAATTGGCGTTCAAATACACGGACGAAGAGTATTGCTTCATAAGCGAAAGCTCGGCTTACCACATTCTCCACGAGGCGGATTTGTTGATGGCTCTGGCCCATGTAACGATCAGCGCGGCCGATGAGTTCCGCGACGAAACGACGAGACCGAATGAGCTATGGCAGACCGATTTTACCTATTTCAAAATCATTCACTCTCGGGATCATGCTATGCATAACCCTACCGTGCAATGGGTTGGGGTTGGTATTATCTTTCGACGATCCTTGACGATTACAGCCGCTATATTGTCGCATGGAAGCTCTGCACCATGATGAAGGCGAAGGATGTAACTGATACGCTTGAGATGGCGCTTAAATCGGCAGGGTGCAACGAAGCGCATATCATTCATAAACCGAGATTTCTCAGCGAGCGAGCCTTGTTGCGCCATTGGTTCAAGCGACAATGGCGCGCGGCTCCTATATCTCAGGCGATTTGGCCAACTGGCTGGGTACGGAGGGCATGACGCATACTAAAGGCGCACCCAATCATCCGCAAACGCAAGCTAAAATCGAACGCTGGCACCAAAAGATGAAGAACTCAGTATTGTTGGAAAACTATTACCTGTCTGGAGATTTGGAACAGCAGATCGGTCAGTTCGTCGATTATGACAATCACCAGCGATATCACGAGGCCATTAATAACGTTACGCCAGCCGATGTCTATTTTGGCCGTGATCAAGCGATCCCAAACAAAAGGAGAGAAACCAAACTCAAAACCATTCAAACCCGCAGCTTGCAACATCAGAAAAAAATGGCATAATCAAAATCAA
>CANMUM010000085.1 GCA_947501025.1 uncultured Paracoccaceae bacterium | reverse complement strand
CTCATCGGTCGTTGATTCTGCGCGGAAGCAGTTCCGACTGGAAGTCGGAGGGTTTAAACCAACAAGTGGATACTAAATTTTTGGCTTAACCAAAGTTTCAAACTCGCCATGCGCTCTAAATGAAGCAAGATAGCGCTCGGCAATCGGCTCCATCGCAGCGGGTTTGATATTAACAGCATCAAATCCGTTCTTAACTGTGACTACGTTATAATTTGCAAGCATTTTGGCATTATCGGGTGTCATAAACGGATTGCGAACAAGGCCAAGTGTTAATGTTTGCAAAATCTGAAAGCCCCACGCCATGATATTCGTCATGAAATTTGGCATCGGCAAAAGCAAACGCTTGCGCATTGTTGCACCCTTCACAAAGCGCATCAAATCCATCATGGAATAAGCCTTTGGCCCACCAAGTTCATAAACACCTTTAAGACCCTTAGCACTCGCTGCTTGAACGAATTGCGCCACATCATCCACAAATACAGGTTGGATCTTTGTTTTTGCGAAGGGAACAGGCATCACTGCAAACAAACGCATCATTGCGCCGAAGCGATTAAAGAAGTCATCCTCGACACCAAACATCACAGATGGGCGCACGATGAGGGCATCTTTATATTGCGCCAAAACCGCTGCTTCACCATCGGCTTTGCTCTTTGCATATTGGCTTTGCGCATCGGCATCTGCGCCGATAGCTGAAATCTGCACAAATTTCGCAACACCCGCTTCTTTTGAGAGGCGCGCGAGCAAAGCAGAACCGAGATGAATAACACCGTCATATTTTTGGAACTTATCTTCGCGCAAAATACCCGATGCATTAATCACAAGATCGGCGCCTATTACCGCGCGCGCAACAGAAGCCTCATCCCGCAAATTTGCTTGAATCGGTTCAACTTGTCCAACGCGACCATAAGTGCGAACAAAACCTGCCTCATTTGGGCGGCGCACAGCAACACGCACAAACCAGCCATCTTTAGCAAAGCGGCGCGCAATATAGCGACCTAAAAAGCCTGAGCCGCCAAAAATCGTTACGGTTTGTTGTGTCATATCTCACTCCTAATTTGTGGCGAAAATAACCGTTTTCACAGATGTTTTGCAATAGTGAAATATGATTTGCTCGATTTTCATGTTTATATTGAAAGCTTGTTGGGGAGAACAGGGCTGAAAGTTGGTTGCGGGCAAGGCTATTTTATATCAATATCCTTTGAAGTAATTAGGACAAGGCCGCTATATGCCTGCAGAAACTCGCAATCAAACTATTCCATTTGACGCTTCTTGGATTGAGCATCTAAGTACCTTATCAGACAAACTTAACGTCCTGAAGAGATTGGCATAACTTTTGAAAAGTGTCCGCAGAAACCCACTCAAATAT
>CANMUM010000084.1 GCA_947501025.1 uncultured Paracoccaceae bacterium | reverse complement strand
ATTCTAGAAATTATATGCATAACCGAATGTAACACCCATAGCACTATAATTGTCTTTGCCTAAACCATCATAGTCTATGCCGATATTAATCGTTTGACCGTTGCTTGTTGTGTTCTCAACACCAAGATTGATACGCGCACTCGCTCCTTCAAAGGCTGGAACAACATCTTTGGCGTAGCCTGTGCCTTCGGTTTTGTTATAGCTTCCAGAGATACCACCAGTAAAGGCAAGCGTGCTGTCTACTCTCTCGATTTCCTTGCGGAAGTCCAAACCAAAGCTTGCTCGTGCAATTGATATAGACTGCTCTGGGCTCACAAGACCTTCAAAGTTGGTATGTTCAAGCTTTTTATCACTTGTATATCCACCTGAAAGATATGGGCTCCAAGTCAAACCAGCACCAGCTTCAATGCTACCTTGCACCTTAAGCGTCGCGAGCAAGCGTTCTGTAATGAACTTATCACTCTCACCGCCTACTGGGTCATAGTCATTGAAGGTTTGGCCATAAAGCACACGTCCCTCAATGAATAGCTCATGCTCAGGATGTTTAGCTACAAAGTAAGGTCCAACAAAATAACCTGTACCTGTGATGCTTTCCGTAGAGCTTGAAGTTCCGCTATGATCAGCTTGAAGCATAAGCCCAACAAGAAGGTTATCATTGATCTTCTTATCAACACCTGCACTCAAGAAGCCAGTGATTTGTGCTTGACCATCGGTCTCACTACGCGAAGATGTCAACTCCAACCAAACTGGACGTTTGTGACCAGATCTAAAAGCAACCACACCCACAGTACCTGTGATATCAACAGACAGATAGCCTTCACCTTCACGATTGAACCTGTTCATCAGGCTGGCTTGGTTGCTGAGAGCTTGGTTCGCGCGTCCATATTGGAAGTTCGCGATTGCTTCACCAATTTCTTGCGCAGTTTGAAGGTAAGTTGGTGCCTTCACTGTGATCACCACATTGTCAGCCAATGAGTGATTTCCTTCAGCATCAGAAACAACAAGAGAGAACTCTAGCACCTCATCATCGTCACCGATTTCAAGTGTTGGAGCCGTAAAGCTTGGGTTAGATGCTGTGGCATCTGATAATGTCACCAAAGCACCCGAAACTTGTGTCCAAGTATAGCTCACAATATCACCTGCATCACTTGTGCCTGAACCATCAAGCGTCACATCATCACCAGACATCACCTCTTGATCAGCACCCGCAGAAGCAACTGGGACGACACTCAAGTCAAGTTCAATATCTAAAGGTATCGATACATTGCTATTGGTTACATCTGAGCTCAGCATAACTGTGAATGACACGCTTGTAGGTGTGTTTGTATTTTGAACAGAAGCTTCTCCAAACACATAGTCGACAATGCCATCATTGGATGTAATCA
>CANMUM010000083.1 GCA_947501025.1 uncultured Paracoccaceae bacterium | reverse complement strand
TCTTTCCAGATAATCGCCATTTGAACAGAAACAGGAACGCCCCATTTACGCTCGGATGCACGAAGACTACGGAGCCAGCCTGGTCTTTGCTGCAAGATGGAACAAGCGTTATCTTGATTAGTTGGTGCTGGCCCATCTGGATCAGAATTGCATGCCATCAATACGACAAGCATCGCTGTTGCTATAATTTTTTTCATGATACTGCCTCGATTTTTTGTAAACTATGCACCAATATGGCTTTTGTAGCAATCCTGATTTTTAGCATCCTTGATTTTCGGCATTTTTTCGCAGATAGTCTCACCAACAAAAATCGCGTCAATAATGTGGGCATAAAATGAAAAAACAGGATACGAACATGGATAATTGGCTAGCCACGGCAAAAACACTTAGCGAAGCGCTCCCTTTTCTGCAGCGTTATGACAATGCCCGCGTCGTGATAAAGCTTGGCGGCCATGCCATGAAAGACTCAGAAACAATGGATCAGTTTGCTCGGGACATCGTTCTTCTGAAGCAAACCAATATTCACCCGATCATTGTTCACGGTGGTGGCCCAATGATCAACGCTATGCTTAGCAAGCTAAACGTCGAAAGTGAATTTATTGATGGAAAGCGCGTCACAACACCAGAAATCATGGAAGTTGTTGAAATGGTATTATCTGGCAATGTGAATGCCGAAGTTGTCCGCGCGCTTAATCGTCAAGGCGGTAAGGCGCTAGGTCTTTCGGGCAAGGATGGTGATTTAATCATGTGCGATTTTGTTGATGAAAAACTTGGTCTTGTCGGTGAACCGCGCAAAATAAATACCAAAATGCTTGATGATCTGATTTCTACTGGCTTTATTCCCGTCCTCACGCCGATTGGCACAGATGAGGAAGGCCGCACATTTAACATAAATGGTGATACCGCTGCGGGAGCCATAGCGGGCGCTCTCAATGCCGACCGCTTACTGCTCCTCACCGATGTTTCGGGTGTTAAAGACGCTGATGGTGACGTTATCACTCAGCTGCATCCTGATGATGTCGCGCACTTTACAAAATCTGGAGTCATTGCAGGTGGTATGATTCCGAAAACTGAAACAGCCTGCAAGGCAATTGAGGATGGTGTACGAGCGGTTGTGATAATGGATGGCCGTGCACCACATGCCGTTCTGCTTGAGCTTTTAACGAAAGCGGGTGCAGGCACTTTGATCCGTGGTGATAACTCACCGATTAACGAGTAACGTTAGCGCTTATGGAACAAATTTAGTTATTTAATTATTGTAGTATTTCTGGTTCATTTTAAACTTAAGGAGTTAAAGATGAACAAGTACTCAGGACAATCGAAAGTCGCTGCGGATAAACTGGTTAAGAGCATTCGTCGCAAGACGGGCAAACATTATTGGGCTGAAGAAAAATTCGTATTGTTTTAGCGTGCTTGCGCGAAGAAG
>CANMUM010000082.1 GCA_947501025.1 uncultured Paracoccaceae bacterium | reverse complement strand
CTCACGCTTCACTAAACATGCGACAACCAATACCCGAAACTACGACCCTAAATTGGTGAAAATCAATGAGGGCTTGAAAAGGATAAACACCCATCTGCATATCAAGCGGTTCGACATCTTCAATCTCCTCAATGATGAGATAGCTTTCGTCTTCTGGATCTTCGTCATGAGCGGCTTTTGACGCGGAAAGCGCAACTGGAACCATGCCATCAACCTTGCGCGCAAGCCCCGCCATGAGGCCGTTCGATCCGTGTTTGCGGAACCAATTTATGGACTCGTGAACCTCTTCTGACCAAAGGAAGCCAGCGCCTTGAGCGCTCAGGTGTGCCTCGAGATTAGCATCAAAAGTCGCACGGTCTGTACACCACACCGCACCCCGTGCGATCACGTCTTTGCCCGCCGCATCCTTGTAATGGATGTGACCGAGATACGCAGAAAGTTTCGTGCCATTTTTGGTGGTTGCTTTTACAGACAATTCATCAAGCTTTGCCATTTGATGATCCGGATGTAATGATACCGCCACAGCTAGTCGCGGAGCCTACCGTCGCTACTGGTTTCCCATCGATCATGAGCATTCCAGAACCGCTCACAATCGTGCCACCACAAGCACAAGCGGAGCCGACGGTTGCCATCGGCTTACCATCAAGCATTTGGCTTGAACCTGACACAATCACATTTGGCCCATGCTTTGGACAATCATGCTTATCACCTTCACAAGATATATTCGACATTCTTTTCTACCCTTCTTTTTTCGGGCATTCTTCTGCGAGGGGTTGTGCGCTCGCGGCTGAGAGGCCCAGTGTAGGGACTTGAGCAGAGCCTGACCCACCCATCGTAACCGCGCCTTTGAGGTCAATCTTGGCCGCTTCAAGCGTGATGCCGCTTGCATCCAAAGTAATCTTTCCCCCAGGGCCAGAGATCACAAATTTCTCATATGCACTCAGCTCATGATTTGCAGTATTATTTTTGATCTGGGCGCCAACATCTAAAATATAAGTGCCCGAGACCTGCCCTTTATAATGGCCACCAACTTCGTGCTGATGATCAGTTGCGATTGCATGGCGCATGATGTTACCGACGTTTTCAATATGGTCTTTACCATAATTATCAATCTGGTTCTGGCCAACAGAATAGCGCGTATCGCGTCCAACATTTTCAGTTTTATCTTGACCTGTTGATTGCGTTAGATTTTGGCCAACACTTTCGGATTTATCAACGCCAGTGCTGATGCTTGCATTATTCCCAATACTCTCCGAGTGATCATTCCCAACACTGATTGATTTATCTTTGCCTACAGATTCCGATTGATTCTGACCAACAGATTTTGAACGATCGACACCTATTTGATGCGTTTCATTGTTTTCGATGACTGTATTATGATCCTTCTGCGCATGCATCCAGACTTCTTCTTTGTCAGCTTCATCCTCAAACCTGATCTCATTGAAGCCGTCTCCC
>CANMUM010000081.1 GCA_947501025.1 uncultured Paracoccaceae bacterium | reverse complement strand
CCTTACAAAAGCAATATGCAGGGGTGAATTTCGTTTTGATATGTGGTGCTGATTTGCTGATCGAGCTGCATTTATGGGAGGGGGGCGAAGAGCTCATTTCAACAATACCTATTTGTGCCTTTGCGCGCCCAGGAAAACAGTCAGCTGCATTGACATCACCATTTGCAAAGACATATGAACATTGCCGCGTTAATGAAAGCCATGCTGAATTGCTTGCGGTAAAAGATGCGCCTGCTTGGACATTGGTACATGGGCCGATGAGCGATGCATCTTCAACAGCTTTGCGCGCTGCAAGATCAAGCTAACTCAAAAATGCATTCATATGAAAACGAGATTGTTCGGTGTCACGTGGGATTCGAGCCGCTGGACATGATTGGCGGGCAAGACATCCGTTCCAACAAGACATATCCCCACGGCGCAAATGCTCTTGGCATTTTGGTACATCATATTGGCCACCCTTGAAGGCATCAACTGGACAGGATTCTTTACACGGTGCGACACAAGATTTGCATGGGGAAACAGATTTTTCTGCCAACCTTGGTTCGCCACCTATTAAAGCGCCACGAAAACTAACCCACAAACCAAAGCCACCATGTACGAGCAAGCAAATTGGGGACAAATGAACATCGCAGCATTTTAATGCCCAAGAAATAAATTCTGGATATGGCGGGCCATCAGATGGGAAACTCGCAACCAAACCGTATTTTTCGGCAATAGGGTTGATAATACTTATTTATAAAATTACTTCACTCTCTCTTTGTGTATCCCTAATTTTCTTTACCAGTAATTTTTGTTTTTTATTAGCGTTTTAGATATTGTAGGCCTCATGTTTAGTGAAGCGTTAGGCCTAATGTGGTTGTATGTTTTGATCCATATGTTGATTGCTGTTTGGGCTTATTTTGTTGTTGTGAACCCTTCTGAGGTCAGCAGCTCTCCTCTCAGGGTTCCATTGAGGCCGTTCGTTGTATGGGTTCTCCCAAGGTGAGCCTGGATAAATACGGATGGGTTTTATTCCAATTTTGATAAGTCATGTTTGGAATAGCTCGGATGCAAATTCTGGGCCATTGTCCGAGCGGATGTACTTTGGTTTTCCGTGTTTTATTATAAGCGGATACAATGCTTCCAAAACATCAGCCGAGCTCATTTTGTTGTCGGCGTAAACGGCCAGAGCTTCACGGGTATATTCATCAATGACGGTCAGCATCTTGTAGGAACGTTTTGCTTGCGCTATCGCTTCACTGCTTGAGCGCAGTTATTGCTGAGTTTGTCGTGTACGAAATCGTTCGCCATCGTCGCTCGAACCTGTGGCGCTCCAATGGCTCATCCCAAACGTGGCTTGGGTATTGAGGTCGCATGCGAATGATTGAGGTATCCTTGTGATACAGGTGTCAAGCCCCCTTTGTTTGTGCCAATTTTATGGTCGTAGTTTCGGGTATTGGTGGTCGCATTTTTAATGAGGCA
>CANMUM010000080.1 GCA_947501025.1 uncultured Paracoccaceae bacterium | reverse complement strand
AACGGATCAACGCAAAACTGTTATTCATATACGCCAAAAGACGGGGGCATCTGAGGGAAAGGCATGTGCTGTGTTGGCATGTCAATCATAAGAAAATTGAACGATTATGGCATGAAGAGTTTCGAGCGTCACAGGTTCACGCTCAATTCCACAACCATTTTCAACATCAAAGGCATTTAGAAACCAGACAAACATTTAAGAAACTTCGCGATCAATGGCTCACCGATTGGCGTGATTTGTGCGCGGCATGAAACCCGTATTGATTGACATTCAGAGATGTGTTGAGGTTTATCTGACAGCACCGAACAAAGCTTGATAGTAGCGATAAGTCTCTAAGTGTCGCATAATCTCTTTCAATTTATTTGAGAATACGAACTAATAAAAGGGCCACTGTATGCCAAAGGATTATTTTCTAAATTTGCTGCCAGACAAGACTTCAAATATTGAGCACCTACCCAATACATAAATGATATCTGTATAGCAAATGGTGAGCAAGTAAATTTTTGCCTTAGCTCAGATATTGCCAACCGGCAGGTTCAAAATCGTAACCTGTGCCCGATTTGACGACATGGCCGACGCCGGGAAACGTTAGATGCATTCCTGCGACCATCAATCGATCAGCGCTTGCCATATCAAAAGCTTTGGCGCGGGTTGCGGCAGCAGCATCTGAGTCAACATCAAATGCTATGCCTGCGTTGGGATTTGCAAATTGAAGTGGCGGTGCATGAACGATGTCACCCCAAATGAATAAGGTTTCATCGCCGGAACTGAGTACATATCCAGTATGGCCAGGGGTATGACCTGGTAGCGGCATAGCCGTGATGCCTGGTGCGATCTCAGCATCGCCTTCGATCAGGCGCAACTTGTCAGCATATGCGTCAACTGCTGCACCCGCCATGTCAAAGAAGGGCCTCACATTTTCAGGCGCCTGTGCTTTGATGTCTGCATTGGTAAAGAAGCTATGATCTGCCCCACTGACAACCAGTTCCGCGTTCACAAAAGTAGGAACACCGCCTGCGGCCGCGCCGCCGATATGATCGGGGTGCAGATGAGTTAGAAGCAACGTGTTGATTTGTTCCGGCGAATAGCCTGCGGCTTTGAGACTGTCGCTAAGCTGACCAACAGTAGGAGACATACCGCCGCCGCCCGTGTCGATAAGATGGATATTTGTACCATCGTCCACAACATAGACGTTCAGGGCAGCACGGTATGCGCCTTCATCTAGAAAGGCATCATTCAACGCCTTTTGGAAAGCTACGTCATCTGTACTTGGGAAGACAGCAGAATTTAGTTCGAGGAAACCATCAGAAAGAGCGGTTACTGTAAAATCACCCACTCGGAAACGCTGCACAGCACTTACTTGCGCCAAATTACCCGCCAATCCAGTTCCTGGCAGTAGCGTCGCTGAAAATCCCAATGCACTGGATTTTTTTATAAAGCTTCTTCGTTTCATGTGCTGTTTTCCTTCTCTTGAATAGGTAATGTCAGACAAAGTTTAACGCATCCCTTAATACCGATCAAGGCAAATCTTATGCCGTGCATAAATTACGCCAATCGATGAGGGACTGATC
>CANMUM010000079.1 GCA_947501025.1 uncultured Paracoccaceae bacterium | reverse complement strand
GAAAACACACAAATAACGGCCTATTATCACCAATAAAATTCAAGTCACAGGGTGTCTAGTAAATCGGGAGCCGCTCAAGCCTAGAATTGCTATCTGATCACGTTATTATACTAAAAACTTGACTCAAGCATATAAACACATGGAGTTTGAAAAATAAAGAAAAATATGAAGAGAATGCTTCAAACCTCGGCTGCAATATCCATTTTTTTCATTGCGTTTTGTTTAAACACGAGTGCAACACCTAAAATTCAGAGCTACGCTATTATCCAAATTCGGTTGGTTCTGCACCTGAGGTTACCTTATATTTGTAGATATTTTACTTGGTAAAATTGGAAGTCAGGGATATATGTAAATGTCCAAGGGAATTATATATTAGAGCCAGACACTGCCCCCAGAATAACTATAGTAGCGATTTTCTTACCGAAAAGCATATAACCCAAAATGAGCTATTTTTCATCACGACCAAGTCACTTTATGGTTGGAAGATCAAGTTTGTTCGTCCCAAAGCACAGATCGAACCGGCTCGAGTCACGTAATAAAGAGACATCCTCAAAAAGGCCGCCACCTACTTCGCCAAGAAAGCCCGTATGTGCTGTGTGCTTGGCATCCATTTCAGTGATTTTTATTCATGGCTCAAAAAACACTAAGCAATTGTGCTTTATAAGACTAAGACCTGCGATAAAAGGCATTGTTGAACGAAACTTAACAAAAATGGTAGGTTTTATGGTTATCGCAAGCTCCATGATAAGATATTTCCAGTGACCACGCTCGGTTGTGATGCCGCGTTTTTTAGCGTTTTCATAGGCCAGCTTCACAACGGAGCGAAGTTGATCATCATCAAGTTGATCGGCTAGAGGTGAGAATTGCTCTCGAAAGAACTTCATCGCCCTATTTTCATAGGTGCGAATTTTATCAGCAATCAATGCCGCCTTTGGTTTTTCTGTGAAAAATTCTTGGACTGTAAACATTACCGTTTTCGCCTCATAACCCTGACCATAACATTATCATGGCCGCGGCCAATAAAGCAATTCACGTCTTTGGCAATCTTTTCAAATGGCTCTTGTTCAAAGTTTGCAATGTTCTTTTTTCCATAGGCCGAGAGGTGGTTTGAGTCCTGTGAAGAGTTTTCTGGTGAAGTCATTGCCATCTTCTAGGCGAACGATATAGCATAAGCGTTGCAACTAGCCCCCTATTTGGGATCTATTTCTAAACTTAGCAATTGTATAAACTAACCTCCAAAGCGGAGGCATCATGAATATACAGAATGAAATATCAAGAACCAATTCCAAAGACATGTTGTCTCTGGACTGGCTAGTGGGGAATTAACTTTGGCTCAGATTGCGAAGAGCTACGATATCGAGCGGTCGATGATCTATCAATGGAAGCAGGATATTAAGAGGAAGGCCTACAAGGATAACAAAGTACCTCAAAAATTAGTGGCGAGCTTTGCTGAAGTAAAGATACAACCAGCGCTAAAAACAACAAACACAAACAAAGAACCAATAATCATGCGCTATGATAATGTTGTGTTAGAAATCCGTGCTAGCCACAACGCCAAGGATATTGCAGCGATTGTGCGAGAGCTTGGAGGTTCATCATGATCTTTCCACATCAAGATTTCAAAATACATGTCGCGACCAAGCCCGTTGATTTGTAAGCGTTGCAACTGACCCCCTATTTAGGGGATTTCTGTGATGGAGCCTAACATATAATATAGCCTCCAA
>CANMUM010000078.1 GCA_947501025.1 uncultured Paracoccaceae bacterium | reverse complement strand
CTCTTCATTTCAGTGGGATTGTTTGTTGCGCTTATGCCAATCCAATTATACGCTGGGTTTAGATTTTGGAACTGGAGGGAGAAGCTTGTTTAGTACAATCAACAATCACTACTCAATGCTTACTAACCCAACAAATTCATTTTCTTCGATTATTCTAATTTGAGAACCGTTTTTTATTAACTCTTTAGCCTTGCGATGCTTCGTACTTTTTGTATACCAGCTAAAATCGAAAGATCTTTCTCTCCAACTACAACAAGTGTGACGGCTTTTGAAATTCTTGCCTAAACGCAGAGCAATTAAAGAAAATCTAAGGCCGCTTCATACTGTCTTTAAAACTACCGTCCAGAAGTTAGTAAAATTTTTGATGGCCTTGATTTTCAAGACGAACAGGTGACATGCCCAACTGGAGTAAGGCTCGGTAAATCCAAAAAAATCGGTTAGGTGATCCTCAGCAATTGGATAATTCCCAAAGCGTGGTAACCAGAATAAGAAATCGGTATTCGACATTGACGCCTTTCCGGAGCTCATGCATAGTCTAAGCAACAAGATGGGGACGGAAATATTGATCAATGACACTTCACAATGTGTTATTAAGAACGAAAATGATCTTTTCAAGCTGGTTGAACAACTTCAGCAGGATGAAAAGATCCCAATCAGTCAAATCACATTTGAGGGATGGCCAAAATATGAGCTTACACTACGCGGAGAAGACTTTAGTGGGGGAATTCCTACACGCATTATGCCAGCCTTTTTGGAACTACAGAAATCCGTTGAACATGCGTATTCTATGGTTGTTTACGGTAAATCAAAGCGCCTATCAAAATATGAAAAACAGCGAGCAGAAATTATTGTCCATCTTGAAAAAGGTTCAACACGCTTTACAGTGGACTTGTGGAATACACTCAATTCAGCTTTACAAGAGGCGGCGAAATCAATGACAGGAGAACAAGCACTAATAGCAATCCTTGGAGTCGCAGCAATTTCAGGCGGAACATGGTCATATAAGTCATGGCTTTGGAAAAAGCAGGATGAGAAAGAGGAAGAAACAAAAGTTAAGCTCAGTGAGTAAGAAACAGAGAGAACAAAAGTCATCACTGGATTAGCGCAGAAAAGTCCTATTTTATCTGATTCTCTATTGCAGTTTGAAAAATCAAATGAAGCTTTGACAAAACGTCTTGATGGTAAAGATATCGTTTGGCAAGACGGCGAGGCTCTTATTAATGGGGCTGATGCAAAAGCTATCCTAAATAAGCCTAGCATCGTGCCCGTAGAGACACGTTTAGACGGCAATTATATGATCTTGTCAGTTCAATCTGGTGCAGTCGAGGAAGGCTATAAGGCGACTATTCAATCTATAAAATCGGAGGATAAGATCTCATTGGATATTCCCGATGGAACGATGGATGTTGCTGAGCTTGAAACACTCAAAAATGGTGAGTGGGCTAAAAAACCTATCTATATGGAAATAAACGCACAGGTACTAGGTGATAAGGTGGTTAAGGCCACATTGAGTAAGGCAGGCTTGAAGAAAAGCGAGCCTAAATTACTATAACGCACAAATTCCTGCAAATCAGCATCCGAAACTTCCGAAAACCAAGACCACGATCGCGCTACACTAAAACAGGTAAAATAGCATGCAAAAAAGCAGGTTATGTAGGACTTTGACACTTCGCGATCAGTCCCTCATCGATTGGCGTAATTTATGCACGGCATAAGATTTGCCTTGATCGGTATTAAGGGATG
>CANMUM010000077.1 GCA_947501025.1 uncultured Paracoccaceae bacterium | reverse complement strand
GGAGAACTGTTGAAATCAGAATGGTGCACAACAACAAAACAAGCCCAAACAGCAATCAACATTTGGGTCAACAACATTACCCAGACTTGAGCGGGAAGTTTTGGTTGCATTATGGAGCACCAGATTACACTGCCCTCCTCCCAAATCACTCAGACAACCTATCATGCAACGGATACTTGCATTTGAAACACAGGCACAAAAGCATGGAGGAATAGACACCAAGACCCTCGCGCGGATAAAGCGTTTTCAAGAGCAATTAACCTCCAAAATCAAAAAAACTTGACCAAAAACATTGAGACAAAAAATGGAGAGTGTGCAAAATGAACATTAGCCCCGACAATAGAATGCTCGTTGAGAGTAGTACAAAACAAACACCCAAAATACGTTGCGCAATCTATACAAGTAAATCGAGCGAAGAAGGACTTGAGCAAGAGTTTAAAGGCCTGTGCAGCTTATATCGCTAGTCAGAAGCATGAGGGAGGAAATTGGTAAAGAGAAGATGGTGGCATATCGGGGAAATCATGGAGCGCCCTGGATTACGCGCCCTTCTTGCTGATATTGATGCAGGTCTTATTGATATGATTGTGGTTTACAAGATTGATCGCTTAACGCGTTCTTTATCTGACTTTTCTAAGATTGTTGATCACTTGGAAGCCACGGGTACGAGCTTCACCTCAGTGACACAAAGCTTCAACACGGCCACTTCCAAGGGGCGGCTCACGCTCAATACGCCCCTTAGCTTTACCCAGTTTGAACGCGAAGTCACCGCCGAGCGTATTCGCGACAAAATCACCGCCTCTAAAGCCAAGGGAATGTGGATGGGAGGAACGGTTCCGTTGGCTATGGTCCCAATCCATCACCTGCTTACCAATCCAATTTATATAGGCAAGATCCGCCATAAGGGTAAAATCTATGAGGGACAGCATGAAGTCATCATATCAATGGAACTTTGGAAGCACGTTCAAACCAAGCTCATTGCTGCAAGCAGAAGGCATCATTAGGTTAGCCCCGAAAAATCCAACCAAAGCTGGCTTAAATCAAAACTCTTTGATGAAACAGCTGATCATCTCACGCCAGCTTACGCAACCAAATCGGGCCGCAAAATACGCTATTACATTTCTAATCGATTGATCAAAACACCTATAAGAGATCTCAAAAGATCGAATCACAAACAGCACCAAATCAGAACAGTACCTCACAAAATAAACCTTGGCGCTTACCCGCCTCCCAACTCGAAAAAGCCATTACAAAAACCATACTGAGCCATTTATTAAAACACGCGGACAACTATACGTTCGCACAAACATCAAACCATTCTATCGACGATCACAAAAGCCACGAGAGCAATGACAGTGATCATCACTATCGAGAACTAAGCGCTTGTGGAAAAATCGATACAAGCGACATCACTGGCCAGTACAGCATTGATCTCCTGCCTATTCCAAAGAGGGCGCACAAAGATTGATTGAACAGCTTAAAGCCTATACCAAAAATCTTCGTCCGCTCATAACGCGCATTGATATAGCTCTAGGCACAATATCTATCTAGCTTGATAGGCATATCCTCGCATCCAACCTCTCGCTCAAACCCGCGCAGATCAATCCCGATAGTCTAACAATCACTGACGCCTTTGAGATCAAAAAACGCGGAATTGAGCAAAAACTCGTCATTAGTCAATATAATCCTGAACCCGGTCTCAAACTGATGAACGTGATTGCTCGCACTCACGCCTAGGCAGAGCAAATCAAAACAGACTTTTTTTAAGCACCCAACATGTCCGTTGTCAGAGTTTTTTGGACTCTCGGTTTAATTATTTAAGGGAGTTATTCTGCTCCATCTTGATTTTGATTA
>CANMUM010000076.1 GCA_947501025.1 uncultured Paracoccaceae bacterium | reverse complement strand
AATAAAACTAAACCGCCACCATATATTTTCCAAGTACTATGGCTTCGTTATGGCGCGCATTGGGATACGCAAGCGGCTCTACCATATCAACATTTTTATTCAGGCAAGGTTTTAATAAATGTGTGCCGACATAAAAAATAGCTAAATTTGGATTTAGGATAGAAGATACATCCTGTTTCGCGAGTATTTTGTTTTTATACCACATTTTTATACCCGAAATGGTTTATTTTACATCCTTAGTTGTTTTTAGGGCGCAACACTAGCTATGATTACCTATCGCAACTCGGCCTCAATTTTGATCCCGTTTTTTGAGCGCAATGTGAGGGTTTGCGTGGCGATGGGTTGATGTGTGGGTTCGTTGATTTTGATTGCGTTTAATATCGCAGGAAGGATGATTTTTGCCTCCATCATAGCCATGGCCATGCCGATACATACACGTGGCCCCGCACCGAATGGGAGATAGGTATAAGGCGCAGGTTTAAAGCCGTTTGTAAATCGCTCGGGCATGAATTCATCGGGATTGTCCCAGTATTTACGATGGCGGTGCAAGGCGATGATCGGTAGGATGATGCCTTCACGAGCCTTGACGTTTGTTTCACCGATATTGGTTTTTTCGGCAGCTTCGCGCACCAATAGCGGTGCGGCAGGATAAATGCGCATTGTTTCGTGCAAAAATGCTTCGGTGTAAACGCGCTTTGCAAGGGGTTCGTTATGTTCCGCGCGGATTTTGTCTTGGGCCTCCTTAAAATATCCCGCGGCGTAAAGCGCCCAGGAAATCGTCATCGCTGTTGTTTCGTGACCAGCCACCAAAAAGGTGATCAGATTGTCGCGCACTTCGTTTTTCTTGCGCGATGAAGGCGCGTTGCGGCAATCATATGCGGTCAGAAGGTGCTCAAGAAAATCAGGCGTTTTGGGTGGCTGCTCTGCTAAACGCTCATCAATGATGGCATCGCCGACATTCTGGAACTCTTCGATGATCTTGCGCTCAGTAAAATTGCGTATATTTGGGAAATATTTGAAGCTGAGCGTGAAAAAATCAATCAAACGAGTTGGCACCACGCGTTCTAAATAAGTTTCGAACAATTCTCGAAGTTTATCAAAATGTGGATTAGAGGTTGTGCCAAGCAAGATCTGGGCGATAATATCAAAGGTGAGATCTTGCATCGGGAAGGTGAGATCTGATTTGTCAATAAATTTGTCAATATTTTTGCCAACAAAATTATCAGTTATTGTGCGGATTGGTTCTTCAAAGGCTTGAATATTACGCCAGTTGAAAACCGAAATCATGTTTTTATGTTGTCCGTGCCATTTCTTTCCATGGGTAATAAAAATGCTTTGATCGATGACGGGATCTAGAATGATTTTCATGGATTTGGCTTTGGGAAAATCATCAGCGTTGTCGCGCAAGATGAATTTCAAATGATCAGGGTCTGAAATCACATGGGTGGAACGAAATCGGTTTGGAAAACATGTATATCCATTTTCGAGGCTTGAAAGAGGTATGATATTCAGTAAATTATCACCTGCAGCACGCATGAGCTCGACTGTGGTTTGTGGATTTGTCCAAATCTTTGGAATAACGGGCAGCGACATTTTTATAATCCAATCCATGCATTTGAGCACTGCAATTGCGGCGCCTTACATTATGATATGTGTTGTGTAGGCTACAAACAAGATATGATCACGTTTTTGACAAAGCTGCTACTTTTTTTCTCTTGCTTTTTTAACGAAAACCTAATATCTGAGCGCCCAAACCAATGTGACTTTGGTGGATCGAAAACGCCCCGCGTCTTGAGGGCATAAAAATTAGGAGAGCCCTCATGGCAAAAGAGAAGTTTGAACGTAATAAACCTCACGTTAACATCGGCACGATTGGCCATGTTGACCACGGTAAGAC
>CANMUM010000075.1 GCA_947501025.1 uncultured Paracoccaceae bacterium | reverse complement strand
ACCACTCCCGATCATCCAAACCCCAATGTTTGAATGTCAAATGTGGGAAAGAAAGAGAAGTGGCTAAGCGCATGGGAAAGTCAATTTATCGTACATGAAATGATATTTGCATTCTTCATGACTGTTGGGCCCTCACATATTTCCTCACCTGATGCATCCGTAACAATATAACCATCCAGTTTACCAAATTCAGGTAAACTTACAGATAATCCTGGAAAGTTAGGATCGGGGGCATCTTTGGGGCATGATATATAGGATTCTGGGCCGCGAAATTGAACCCAAACATTTGGGTTTTTGCAAATTTCTTGGCTTCCTTGGACAACCGAATATCCCGTTAAAACACCATTTGTGGGCGCTTCAATGATTGGCAATGTTCCATCAGCACATGACGTTATTGCGACGGCTCCAAGAAGGGTTAAAATTTTAATACTCATTTATCTGGCCTTTGTTTTGGGTTTGTATTGCGATGTGTCCATATAAGGGTGCCATTGGTAATCATTGGCCCAACAAATTCATCACCTGTGCGAATTTGATCAGGCCGCATCCACCAACCGCCATATTCATCTGAAACACGGTTCTTCATAAGGCGCGCAAGCTCGGGATCTGGCGTCGCGCCCGTTGTGTCAAAAATGGCCTCAAGAATTGCATTCCATTGCCAATTTTGTAGAAGGTCATCTTGAGCGCGTGAGCCTTCATCATTTGTAAGAAATTTTCGGAAAGTTCCTAAAACCGTTTCAAGCTCCTGAGCACTTGCGCCCTTAAAATACCCCGCATGGGCAATTCGAAATATTTGTTCGGCGTAAATGCCATTACCAGATGCGAATGCCAAATAATCAAGATATCCATCACCAAAAATTCCGTGCGGTGTCGGCACTCTCAACCATGGGTCAGCGCCATGTTCCAGCAATACCAAGACCCCTTCAAGATTGTTATGTGCTACATGCAGAGGCGGATCGTATGTGTTATCTCGCTTATAAGGCGCATTCGGATCGCCACCATTTTCAAGATATAATTTGAGAAATGGAATGCCCGGTGAAAAATCGGGGAAAGGAACAGCCATTGGGCCTTGATGCATTTGGATCGCATTAAACACCATGGTATGATCTTGATAATTCACATCGGCACCCGCCTCAACAAGCGCTTTGGCCGCAGGAAAATTATCGTGAAGCATCGTGTCATTGAGTAAGAAAAACTTCTGCTGGCTGTCGCTTAGATAACGCACACTCAGCGCCTCGGAGCCAAGCTGATCCAAAAGAGCCTGATCGGGAACCTCACCTTGACGAATGGCAAGCGCAATCGCGCGAATATCTTCGGGAGCAGTAGCATAATCTGATGCAACTTCTGCAACCAGTGCCGATGAAGATAATGAAGACATATTGTGATCCTTACATTGAGTGAGAGAGAAAAGAGCGATAGCTGGTAAAGCAAGAATGAATGGCCATTTTTTCATGATCAATTTACCTTTACTAAATCAGCAATAATTTCCACAAGATCTGTTGCTATATTAAAGACCTTCTTACCACTGACCCGAACAGTGCCGTCGCTGGTCATAGAAATTTGGGTCATACCGCACCTTATGACGATCTCTTCATCGGCCTCAATTCGAATGCTTCGGCGTGCATGCAAATCGTAATCTGATCCAACATTTGTCGATTTATTTTCTGAAACTGTTTCCTGATAAGATGCCCCAACAGACTGAATCTTATTTTTTTCGACAGACACACTTAAATTGCCTTGCCCATATTCAGACTCTCCTGGCATTCCCATTCGCGGCGCTACGGAGCCTAAGCCTTGCTTCAATTGACTTGCTCCAGTTGGAGAAATAGTGCCACTGTTGGCTGGCCCTACGCGCAGTTCCATGTTCCCATCAACAACTTGGAAAAAGTTGTTTCCAATCTCTGACGCTTTATTGTGACCAACGCTTTCGACTTTGTTTGTGTTGATACGTTGAGACTGATTATTGTTGACCTTTTCGTTGCGATCCTTCTGCGCATGCATCCAGACTTCTTCTTTGTCAGCTTCATCCTCAAACCTGATCTCATTGAAGCCGTCTCCCTTATGGGTTTTGGATTTGATCGACATACGTGTTTTATTGG
>CANMUM010000073.1 GCA_947501025.1 uncultured Paracoccaceae bacterium | reverse complement strand
TGAGTTGAGTTTTAATTCCCGCTAAACACAAATCAAAATTTCAAACATCCAACACTTAAAGATCACAATAACCTTATGTGGATCTATTTTCTATACTTCCGCGTTCATTTCAATCTGGATTACGCGAGTAGATCTGTATGGAATCGCTGCTCAATTGCTCTGGAATATGCAAGAATCGAGTACTGATTTCTTCGCTTAGTTAATAACACTCCAAAACCTCGCCTTCATGATCTACAGCACAGCAAAGATAAAAGCTTTCTCATTTAATTTTGGCAAAAATCCCATAGGAACCTTGCTGCGCAATACCTTCTGGGACAATTCATCATTCAAATACCATTTCCAATTTGAATGAATGTCGGCCCTTTTCTTACGGATATTTGACGCGAACTTAGAACCAAATTTATTAAACCAAAACCGTATCGTCTCGTGGTAAATATCAGCTCCGCGCTCCGATAATATATCTTCAACTTATGTAAAGCTCAGCGGATATTTTATAATACAGTATCTCTAACGAAACAATCTCTGGCGACGTCTTGATATGATTCGTTTATGAACCCCTTAAATTTTCAATTGCGCCTTTGAATCCTGATCTGGCATCATAGAAAACCCGAAAAACTCATCAATAATGCGTGGTTACTTAAGTACATAATCCCACGGCTCACTTAGAATTAACCATCTATTAACCTTAACATTTTATAGGAATGGAATTGTTTGTAGAATCAATTACAACCGAAAGTTGTGAAATTAGGGATATATACTTTTAATAATCAAATTTAAATAGATAGATGGGCATTTGCTCGTATGAAATACATACGGTTGGGCTGTTTTGTAAGCAATCAGCGCTCAGTAAGAAAATTATGCTAGGAGCTAGTGCGTGCTTCGGCGGCCCTACATTTCCTTATATGTTATTTTTTATAGCTCTTTTTTATTAAGGCGCGGTTAAGGAGAGAAATTATGGCGACAATTACAGGTACAACTGATGACGACGATCTAGTTGGTACAGATGACGATGACATAATCACGGGTGATTCTGGTGATGACACGATTGACGGTGGTGATGGAGCCGATGTAATTGATGGCGGTGATGGCGACGATATCATCACCTCAGGTGATGGTGATGATAGAATCACAGGCGGCGATGGTGATGATATTATCAACCTTACAGGTGGTGTGAATACCCTCGTGAATATGGGCGTTGATGATAATGATACAATTAATTTATCCAATGATGCATCGTCGGCAGCGGGCGTCAGCACAGGTGGAGGCAATGACACCGTCACCATGACCGATACCAGTTCAATAGTCAATAATATCGCAGCTGGTGATGGCGACGATGTGATCACGATTGGCGATTATGCGTCCATTGGTTTTAATATTTTTGGTGGCACCGGTATTGATAACATCACCATCACCGGTGACAGCTCGATTGGAGCGTTTATATCAGCTGGAAATGACGAGGATGTCGTTACAATTAGCGACAATGTTAGCATTAGTGGCTATGTTTCATTAGGCGAGGGCGATGATGAACTCACCGTCACAGGAAATGTAACAATTGGGGGTATAATTAACGGTAATACCGGAGACGATATTATTGACTTTAGCGGTCATACGGGAACCGTTGGCGGATCGATATTCGGTGGCCCTGGAGAGGACATTATCACTGGCGGCGTTAATGATGAGACAATTAACGGCGGTGATGGAGCCGACACAATCGATGGGGGCGCTGGTGACGATTACATTGTCGGGGCCATTGGCGACGACACAATCGAGGGCGGTGATGGAGCCGACACAATCAATGGCGGTGATGGAGCCGACACAATCGATGGGGGTGACGGTAATGATACGATTACTGGCGGCAACGATGATGATACTGTTGATGGGGGTGACGGTGATGACATAATTGATGGGGATGCTGGAGATGACATAATCAGCGGCGGCATTGGAGCTGATACGATTGATGGCGGTGATGGTGCCGACACAATTGATGGGGGTGACGGTGATGACATAATCAGCGGATGGAACGGTGACGATACGATTGACGGTGGTACTGGAGCCGACACAATCGATGGAGATCAAGGTGATGACGTCATCAGCGGCGGTGACGGTGATGATACGATTGATGGAGGGGGCAATAACGACACATTGGCAGGCGGCACTGGCAATGACACCTTAACTGGTGGTGATAATGCAGATTTGTTCATCTATGAAGAAGGTGATGGCGATGATGTCATTACTGATTTTGATACATCAAGTGGTATTTCATCTGACCCGATGGATACGAGTGTAGATCAAACGGATAATGACCGAATTGATTTGTCTGCATTCTATGATCATATCAATGAGCTGCGTGCCGACCAAGATGATGATGGTATTTTGAACCAATCCAATACGACGGATACCAAAGGCGATGATGTCG
>CANMUM010000072.1 GCA_947501025.1 uncultured Paracoccaceae bacterium | reverse complement strand
CTCCAGTTCCAAAATCTAAACCCAGCGTATAATTGGATTGGCATAAGCGCAACAAACAATCCCACTGAAATGAAGAGTTCCCAGTCTGACACCCCGATACCAAGCGCATCCGCGAAGCCAAACTTCCATGCAAAAATCTTAATGAGACAGTTACCATTAGCAACATCGAACAAGAAGTTTCGGCTTTTTGAAATATTCCTACGGTAGCTCGGCAGCATCTTGTCCAAGTATTTTATGTAAGTTGTAAAATCATTTTGAGCTCTGGTTCTAAGCAATGATAAAACACGACGAAGTGTGATGCTTCGATCAACTAAAATTAAGTGGTCAATATCAGGTTTTACCCTAAACCCATTTTTGATTGGCTTTGTATTATCGAAAACATCTTCATTAAATAGCTCAAGGATTCTCTGCTGCACTATCCATTTAACAGGAGTTACAGCACGTACATATTTTTTATATGTACTTAGAGAAACACCCAATTTCTTACTCATATGTTTTTGCGTTAATCCGTATTTTTTTCGAATCGAATCAAGTCGTTGACCGATACGCTCCTGTTTTTGGCATGTGTTTCTATCAACAGTTTTTTTTAGACATGGAGCTAACTCACTTCAATTCAAAAACAAATAAAAAATATGACAATTTATTGTAGGCAGAATGATCATTTGATTTCAACGGTTTATAGAGAATATGGTTAGAAATATAACCGTTAATGGCCACTTTAATAAACATTTTTCACATTAATTTCAGTTGGTTAACCTTGAAATAATGACCAAAATATCTTTTGCTGGAGGAGGAGAGTGATTCCAAAACTTTGGCTAGGAGTAAACAAATTGACCAATTCCGAAATTGAGAACGCACGAATCGTTCACGAAAAGATCAAGATGAGGTTGCGTATCCGTGGCAATTCACTTGCTAAAATTGCCAAGTTAACGGGCGTCTCGGGGACATCAATGACCCTAATAAGTCTGGGGAAACATCGCTCCAATAAAATCGAAGTGGCTATAGCGCGGGCGTTAAATACTACACCATCTGAACTTTGGCCTGATCGCTTTAATGAAGGGGAGGGTTTATCATGAAAAATCGTTAACTCCAAAAAGGGGTTACCCCAGGAGTTAGCGCTCCCGAGGCCGTAAATTCGATTTCCGTCGATAGGCCTAGTTTCCCTAAAAATTCAATAATTGTCAAGTCTGAGTAACGCCGTTTTGGTGATCGATGGCTTTTTGTCAAAATTTAAGGAGAACGCCTTTGGGCGATCGGCTGAACTCGGCCAATCGCTTTGGTTACAAAATTATGAAACAACAATCAATCGAAAACAAATTCTGTCCACCTTATCCCAGTCGATCCTCTCGTCGCATCACCGCAAAATCGAATGTAAGTGGTCGTGGGATATTACCCTGTTTACTACCTTCGTGGGATCGTCCACGCAAAGTCGTTTATGAGAGTATTTTAGAGCTAAAAGTTCTTTACATATTGCTTAGCAGATCTGACATTTGGGATCTACAAGAGCAACCACCCGCGACCAAATATCGTTTGATGTCAGGTAAGGCAAAGTCCACATATTTTGATTTTCTAATAACATTACGATCAGGACATAAGATCGCGATTGCAGTAAAACCTGCAGATATAGTTGAGCGATCCGGTTTTCGAAATGAGCTTGAAATCATTCGAACAGCTACGCCTTTGGATTTTGCTCATGAGGTCGTCCTCGTTACGGACCGCTCATTTAAACCTCATGAATACCACAACGCCGAAAAGCTACATGAGTTCAGGAAACACCCTGATGATGAAGCAGACCAAATCATCATAGATGCGATGATCAAACAAAGCTTTGAGACAACAATTGCTGACATAGCGCATAGTACCGGGCTTTATTCTCGTGGGTTCCGTGCAGCCTTTCGGCTGATCTACGCTGGAAGGGTAACCGCATTAGACACAGGCGACATTACCCCAAAGTCACGTATTATAGCAGGAGGCTTATTATGAGCGCTCGTATTAGATTCAATCCAACAGATGCCATTTCAATTTCTGGAGTTGACCATATAATCTTAGAGCAAACTAGATCAGGTATCATCCTTCAACAATTAGATGACCCTCAAATCAATCAGTCATATACACATGAATCTGTTCGTATTTTACTTGAATCGCCAAGCACTCGCATTAAACGTGGTTTTTTCGAAACCCATAAGGCGGCACGCAGGCTTAAAGCCGGTCAGAAGTATTTATCAACCGTTCCAGAACGTGCGCGGACGCTCGCCCTTTGGAAGGAAATTGTTTGTAAGGTTTTTATTCAAGCCGAGCAAGCAGGAGAGGTCAAACGTGATGAAGCTTCAGTTAAAGAATTTTCAGCAACGCATAAACAACGCGTTGACAAATTAACAACGAACGCACAGGTTCTGGGAAAACCCAATCTTGCAGGGAGCACAGTAACAGTCCTAACAATGCCATGCGCACGGACGATTTTGGAGTGGGTTCGCATATACGAACGATCAAACTACAGCGTACTCTCCCTGCTTCGAAAGCACCGAAGTGATACAAGTTACGCACGCAGATTTACACGAGAGACAGTTAAAATTCTCAACAATTGCATTTGGGAGT
>CANMUM010000071.1 GCA_947501025.1 uncultured Paracoccaceae bacterium | reverse complement strand
CGCTTCTATGGCGCGATTGTAAAGCTTCTCGGCCGCATCGTGATCTTTTCGTATATCCGTCATGAAGAAGGCAAAATTACCAAGGGCAACTTCGTCTTTTGGATCCGCTTCTATGGCGCGATTGTAAAGCTTCTCGGCCGCATCGTGATCTTTTCGGATATTGTTCATGAACAAGGCAAAATTACCAAGGATAATTGCGTGTTTTGGATCCGCTTCTATGGCGCGATTGTAAAGCTTCTTGGCCGCATCGTGATCTTTTCGTATATCCGTCATGAACAAGGCAAAACTACCAAGGATAATTGCGTGTTTTGGATCCGCTTCTATGGCGCGATTGTAAAGCTTCTCCTTAAAGTCCAAATCTGAAGTTTCTTCCGTGGCTGTCAAAAGTAAATTAGCAATTAATCTATTATTTCCTTCAACTTGATCTACCATATTAAGGAATATTTTTAAATTTTCCTCATGATACTCAGAAGGCAAATATAATACGTCCATTAGCATTGAGGCGATTGTTTGCGTATCGGATGAAACTGAAATTTTATGAAATGAGCGCACCCAAAGTGAATGGTAGGATGCAAATTTTTCGTGAAAGTAATTCGCTAGTGCGAGCTGATAAAAACTGAAGACGCCATTTAAAGATTTGAATTTATTCTGCTCTTCTTTGAAAATCTCCCTCAAATCATTGAGCTGAAATTCAGAAAGTGTTGGAAGGGCGGAGAATACCCTTTGTTTTTCATCTAAGTCTAAACTGAAACTGTGCAATGCATCATCGAGAACTTGAGCTGCTTTAACGGAATTTGTAGGATGTGTCTGAGCAAGACGAACACGTGAACTTTCCATATCTTGTATTTGTTTATAGTTATCTCGATCTTCAGGTGAATAGAGAGTTCGCGTAATGGATTGCGATAAACCAAATGATGAGCCTAGTCTTTCTTTCAAATCCTGAGCCTGCAATAGAATGTCATTTGCGTTCGTGTTTGGATCTTCTTGCCACAGCTCTACGCAAAGATCACAAATTAGGTCGTGGGAAAGCTCAATTCTGTCTCCCGCGTTTTCGGCAAAACCATCTTTGAAAATAGAATGAAGAACGCTATTTTCAAATTCATCCAGATGATCTTTGGCCAATTTTTTTATTGGGAACATCATCAAAAAACTTGCGAGCTTTGGAAGTGTGCGGTGCAGGGCTGCAACAGGCAGGTCTGGGTCTGTATCTTTCAAACCCGCAGTAAGACGATCAAATAACCAATGTCTTATATCTTTACGTGAATGAATGTTATGATCGGCATCCAATTGTTTGACAATCAAAGCAATGACTGGGATATCATAGATATTTTCGGAAAGATCTTTTAGCTCTTTTTGAAGAATTTTTGAAACAATAAACACCCGCCATTGTTTTAGCCAATTATACTGCTTGGATGTGTCTTCGGGAGACAGTGAGATTTGAGTGCATTTTCGAAGAGAACTTGTTGGGCCAAGTATAGCGAGATTATCAAAATAGGTTTGTCTGCATGTTGCAAGCAATCTAATATTCTTTCCAGATTTATTAGCATGTTCCACAAGCTGGAATAGCCGATCAAACCCAATTCCACTAGATAGCGTTTCCACATAGTCAACGATAATTAGGCGATTGATTGAAGCTCCTTTATCAAGGAGCAGCCTTTTGATATCAACCTCTGTTACATTGTCCGTTGTCCTCAGAACTTGCCATTTCTTCTTCTGCGCCATTCGCCCCAACTCAAAGGCAAACCGTGTTTTTCCGATGCCTCCTTTTCCTGTTATTACGTGCGGAGTTTTATCGGATAAAATTGCCTCAAGGAAGACGTTTTCATCAAATCCAAATGGGGCATTTTCGGGAACTTTCATTTCATTGGCAAAACGAGACCATGGGATCCAAGGTAAGTTTTCCTCTATCAGGAATGAAGACAAACCTGACTTGGATATATCATCTAAAGTCTTAAACCCTAAAGGCAGCGCTTCAATTTGATCCCTCAATGCACGAACTGCCGTTTCAATTGATGAGATGGTCCACGGTGTGGTATTGTCTGGATCAACTTTATTTAATACAGCAATTGCTGTTTGTGCACCCTTGGATGTAATTCCAGTTCCACCTTTCAAGAAGTTATAGATCGATTTTGCAGTAGTCACTTGCCCAGTATCATCCTCTTGAAGAATTTTTTCAGCTGAATTAAGCCCCAAAGAGCTCAGCCTATCATCAATAAACTTCGCACAAGCGAATTTGAATTTCAAATCTTCCGAATCTTCCATTTCAAGCTTCCAATACTTCCATACGAATCGTTCAAAATTGCCTAGTATTTCTTTGTGCACACGCGTCGACCCGGGCGGCGCTTTTTACAACGGAGAAGTCATATGAGAAGACTTATCACTTTTGCAGCATTTATTGTGCCAGCTTACGCGTATCTATTCAGTCCAAGTAACACGGAATTGGTCAACACGTGCCTTGGTATTCACTTCCTTTGCCTAGCAATGTTAGCGATATTCTTTGATTAGGCTAGCGTGACGCACTAAAGTAGTCAATCAACATTCTAGCGTGGATTAACGGTGCGAGCAACAAATCTGCACGCACCATTTTCAGATTGTACCTTAAATGGAACTGCTTCTCAGTGCCGTTACAATAGCATAATCAAGTCGTATGTGATTCTCTTTTTGATGTCTCAAGTGATTTGTGTGTTTTTATTGATAACAGCATCACGATGTCAGTAATACTACCATGAGTTGCAGGTGTAGTTGGTATTATCTGTTGGACTTCATAAAATTGGGTGATGTTTTAGTGCAGTGTCAGTAATTAATAATCATTTTACAAAAAAACTAGCGCTTAAATAAATTGCAAGGCCGACATAACAATTAAATAGCGTTGATAAGCTATGTCATGACGTATACGTGTCTATTGTGATGAAACGATGATATACTAGACGGATAGAGATAAAATCAAACATATTATTCATCAATGTATGATAAGAATTTTATTCAATGTTATCAATATTTTGATAGATTCATGCAGTTTAAATGATTAATATGTATAATAGTATAGAACTAAGTGTGTTAGAAATATGGCGACATGACATGATAGCGTATCTGAATAGAACAAAACTCCGCAGCATCATGGTAAAACAGACAAACTCCTATGTCAAGCCCCCTTTGTTTGTGCCAATTTTATGGTCGTAGTTTCGGGTATTGGTGGTCGCATTTTTAATGAGGCATG
>CANMUM010000070.1 GCA_947501025.1 uncultured Paracoccaceae bacterium | reverse complement strand
CATGGCAAGAAAAAAACTTGAGGATGAAAATGTAAAATTTGATGGCCCAACTGATGTTGTTGAAGGAATGGTCAAAACAGCAACGCTTTATGATCCTGACAACAATGCTTTAATGCTTGCGGAGGATTTGACAGGTTCGTAGTCATCCTCCCCCTCTCTGACACAAAAAACCCCAGCTAAGTTTTGAGGCTTAGCTGGGGTTTTGTTTGTGATTGATTGTATAGTTACATGTACTTATTAGGTCCGGCGACGACCTACTCTCCCACATCTTAAGATGCAGTACCATTGGCGCTACGGGTCTTATCGGCCGTGTTCGGGATGGGAACGGGAGTTTACCTCGCGCTGTGATCACCGGACCAAATAAGTACATGTGTGACGACTGTCTTTCCAATTCGTTTTTGTATTGTGTTTTAACACTGATTTGTGTGTGTAGTTGATTTCATTCCTCTTCTGGATCAAATCAAGCCTATCGAGCAATTAGTATTGGTCAGCTGAATGCGTTACCGCACTTACACTTCCAACCTATCGACGTGGTGGTCTTCCACGGCTCTCAGCGAGACCTTGTTTTGAGGGGGGCTTCCTACTTAGATGCCTTCAGCAGTTATCCTGTCCACACATAGCTACTCTGCACTGCGGCTGGCGCCACAACAGATCCACCAGTGGTGTGTCCACCCCGGTCCTCTCGTACTAGGGGCAGCTCCTCTCAAGTCTCGTACACCCACGGCAGATAGGGACCGAACTGTCTCACGACGTTCTAAACCCAGCTCACGTACCTCTTTAAATGGCGAACAGCCATACCCTTGGGACCTTCTCCAGCCCCAGGATGAGATGAGCCGACATCGAGGTGCCAAACACTGCCGTCGATATGGACTCTTGGGCAGTATCAGCCTGTTATCCCCGGCGTACCTTTTATCCGTTGAGCGATGGCCCTTCCACTCGGGACCACCGGATCACTATGACCGACTTTCGTCTCTGTTCGACTTGTCAGTCTCACAGTCAGGCGGGCTTATGCCATTGCACTCGACGATTGATTTCCGACCAATCTGAGCCCACCATCGCGCGCCTCCGTTACTCTTTAGGAGGCGACCGCCCCAGTCAAACTACCCACCACACAGTGTCCCGGATCCAGATAATGGACCGCGGTTAGACATCAAGACAGAATAGAGTGGTATCTCAAGGATGGCTCCACCAAGACTTGCGTCTCGGTTTCAAAGCCTACCACTTATCCTGCACAATCCTGACCTAATGCCAGTGTGAAGCTATAGTAAAGGTGCACGGGGTCTTTCCGTCTGACCGCGGGAACCCCGCATCTTCACGGGGAATTCAATTTCACTGAGTCTACATTGGAGACAGCGGGGAGATCGTTACGCCATTCGTGCAGGTCGGAACTTACCCGACAAGGAATTTCGCTACCTTAGGACCGTTATAGTTACGGCCGCCGTTTACCTGGGCTTCAATTCAGAGCTTGCACTCCTCCTCTTAACCTTCAGGCACCGGGCAGGCGTCGGACCCTATACGTCGTCTTGCGACTTCGCAGAGCCCTATGTTTTTAATAAACAGTCGCCACCCCCTAGTTTGTGCCCCCCACCAACAGTTGCCTGCCAATGGGGCCTCCTTATCCCGAAGTTACGGAGGTATTTTGCCGAGTTCCTTCAATGTAGTTCTCTCAAGCGCCTTGGTATACTCTACCTATCCACCTGTGTCGGTTTAGGGTACGGTCTCATGGAGGGCTATTTCCAGGGACCACGGAACAGCCTATTCAATCCAATAAGGATAGACTATCTTTGTGATCCGTCACCATCTCCTGGCCCAGGAATATTAACCTGGTTCCCATCGTCTACGCATTTCTGCCTCGACTTAGGGGCCGGCTCACCCTGCTCAGATTAACTTTAAGCAGGAACCCTTGGATTTTCGGCGAGGGAGTCTCTCACTCCCTTTGTCGTTACTCATGTCATCATTCTCACTTCCGATCGCTCCACCGGTACCTTACAGTCCGGCTTCATCGCCAAACCCATTTCCTACGTTATTGCTAAAAGCAATAATATAGGAGTGGGTTTATATCACGGAACGCTCCGCTACCACGTACACATATAGTGCACATCCTAAGCTTCGGCTCATGGCTTGAGCCCCGGTACATCTTCGCCGCAAGACAACTTATTTAGACCAGTGAGCTGTTACGCTTTCTTTAAATGATGGCTGCTTCTAAGCCAACATCCTGGTTGTTTTGGTCGTCTCACCTGCTTTCCCACTTAGCCATGAATTAGGGGCCTTAGCTGTAGGTTAGGGTTGTTTCCCTCTCCACCATGGACGTTAGCATCCATGGTGTGTCTGCCAGATAGTACTCTTGGGTATTCGGAGTTTGGTTAGACTCAGTAAGGCTGTGGGCCCCCATCATCCATCCAGTGCTCTACCCCCCAAGGTATTCGTCTGACGCTCTACCTAAATAGATTTCGCGGAGAACCAGCTATCTCCGAGTTTGATTGGCCTTTCACCCCTAGACACAACTCATCCCAACATTTTTCAACATGAACGGGTTCGGTCCTCCAGTTGGTGTTACCCAACCTTCAACCTGGTCATATCTAGATCACTCGGTTTCGGGTCTGATCCCACATACTATGTCGCCCTATTAAGACTCGCTTTCGCTACGCCTACACCTAACGGCTTAAGCTTGCATGTAAGACCAAGTCGATGACCCATTATACAAAAGGTACGCCGTCACGAGACAAGCTCGCTCCGACTGTTTGTAGGCGTCCGGTTTCAGAAACTGTTTCACTCCCCTCGTCGGGGTGCTTTTCACCTTTCCCTCACGGTACTAGTTCGCTATCGGTCAGTAAGGAGTACTTAGCCTTCGGGGGTGGTCCCCCGATCTTCAGACAGAATTTCACGTGTTCCGCCCTACTTAATATGTCTGCTTAAACTTCGTATACGGGGCTATCACCCATTTTGCCAGGTTTCCCAACCTGTTCTACTTGTCGCCACAGTTCGGCTGGTCCGGGTTCGCTCGCCACTACTACCGGAGTCTCTATTGATTTCCTTTCCTCTGGGTACTTAGATGTTTCAGTTCCCCAGGTTCGCTTTTTAAATCCTATGTATTCAGATCTAAAATATCTGGTTCAACTCACTATAAAAATCAAAAGATAATTATAGTGGATTGTCAGATGGGTTTCCCCATTCGGAGATCTTGGGATCAAAGTCTATTCTCGACTCCCCCAAGCTTATCGCAGAGTATCACGTCCTTCATCGCCTCTTACTGCCAAGGCATCCACCAAACGCCCTTTTCGCGCTTGATTCGATCCAGAAGACGAATGAACATTCATCTTCTAATTTCGAAAAAGATTTTATTTTACACCTACCTGAACGGTCGGCAGACCAGACAGGTAGTTAATGCTGCCGCTCCAATATTTTATCAAAAGATATCACATCGAAACGACTGCGGTCAGTGTAAAGACTTGGAAAGACATTTATGTTTGTCTCTATCATTCACTAAAAGGGGGGATACCCTCAAAGATCATCTTTACTGTTATATTGCAAAAGCAAATAACAGTGACAGGACGCATAATCCTAACGCAGATTATGCCATAAACGTCGTCACATTTTTTCTATACGATGTCAAAAT
>CANMUM010000069.1 GCA_947501025.1 uncultured Paracoccaceae bacterium | reverse complement strand
TATTTGAGTGGGTTTCTGCGGACACTTTTCAAAAGTTATGCCAATCTCTTCAGGACGTTAAGTTTGTCTGATAAGGCCGTAAAAGGTCTAATAACATATTGTAACATTTTTTGAAATTGTATTTTGGCGGTGCTGTCAGACAAATTCGAGCTCGACGCTGAATGGCGCAAAAGAGTGTTTGGTTGAAGCACAGAGTTCGAGAGTAAACCGTTTGGACTTTTGTAGACTGCACGATCAAGCCAGCTTGGATTTTCAGGCTGAGAAAGGCTTCTTACTTTATTCAAGATGTTTTTGTATTTTGTAACAAATACAACTCATGGTCGAATTGCTACTTAGGACAAAGAAAATATATTTGTAATGAGTAGGGTAGTTAATGACACATTGTACTTCATTTTTAGTAGATCCAAAATATAGTAAGTCACCCAAAGGAACCCAATTTTTAAGCCCAAATTTAAGTGTACCAGATCAAGAGAAATTTATAAAATTTGGGTTTGGGGAAGCTATTCCACCACGTTTTTCATGCATTCATGAAGCTATTGCATATGAGAGCGCTAGAAACCCTATGGCCATTGCTATCATGCATAACAAAAGAACCTTAAGCTACCAAGAATTAGAAAATAGGGCCGAATATCTTGCAGACTATATGTATTTAAGCGGAGTGAGAGCAAATGATAAGGTTGGAATATTTTTAGAACGATCAATTGAAATGATAATCGGTATATACGCAGTTCTAAAACTTGGTGCTTCCTATGTGCCACAAGATGCGCGGATAACAAAGCCTACAACACTAGACTACATCGCTCAACAATGTGAGATAAAGTGTATATTGAGCCTTCGTAAATTTAAACCTGCGATAAATACCTCAATGGGTAGAGAGGTTATCTATCTAGACGAATTGAGTTTTGAAGGAGAGCTTCCGCAACGTACCATAGAAAAAAACTCTGCAGATAACCCATGCTTTATTTTATTTACCTCAGGTACGACTGGAAGTCCAAATGGTGTGGTGGTCACTCATAAAAATGTTTCAAATATTTTACAAACGAGCCCAGGGAATCTTAACATTTGCTCAGGCACTCTCGTCGGGCAAATTTTATCGATTTCATTCGATATGGCTGCTTGGGAAATATTGGGGACTCTCAGCAATGGTGGAACTTTGGTCATTCGCGGCTCATCAATTCAGGAAACTGCAGAAAAAGTGAACGTGATCATATCAACACCTTCAATACTCAGTTCCATAGATATTGAAAAATGTTCCAAAACACGGACGGTTATTGTAGCAGGTGAGCCATGCCCTCGTGCGCTTGCAGATAAGTGGAGTTATAAATGCGAATTTATTAATTCCTGTGGCCCAACTGAAACAACAATCATCAACACAGCTGCAAATCATTTTGTGGATAAGACTGAGCTGACCATTGGAAAGCCGACGCCAAATAATAGCGTTTATATCTTGGATGATGATTTAAACCCTTTACCAATTGGTGAAGTTGGTGAGATGTGGGCAGGTGGCGACGGTGTAACATCGGGTTATATTGGGAATTCTCAATTGACTGAAGATCGTTATCGCCCCGATCCATTTATAGGCGGCAATGCAAGAATGTTCCGCACGCGTGATCTTGGAAAATGGAATGAGAAGGGCGAGCTGATACATTTGGGAAGAACGGATGATCAGGTGAAAATTCGGGGATGCCGTGTTGAGCTTGGAGGCGTCACAACGATCATTGAGAGCGTAAAAGGATGTGAGCAAGCTGTCACTATCAAACTCGACGATAAAAACCTAGTTTCGTTTGTCAGTCCAAAACATGCTCCATTGGACAGGGCGCTTAAAGCTCTTGAAAAAAATCTACCCTATTATGCCGTGCCAAAGAAAATAATTGCTATTGATTCAGTCCCTAGAACCTCCCGTGGCAAGGCAGACCATAGAAAACTTTTTGAAATTGCCAATAAAAAATTCTTAGCGGACATTCAGGAGAACTCACATGAAAACACTTAATAGCGAACTGAAGACAGCTAGCAATTTTTCGATAGCCGACATTACACGCCACCCTTCTCTGATGGAGTATCGCCGTTTAGCGTTTCTCGTTGCCATTGCGAATATTGCGGTGTTTGTTTTAGGTTTGCGGTCTGGCCTTTGGGTCAATGACAATATATTTCAGCTAATGCAGATCGCAGATATAGCTTTAATCAATTTGACCTTGGCTATTTTGATCCGGCAACAACGCGTTGTTAACTTTCTTTTTTGGTTTGCAACACGCATTCCCACAAGCTGGCCGCTTTGGATTCGATGGGGTGCAGGTAAAATATTTCATTTCGGTGGAATACATTCGGCTGGGGCTGTTTCGGGTTCACTTTGGCTTGTATTCCTTTTTGTAGGGATGTTGATAAACTATCGAAATGGAACGGATAATAGTTCAATCTTAACCCTATCTCTGACATTTTCGATGCTCGCATGTATGGGAGGTATGATTGTTTTTGCGATTGGCCCGATCCGTGCAAAATATCATGATCTATTTGAACGAAGTCATCGTTTTTTAGGTTGGACGCTGCTCATTCTTTTTTGGCTTCAAACGATATCGATCAATTATGATAATGATATTTCTTTTGTTAAAACGGCTGCATTTTTGTGCCTCTTGTTGATTAGTCTATCTATCATTTCACCATGGCTCACATTGAAGAAAGTACCCGTAAAATCTACAAGACTTTCAAATCATGCTGTTATGTTAGATTTCAATTATGGTGATACTCCATTCCCTGGTTCGTCAAATGCACTAAGTTTAAGCCCTTTGACGGAATGGCATTCCTTTGCAAATATTCCAATCCCTGGGCGCGAAGGTTATCAGCAAATTGTAAGCCGATCTGGGGATTGGACAGGTAAGCTTATCGATAACCCACCAGAACATATTTGGGTCAAGGGAATTACGACATCAGGGGTTGCGCGTATCGAGGTCTTATTTAAAAAGATATTATATGTTGGTACAGGTTCTGGAATTGGTCCGATTTTACCGCATCTATTTGCAAAAAACGTTCCTTCACAACTGATTTGGTCAACGCGCTCTCCTCAAGATAATTATGGCCAAAAGCTATATGAGGATATAATTAAATCTTCCCCTAACGCTGTTATTTGGGATACGGATCTAAAGGGAAAGCCAGACCTAACGGAACTGAGCTTAAAAACACTTGAAACCTTTGATGCTGAAGCGGTCATTGTGATCTCAAATCAAAAACTAACTCGTAAACTTGTATATGACTTAGAGCGCAGAGGCATCCCTGCTTATGGAGCAATATGGGATAGTTAAGATGAAACATATACAAACTGAAACTATTGGAAGGGTGCGTTTGATTCAACTTAATCGCCCAAAAGTGCTGAATGCATTAAATGAATGTCTTGCAGGGGAGTTGCTTAATGCAGCCCAAGAAGCAGATGCCGATCCAAGCATTGGGGCTATACTGCTATACGGCAACGAGAAAGCTTTCGCCGCTGGAGCAGACATCACGGAACTTGTGAGTTTAGATCCAATAAGCATGCATAACTCGAACTATTTTTCAAATTGGGATGAATTTTCTGCTATCCGTACACCAAAAATAGCTGCCGTGTCTGGATTTGCTCTTGGAGGAGGGTGTGAATTGGCTCTCATTTGCGATGTGATCAT
>CANMUM010000068.1 GCA_947501025.1 uncultured Paracoccaceae bacterium | reverse complement strand
TTTTGACCATTCCTTCAACAACATCAGTTGGGCCATCAAATTTTACATTTTCATCCTCAAGTTTTTTTCTTGCCATGGTAAGCGTTGCAACTGGCCCCCTATTTAGGATCTACTTCGAGGTCTAAAAATAAGATAAACTGTCCTCCAAAGCGGAGGCATTATGAATATCCAGAACGAAATATCAAAGATCGGTCCCAATACAGCAGTAAAGAAGGCTCCCACAGCGCTGGAAGTCTATGGGTTTAGAATTCCATTGATGAATGGAGGCTATAGGATTTGGTCACCTAAGTTCAAACGCTTTATAGTTGAAGGTATTGCAATGGGTGATTTGGATGCAAACAATGTTTCCAAAAAATGTAAAGTCGCACGATCCGTTTTGTCTCAGTGGAAACGCGAAATTGAGAATTTGGATAGTCTTGGGGCGAAACAGGACGCGCCAGTGCGTTCTTTCACTGCACTTGGTTTTGAAGTTGTGATTTCTAATGACGGCCGTAGGCATTGGCCATTTGAGCTCAAACAGCATGTTGTTTCAGGTTTAGCAAATGGAGAGCTGACGTTGGCGCAGATTGCCAAGAGCTGCGATATTGAGCGTTCCATGATTTATCAGTGGAAGCAGGATATTAAGAGAAAGGCCGATAATGAAAACAAGATGCCTAGAAAATCAGCCAAGAATTTTGCGGAAGTTAAGGTACCGCCAAAACCCGCAATTGCCTTCATAAACAAAGAGCCAATCATCTTGCGCTACAATAACGTCGTCTTGGAAATCCCAAGTTATCATGACACAAAGGACATCGCCGATATTGTGCGAGAGCTTGGTCGTCCATCATGATCTTTCCACATCAAGATTTCAAAATACATGTCGCCACCAAGCCTGTGGATTTTCGCAAGGGGATGGATGGGCTCGCGGCGATTGTACAAAATGAATTTGATTTAGATCCATACTCGGGTGCGATATTTATCTTTCGCTCTCGCCGCTCGGATCGCCTAAAAATGGTCGTATGGGACGGCACAGGATTGATAATGATCTATAAGCGAATTGAGGGTCAAGGATTTGTGTGGCCAAGTATCCGTGATGGGATGATGTCACTATCACGAACTCAACTGGAAGCATTGTTTGAAGGTATCGATTGGCGAAGGGTCGTGAGTAGGAAAATGCACAGGCCGATAGCGAGCTAAACATCTTTCTCGCGAAACAACTCTTAGTCTTACGACAACCTAACTTGAGGAGGAGTAATTTCATATTCCAGAGTGATTGCGCAGGGAGTTCATAGAGCATTGAGTGCTTAATTTAAGCTGGAATGACGAAGCAATGGCATCTTGTTTTATAGCGCTGATGTTAGATTAGATGCCTAACAGTCACCATGCGGGCGATTGTTGAAGACATCTAGAAATCAAGATTAAACTTGTTCGAAACTCAGCGCGGTTTTCCATCCGAGCGCCTTAATTTTACTCCATCGTTTTCTGGACATAAAGAGTTCTTTTAACTTCCGCTTTTGAGAAATTTTATACAAAAGCGGAAGTTTAACAAATTCAAATTCTACAGACCTTTTATGGTTTTCAGAAAACTTTCTTTAGCACTCTGCGATATGTTTTCAAACCCACTTAAAAAGTCATTGGCGCTGACGGCCTCACACATAGAATAAATGTTTTGAGAATCAAAACCAAAAGATATGCCGCCAAGTTCGGTGATATGAAATTTAGATTGAGTAGGAATTTCTTTTCCATTTCGCAAACAATAAACGGCTTCATTGTCTTTGCCGTATTCATAATGTTTATCAAGAACTTGAAAGCTATCAGCTTTTTGGCTCAACACGTTCAAACATCGATGACACCCATTTTCTCTAATAAAAATGTAAACATTTTGTACGTCCTTGTATAAAAAGTAGGGTTTAATTTCTTCGTATGTCTCAACATCAACAGCATCAACAATCAAATTTTCATTAATTTTTTTGTATAATTGAAGACCCATATAAACATTCCTTATTTCATATTCACCAAAAGCCCGCTTTTTTGAATACTCGCCTGCTAGGTAAAGCGATCCATTGTATGAATAAATATTACTTTTGATATGTAATACCTCCTCATCAGGAATTTTTATCAATTTGTGGCTCTCAGTATCGGGTAAGTAAAATGATTGGTTATTCTTTTCGTTGCTGAAGAATACGAAAACAATTGCGCATACTGCAAAAATTAAGAAAATGCTTGAAATAATTTTTTGTTTCATTTGAGTTTAAGCTTTGCAAGTTGAATAGAAGAATTATAGTCTTCCCGATTGTTCTAGAACAAACTTCTCTAATATTCCGTGCTTTACTAAGAGTTCGTTTGAAGCTTTTTTCTCATATAAATAGACATTATTTTTATCTACCCCAACTGGAATAAACCCAAGTTTATAGATTTTGGATATTACGGGTATAACTTTAAATGTTTGAGAATCTGCGCTCTCTATTTGTCGCCCATTGAAATATACGGCGTCTTTGTACAGGGCATAACCACCACCTAAGTAGTTAAAATTATTTGCTCCACCCAGCACACGAAAATCAACGCTATCCTCACCAAAATTGCAACATGCAAATATATAGATAAATTTTTCATCTACTAAGTAGCTCTGGTAATCATGAAAATTCCAGTCCAGTTCCTTATTGATTTGGTTCTGCTTGTAATCCTCAGTATTACTGAAGTAGTCAAAGGTATCTACTGAGATAATTCGCTTTATTGAGCGCCATCTACCACGGTGCTGTACTTGGGTCATATGTATGCCTTGAGGACTCAAAAAATATTTATCCGTATCGTGCAAAATACCTGAGCCTCCTTCAAATAAAACGAAAAGCTTACTGCTTGATTGATTTACCAAATTTTCATTAAGAATTGTTGATTGGCATTGAGCGCCACTCAAAAGCATTATTAAGAAAAACAAAAATAGTTTTGAAAAGAGTTTCATTACATTACCTTGTGATTTTCCAAAACTTTATAGTGCCACCATAAAATATGTTGTTATTACTCAAGCTTTGTTTACTGATTGCCTTGTATAATTTATTGGTATGGGACCAAAGGCAATAGTGACCTAAAATTTTTCTTAAATCTTCTGCGAAATTTTGAAAATCTCCCTCATCGGCAACTCCCCCTTGGTCATACAATTTATAACGCAGCAAACATGGGTTTCGAAAATCAACGGCGAGTACCATTGTATGAAAGCCAGTAGCCATAGAAACATAATAAAAATGGTAACCTGAGCGATTATTGATAGAAATTTCAAACATACTTTTAATTTTATCTCCACCCCCAGCGGCTAAAGAGATTGCTGCACTTTCGTTAGCTTTTCTTGCTTGCCCCAATTCAGCTGCAACAGCATTCAATCTAACGTCATTATCTGGATAACTATCATCTTGAGCGTGCTGCTTTGCAATATTGTGAAGATTTTGTATTTGACTTTTGTCTATTGTAAAAACTTTTTCACCGTCTCGATCCCAATCAGTGCCTAAAGATATTTTGGAAATTGCGATACCTTGCTCAAGTAAAAAATTGCCTCTTTTGTCAGCACTGATGCCCGCAAAGCTAACTATTTGATTTGATGCAGTCCGCAACACACCGCCACCATCATCACCGAGTAATGCGCCAATATGACGTTCAGCAGCATCCATGCAGTATGCTTGATCTCGCCCCGCAATCTTAACAAGTACGCTTTCATCGTTCAGATTTTTATTATCCTCCATCTTAAATACATCCTCATCACTTGATCCCAAAATAGCGACCCTGTCCTTGCCCCTTAAACCTGTGCCACTAATTTAGTAAAGCTCTGTTATTTGAAGGATAATTTAATGGCACGAAA
>CANMUM010000067.1 GCA_947501025.1 uncultured Paracoccaceae bacterium | reverse complement strand
CTTCCTCAGGCAATAGGCCTTTTGGAGCAAATCGTAAAGTGAGTATCAAAATCATTCCCATAACAACCAAGCGCATTGAAAAAAACACCACAAGAGCTTTTTCCAGATAGATATCCGCAAACAAAGGAGGATAAAATGGAATAACATAAAAACGAAAAAATCGTCGATTGCAGTCGACGATCTTTTGGAATTTTGTATCGATTTACATTCCGATACCTAATTCTCCCCGAAATTAAAGCTGATGTCAAGGCAGGAGCATTCCAGCCTGTTGATAAGCTTTGCCAAATAAAGAAGGAGAAGAACATGTTAACTTCAATAGGGCGCATGGTGCGCCTGATTTTACAAAACCGATTAAACAATACTGAGATTTCTAAACAGACTGGTTTGGCACGAAATACAGTTTCTAACTGGCGCAAACGTATTACAGATAAAAACCTAACATTCGATGACTTCGAGGGTTTAGATGACACCGCGATACAAAGATTAATTACCCCAGGGCTTTTTAACCGCAAAGGAAATTTCTATAAACCCGATTTTGCGGCCATACGTTTCGAAAAAGAAGAACGCAATGTTGATCTTAGTTTGCTGCATGATGAATATCTAGACAAAGTACCATACGAACAAACAGGTATGTCAAAAACCACATTCTACAGAGAGTATAGACTTTTTGTAGAAGCGCGCAGTCCTGAACTCCGCTTTACATATGAGGCTGGTGAAATGATTCAGTTTGATTTTGTGGGACGCAAGTCGCGCAAATGGCCAACCTTGTATTCAAAAGATGGGACCGTATGTGATTATGAGGTTGGGCTTGGAATAAGCACATTAAGCCAGAAAATTTTTGTTAAAGCTCTGCAGTCCCAAGCCAAGACTCCGTTCTTTGATTTTGTTGCTGATATGTTTGAATTCTATGGCGGAGTGCCATTGCTACTTACTGTAGATAATTTCAAAGCTGCAATCAAAGAAACGCGGGCAAAGGATAAACCAGCAATCCCAACGAACGATATGCAAGAAGTTGCCGATCACTACCAATTTGGCCTTATTGCAGCACGTGTTCGTAAGCCTAGAGATAAAGGACTTGCCGAGAACGGTGTTGGGATTACTCAAGGTCGTATCTTAGCGCCATTGAGGAATCGTCGCTTTTATTCATTGTCCGAGCTTAACGCTGCAATAAAGCCTTTACTCGATATCTTGAACGACGAACCTATGAAGACCCATGGGAATGAAAGATATGAGCGATTGGATAAATGTGGATTCCAGCCATTACCAGCACTTCGCTATGAACATGGAAATTGGATCTTAAAGTTGCGGGCAGGAAAAGACTATCACGTGTTCGTAGATGGCAATCACTATTCGGTGCCTTCTAGGCTCTCAGGTGAACCGGTGGATGTGAAGATTACGCTTCACACCATAACCATTTTTAGAAAAGGGCAAGTTGTTGCAACTCACAAGCGGCTTAATGGCATAGGGGAGAGATCAACAAGCGCCTTTCATATGCCGGCCAATCATAAGAATGCATATTTAACGCGCCTGTCAGGCGCAAAGGCTATTGTCCGCGAAATTGGCCCCAACGCAGTTGATTTGATTGAACAACATTTTAGACGATACAAGAAACCAAATGAAACTGCCAAAGCTGCTATTCGTTTGGTTACATTAGCTGAGGAATTGCATGCCAATCGCGTTGATGCGGCATGCCAACGCGCAGTATTATTGAAACATATAAACCCTAAAAAAGTTGAAGAAATCCTTTCGTCTGGCTTGGAGAATTTTACAGCAGATGAAGATACTGCAACCGAGGAGCAAACTCCTTCAGGAAATGTACGTGGCTCACAATACTATTCAAAAATCTTAAAATTTAACAAAAGGGAGCAAGGCAATGGCTAAAGCGCAGCTGTTTGAACTTTTAAATGAGTTACGTCTTCCTGGCATGAAAAACGAGGTTGAGCACCAACTTGAAAACCCTCAATATGACACGATGCCTTTCACAGATAGAGTTACGCGGATTGCGCAAGCGGAGGTAGAAAGAAGATATCGAAACAAAATCGAACGATTGATGAAAAACGCACAATTTAAAGTTGCGGCTGAATCAGAAGCAATAAGCTTCAAAGGCGAGCGCAATTTAGATAAAGCTGAAATATTAGATCTTCTAAAATGTGATTGGATCAAACGAAAGCGAAACATCTTGATAACGGGTGCATCTGGTACAGGTAAAACATGGCTCGCATGTGCATTAGGTGTTTCTGCTGTTCGACACGAAATGTCTGTTCGCTATGCTCGCGCCAATCGTATAGTTGAGGAATTTGGATATTCGCGCCTAGATGGAAGCATTCCTAAGCTACGCAAAAAGATTGCTAACCTAGATTTGCTCATTTTGGACGACTTTGCATTAAGCCCGCTCAAGAAACAGGAGCTAACTGACCTGTTTGAGATTATCGAAGACCGTTCAACCATGTCCTCAGTCATAATGATATCTCAACGGCCTGCCATAGATTGGTATGATTACATTGGTGATCCACTAATAGCAGATGCGTTTATGGATCGGGTGCGGAGCAAGGCATACATTCTAGAGTTAGAAGGAATGTCAATGCGAAGCTAAGCCTACTGCCCAAAGTCACTGACATTGCGCGCCCAAATCATCCGAGAATGGCTGCGCAATGGAAAGGGTTTTTGCAACAATTCGTCATTGGTGAAATCAGAACCGATAACGGGCAAGAATTCTACCAATTGCTAAGCTATAAAGGAGACATCGATCTCGAAGAAAAGCTAGGTGAATGGGAGCGCTTCTACAACTTCCACAGACCGCACGGGGCTCACAAAGGGAAAACCCTTACGAAGCACTGAGGGATAAGCTATAGTCAAAAATAGAATGTCTAACGAGCAACAGCATCTTACAGGTGGCGAATGCTCGTTTAATTGGCCTGACTTGAAGTGCACAATTGAGTAGCGCAGCATTTCTTGATCTACACTATGCTTGATGAAGCTTTGTAATGTCCTTGGGACTTACAACCGACTGCGGCCTAATCCTAAACCACAAATATGCTATAATTTACGGATAATTAAATTATCATATGCGTATGTGCTTGCGGGAATGCCGATTTTGGTATTCGGGGCTGAAAACACTATCGAACATTTTATAGGCAAATTCCTTGAGGTGATTATCAATCCATTCATTACGTTATTGTTTGCGGGTGCGTTTTTATATTTCTTCTGGGGCTTGTTCCAAATGATGGTTGAGCTGCCCAATGGTGGTGATGGTAAAGCTGAGAAAAACCATATGCTTTGGGGGATTGTCGATTTGACGATTATGTTTACCGTGTGGGGTATCATTGGAATTATTACCAGAACGATTGGCGTTGAAAGCCCTGAGACGGTCATTGCAGTGAATTAAATCTAATTGCGTAAAAAACGAAACTTAATCTGACATTGTTACCATTCAGTCTGTGTCTGATCGTGCATGCTGCCAGATGATTTCCTTCACCTACTGGGTCCGTTCATCCCAAGCGCATTCACGAGTTCTTGATTTAGTTGTCTGGCCTTTTGAGCGGCGCGAGTGAAGACAAGCTCTAGAACTGGTGGTGGATCGCCTTTCTCATTTTTCTTACCAACATCTGGCCTTTGATCTGCAATGCCAAGCTCCGTTAGTGTTTCACTTACAGCATCCTGCATGGCAGTTAGATTATTTTCCATTTGCTTAAGAGGCTCTGGAAAGCCATGGAACTGTTCTTTAATTGCAATTGAGCGTTTCGCTTTTTGATAGAAATCAGAAACAAGGTTGAAAGAATATCTAATGAAGCACATAATAAAATTGTCTTGCTCATCGTTGACGCAAAACTTAATGGGCTTACCATTTCGTTTGGTTACACTCTCAAATTTCTGTTGAATGATTTCTGGCGTTTCAGGATCAAGTGCTAACGCAGTATCCATAGCCTCAGATTGCAAAGTCATCGCTTGCTGAAAATTCTCCAACCCATCCTCAGAAAAATTCATTGGATTGTTCAATTCATTTATATGCCTCTCTAACCCTCTAATGTCTTTTTCAAGCTTCATTGCATTCGACTGTGCTTCGTCGGCACGACGTTTATAAATATCAAACCGCTTTTGCTCTTTTTCATTAAGCTCCGCTAAAGATCGCAACTTGGAAAGTTGATTTTCATATGTTTGAATTTTCGCTTCAAGTTACTCCAGTTCTGACTGCTTACCCTTCATTGTAAATTGTCAG
>CANMUM010000066.1 GCA_947501025.1 uncultured Paracoccaceae bacterium | reverse complement strand
GCCTCATTAAAAATGCGACCACCAATACCCGAAACTACGACCATAAAATTGGCACAAACAAAGGGGGCTTGACAAGTAAATTTCAGTTGAAGTCAGTTCGGTATTTCTCCAAGAATCGGCGAAACAGGAAGTAAAAATTGCCCACAACAGTATAGCCGATAATTTCATTTTGGTTCTTTCGCCTTAGAGTTACTAAGTAATTTTGAGGTATTAAAATAAACTTCCTTGAATATTCTATTATCATAAATTTTAGAAATATGCGCTCAACCGTCAGCATAAGAGCCAGTGTGCTCAGTGATAATACTTGTAGCATTCCCGTATCCGCTGTTAGACACCAGCCAAAATATAAAATACTGCTACAGTTATAAGCTATGGTATGGAATATATTTCAGTCTCAAAATTTATATTAACATCTGTAGGTTTTTCAGGGTTATATACGCACGAATTTTCTACAAGTGTAAGTGGCGCTGATCGCCTGATCAAATAGGTGTTTTATCAACTCTCAGTTTCACTAATTATCGTAAAAGATTGTCCAAAGCTAGCATTTTGATCTAAGTCGCATGAAATATCCATCGTTTTTTCTATATCATTTACCGATGAACGGCCTCCAAGAAAGGTAGAAAATTCGTCATAAGATAAAAATAATTTAGGATCATCAATATCATAAAATCCCCTATAGTAAATATATCTAGGATGTTCAAAGCCACTGATTTTTCCGTCGTCATCCAAATATCGCAACGTGATCAGGAAATATTTTGCGTTACAAATAGTTGCAGTTTCTTTTCCGATAATATTGGGGGTATTTATTGCCGCTTCATTACTATATTTTGATAGAGGAGAGTGGACTAAAAATATACTTTTATGGCCTCCATATTTGATTACTAGATTAAAAAAAAGTTCACTTGGAAATTCCGATTTCAAAAATATTTCAGTAGAAGGCGGAAGTGTCTCTTCGTCCGCAAACAGCGGTGAAAAAAAAATATTGATAAAAAAAGCAAACAGCGCATTTATAAATATTTTCATTTTGGCTCCTCTGCTTTTGTATTACTTAACAGTTTAGATGTATTAAAACAAATAGGTTCAAATAATCGCTTTGAATATATGGAATCCACATTATTCCAACGTGCCCCATATGAGTCAGTGTGTATATTGATAACTTCTGTTATAGTATTCGCAACTTTCTCTGATACTCCACCATCTGCTTTCGTATATAATTTATGAAACACCCAAAAATATAAAGCCGACCGTACTGCATATTTTGGTTGAGATACAAGATCTGGATTTGCAACAAAATCAATATCCTCTCCCCACACCTGTTTGTGTTTTTTTGTAAAATCAGCATAATTATCTTTGCCAGTTAACTGTTTAAGCCCTCTGCCACGGTACTTCCAACCATCTCCACTTTCAACATTACCATTCCCTATCCGATTAGCGTAAGCGCGATTAGCTATAGCTTCTTGATCTGCTGGATGTTCTGATGTTCTTCCATATTTATATGCTTCTTCTTTATGCTTTACAAAATATGAAAATACAATTTTTCCATTTTTATTATATCGTAACCCTTCTGGACTATAGTTTAAGCTTTCACTTAATTTGCAGTAAGGCCCTACTTCCGTCCGAGTTTGCCCAATAAAATGCGTAAGCCTGAACTCAGTATCAATTTTTCCGCTATTAATGTTATAGTTCAAACCGTCCGCAACAACTTGAAGCCGATCGTCCGACGCTTTTGAAAACACTTGCTTCAACATCGCTTCGGTCACCAGTTGGCAACATTTTCCCGTTGTACATTCTGGTTCTTCGTCTTTTGCCTCTTCATCGGCCGTGCTCTCAGCATCTGCGGTTGGATTAATTAATTCCTCTGGACGTGCTGGTGGAGCAGTAACATTATCGAGCGCACCCGCACCAGTTAGGTTTTCTGGGCGTGCTGGTGGAGCTGTTGGTCCCGTAGGGATCGCCGTATTTGGCTTGCCCGTTAAACTATTTCCAATATACACAATATCGTTTGGAATACCTTGCACAAAATCCTCCATAGGACCTCGCATCCAATCAAACATTCCCATAATAACCTCCTATTTCCGCCCAATGAATTTATCAAAAAACATAGATACGCCTTGCCATTTTCGGGCTATTGTAGTGTTAAGGTAAGATTTCCTTTTTCACAGATAAGTTCACCAGCTTTGTGTTTTTCAACTAATCGAGTGATAGTACCATTTTCTGTTAAGTTGTTAATCATATATCCGTCTGTATAATTATGATTAATGATTAATGCGTCTAATTTATTACCTTCTTCTCTTTCAAATATATAGGCCCTATCTTCGTCTAAGTATGTAGATAATTCGACAACCATACCCTTTTACTATTTTTACATCATAATTTTACAAAAAGCACCGTCAACCTTAATCTCTCCTGTTAACACGTCGTAAGAACTGATATTTTTTTTGGTAAGAAAGATAGCATTCGTAGTCAGAAAGAAATCATTATCGACCGTATCAAAGTAACAATCGGATTTATTGATTTTATCAATCAAATAAGGCATCTTTTCATTGTTAGCGTAGGTTTCAAGACTGATTTGACGCCCGTTATTAAACGTAACGCTTCCGTAAAACGCTTCATGAGATGCCGAGGAGTGCATACATTGGTACGAAACGTAGTATTTATAACTTTCATATTCATCATTAAATGAATAGTAATCTAATAATTGAAATTCTCCCAAACAATCTTCTGGAAGATGTTTGAAAATCATTTGAAATGCGCTCTTGGAGGAAGCCGTCTCTTCAAGAGAACACGAACCTTCTGAAATGACGCTTCCATCTAAAATATCTAAAATACATTCATTGTCGGTTGCAACATCATTGCAAGCTAAAACATTGCCCGTCAGAGACCAACTAGCAACTAAGATCATTAAGATTTTTTGCATATATTATACTCATTTTCCATTTTGGTGTCATATTGGTTTTTTTATAGTCGGATCCGTTATATATTTCTGCAACTTTAGCCCAATCTCTATTTTTCATAGCGTTTTTTGCCGCCCCTTTTCTATAATTACTGATAAATGTAATGAAAGACTCTACTTGCTTCTCAGTCGATTCCTCCATTGCATTCATCATTTCTTTTGGAGAATTAAAACCAGCGTCTTCATAATTAAATCCCATAATCTGAAATGCGCCCCAAGATGTCGCTTGAATTGCCGCATCTTCGTTTAAGGCCTTAGCTTTATCAAATCTCTCTCTACTCCAGCCACCATAATATTCATTTTTATCTTTAGAGCCACGCTTGAACGTTTGCTTGGCAGAAATAAATCGATCATTATCGTATTGCCTGTTTGTGAGTTTACTAAACCAGTGCCTTTCGTATAAAATTTTGGCACGACAGTTATTATCAAAGCCATTACCTCTTGATTCAACTTTTGCAACAGCTTTTACAACACACATTTCCATTTCCAGTTTAGCTGCTACTTTCTCGTAATCCGCATCTGTAGGAGCACCCTTACCGCAACACCCCGTTGTACATTCAGGGTCTTCGTCTTTTGCCTCTTCATCAGCTGCATTCTCAGCATCTGCGGTTGGATTATTTAAATCCTCTGAGCGTGATGGCGGAGTATCTGCTGTTGTTAAGTTTTCAGTTGGTGTGGATGGAGTTGCCGGTCTTGGTGGGGGTGCTGCAACGGAACTTATCGTGTCAGTGCTTAATGAACCTGCACCAGTTGTAGGTGCCGCAGGAACGGGCACATCTGGCTTGCCTGTCAGCCACTGACTTACTGCATTATAAGCATTGGTAGCAGTTTCAACTATCGCGTTGCCAACCTGTTGTGCGGCAGCTACAAGATTAGACCAAAATCCCATATTAACCTCCTATTCTAACCCAATAAATTTATCAAAAAACATAGATACGCCTTGCCATAAATCTTCACGACGCTCTTCTAAATTGCGCCCATCAAGAGCAAGGGCAGCGCCAGCCCACGGATAAAGCGGATCTTCGTCAAAACGATGGCCAAAATACATAGACAAACAAATATATGCGATTGTGTCGCGCGTACTCAGTTCAAGTTCTTTGCCGCGCCCCACACCTTGATACGTCAAATTTAATTTATGATCTTTTGACATCCGCTTATATCGTGCGGGCCAAACATATTGCATGATTTTAATAGTGATTTCGGGCGTAATTTTTTTTGGGAAAGGCTCAATGTAAATTTCCAAAAACGCATCCATAAATCGCCTATAAGAGGCGACATCAGTAGCAACTGCAATAGGGTATTCATCAACTTGGCGAATAAGAGCTGGGACGTAAACATAATCACTGTTTTCTAGCCAACCTGCTTCAACCATATCTTGCTGATACTGAGGATCGGTTTCAAAATGGCTTCCCCAGAATGCGACAATGATGAGATATTTCCAGTGATCACGCTCGGTTGTGATGCCGCGTTTTTTAGCGTTTTCATAGGCCAGCTTCACAACGGAGCGAAGTTGATCATCATCA
>CANMUM010000065.1 GCA_947501025.1 uncultured Paracoccaceae bacterium | reverse complement strand
CTCAAAGAACACGCGCCATATATCGTGAAGCTTGAAGACGGCAATGACTTCGCCCGCAAGCTTTTCACAGGCCTCAAACCACCCCTCGGCCTCTGGGAAAAAGAACTCGGCATTTTTATACGATCACGTGCGAGTTTGGCGGAGTTGAGGAAGCATTTTAGGAAGTTTACCCGCGTACAAGACGAAAACGGGAAGTGGTACTATTTTAGGTTCTGGGAGAGTAAGTATTTGGTAAATTATAATCGTTTGATCAAAGATGATCTTGAACGTGTGAATCGCTGGTATTTACTTGCGGGAGATCGGTTGGAGATTATCGTACCTAATTTAAAAGACAAATCAATCATACAAATATCTACAAAGGAAAACCTTCAACACCAAATGCCAAATAAGTCTTTTTTGCTAGCTGACGTTGAAAGAATGTCATTCCAAGAAACGCGCCGGCACGAAATACATGAAAAAATTCGTAAGTACTTAATAGAACGAAACGATAAATTTGCGGATGTCGTTTTGAAGCGTCAGAAAGAATTGTTAGATATCATCATTGGTCAGGCCGAACATTACGGTATCCGTATTGAAAAAGCGGTCGGTGATTTCGCGGAAGCTTCTTTGATAAATGAAAAACCCCTTGATCAAGACATGATCATCAAAAAAATACTGACATCTGACTATCACCCTTTAGATAAGGGAAGACTTGTACTAAAAGATGTTAAAACAAGATTAGGCAAGTAGGAGATTACAATGGTAGAACTTTCAACAACAAACGAAATCGATCAAGATTGCGCTATATGTGAAACGGGGCATTTATTTTTAACAGATATACCCGATTCAATAAGTAAAGATCTTAATATTCGTGGGTTTGTGAATAGTAAAAAGACGCCGTTTCTTAATTCTGGTGAAACCTATTTACTTAAAAATTCACCCGAAAAAACGATAAATTCATTGGAACTGGAAGTATCTGGTCAACGGCGGACAATATGCAAGAGTCTTACTGATTTTGAAATCGATAATCCGAAGAATCTACGTGTGTTTTTAGGAGCGGTAGAAGGGCTTCCCAAGCCATACGTGCCTAAGGGGCGGCTCATGGAGTACGCCATACAAAATACTTCAAAGCCTCAAGAAATTGATGGTATGTATATGTTAGCGTTAGAGGGCGCTGGCGGAGCAGTGCCAGTTGGTCAATACAATTTAGATAGTTCACCTCAAATGATATTAGCGCAGATTGCTGATGGTATATCGGCAGGATTCGGTATTAACTGGGATGATATTTCTACATTTTATCGTGGTTTTGGTGGCAAGTTTTTGGTGCGCGCGATCAAAGATGTCATCAAGTTCGAAACAACTTATCAGAATATAATGCCACAAAAGCTTAGGGGAGTGAAGTTTTCAGTCGCTGATAAAATTAAATTTCGTATCGCTTTCCTAAAGGATATTTTTTCAAGCAAAAACTTTTATGTTAAAGATATTAACGGCAAAACATCCGTTGTTTTTCGTGGTATGCAATCTTTGAGAGGGTACATGCTGGCATCATATTATCCAGCGAATTCAATAAAGGTCATAGATTCAAAAGCGACTTCATCTGGATATAGCGCAGGAGCAGCCGTTAAAGGAATTTTTAGGGGGGGCGTTAATAGGGTTTTTTGGGTGATAGGGGGACTGATAACCATTGGAGATTGGATTAAGAATCCGAGCAATGAAAAAACGCTTTCTGACCTATTTGTTGATTTGGGCTTGATGGTTTTGACGGCGATTGCCTCAGTAGCAATTGCTACTTTAATAGTCACTGCTATTGTTGGACTTACGGCTCTCACAGCTGGAGGAGTTGTAGCAGGAATACTAGTTGGGATATTTGCTCTATTTATAAGCGCAGGTATTAACTGGCTGCTTGATGTCACTGGCGCTAAGGCACTTCTGCAAAAAGCAGGACGGTTTTTAACGCAATATGTTGGTGACTTTCTAATTGAAGGCCTCGAAAATCTTGGTGCTGCGCGTATGAAAGACCCATTATTCGTTGAAATGGCGACGCGGACGCCATCAAACGCGGTTGCGCAAGCGATGGGACTGCCGCAGGCCAACCCAAATATAACTTATGATAATGATACCATGCAGGCAATTTACGATTATCTGGCAAAGCACAATTAGGAGGTTCTATTTTGAAACCGATAGCATACAGAGCCCACCTTGAACTGAACACGTTACTGGGGCTTGCGGCCTTTTTGACTGCTTATTTCTTTCTCCTTTTGCCTACCCTATCCACCTTAGGTAAGCCAGCATGGTATATGTCTGCGGCCATAACTGCCGCAATACTTCTACTTCACTTATTAAATGATTATGTCATAGGCTCTTTTCGGATTTATGTAACGGTATTTTTGATACCTTTCTTTCTGATTCCAATAGTGTCTTTTGTAAGTTCATTTCTTAATTTCTGGGCAATTGGACTCATGTCAAATACATATCTTTGGGCTCATATTTTGATAGGCATATATATCATTGCCACAGAGCTATATGAAAATGCTGGTTTAAAAATACGATGGAATCGAAAATATATGAATAACGCTATAAAGGAGCTTTATGGCGTTAAGACCTTAGATATGAAAATCATAATAAATGAGGTTCGAGAATTGAAACCGCGCAATATGCTGCCCATTCGTATTATCGATGGAATAGTTATTGCTTTTGGTTTTGTTTGGTTATTGGTGAAAGGGCCACCTGCGGTAGCAGGCTCATATGGTGTAGATATGGCTGCAATAGGCTATATCGTATCTATTAGTGCACTACTTGTAGCAATTTTAACACGCCAAACTATAACTAGCTTTTATCTTTATTTACGTGTTCGCCGAAAACTGTTGCGGGAGGCATAATCTCACCTACCTGTCAAATTGAGTAATGGCCGCAAAGAGATTCCTTTGCTGGTGCCTTGTCAATTGATCGCTTGCCGACATAATATCCGCCCGCACCAAGAAGCGCTGTTAACGGCATGGATATCACCCTACCCCATGCCTTATTGTAGAGCCTAGAACTGCGGTTGCTGCAATCCGCATTGCCTCCCAGAAGCTAGCGTCGCCAACAAGATAGCTTGCTATAGCACCTATAACCGAAGTTCTTAAATTGCAACAACTTGAAAAACTTGCGCTCTGGATAACTTACCAATTTTGCCGCAGCTCGTGGTACAATCGAACCACCACTGGCCTCAAGTCGCTCCATCGCCTCCGCCTTTGGTTTTAGTATCTCAACCTCCTTTGCAACTTCGGAAGCCATCGAAAGCAGTTCAGACTTTGCGGCAGAAAGAAAGGCTCGAACGGGGTCTTTTGTGCGGCGCTCACACTCGATAAAATACTGGCGAGCTTGCTTTCCTTTCTCATTGCGCTCTACCATCGAAAGTTCTTTCGCCATGTCGAGAGTGATATGATAGTCTTTTAGCGTAGCCCGACCATTGATAAATTTATCAATGGTAAAATCTTGCCCTTCAACAAAGCCATATTGACCAATGCGATTCTTGATCCAATTTGCAAACTCTTGTTTGCTCTCCAAAAACTCATGTAAATCACGCGCATTTACAGTCTGAACGCTTCCACTATTGATTTTTGTGTTTGATAATTGTATATTCATAACGAATTTATCCATTTTTAATGGGTGTTAAATTTCACGGTCGCTAGAGTTGCAGCTCTGAGCGGCCTTTGCTTTTTCTTCTAACTTTTCTTCAAGAATTTTATTGATCACATAATTCTGTGACCGATCCAATTACTTTGCTAGACTCTTTATTTACCCACGCAAATACTTAGTCATGCGCACACCTAGTATTACTTTTTCCATCGATTCTCCTATTATTCTAAATATAAAAAATTACATATATGTATTGGCTACACTTATATAGCGCCTTGTATCAAGAAAAAAAATGCTACATATATGAAATAATTCAATTATGGTGTGCTAAATGAAAGAGCAAATATCTAATATCAGCCCTTTTGGCTTGAGAATTCAAAGTGATCTGAAAAATCGAATTGCTCAAAAAGCTAAAGAAAATAAGGTCAGCTTAAATGCAGAAATCACTAGCACATTAGAAAAAGCCTACCCAAAGGTTACTCTGTTAGAACAAATGGCAAAACTGAATGCCCTTTCAAAGATTCTAATACAAGCAACAGAACCAAAGGACATCTTAAATGTCGCAAAGCTCCAATATGACACCCTGTATGAGGAAATTATCAAGGATAGACCTGAGACTCCTGATATTGATCACATTATTGAAAAATATATGCGCAACAGATAATCAATGGGAGCAAAATTGCGCCCGTTAAATTCAATCCGTTAAGGGATATTGAAGAGACTTAACCTCCAAACCAAAGATGAAAAAATGCGAGCAACCCTTTTTGTTTAACGGGCAAGCCATCGATCAAGACAGCAGGCATATCCTCAGTTGTCCGTTGTCAGAGTTTTTTGGACTCTCGGTTTAATTATTTAAGGGAGTTATTCTGCTCCATCTTGATTTTGATTA
>CANMUM010000064.1 GCA_947501025.1 uncultured Paracoccaceae bacterium | reverse complement strand
GCGCTTGAAGAGGACGCGGGCGATAACCCCACGACCTACAGCGCGGCCTTCACGACCATGCCCGCGAGATTGCCATACCGTCCAAGCATCAAACCCAAACCAACAGTGGACGGCCCGCAAATGGCGGTTGTGACGGGGCCAGCGGGCGAAGAAATCTACACGGATGATTCAGGACGTGTGAAAGCCCATTTTTTCTGGAACCGCCACAGCAAACAAGACGAAAACTCATCATGCTGGATACGTGTGACCCATGCCTCATCAGGCATGAATTACGGCCACGCCTCCATCCCGCGCATTGGCTCGGAAGTGATCGTGCAGTATCTCGACGGCGATATCGACCAACCCATCATCACGGGCATGGCCTATAACCCCACCAAGAAACACGCCTACAACCTCCCCGACAACAAAACCCGCTCCTACTGGAAAGACAAAACCCACAAAGGCGATGGCTTCAACGAGATCAGATTTGAAAGCGAGAACAACGAAGAAGAAATCAGGATCATCGCTCAAAAAGATATGAATACGGTGGTGAAGAATAATGAATCTAAGATAGTTACGCGAAATTATGTGAGTTCGGTAGGCTTTGACCGGCTGGAGGAAACAAAAGGAAAATCAATAATTGCTGCATTTGGAGGTATTAAAATACTTACAGGAAAAAGCGCTATTAGCTCTATCGCAGGGATGGGAATTGGGAATTTTGTAAATAAAGTTTCTAAAAGTGCTTATAATTTTTGGTTGTTAAGGAGTTTTTCTGGAAGAAACGGTGGTATGGAAATTGATGTATCTGGTACATTAACTGAAACAATTCAGGATCGTAAAAATATAGCTGTGGGTAAAGATATGCTTTTAGTTGTTGGGCGAGATAAACACGAAACCATAGCCAACCGAAGCACTTTAGAAGTCGGTGGCAGTCATATTCAAAAAACTAATGGACCACAAATGATATCATCAGGCCAAAAAATAGTGCTTCAATCGGGTGGCTCGAGCATATCTATAGGAAGTGATGGAGAAATTGAAATTTTGGCAAATAATATCAAAATAAACGGAAAATCATTGGTTGCGGTCTCAGCAGGTCGTATTGATTTAAATTAGGAAAAGATTATGGGTATAAAAACAGGAAATGATTTTTTGGATGGAGTACTGGGCCTTGATGAGCCTATAGTTGAGCAAGCATATATCCCAGCAGAAACAGATCAAGTGGCTAATGCACGGCAAGGCTTTGAAGGCTTAGGCCTGTCTCTAAACGATGGGCAAAGAATGGTTGATGACTTATGTCGTTGTCTATATTTTTCTACAAGCGTTTGTGTTGCATACCCCGCAGAAGCGCTATTAGTTTTAATGAAATTATACAGCATTCCATCTCTTGAAACAGACGGTGAGAAAAATGAAGCTTCGTCAGAAGCATTGAATTTAGCAAAAGAGCTTTTTGAACCACGGAATTTGCTTGGTGAGTGGACTGAAAAATATGACGATAGGTATATTCCTCAAGATTCGCTGGAATTTGTTGAGGAAACAAAAAAATGTATTGTAGGCATGAACAATTGGCGGACATCATGGTTATTTAAATCCATTGGGTATTCAAACGCGGAATTGATAGAAAAATATAAGAGTTTGGCAACTGCTAAATGGTTTCTTGGCTCAATTTTAGGGGTAAGTGTACCTAGTGCCGGGGTGGCTGCAGGGCTTGGCAGGAGAGTGTTAGCTAAAGAATCCCTTGAAAAAATTGCTACAGAATCTTTAAAGACAATGAATAATTCGTTTGTAAAAGCGATAGCGTCTCGAATTGGATCAAAGGGTGGGTTTGCTCTTGCTGCCATCCTGGCTGCAGCATATGCAGGTATCACGGTTGCACTGAATCAGTTAGAGCACGAGGCACTTGTAAGAACCCAATTGCCTGAGGGCCATACAAATCATATGATCAAGGATGAATACGCCGAAATTAGTGACAGCTATAAATCTGTTCAAGAAATAAAACCGTATTGGAACGAAGAATGATTAATATATTGTTAGCTATGATTATTTGGGGGATGGTTATTTTGTCCATGAATTTTTATTTTTTGGTTAAAACAACCTCGCCAATATTAAATTTTATAACCAGTAGTTTGGGGGCAGTTTGTATTGTTTTTTTACTCTCAATATTAGCGGAATGGCAATTTCAAAAATATAGCTTTCATCTAAAAAGAAGTGTTACTATATTATTGTTATGTCTGTCATTTTTGTGCCTGTGCTTTGAAACAAAATATTTATTAAGTAGTTATTATTTTAACAGTTATTATTTTATCCTCACCCCCATATTTAATCTATTATTTCTAGTGCTGTTAATATTAATGTTACAGTTAATGTTAGTTAAATTCCAAAGGCTGTAATTTAACTAACACTTTGTTTTATAACAACCATATGACCAAGGATGAATACGCCGAAATCAATGACAGCTATAAAGCTATTCAAGAAATAAAACCGTATTGGGAAGAAGAATGAAATCTGCAATGGCATTATTTTTACAAATCTTTGGATTTTGGACAGTAGTTATAATATCTTTAAACATAGGAATTATTGTTAATTCTGGCTCGATGATAATCGATTATATAGCTTCAATAATTGGAGCGTTGTTTATTTATGTCATAGCGACCATTTTTTCTGACCTATTTCTAAAGTATATTCCTTTGGCAATTCCCAATTATTTCTTGTTTATTATTGGTATTATTTGCTGTTTCTGTGTTCTCATCGAAACTCAGTATTCAGTTGTAAAATATACAATCAGTATAGCGCCCGAATATAATTCAGTGTTATTACTTCTGCTTTTGACATTTATCGAGATCATTCATACAAAAATTACACAATAAACAGGAAACTTCCAGCGATTAAGAGTTCGAGTTCCAACCGAAAATCAAGAATAGGTCTTTATACCAAATGAAAAATAATTACTACGTTCTATTCATTGGAGGTACTAGCTAATGCCCTCAATCACCCGCAAAGGCGACAACACTTCTGGCCACGGATGTTTTCCGCCAAGCCCCACGATTTCTGCCAGTCCGAATGTTTACGTTAATGGCATTCAAGCTGTGCGCAAAGGTGATGCGGTTGCGCCGCATGGTTGCGGAAGTTGCCCGCCACATCCGCGCAAAGTTTCGGTTGGTTCTGGCAATGTTTATATCAACGGGCAGCCCGCAGCGCGACAAGGTGATGCAGTTGATTGTGGCGGCACTGTGATCGCGGGTTCAGGAACGGTCTTTGTGAATGGATGAAGCATTTGATCCGATGCAAGGCGCTACTGATCTTGGCGATGGATTAACGCCAATTGATATTTGGCAAGGGCTTCATGCGAATGCGCGAAATTGGAGCGCTGTGAGGTATGGTGCAAGCCAGCATCACGACCGCACCTTAATTGACGGGAGTGATCTAAGTGTTTTTAAAGCTCTCGCTACTTTTCCTGCTGCCAAATGGTCGGCAATGTGCGAAGCGGTTGGTTGGACGATTTATGGCGCAGTTGGGCTGTCTTGGTGCAAGGATACAGCGCTGAGCGAAGTCGTGGCCGCATGGAAAGAAACGGGCTTGAAAATCAATCCAACACCCGAAATGCGTCGCCCTGCGCAGATGATCAATCCCGCAATTTTTCCTGAAACGAATAGCTTGCGTGAGGCTGTCATTGCTGTTGAGAGCGATGTGCTGTCCGTTGCGATTATTCTTGCTGCAAGGCGTGAACCTATCGCACTTGATATTCCCAACAATGCATTGGCAAGCGCACACCCTATGATTGCCAATTTTCTTTTGGCAGATTACACGAACGCATTATCCCAAGACCAAGAACCGCTCAAAATTGAGTGGCAAAAGAAAATTGAGGCTCCGCCACAAGAATGACACTTGATTGTTACTAAATGTAAGAATGCCCAGTAAAACAACAAAGCCACCCAAATAATCTGGGTGGCTTTTCTTCAATATTCGTTTGCCAACATGACGGTCAGCACACGGTGCGTTTTTTCGATATCGGCGGGGTCTTCGCTGTGCATGGTTTGGGTCGGATCGTAATAGTCGATCTTCCAAAAACACTTTTTGTCGCCATAGACAAACGATCCAAAATCACGCTCTCCATGCGGGTCGTTGTCTTCAGTAAAATCACTATAATCCCGAATAAACGGCGCGACATCTTCGGTTCCCTCATTCCGACTGGCAATGTAATCGACCAGTCCCCGCGTGAAGAGAATATCACCACGGTTTGATGGATAATCACCCTTACGGAATTTGTCGTTTAAAATTGCTATAGCCTCGGTCTGCATGTCCTTTGGTTCGGGCACAGCATCCTCCTTGTTTTAAGTTATATGAAAAAGAGCAAAGCTCGCAATGCATGGTAACAAATCAAAATAAAGGCGCAAATTTGATTAAACGAAAGCCGCGCACCAAGGCGCAAGGAATAGCGCAGGGCTGTGCGCTCATGACGCTGCGCCCCGGTGCGCGGCGACGGTTCGTGTATCCCCACTCCCATTGTCAAGCCCCCTTTGTTTGTGCCAATTTTATGGTCGTAGTTTCGGGTATTGGTGGTCGCATTTTTAATGAGGCAT
>CANMUM010000063.1 GCA_947501025.1 uncultured Paracoccaceae bacterium | reverse complement strand
AGTTAAGGAAGCATTTTAGGAAGTTTACGAAGGTTCAAGACGAAAGCGGAAAGTGGTACTATTTTCGATTCTGGGAGGGGAGTGTCTTTGATTATCTCAGTAACTACAATCAAAGAGATGGATTTACGGATAAATTCTTTAGTCCATGCAGTATCATATATGTTTCAAAAATCGGTATTGATTCTAAACGTATTTTAAAAGTGGGAGTTTGATAAAATGTCCTTTGTTATCAATAAAGGTGCTATTGAAAATTTAGATTTTTATAGCCACTATCCTAAATATAAAGATGCCCTGCTTGCGCTAGATGAGCATAGGTTTAGGGGGCTGGGTGATAAGCACACTCAAGAATTTGTTAAGCACGCTGTGACAGTATCTAAAAAATTTGGGCTAGTTATGCAGAGTGACGTTGCTTATTTGATGTTTGTTATGCAGTATTTGGGTAGTTATTTTTTTGATGATCCTCGATATAAAGAGATTATCGCCCCTCTTTACATTAAGCCAACAACTGTTGATCGTAGAATTGAAGAAATGCGTGTAGAATTTGTTCAATTTGCACATAGATATTTAGGAAAGAATCTTCAAAAATATGTTGACGCATTAAATAGATTTTCAAATGAAATTAGATTATGTGATTTAGAAGCGCCCAAATCTAATGTTGAATTATTGAGAATTTTGCGTGTGAGCTACCCTGATATCGATCCTGATTCAGATATCATAGCAATTGGAAAAAGCGCCGCCAATGATTTGGGGTTAAAGCATCACTACGGAACAAATGTTTGTGGAATGCTTGGTTTTTGGCTTGGTACAGGTTTTTATAAGGACCCACTTTACCCGTGGGTTCGAGATATTATCAAAAAACCTGAAAGCGTTATCGAAAAAACAATTGCCTTACAAACCTATGCTATAAACAGGTTAGAAAAACAGATTTTACTATTGGAGAAACGTAATGACCAATAATTTTCAAAAACTTAAAATAGCGGCAAGGTTGGCAACTGCTTTGATAATATTAACTGCATGTACTGGAGATATAAATATGGGGAAAATTAGCGATGCGGGCGCAGAGCGTCTTTTTGGCAACAATAAATTGGAATTTGAGCGAGACAAACTGAATCTTCAATTGGTTCACAACTGTAAATGCCATGGTCTGGAACTTAAAGCTTATGCGCCGAAAACATTGCCTTTGCGCAATATTCAGTTGCCCGACCACCAGCTCCCTGATGATTACGATCAAGGGAATATTTATCTTTCCATAGCAGGTGATCCCAAAGCTGATGTCACGATATCAAATGTTCTCGGGACAGATTGGGCAATATTTGATTCAAACGGAGGTTTTTTATCTTTCCCGCAACTTGATCCAGGACATATTCAAAGGGATCGAACGCCAACTACAGTATCAGGTGAAGTCTTTAAAAGCATACCCGCTTTCCTGTATTACCAAAGTACCGAAGTTTTTTCGCTATACACCAATTCTAAAAATTTAAATCTTGGCCGCCACAAGATTCAGGTTAGCGTTCCAGATCTTCAATTTTCAGATGGCCAAAGCTGTGGTTTTGGCGGTATCTCGTTCAACCTTGATTTGCTTTAGGAGGTATAAAAATGACCAATAAATTTCAAAAGCTAAAAATGACGACTTACTTTTTAACCACAGCAATCTTACTAACTGCATGTGCTGAAAACGTAGTGGGTGGAGCAATGAATGACAAAGTTTTGGAGGAAGAAAATATAGCAAACGGTGAAAAAACAAAAATTACACTTACAGACTATATGATTCATTTTACAGAGGATCATAATATGTTTGAGCGGGACAAACCGAATCTTCAATTGGTTCACAACAGTAAATGTCATGGTCTGACGCTTAAAGCTTATGCGCCCAAAACATTGCCATTGCGCAATATTCAGTTGCCCGACCACCAGCTCCCTGATGATTACGATCAAGGGAATATTTATCTTTCCATAGCAGGTGATCCCAAAGCTGATGTCACGGTATCAAATGTTCTCGGGACAGATTGGGCAATATTTGATTCAAACGGAGGTTTTTTATCTTTCCCGCAACTTGATCCAGGACATATTCAAACCGATAGAATGCCGTTTGAGTCAATACGCAAAACGTTTTTAATAAATGATATTTTAATCGCTTACGAACTGACCGAAGTTTTTTCGCTATACACCAATTCTAAAAATTTAAATCTTGGCCGCCATAAGATTCAGGTTAGCGTTCCCGATCTTGAGTTTTCAGATGGCCAAAGCTGTGGTTTTGGTGGTATCTCGTTCAACCTTGATTTGCTTTAGGAGCGTTTTATGTGTGGACCTAGTGATAATTTTGAAATGACACCCCAAGAAGTTATGGTAATTGATGGACAGGCCTCTTCTTGCAAAACATGTTGTGATACCGTTTATAAAAGGGATTTTCATTATATTGTTGATGGGATTAAACAATTAGTGAATGAGGAATCATCTTATAATACCCATGAATCAGGAGAGACGCCTAGTTTGAGAGGGCCTGCGGAATGGACAGGCGAGATCATCATTGATCAAATCAAAAAGCAAGTAATAATTATCACTAAAATGAAGGCCATTAATAAGACTGGTGGAGTAAAAGAAGTTAACGGAATAGACGTAACGGTACCAAAGGTCACTGATGATGATTTGAGTCAAATTTGCGCAAGTAAAATTATTCCCGCTATTCGCAAATACTGGAATACGAAACCATATAAAATATTGGTGACGGACGGCAAGTGTGATTTGGAATATCAAATATTCTTTAGCCCCGTTTTTCTTACGTCAGGCACGCCGCATTATGAAGTGGAGTTTTATAACACGGGGACATTGCGATCTTTTGTGAATCAGTCTGGAGAAAGGCCATGTAAATGGGATTTGAAGGATTCAGCTTCGGCTTCGGGCCTTACTGATTTATTTTCAATAGGACCAAAGACATTAGAAGCGCATGAATATGGACATATGTTGGGATTGCTTGATGAATATAGTGAGATTCACGATCTTAGTGGAGATGGTGATGGTGTCGACCTCATCGAATACAAAAAGGGGACTGTGACTAAAGATGAGAATGGCAAGGTTACTGGTGGGACGGTAAATCGGGTTATTGAAAGTTATATAATTGGGAGTAAACCCAAAAACATCAACCATGATCTATACGACTATGAATATGAAACCGATCGGGGTGGCTGCAAATATATTTTCCCAGACAAGGCTGAAACACCAGAAACTGCCCGAGCGACTACAGAGATGATGTCAGATTCAAGATCAAATCGAACAGGCGCAATCCCATCAAGATATATGATTCCAGTCGCCGAGGCGATTATCAAAGTTATGGGTACAGTTCAGGATATTAAAATCAGTTGATATGAGAGTAGTTTTTAGCGCTCAATGCCATTTTTATATTTAGTCAACTTCAACGTACAAACTTTGAACCTAGATTTGTTATCACTATGATCATTTGTTTAATGTTGGGCGTGGGGTCGCGTTTTGTGCTTACAAACTACTATTTTGTCAAACGTGCAATTCGATTAAAACAGACAGGTGCGTTTTAGATTTTATGTGCCCTGTAATTAAGAAAGATACATATCAATGTTGAGAAATATTCTTGGATTTATTCTAATAACATCTATCGGATTCGCGAATGCAGATGACGCCGCCGATCCCATTCGCGCATCCTCTATTCAGGAATGCCTAGAGATTAGTTGTGATCAGTTAGAAATTTATCCACCATCAACGGATAATTTAGAGGGTATTGAACAGCTTACTCAGTTAAGAGAGTTGCGGGTTTCTTCTACCGATATCGATGATATTTCTTCGATTAACTCACTTAAGCGCCTCCAGTTTTTAGATGTTTCCTATACCTATATCGATGATATTTCTGTTGTCAGCCAGCTTTCAGAGCTGGAAGAGTTGCATCTTTCAGATACACCTATTTCTGATTTTGAAGCGTTGCGCGATCACCCAAATCTCCGTAAAATTCGGGCGCCAGGCGTTATGATAAGCGATTTATCACCGCTTTCTACAGTTACTAAGCTTGAAGGCTTGCTCATGTCTAATCCTGACCTTTCAGACCTTACACCGCTTAAAAATTTACGTTCGCTAGAAAGCGTTTATTTTATGCCATCTTCAATAGAAGATATAAACCCTCTAACTAAATTACCCTCTCTTAAATCGATTTCTATTTGGAGTCCTGTATTGAGCGACATTTCGTCGATCTCATCTTCGCCACAGCTTTCAGATTTGACACTTTCGTGTAACGCACTCGAAGATATTTCCGCGATAGACGGAATGGCGAGCTTAACGCGAATCAGTTTTACAAACGTCAATATCAAGAAGCTACCAAAAACATTTTCCTTACCATCGCTAAAAATAGCCATATTGTATGGAACTGGAATCGATGACATTCAATTTTTAACAAATAGCCCAAAACTTGAAAGCTTAGATGTTTCAAATACAAGAGTAAAAAATCTTGCTCCAGTAATGGAGCATCCAAACTTGTTAAGCGTGACAATTGACCAAAGTATCCCCCTTTATTTTTCAGGGCAAGTTAGAGAGCTACAAGAGCGTGGTGTTTATATAATTGCCAAATGATTTTATAAATATCTGGAGATATGTGACGGGGTAAACTTTAGCTACTGTCCTTGCCCCTTAAACCTGTGCCACTAATTTAGTAAAGCTCTGTTATTTGAAGGATAATTTAATGGCACGAAA
>CANMUM010000062.1 GCA_947501025.1 uncultured Paracoccaceae bacterium | reverse complement strand
ACTGCGATCAAAACCCCGATAACAACTCTGAGATGGATACGTCCTAAAGGGATAATTCATACCAATTTCAAAGCTCTTCCCAAAATATGCCCCAAACCCTTATGCATAATCACCCGAAAAGAACATCTTCTCCAATTATCTCACAACATACTGATAACAAAAGATAAATAACAAATATCGATAGTATACTATAGGAACCATTGAGCCGATTCTTGCTCGATTTTAAACCCAGCGGGCAAAAATCCGCCTGATAAGACGAATGCTCATGAAATGTTCCAGCGCAAGATTCGAGAAGTTTGGGTCAAGCGATGCGGGGGAGGCATAGAGGAAAAGAGGCGCTGATTTGGGGACGGGAGTAGACGAATATTATGGCATTGTCAGACAAACTCTAACTTGCTTGTAAATGGCAAGCTTGGTGAAATAGCAAAACAACGACTCCGTAAACTACTGAGATGAAAAATCGAGCCAGAACGCATAGCGATAGGCCACAAACGATCGTTTATGGCCGAAAAATCCAACCTCAACAACCACCCAACAAAACAAGACCCAAATTCGTGACAAAAACCCACGGCAAAACATTTGTGGTTTTGCTAGGTTTTTGGCAGAATAATAAATCTAGAAATAATTTCTTGAATTTGTACTGCGCATTTGAGTTCGTCCTTGCTTCACTCCTCAATACACATGCTCGCCTTTCGCAACGTTTCATAAAAATCCTCCCATCTATAAACTCTACGAAACCTCTTATCATTTACAATAGGTGTCAGGTTTAGTTTGTTCAAATCCACCACACGATACTTTGCAAAATCTGCATGACTTTTTCGAAGCATTCCGAGTGTAAAATATCCGCGTTTGAATGAGGCCATTGATTCTGGAACAATGAGGTGATTTGTCCTGCGCGTAGTGTTACTTTTCATGCGCTTTGTTTTGAGAAGTCCAATTTCGATTAGATGATTTAGTGTTGAGGTTGGTGCGCAAATTATCTTCATACATTCGGTCTTGGTAATTCCATTTGGGATTTGTGGCGGAAAGGCTGCTATGAGATCTTCATTATTTAGGAGTAGCTTGCTCAGCTTTAATGCATTGCCAATTCGGCCAACGGGCTTGAGCTTACCTGTCTGGATAAGTTTTATAGCATCGGAAACATTGCAATTGGCCGTTCTTGTAACTTGGGTGAGGATGGTAGTGCCTTGCGGTGCTTTTCTGAATTTTTTCGTTTCCTCAAATAACTTGGCAATGAACTCAATCAAGTCTTGTGTGTCAGTGACTTTTCGTTCCCATCGTCCATGCCCATGTCGAGATATCAGAACGCCACTTTTGTAAAGCTCTTTAACTATAACTTCAGTGGCACCAATGAACTGACCAACATCAGTTTTTAGTATGAAACGCTCTTTTTGCGATTTCAACTCTTCAACGACTTCAACTGTTAATGGAACAGAAAACACAAAGCGTCCATCAAAATCGCGAAAGCCAATATTACGTTCGATAAGAATTTCTTCCAATATATCTCGGCGAATTTTTAACTCTCTATATGCGGAATGCATCGAGTGAACCCTTCGCCGATCGAGTATTTTCCCCAAAATCTTGTCCCCAGCTTTTATCGGATGATGCTCGATAATATGGTTGTATAAAAGTTCACGCATCGGCCCAAAGTCGTCTTGGAAGTCAAGCTTATGGCTAAACTGTCTAAACATACGCTGAATCTGACCATATTGAGGAGCTGGTTGGTTGTCACGTTTTCCAATGTCTTTTTCGAGATAATTAGCGAGCGCTACTTTCGTTGCGTTCTCACCTGCGTGCAATACACCAAATCCATGAAGTGTAGCCGCTCGAGTTTCTAACACAGAAAGGCCACTACCTCTCTCACGCTTGCCATGAAGCAATGTGATGCCAAGTGCTAGAGCGCAGCGCCATAGAGTTGGAATGTTTAGACCATCGCACCATGATCCGTCTTTAGAGCCGTAAATCCGCTTGCTAAGATAAATATCAAATGCATCTGCGCTGTGTACTGTTTCAGGTATTTGCTGAGCTTTTTGAGTAATCATTTCTCTATGATCGCGAATTGAGGCGGTCACATCAAATCTTGCTGCCGTGTTGTTTTTCTCCCCAAGAATTATCAAGCCGCAACCATGAAGTGTGCATCGTTCAATTTGTGGTATTTGCCAATGGAGTTGGTGGATAACTTCCCATGGTTGGTTGTATTTTTGAAGCTCAGCGCTAATGCATTGTGGACACAACCGAACTTCGCCCCGATTGAGTGTTTTGGTATCAAGAACCTCGTCGCCCAACACGTACCGTATCGTTGATGTTTTGTGGATTGTCGTATTATCGAAACTGTTCTCAGGAATGCTCGCTAAATGACATACATACTTTATGGCATCCCTATATCCGTAAGACACATTCCCAAGCTCTATACCGACGTCATAACAAAACGCCTTAATATCATCGCAGTAGTTTCTTGCCGCAAGACGTGAGATAAATGACGTTGGTGTTTCAAGTGGTGATGGCGTGATTGTAAGTGCTAGTTTATCCATTTTAGTTGCTCCCTCCTAGTAGCTTGCGACAATCAATCCGTTCAAAATCAGAAGCAACAAATGGATTTAGTGCATCAATGCAACCTGCTTTTCTTGAGAAGGCCTCTTTAAAATCTATCAAGCCGAGTACTGCACAACCTGATCTAAAAGCAACTTCGATTGCGGAAATAGTAGTTTCGATCAAAAGCCCAAACTCACCATCAGCAGCATGGATAAGACGTGCAGAAAATTCATCACTTAATAAATCTTCATCAACCCCGAGATCGGCGTGCTTTGCGTAATAAGCGATCAAATGCAGTATCTGATCAGCATCATGAACCGCATTTAGTTTTGGCAGTTCAAAGGGAATGAATCGCCGTGCCAATTGTGGGTCATGATTAAGCATGTCCTTTAAGATTGGCATGCCAGAAAGTATTATAGAAACTGGCCACTCCTGGTTTTGCATCAAAGACTTTAGAGTATTGATCACAGATTGCATTTCACGTGCTGTTTGGTTCAAGGATAGATCTTGTGCTTCATCGAGATGAAGGATCAGTGTTTTTCTGGCGTGCAAATGCTCCTTGAACATGTCCCAGATGATGTGAGATGTTTTATCACGCCGTAGTGGATATCCGATAGCTTGCAGGCCCCTTTGCCCTACAAACTTCAGAGTAGCGGGTGAAGGAACAGGAAAGCTCAGGATCTCGCATTCATCACTTTGTAAGCTTGCTTGATGACGTTTACTGAGAGATTTAATTAACCTATTCACGATTGTAGTTTTGCCTGATCCAGAGGCTCCAATTAAGGCTACACCACGCGCTTCATTTGTAACGCCTTCATTGATTTCAACGCGGCGTTGCTCAAGCATTGATAGAACTTGATTTTCAAGATCGAAGTAGATGGGACTGTCCGCAAATATTTGTTTAAGTGCCAAGACGCGTTCGGGTGTTGAATTATTAGTCATGACGAAACCCCCATGGTTTATTTGGTTTTTTATTGCTTTTAATATCTGCGTTTTCGTCTTCGGCCTTATCGATACGGTCGTTTATGGAGTGAAGGGGCAATATCACATCACCAAGTAAACCCTTATCGATAGGGGCATCTATAATTGGCGTCTCAACTCTTTTGGGTCTGATGCTTAGCCCTAAAAATAACTCACGTTCATTGCGCTCAATATCTAAAGGAGTGATGATCATAGGTGCCAGACGTCTTAGGGCCATTGCGTCCGAATTCACTTTTGTAATTATTTTTCGAGCGCGCATTACGACACTCTCGACAAGAACAGCCTCAGCCTTATGTTTGGTTCGAAGAAGTCTAACAATCTCTTGCCACTCAAGCAGTGACAATCCCCAAACTGAATTCGAGACGGCTTTTGCTGAATGCCACTCGCCGTCAAGATAAACTGTAATATGCGTTACGTCATAAGGATCAATGCGAATATCTACGGTTTTTGTCTGGCCTTGAAGGTATGCGTCTTCGATGATTGGTGAGAGGTAGTTGATGCCACACATACGAACACCATGTCTTCCAATTTTGCGCTTCGCGGGAACCCCAAATACAGAACACCGCGTGGTTGCATCAGGCGGAGGAGATACACCTTCCTCTCTTGATAAGCGCTTCCATGCATTTGCAGGTGTTTCACCTAAGAGCCCTTCATGTGGAGAGTTGTGGTAAATATCCACAATGAACAACGTGAATATTTTGATTAAGTCTTGGTCAGTAAGCGCCGCCCTATCTGCTGATGGATAGTCTCCACGTTCTTGCTTATTAGAAAGGGTTCGGCCTGTAAATTCTGGCATGAGTTGACTTGCAAAGGTGCCAAACATCCTTTCAATATGAGAACGCAATTTTGGAACGCCTGCCGCAGGTGCAAGTTGATTGGACCCTAAATCAGTTACAGCCATACGATATATCTCGGCAATGAAGGCTGCACCTGTATCAGTGACAATTGATCCGCAACCGCCAAAGAATGCCCAATCGCTTTCACACCCAGCTGCTCTTGCCAGAGGAGTCTTATCCATTGTGATTAATGAAAGCGTGTTTACTGCGTCTTGACCAGATGGGCTCTTGGATAATCGAAAGCCAACGACGCATCTTGTAGCAACATCAATGGCAAGATATATCCACCGTCTTCCAATATCGAATTCAGCCTTTTCTATCGGGGATAAATTATCAAGCATGCCGCTATCGTCGAGAATTGTGAATGCATCGATAAGCCATTCGTCCATTTCCACACGTTGTAGAGGATAAGTGATTTTTAACCCGTTTTCATATACTGCCATTTTGCGTTTAGCACTCTCTAAACCATGGCGACCTGAATGGACTGCAAATCGGTCAAGGCGGTATATTCGTCGCTTGATTTCAGAAGAGGAGGGGATATGCAGTTGCGGCTTGCCTTCTTTCTCCCGCATCTCATTTTCGAGTTTAAAATGTGCCTGTGTTTCTCTAATAATCTTTCGTTTTGAATACCTTTGATTTGATAAATACTCCCAAATGCAATTGTTGAGAATTTTAACTGTCTCTCGTGTAAATCTGCGTGCGTAACTTGTATCACTTCGGTGC
>CANMUM010000061.1 GCA_947501025.1 uncultured Paracoccaceae bacterium | reverse complement strand
GATCGCAAGGTCACGTTTCAATCGATCACTGACCGCCCATCCAACAATCTTTCTGGAGAACAAATCAATGACGACTGCCAAATATAACCAACCTTCGCGGGGCCACACATAGCTGATATCGCTCACCCATTTCTGATTTGGGGACGCGGCCATAAAGTCTTGCTGCAATAGGTTCGGCGCAAACGGAAAGCCATGCCGACTGTCCGTTGTTCTCTTATACTTATGGGTTCTGATGACTTTTATATCATTAGCCTCCATTAACCGTACCACGCGCCGCTCGCCAATTGAGAACCCCAAATCCCTAAGTTCAAGCGTCATCCGAATGCGGCCATAACTAAAGTTACACAGCCGAGCTTGCGCCCGAATATGCGCGGATAAAATAAAATCCTCGCGTGATCTTTGGCTGCGCGGCGGGCTCGAAAACTGCGACCACTGACTTTAAACAATCGGCATAAATGCTGTTGGCTCAATTCTCCGCGATAGCTTTTGATGAAATAAAATCTTATCGCTTTGCCCTCGCGAAGAACTCGGTGGCCGTTGTTCGGGGAAAACAGTCCACAGAACTTTTTTGATCCCTCCAACTTAATACATCCCTCTCCTCCAGAGCCATCCATAGCTCCTTACGAAGTCGTTTCAACTCGGCTTGCGTATCAAAATCGTTCGAACTTTGACCACCATATTGTGCGAGCCATTTGCCCAATGTCGAAAACACAATGCCAAAATCTTCGGCAACGCGCTTATGCGTGAGCCCGCTAGTCTGAGCAACGCCAACAACTTCTCCTCTGAATTCTTCATCATATCTTTGGCTAATTTATCGTCTCCTTATTTTAATATATTACTCCAAACAAAGTGGAACTAAACCATTACAAGTCTAGGGCGCATTTGGGCATTGGTCGCCTCAGTAAGTTTTGCGGGTTATTTTATCGCCACAAAAAAGCTTGATGAACGTGATAGCCCACTGACATCTCAACTCATCACCGCAATTGTTGGCATTGTCATCGCATTGCCATTTATGTTCTGGTTTTGGGAAATGCCCAGTAATTTTCAATTGCTCATGATGATCGTTATGGGAGCTGCATCTGCGCTTGGCCATTATCTGATCATCATGGCATTTCGTGAATCAGAGGTATCACTGCTCGGGCCATTTAACTATTTCGAAATCATCACCGCCGCATTGTTTTCCCTAATCATTTTTGGCACATTCCCTGCCTTAAATGTCTGGATCGGTGTGTTGATTATCGCTGCCGCAGGCATATTCATCAGCTATCGTGAATATATTGCTGAGAAAGATGAAAATCATAAATAAGTTTAATTCATAAATCCTTTGGGGCGCGTTACGAGCTTGGTTTCTAAAAAATCCTCAATGCCGTGAACACCGCCCTCGCGACCATTGCCCGATTGCTTATATCCACCAAATGGCGAACCCTGCCCCATACCGCTTCCATTCACGCGCACCATGCCCGCACGCAGATTTTGCACCATGGTTTCGGCGGTTTCTGGCGAAGCTGTTTGCACATAAGCCGCAAGGCCATATGGGGTATCATTCGCAAGTTCAATCGCATGATCAATATCATCAAATGGCGCCATAACCAGAACTGGGCCGAAAACTTCTTCGCGCCATAATATATGATGAGGCTCAATATCAGCAAAAACTGTTGGTCGCGTGAAATATCCACGATTAAAGCCATCTGGGCGCCCAACTCCACCCGCAACCAAATTGCAGCCCTCGTCAATCGCTGTTTGAATAAGTCCTTGCACCTTTTCAAATTGCGCGGCACTCACCAATGGCCCAATGCCATATTCACTATCATCTGGGTTCATGACGCGTGTGCGATTAGCCTCATCAATCGCAATTTCTACGGCCTTATCATAAACTTTGCGCTCCACCAGCATACGTGTTGGCGCATTGCAGCTTTGGCCTGTGTTTTCCATACAGTGCACAACCCCTGCACGCACGCGCTCCTCAATATCACAATCTGCAAACACAACATTTGGGGATTTTCCACCAAGCTCCAATGCAACACGCTTCACCGTTGGCGCACTATCAGCAGTTACAAAAGCACCAGCACGCGTTGAGCCCGTAAAACTCATCATATCAACATCAGAATGCTGACTCATAGCAGAGCCGACCTCAGGCCCAAGCCCATGAACCATATTGAACACACCCGCGGGAACTCCAGCCGCATCAAGCACCTCTGCAAAAACCATAGCGTTATATGGCGTGACTTCTGAGGGTTTTAAGACAACCGTACATCCCGCAGCAATAGCAGCAAACACCTTCAACGCGATCTGGTTGAGCGGCCAATTCCATGGCGTAATACATCCAACAACACCTATAGGCTCCCGAATAACGCGATCACCATTGGCAAGTTCACCATCCCATGTCACCTCATCCATCGCCTTGATAAAGCCGCTTAAATGCCATGTTCCTGCGCCCGTTTGATCAGAGCGTGCAAAATCAATCGGCGCACCAAGCTCAGCGCTCACGGCTTGTGAAAAATCTTCAACGCGCTTTTGATACTCACGATAACAACGCTCCAAGAGCTGCTTGCGCTCAGCAACACGTGTTTTTGAGAATGTCACAAATGCAGCTTTGGCAGCTGACACAGCCGCATCAATATCGGCGCTCAAACCCGCCGCTATCGTGCCAATGACTTCTTCTGTTGCAGGATTAATAACATCAATCGTCTCCGAGCCAATTGGCTTTACCCATTCTCCATTGATATAAAACTCATGCGCGTGATTATGCATATTCACTTCCCTTCATGCCGCCAAGGCACACATATTTTAATTCCAAAAACTCATCCGCCCCAAAATGCGAACCTTCGCGGCCAAGCCCACTTTCTTTCACCCCCCCAAATGGTGCAACTTCCGTCGAAATAATGCCTTCATTAACCCCGACCATACCATATTCAAGCGCTTCGGATACACGAAAAATCCGTGAAATATTTTGTGCATAAAAATAGGCAGCCAATCCAAACTCGGTATCATTGGCAATTTTGACCGCCTCTTCTTCTGTTTCAAATTTGAAAATCGGCGCGAGCGGACCAAAGGTTTCTTCACGCGCGACCTTCGCCGAAAGCGACACGTTCTTGATCACGGTAGGCTCAAAGAAATGACCCGCACGCTGGATGGCTTTGCCACCCACCATCACCTCACCGCCATGTGCAATCGCATCCGCAACATGATCCTGCACTTTCTCAATTCCTGCTTTTGAAATTAACGGCCCGATATTCACGCCATCATCAACTCCATTGCCGATTTTTAGGGCCTTTACAGCTTCGGCAAGTTTTTCTGTAAAGGCATCATAAACACCCGCTTGAACGAGAAAACGATTAGCGCAGACGCAAGTCTGTCCCGCATTGCGGTACTTTGAAGCAATCGCACCTGCAACTGCCGCATCCAGATCGGCATCGTCAAATACAATAAACGGCGCATTGCCACCAAGTTCAAGCGCCATTTTCTTCACAGTGCTTGCCGATTGCGCCATTAAAAGCTTACCAACCGCTGTTGATCCCGTGAACGATACTTTGCGCACAATCGGGTTCGACGTCATCTCGCCACCAATCGCCTTAGCATCCGTGCCTGTGATGATCGCCATCGCATCGCGTGGAATACCCGCCTCATAAGCGATTTCAGCCATACGAATAGCACTCAGCGGTGTTTCGGCAGCAGGTTTGACAACACCCGTGCATCCCACAGCAAGAGCGGGCGCCATTTTGCGCGTGATCATTGCAAGTGGGAAATTCCATGGCGTAATACACGCCACCACACCGATTGGCTGCTTCATCACCAATAAACGCTTATCATGGCTGGCCGCTGGGATCATCTCACCATAAACCCGCTTGGCCTCTTCGGCGTACCATTTGATAAAGCTGGCACCATAAGCCACCTCACCACGCGATTCAGCCAAAGGTTTCCCACATTCAGCCGTCATAATTTGCGCAAGCTCTTCTTGAGCTGCCATCGTCAATTCATACCATTTTTCCAAAATTTCTGAACGTTCTTTGGATGGACGTTTAGACCATGAGGCAAACTCGACTTGAGCTGCTTCAATTGCCTCACGCGTTTCTTTAGCCCCCATTTCTGGCGCGCTTCCAACAACTTCATCTGTTGCGGGATTAAAAACATCAAATCTAGACATGGCTATTCTCCCAAGAATTCGCTTCGAGTGTATAATATACGAAACAAACCGCAAGTCTTTGTAGGGGAGCATGCTCATTTACAGTGACCAATATATCACTCATAATTAAGATTAAACCTTATAAACAAGGAGCAGAAGAAAAAATTCCTTGGAATTGATTTTACAGTAAGAATGTTTACTTTGAGCATCTTTCGCTCACTATTTTGCAGAAAGTGTACACTTCCAAATATTATGCGCTCATTGTTAAATCATATGTCCAACCCACACAACGCGAACAGTCACCTTGAAGGCATTCATTTGATGTTTATCGATGACGAATGGCGGATATTCTTTGTTGATGGAATACGCCTCTAACACGTCTGGCAAATGGTTTAGCCGCTTTACGAACAATGCGCCGTCATATGTAAAGGCATAGATGGCACTTGTGAGGTTGGTACGTTTCGTATCGACCATAATGAGCACACCATCATGGATGGTCGGCTCCATCGAATCGTCGTCAGCACCAATAAAGATAAGTCCCTCCGTGCTTTAACGATCAAGCTTTTTACGCATAAAGTCATTCGTGAACGGGATCTTGTCGACAATGGGCGCTTCATCAACAAACGCGCCATTTCCGCACAATGCAAACACATCATAGCGCGGCACGCACGGGAAGTGATCGTCGTCCATTGGAGCCTCTTCGCCGATGCGCATTGGGCCTTCACCTGTAGCAAGCCAGTTGAGGTTGACCTTTTGCAGGCATCAACAAACTATCTATAGTCAGCTTGCTTCCAGAAAGAATGACTTGAATAGCACCTATGGATAAACCCGTTTGCGATGCAAACTTACCAACGCTAGCATCTCCGATTAGCATATTAATACGTTCTTCAAGACCTTTACTTGTCCTTGCCCCTTAAACCTGTGCCACTAATTTAGTAAAGCTCTGTTATTTGAAGGATAATTTAATGGCACGAAAG
>CANMUM010000060.1 GCA_947501025.1 uncultured Paracoccaceae bacterium | reverse complement strand
TGTAGCGCGACCTTCTGTTTTGCAGAGTTCTGCACGCTGTTTTGCAAAAACGCATTGTGTGAATTTTCCTCACACTAGCTGTTTTTTGGATGGTTGCCAAATGGTGATTTAGTGATCGTCAAAAATGTCGGTGCTGAGTGCTGATAATTTCATATGCGTTTGTTTTCTTTTCTAATCTGTCCAATGCGCGTTTCGCTCAAGCCTAATTTTGATCCAATCTCTTGTTGGCTACAACCATCTTGTGACAATATTTCAACGGCTTTTGCAATAATTACATTGTGTTTCTGATCAAATTTTGGAATGTAAAATCGATCTCCTCCAAACTCTTTTATAAGCTTGGATCGGGTTGGCTCGGACAACTGCATGAATACATAGTTGCCCTTTGTTTGTGTTTTTGGAATATCCAAACGAGCGCCCCCACAAAAAGCAACCATTTCCCATGCAATTTCTTCGCCAAGTATGTCCACAACATAACTCATGCCTTCTGACCACTCAATTTGACTATCGTCTGAATCGTTATCCGCAATAATTGCAAGCATGTTACCCATTTATTTATCCCTTATTGAGGTTGGTGCGTTTGATTGCCTCGGAAAATGTGATGTTATTATCCTTCGCATAGGCTTCTATTTGTGCGTAGTCGCGCAAATCATTTGGATCGACATTCATGCCTTCGGCTGTGTTAAATGTTACTGGTTCACTCGATAAGTTTTTATCATTAACAAGCGTTCCAAAGTGAACGATAGTTGGTAGTTTTCCAACAAAACCCTTGAACCAGTCGGTAAGGCTTTTTTCTTCACCATTCGCAAAGGCAACCGTGCTATTTGCATCAAGTGATGCCATAAACTCAATCATACCATCACCCATTGCAGGAGTGATTTTGCCCTCTCGTGTTAGCTCATAGAGAAACTTCTCAGCTTCAAATTCTGTACGCATTTTATCAATTTCGTTCTGAGCGTCACTTGAGAATTTAGGCGTATCAGTTGCGAATTGAATGTTTTGTGATGAATTGTCATATTCCCATACAAAAACGTCTTGCTCATTTGTGTCTGTAAAACTGACCGTTTTAAGACCAGACACGGCAGGAGCCGCGCCACCTAGAAAACCAATATGCATTGGGTAGTATTGGCCTTCAATTGGATTGGCAGGGTGAGTCGGTGAGAAAAAGGCCATTGAGATTTTTTGATAGCGTTTTTTGTTGACGGCTTCTACAAATTCGGGGTCAAGATCATCGATCTCAGCCATTAATTTGCCATCGCTCACAAAAAAATTATCAGCCCAACCATAAGCAGGTGCGTCATGTTTGGGGTGTCCAACGACAGCAGGTGCAGGTGATTTTTCTTTATCATAAACCTTTGCAATGCTTTCAATATCAGCATTGCTAAAAGTTACCTTTGTGCCGTTCATTGACGTAAATGAACCTGCGCGAAAAACCTCAACAGTCTTTTTCATATGATGATCTCCTAAACTGCGTTTTGGAATAGGAAACCTGCATCAATACCAGACAAAACAGGCTTGCGTTCATAAGTCACACCATAAACCCATGATTTGCGTCCATGGTCATAAAAAGGTTTTTCAACAAACGGATGGCCTTGCAAAGTATAGGTATAACCAAAGCTTGGCTCTTCAAATCCAAGTGACTCGCTTGGCACATAAGCAAGCACGGCTGTATCTTGCCATACGTCTTTGAAAGAGCTATCCACACCGCCATCTTCACTCAGTGCAAGTGCCTTGCCAACGCCAATTTGATCAAGATCAAAATAATTGGCAAGCATATCGACAGTGATTGACTCTGATGATGTATATTTGAAGCGTTCCGTGATTTTTGGATGCACTTTGAGCGCATTGAAAATTGTTTTGGAAATCACCATTCGATTGGGGTCAACACCTGCCGATTGACGCACAACCTCCTTGGCTTGATCAATATCTCCTAGTGGGTCACTTGACGGTGACGTCCATTTTGATGTTCCTGAAAGCGTCTCTTTATTGTTATCACTATAATTATCTGGATTTGTGGCAAGCTCGGCTTGTTCTGTTTCAAGCAATAGCGTGAGTTGTTGCATGACTTGGTTGACCGCTCGCATGCCCAAATCAATATTTGGAACTTGGCGTGCGTCTTGCATATGTTCTGTTGGTATCGTTGAATTGAGTGCATCTTGAACAAGCTGATAGGGCTTGCCCTCATAACCAAAGGCGATGATACCAGTGTCCGCACCGGGGGCACGACGCGCATTGATCAATCGAAAGCTTTCTTTTCCAAACTCCAAGATCGTGCCACCACGTTGTTGCACTGGAACTTGTGGAAAAAGGACATGACCAACCCGTGCAGGGTGCTTATATCCAAGGGCGTGTGTAGTCAAAATCGGGTCAATAACGCGAGCTTGTTGGGTGTTCATCATTTTAGGTTTTTCCTTTGGGCTATTTTAAGCCGTTTTTAACGGCGTTTTGATTGTGTTGGGTGGGTAGGTTCGCAAAGTTGCAAATACCCCCCGTTAACTGGGCGTTAAAAACGCGCATTTAGTGCATTAGGTAGAGGTCGTCATAACGCGAACCATTTCGCCCGCGCTTGCATCGGCTAAGGCGCGAGCAAATGGCTTTGTGCCAGAGGGCGCGACATGACCGAAATCATTTGATCCAAGCCAATCGCCAGCACCAATATTTGCGCCTGCTTTCAGTTCGAAAACGCCAAGGCAATGCACGCATAAATCTTCACCAGTCTCAGCATCACTTGCAGCAACACCTAAAACAGGCTCACCAGACTTTGCAGGTTGTGCTTGAAAATTGATAAGCTGTGCTTGACGTATTGGCAGTTTTGCGTTTACGGTTATGTTTAATACTGATATCCATTCACTCATATATTTACATCCTTTTTGCCCTAAATACTTGAGGTAAGCTCTTGATTTTACCTTAAATGCTTGAGGGTGACGGAATGAGGTCTGTTTCATATGGTGATCGTGTTCTCGGCTTGAATGTGCCTTTTACATACTTGAGGGTGGGGGCATATATCGAAGAAGTTATCCCCATTGCTGATCATATATGCCCCAACTTCCCCACCAAAGTTCCCCTTAAAAAAATATCTTGCAATGTGATTCGTTCTATGTAATGTTCACGTTACTGGGCTTCAAAACCCTATTCAAACGGCGGGCTTCGTCACCGCATAGGCGCTATCACTGATTATATCGGGCTTATGAAACGACGTATGTGGACAAAGCATAGCTTTGACCAGATGATTATGGTGTATGTCCAAGGCGCAAGCCCAAAGACCATAGTGCTACACCGTTTGGTAGTTTTGAACATCTGGTCTCCTGTCTTCAATAACAGGGGTTTTCAAAATTTTACAAACGGAGATTAAAATGTCAGAACACAATCAAACAGAAACACAAAAATTCCCCATTTCATTTTGCTTTGGCAACATTGAAGAGCATCCAATTGAGGGCTTGCACGGCGTTGGCTATGTGATTGATGCCTTATCAGATATGGTTTGCGTGGCCGATGTCATGGACAATATGACATCAAGCGGACGTGATGGCTTGGCGTTGATTTTCAAAGCCTGTTCACAGCAAGTCAAAGTCCTAGCTGAATTGGGCGTTGTGAGTAAAGAGCAAGGCGTGGCCATTGAAAGCAATCGTCATATTTGGCCTACATCTTATCCGAAATTGAAACCAATGCACGACAAGCGCAAATTGGAAGGCCTGAGCGAGATAGAAATGCAGTTTTTGATCAATATCGAGCGTGGGCATAAACACGGTGCGGTCGCTCTGAAAATTGGCCTTGATAACGCTCAATTGAGTGCCATACTGGTCAAGCTCGAAAAGCGCGGACTGCTCCCAAAAGACCCAAATGGCGATGCTTCAAGCGAAGCTAAATCTGCCTAAGTCTCAAAATTTCTGTTGGGCGCAATCGAGTGGCGCCCACTTCTTTTCATACAATATAGAAGGGAACTATCATGGCAAATGATGGCTTTGATTTTTGCGTGTCCTTATCTGCTGAAGATTGGGCAAATACCAAAAGACGCATGGCCTTTTTAGAGGCCATATTAACGCAAGTTATGCGTGATCATACGCAGATTCGTGAATGGTTCACAGCGCAAGAAATAGCAGCTCTAAAACTGCCAAGCCTTTCGCATTCAACGGAAGGCATTGCCCGAAAAGCCGTGCATCACAAATGGAGGCGCAAGCAAGTCAAGATCGATGGGCGCATGATCTATACTTACCACTATACAAGCCTTCCAAATACGGCCTTTGAAGCCTTCATCGCACGGCTCATTGATATGCCTGATTTTGAGGCGCTCGATATTCCCGATTATCAACCGCCCGAAAAGCCATCACCAGAACCCACACCGCAATGGATGTTACCTCTCATGCGTCTAATCAAAGGCAACCGCGTGAAGACTTGGCAAGAGGCTTATACCATCCTCACAATTGAGCAATCAGCAAGCATTGACGCAAAAGAAATAGAAAATGCGTTCGGCTTGATATATAAACGCGCAAGAGGATAGGAGAACGAAAATTGGCACAAATCGCAAAGCCATTATTTATAACGGAGCGTGATGAAGAATATCATACCGCGCTCAAGGATATTCGGTTAGGCCATTTAGGGCGCTTTGGTGGTATCAAGCCCGAAGGTCAAAAGCTTGTGAAAGCCTTGGATGAGCGCTTTGAAAATGTCAAAACTACTATTTCTCCACTGCCTAAAGATGATACGCTATGGTTAGACCGCGCCAAAAAAACATCATACATGTCCGACGAGCAACAGCGCAAGCGTGATGCCAAATGGCTTTTTTGTCTACGTCAAAATAATCTAGCTTGGTATAATGATATGCCGAGACGTAGCTTTTTAAAGATACGCTACGAAAAGAATAAATGGCAATTAGGTGAGCTTCAACTCACAAGTATTGGTATACATGGCATGATGGCGGAAAACCCAATCATCCCATCGTTTCGTACAATCGAAAATTGGATGGCAGATTTCGACCTTCCATCAATTGATAACATTGATCTCACAAGTGAATGGCATACTCTTGAGGAATGGGTATCAATTAGCTGCCATTTCAAAACACAGGACATGCCTAAAACCATACACCAAATGCGTCGATATGTGGTAAAGTTAACGTATTCGAAAAATCGTGATTTTTGCAGAGTGATCGGCAACAAAAAGCACTATAAAAACATTATTTTCATATAGTTAGCCAGAACGTGATCACGCATTGTACTAAAGTTACGTTCTACGTTCAATCACGCCACTCTTAACATAAATTTTTATGCCCAATTTTGGAAAGCTACACAAATTCACAGCCCTGCAATCCTTTGTTTTTGCGGGGCATTTTTTTGGGTTTATACAAAATGATCGCTCTAAAATCGCAATAAGCTTTTGATTTTACTTATAAATTATTAAAAAATGAGTGCAAAATGAGCGTTTTTGCAAAATAGTGAGCAAAAAACGCGCAAAGTGATCATTTTCGATCACGGCTATATTTGAACAAAAATGAGCGTTTGGCCTTTGTTTTACTGGATTATTCTCTCTGCAAATTAGCTTTCACATTACTGCAAATGAGCATACCCCCCTACA
>CANMUM010000059.1 GCA_947501025.1 uncultured Paracoccaceae bacterium | reverse complement strand
TGCCTCATTAAAAATGCGACCACCAATACCCGAAACTACGACCATAAAATTGGCACAAACAAAGGGGGCTTGACACCACCACCTTGAATATGGCGTATCTCATTTAGCGTGATGTCAAATAAATGCCCAACACCAAACTTCTTTATCTTATCCTCGATAAGTGTTTTTGCAGAGTGCTTTAGAGATTTTTGGATTTCACGCAAGCAAACTGCGCGAGTGGTCGGCTCAATAATAAGCTGCTCTACAAGCGCTTCCGCTCTTTCATGAGACTTCCCACTGGACCGCCCGCCTTTAGCCCCCTTTATCCTCTTCGGCTCTAGGAGTGGAAGCGACCATCTTGCTGTTTGTATCTTTAACGCATGGGTCAATGATTGTTCTCTCAATTCGTGCAGGCGTCATAGACCCATCACTTGATTGATGATCGACTTTAGACACATCAGCCAACCCAATTTCCCTTGCTATAATGCTTGGGTTAAGCATATCAGCAGCGGCTCCTTCAAGCTTCTGTTGTCGTATCAGGCTTTCTACTCGTGTGGTGATTGTAGAAAAATCTTTCTTTGTTGAGTAATCAGTCCAAGTCTGCCTTGCTATATCCAAGAAGTTATAAAGACCGCCCATCGTCATAGCACGCATCTTTGGTATCATAGATATTTTTGCTTCACCTTGAAACTTAACTAAGTCAGCAGCTTGTAAAGGATTATCCTCAACCCACTGGAAATATTCCTGACAAGCCCCCCCATAATTCATCTGGGCTACTGAATATCGGTGATCGACCATGAGTACTTCTGGCCTTCCAAAACTGGTTTCCTTTAGGCGCAGCCATTGCATTCCCCTGTTAGTTGTTTAAAGTGTGGATATTCGGTTACAAGGAAAAACATATGAAATATTTTGCAATTTTATTAACATCAATCTTAACTACTGAAGCGCTTGCTCACGAAGTCCCCGAAACATCAAACGAATTACTTTGCATCAGAGAGGCGATAGATATTGACGCTCCTGAATTTCATTTGATGGATATAAACCAAATGCGGTTCAATGACTCACTTTCGTTTACTGTGACAAACAATTTAGATATTGCAATCTCAGCGGTGAGCATCGAATACTCTCTTGCCACAGAGGGGCGGAGCGTCCCATGGACTACAGGGAGCCAATCCATTCGTATTCCTGGGGGCATCGAGCCGTCAGAGAGCCGTGAAGTTGCTCTTGCCGTCTACAATCTCTCGAATGAAGCAAAAGAAACTAAACCGTCAATTACAATTAACCTATTAAATGTATATGACCCGACAGGAAATTACCTCTTTGATGATAACACAACGATTATAGGTGACGGATTCACAAATGCTCCAAGTGATTATGTTTGCGAATAGCCAATCCGTTAGTTAGTTTACCTTAATTGTAAAAGCCCGCGTTAGCGAGCCTGTGTTATTCTTCATATTCGCCCGCAAGCAAATTTAGTTTGAACTTCTCAAGAAGCCGTAGCAGCTCGCCACTATCTACAAGCCCCTTTGTGCATCTTGCTTCGAGTTGGCCTGCCTTATCCCAACCTATGATAAGCACTTGCTCATATTGCCCTACGGCTTGCTCAAGGATTGCGTCTGGACACTCGCCTGACTTTTCTGTGAATGGCTTTACAACATTATCAGTCATAGTTATGCCTTGTGTTGGTATAGGTTAGGTATCAGTACATTTCCGATGTAGATAGAGGGGCTACGCCGTGCTTGTGCCACATTACAGGCGCTCCCATATCTAACCCACGCCTTGCTGCACTATGAATTGAAATATCGACTACCTCCTGAGAAGATAAAACAATTACATTCCCACGATTAGCACACTGATAGGCGTGCTCATAAAACGGGCTTTTGCTGTCTCCTGATAAACACGAAGGCGCGCTACCCAAATAATCTACTGTCTGGATCCCACCGTAGCCTTCAATATGCCCCACTGTGTCGGCCATGCTTGTCTCCTGAATAATTAGCGCCCACCGTCCAATCAAAGAGCTTTACGCTGTTATCGTGCTATCAATTAAGCTTTGAGGGTGGACACTTGCCGACCATTGCCAGCCCTTTGTGCGTTATCGTTGCGAGTATTCTCGCTATTGAGCATTGTTTGAATTGTTTTTGGAAATGTCTTCCTCAAATAACAAAACCCCACGACCGTTAGGTTATGGGGTTCTTAATATCTACACATCATGTATGCAGGTGGTATAACTTTAAGTCGGAAAAACCGATTGTATATTTTTTACCCTCAAAGCTAATATTTGTCAAACTTTCTCCATTTCATAAATTAGGTCGCGCGCATTGCCTCTTTGTTGGCGCGGTATGTACACTGAACGCAATCCATATGCGTCTGCTGTGGCATTAGCAATAACTCGGCAATATGGCTCAAAATCATTGTATATACTCGTTACGGTAGGCCTACCTCCACCAACTGATGCAACGAATATCTCATGTGTTTTCATAGTATCTGAAAATACTATAGATTCTGCCACTTTGATGGGTGAAGCTATCTTGGCAGGTGAGCCTTTACGCCCTTTGGTAATTGGTAGCGATGGCAGTGCTTTCAAAGCTTTTTTAGCGTTTTTAAATCCTGCGTCCAAATCTAACACAAGATCCATTGCGTTTCCCCCCTTTGCGGAGCTATCCACCCTTTCTTTGTCGAATTGCATCATGGCAATGCCCATTTGGGCGCGTCGCCATAAATTTGCGTCTAAACCCGCATAGTACAATAACATACCATCCATCATGCGACTATTAAGAAAAACCGTTCTTGCCTTGCCTTTGCTCACATCTCACCTCTCAAAAATTGGAGTTCTTTTTTTATCATACGCAATAAGTTCTCAAGCTCCTCATGCTTTGGGTGACCCGATTGTATCTTGCCCGATAGCGATCCTCTCATCATCCCCATGCTCCACAAGGCAGACTGCCACCATTTGAGAGGTGATCAATTGGGAGATTACGACCCGCCTTTATCGGCTTGCCATTCTTGAACATATCCTTTTGCCAAACTGGTATTTCTTGCTCGTTAGCTTCAAAATCGGGGTTAGCAACGATTGAAATGTTATTGCGTCTTTTGTGAATACCAACTGGAGCTTCAAGCGCTGCTTTTAACTCTTCTGTAAACGGCTTTAGAGAATACAAATATGACTTGTTTTTCGTTTTATACGTCGAACGATATATGTCCCCCTTCTTGGCCATTGTTCGCATTGTGGATGCAGCTGTTGAAACCGTCATGCCAATATGTTCTTTGACAATTGCCGAAGTTATCGGCTGATCATGCGCCTCAAGCGCCTCTAGTATCTTCTCGCGTACTGTTTTGCTCATCAGCTTGCCTCCTTTGCAAAATACTTATTGACACCACCATTAAAGGTGTGTATATTAATTATATGAAATATGAATGGGATAAAAACAAAAGAGACGAAACACTTGAGGCGCGCGGCCTTGATTTTGCAAGCGTTGAGTTTCTTGATTGGGATACAGCATTGACCATTGAGGATACTCGCCAAGTTTACCCAGAAACTCGCTTCGTTACCTTTGGGGTAATTGATGGTACGCTTTGTGTTGTTGCTTGGTGTTATCGTGGAGACAACATTCGAATTATCAGCCTGAGAAAAGCAAACAAACGTGAAAGGAAAAGCTATGACAGTTAAGCCATATATTGGAGATGACGGAGAAGTTAGAGAGCTTGATGAAAACTTCTTTGCAACCGCAAAGCGTGGTCGACCACCTATGCCAACCGCTGAAAAGAAAGTCCGCACCAATGTAATGATTGCACCTGAAATTTTATCAAAAGCAAAGGAGCGCGGATTAAACCTGTCTGCAACAATCGATAAGCTGCTCAGGGACGAGCTTTCACTGTAGGAAGCCATTAGCTTACCTCCTTGGTTGTGTGCTTGCATAAAACTTCTGCAATAATTTCAGCGCGCTTCTCAAATGAGAGGGAATCTTTCCCCTTTTTGTGCTCAATCTCAAATCCAGCCGAATTTAGACGTTGAATAGCCCGATCTAGTTCAATTCTCAGGAAAACACGGAATGATGTTTGAGCGTCCAAAACCTCTTGCATTTCGCCCCATGACGGAAACCATTCAAAATTATAGGCATCTAAGACATAAGCCACAATATCCGCTGGGTATGCGCGAAGGCGTGTTGTATAAGCATCAAGAGCAATAATTGCCTCACCAAAACCGCGGTTTCTTTTCTTTGAAATGGCGTCAAGTTGAGCCAGCTTTTTCTCAGCTAAATCATCTGGCATTGGGGCAAAGTAAAATTCAAGCTTAGACCTTAGTTCCGTTAATAACTTTAAATTCTCCTCTTTCGTTTTCTTCTCGATTGGCTGGATTGATAACTTTTGCACCCGTCCCGTTTTCCAATTCTTGTCTACGTCTGGCCTGACGTTGTGCGACAACATCTGCGATTGAAGCTTTTCCATAGTTTGCTCCATCATCAGACCCGCCAGCTTTTGACCAGCTTCCGCGATTGCTTCCGCCGTAGGTTGCCCAATTCCTGCACCAAGAAGACCAAGCGCGGCTCCACTCCATGTTGGCTGTGCCTTTGCTGACATGGTAGTCTGAGAATTTACTTGCTTCATTTTGTGCCTCCTGTTGGCTCATTCCAATTTCGATTGCTTTTGATAGATTTTTTTCAGTGAGAATTGATATTGGATTATCTGCCCACTCCTGAGGAATTTTAGATCGCCGTTTTTGAGCAGCTTTCTTAGTAATAGATTTATCTATTACTTCTTTTACTTCTAAATCTGGTTCTAAATGGTTCTTCTGGGGTTTATCCACGGTTGTACTATCTTCATTGTTTTTATTGGGTTTTTCGTCTCTCTTTGATGTCTTTCCTTTTCTCTTTTCGGATTGTTTTTGTGAAAAATTTTGAGATTTTTTCAATTCAATCTCTGCTTTGGAATTGGAAATGCGACCATCAACAATTGTGATTTTTCCAGTATCAAGAAGCTCTGAAAGCACCTTTTGCGTCTTTCCTTTTGGTATTCCGAAACGCCTAGCAAGACGTTCAAGATTGTACTCAGGGCGCTGCCCTGTCGCTCCAATTAAAGCAACAATTTTTATTAGTGCGCCTTGAGCCTCAAGCGAAAGCTCCTGAGTGCCAGAAAGCCAGTCGTCGCTATAAAACGCTATGTACGGAACACCTTTACTCACGCGCTTGCCTCCTGTTTTTGGATTAATTTCATTGCGAGGGTCATAGCTTGCCCTCTTTTCTACTCTTGCGCTCACTGCCCTCTTTACGGCAGTTTCCACACGTCCAAAGCGTCTTGCCTAGAGCGCGAAAGCCGAATACGCCCCAAGGCTTATTGCATAAGTGATAAAGCGCTCTCATGCATTCACCCCTTCTATTTGAGTCGCGAGAGCTTGCCCTTGATAGACACAGCATCCGCTACCGCATCCTCTACGCTATTGATGATTTTATAATTGCCCTTCCAAGTTTCTCTGAATTTGACTTGTGAGGGCGTTAGTCTACCGCGCTTGCCGTTCTTAACTTCGCGAAGGTATGAAACATCGCCCCACCCGATTATGAGATCGCATGGTGTATCGATTGTCTCTACAGAAAGACCGTGAGCGCGATAAGCTGATATGATCGCAGCTTCGTTTGCATCACGCTTTTTTGCAAAACGATTAAGGCTCATTGCTCAACGCCCCGCTTCTCAAGCTTCTCAGCTATGCGATCCGCTAATGTGCGGCCGTCTAGTTGCTTTGACCAATCATTCGTACGTCTGAGCGCCATACGCGAATATATATGCTCGCTGGCCTTATGTTGGCTTTTGAGTTTTTCGGCCTTCTCTAGTTGAAGCTCTTGCCATGTTTTGCGGCCGAGAAATCTGTTGAATAGCTTTCTCATATCAATCCCGCCCTTTCAGATAAATTTCAAAAACAATCATCCAAATTGATATGGCAATACAATAAGTCGCAGTTTCCACATCAAACCAATCTCCAGTAAATGGCGAGATAATTCCCGACAAAAATGTTGAGAAAGCCAGTATAACTGCCAATGTAGCGCATATATTCATATCAATAACCTCTAAAAAAAGCCCTAGCCCGTAGGCTAAGGGAGTTATGACAAGCGCATGAATAAACATCACCAAACCGCGTAACGCTTGTCAGTATAGGGAGGAAAACAGTGCGG
>CANMUM010000058.1 GCA_947501025.1 uncultured Paracoccaceae bacterium | reverse complement strand
GATACAACGAATGCTTCAATGGAACCCTGAAAGGAGAACTGTTGAAATCAGAATGGTGCACAACAACAAAACAAGCCTATTTCAGGGTTCGCGAATGTTGATATAAAACTTCGAGAAATCCGTGATCGACTTAGAACATTCTCAGGCATTCAACCTGAAGACTTATCAAACGCTATGATTTTATCAGCCGCCTTGGGCAATCTAAGCGCTCAATCAGCTCGAAGTAGCAAGTTTGGAATAGGCACCTTAGAAAATGCTTTTCAAGCTGAAGCAGAGCAATTTCTTATGTCACGCCCTGAGATTGGTGAAGAGTTGCAATCTCACCCCACAGCATCAGGAGGAATTACTGACATCACATTTAGGAATATCCCACTTGAGCTTAAGGCCGAACCGTCAAGGCTTGTAACTTTAGACGATTGCAAAAAATATTTCGACCAAACAGCATCTTATTCAATTGGCTTGGGGAAAAAGGTGGGGCTTCTTGCTGTGTTTGAAACCTCATCAAAATCAAGCCCACATGGTGTTGTTGAAGATGATATGCAGATATCCACTCATCAACTCAATAACAGCGCAATTGCAATTGTCACGATAATTATTCGTGGCGGCTATCCTGTTCCTAGTAGCTATTCTAAAAGGTAGCCTGTGAATTTATCATATCTAATGTAGGTTCAAAATTGCACTTTTAAGTCTGAATTGGGCGTATGACGTGAAGACTACACCCTAGCAACGTTTACACATAATTTGTTGAATTTTTTATGTATTTCACATTGGCCTACGGCCAATGTAGAGTGTGTTAGCCATCACGTCAAAACAAAGGTAGGGGGCCTGTTGCAACGCTTGCCATTGTTGTATCGATGCCGATCATCGGTACTGTTGCAACATTGAAATTAGCTTAAATAAAAATGATGTGGCCGCCTTACTTCCTGTGTTGAGTGTGTATTCATCCTTGGTAAAAATAGCCATGAGACGCTACATAACCTAGATCAATTGCATTGTCGTTTTCGACCAAAGCCTTTCGGAGGGTTTCACCTAATTTAGGTGACCAGTCGCTTTCTAATGTTAATATGCCACCGATTATTGGTTTTGGGGTTGTTGGGCCAGATTTGTGGTCACCAGATTTTATTGGCAAGCTATTTCTATAGAGTAACCTCACACTATCTATTTTGTCCTTAGCGTATTTAATATGTTCAACACTAATTGACTGTTTGGATTCAAAAACTGCATAAAGGTGAAGTTCTAGAGTGTTTCGTCACAAGGCGAAGAAACAAGCGCGCGGCTCTTAAATTTATAATGAAAACAATGCGCAAGCATGCTCTATCAGATATTATCACAACCGATAAATGTCCATCATATCGCGCGGCGTTCAAAGAAATTGGAGTAGAGGATCGCCAACTTTTTGACCGGCGATTAAACAACAGATGTGAAAACTCACACTTGCCATTTCGAGGACAAGAACGTGCGATGCAGAAGTTTAAAAATCCCACAACACTTCAAAAATTCACCAGCATTCATGCTCAGATTTACAAGCATTTTAATTACCAAAGGTATCTAGAAACTCGGATATCCTACAAACAAGAACCTGCCACTGCCATAACCGAGTGGTTCCAACTTTGTGCATAAAATAACTCCGCTTGCCTGCAATTAAGAGACCAGTTAGAATTTGGTCTGATAGCACTATTAATAATATATCTTTGATGAACGGAATTATAAATTAAGCCATTTAAAAAGCTATTATTGCGTAAATCTATTTATTGCTTTAGGTGATCACACAGTTTGAGATCCTAACAATGAAAGATTTCGTGAATGAAACGCGTATTATTAGATGGCGGCATGGGCCAAGAGCTTTTGAAGCGATGGAAAAAACCTGCTCACCCTTTATGGTCTGTAAAAATTATGATGGATGCACCTGAGCTGGTGCAAGCTGTTCATGAGGATTATATTAAAGCTGGCGCGCGCGTGATTACTGTGAATTCGTATATAGCGACACCAGAGCGGCTTTCGCGTGAGGGTGTAGCTGAGTTGTTTGCGACCTTACAAAAAAAGGCCATAGATTTAGCGAATGCCGCACGCGATGCAGTGGGTATTGACGTAGATATCGCAGGCTGTCTGCCACCCCTTCATGGTTCATATAAACCTGACTTAGATCGTAGCCAAGATTTCCTTTTTGAGAAATATATCGAAATTGCTAATGAGCAGAAAGAGAATGTTGATCTCATTATTTGTGAAACAATGGCATCAATCGCTGAAGCCAGCGCCGCAACGCGCGCCGCTCAAAATGCTGATTTGGATGTGTGGACGGCATTTACTCTTGATGATGATCATATCGGAAAACTACGGTCAGGCGAAGATATTAAAGATGCAATTTCTACTGTAAAATCGCTTAACCCAAATGCAATATTGTATAATTGTTCGCGACCAGAAACGATTGAGGCAAGCTTGCATTTGCTTGAAGATGTCAAAACATATGGCGCATATGCAAACGGGTTTACCCATATTGGTGGATTGAAAATTGGCGGTACCGTAAATGATCTGACTGCACGTGAAGATTTAACGCCAGAAAAATACGCACAAAGCTGCGCGGGATGGCTTTTGCGTGGCGCACAAATTATCGGTGGATGCTGTGAGACAAGCCCCGCTCATATTGAAGAACTTTATAAGACCATAGCCACGAGCGGTGATCGGATCACAAGTTGGAGACAGTAATAATACCCTGTAATATATCAAGTGTGTTCATAACTGGCAGTAAAGAATTAAGTATCAATAACTTAAAGTTACTCCTTTCTTATGATCTATAGGCAGGCCACAGAGTTAATTATTTTTAATTAGATTTATTTATAAACTATTTAGTTGTTTTTCCGATTGTGGGAGGTTCGGGACGAACCATCCACATTGCTCTTGTGTGTCAGATCGCAAAGCGAGCTGTCCACAAGGCTCGGCAATCATCTTGTGTGAGCTTGTGGGCAGGTAGGCAAAGCCGTTAGCTGTCCACAAATCCACATGACAAATAAAAAATACTTTGCCACATAGATCAAAATTCAATCCTGCCTATCTAACGTTATAAAAATTTTCAAAATATAATTTTATCTAAAGCTTTATCTTACGGAGAAAAGCCACTTCTTGGTTCATATGTTGGCTTTTCTATTTCTCGTTCAGGATTTTCGGGATGAGTTTTCCATTTGGTATTCACTTCTGTTTTGATAATCTCGTATTGGCTTGGGAAAAGAGACTTTAGGGTCGATTTTAAGAATTCAAAAAACGCCTTGAAAGTGGAGAGGGCGGTTTTGGTTTCTTTATGAGCATATTTTTCATCATTAAGCTCAGTTTCTAATATTTGAACACGCCTTTTTGACAGCTCAAATTCATCTTCAGTTTTGTAAAGCTTCTCTTGAGCGCGTTTCTCCCTTTGCTGATAAAAATCAATGCGCTCTTCGGCTCTGTTTATATCATTTAAAGCTTGACGTATTTTCTCATCCGCAGTGATTTCCTTGGATTTAGCCGCTTCAAGATGTTTATTAGCCTCCATTTTCGTGTTTTTAAGTGCCGCTTTTCCCATGGCCAACTCATCACGCGCCGACTGGACATGCTTGTCCTTTTCAATCCATCCCGTGATCTTTTCAACCCTAGCTTTACGATTTTCGGCTTGAATGGTTTTAGCTTCTGCCAGTTTCTGGTCAATTTTAGCTTCTCTGTGCGCCAAATTCGCTTCCTGAGCGATGATTTGGCTTTTGAGGGCACCCACTTCGATTTGAATGACTTCTGCGCGCTCCTGAGTCTCCTGTGTGATCTGACGCGCATTTTCGTAAGCTTCTTTCTCGATCTTTTTCGCCGTTTTAAGAGCTTTGGCCTTAGCCGCTTCTGCGACCTTGGCGTAAATCTCAGCGTGGATATGGGTGCGGCCTGTTTCAGATTTGCGCAGTCCACGTTCAAAACGTGGGTCTAATCGCTTTTGTGCCCAAGCTGACCAAGAGGTTTGCATCGCTGCCCCACTTGTCTTTTCGCCTGTGGATCGTGTGAGTTCTCTTTTGGCCATTGAAGGCGAAACCGTCATAACCTTCTTGCCATTACGCCGACCTTGCGCGCGAACAGGGGCAGAGAAAATATCCACAACCCCAGAGCCTTTTTCATCAAGATCAAAACGTGTCGCAAAAACAGCGCCTTTGCCTTGCCAGCTTTCTGCCCAGTTCTTGGCTTCAATGATGAGTTTTTCTATGCGCTCATTGTAAGGATCATGCACGTCGCCGATTTCGGCGAGCCATTCAGGAGAGATGTTCACAATCATATGCGTACCAAGCTCGGCCTTTGCGCGCTCAACGGCTCCAAACTCTTTTTTATGAATACGGAACGCATCCACCAAATCTAAGCCGCGGCCATCACCTGCTTTTGACCAGTTGATAGAATGAGGTTTTGTGATTATTCTGCGCTGAGAAGCTTCATCCAAGCGCTTGCCATGCTCTTCGCTTGCGCCCAATCCGCCACGGCTTTTGCCAATGAATTTTATACCTTGAGCGCGCACAGAGGCTTTCATGGAGTTTCCTCATAATCAAAGATTATAAGTAACACACTAGCACTAATCACTCAATCATAAGATTGGGGAGCGCTCCGCTTTAGTGTGTGGCCTGTCTGGCGATCCTGCGGAGTCAAGGACATATCCCATGTTACATAATACAAAAACGATCTCGCTTAACTTATGAAAAAGGCGATATTGTGAAGTCTTATACTGGTGCGCATCCATCTTTTTATCTTAATGCTGAAGAACATTTTGCAAATATGCGCTTGCATCATTTCTTCACTTGCGGTGAACAGATTATGATCTTACCTTGATCATGTGGGGCGGCGCCGATTCCCAAATATCCTACCGCCTCACACTCATATGAGTTGTACCTAAAAGACCATTACACAACTATGATATTTTCGTATTGACACAACCAAAAGGCGAGTGTTAGCTTTCTCTTTAATAGGGGTTTGCGATGATTTCATTTTTCTAAAAATATACAAATCATTATACAATATAATCCCTAAATATTTAGTATTGGCGTCCATACAAGATGCGAATTTAAAATGATGTAATCCAATAGGGAGAATGAAAATGGCAACATATACTTGGACAACTGAAGATGGTGAGACCGTTTGTTATTGGAATGGTTTTAAGTTCACATTTCAAAACAATACCAATGATAAAACCAAAATTGAGATTGTAGATGATAGCGTTAGTAGCGTTAATGGCAACACAATTTGGGCTAATTTTCTTGCGAACGCTGAAGCTTCTAAGCTTGAAGAGATTCAAGATCATATAGATAGTGGCTGGATAATACTCACTGGCTTGGAAGGAGCCTATGATGAAACTCTTACGCTTAATGGTGGAGGAGGAATTTTTGGTCGTAACGGTGACGATACCTTCTATGCACAGGCAAATGCGAATGATACTCAGCATCATATTTATGGAGGAAGCGGAACTGACACAGCCGTTTTAAGTTTTGCAAACCAAAATTATTCTGGTAGCAAAATCTATGGTCACCATGTCATCGGATGTGAAACAATTCAATTTGAAAACACCAAGAATGTTAACGGTACAATCGTTGGCCGTATTGATGATTTCAAATACGAGCACGGGCTTTATATTGAAGGTGTGAAAGTTGATTTATTAAACCTACCGAGCAATGGGCAGTATACGACAAATGGCGAAAGCTTCACTGTAAGAATTGTTGAATATAATGGCGATCACAATGATACAGACTCATTAGATGATATCACCCCACAGCAATGGCTATTAATCGAAACATCTAGCGGGGGGCATATTTTTTATGCACTTGAAGCTCCGCGGACAGATACCGATGGAAACGGAGGAGCTAATACATCCAGTCAGGAAGCTCACTTTATAACCACAGTACCGAATTTTGATAATCTGGAAGATGTTGTCTTCAATTCAAAAGATGAGATTGAGATCACAGGAACGACAGGCAACGATACGCTGAATGGCACAAGTGCAAGTGAGGAGATCGCGGGCGGTGCTGGCAATGACACGATTTATGGCTACTCTGGCGATGATGTGATTTACGGCGGTACAGGTAATGATTGGCTGCATGGTGGCAACGGCAATGATCATATCAACGGTGGCTCTGGCAATGATGTTCTCTACGGCCACAATGGCGTTGATGTACTTCACGGCGGTGCTGGCAATGACACACTTCATCTA
>CANMUM010000057.1 GCA_947501025.1 uncultured Paracoccaceae bacterium | reverse complement strand
CCATTGCCATCGACAATTCCCGCCATGCGCATTTCAGCGACAAGCTCGATAATGCCTGAACCACAAATACCCGTGACCTCGGCGTTAAATTCGGGGTCGTCGGACCATTTATCTGTGCCGATCACACGAAAACGAACCTTTTTGGTAATGGGGTCAATTTCGGCGCGCTCAATAGTGCCATTAGCCGCACGTTGACCGCAAGAAATTTGTGCCCCTTCAAAGGCAGGGCCCGTTGGGGAAGAACATGCCAATAAGCTATTTGTATCTCCAAGAAGAATTTCAGCATTCGTGCCGACATCACAGACAAGCGTTAATTCCTCACGTTGATGAGGAGCAGTTGCATATGCCACGGCGGCCGCATCCGCGCCGACATGGCCTGCGATTAATGGCAAAATGTAAATACGCCCCTCAGCATGGATGCTCACATTCAGCTCGCTTGCGCGCAAATTGATGGCTTCTGAAGTGGCAAGCGGGAAGGGAGATTGCCCAAGCGGTGTCGGATCAATGCCAAGGAGAAGGTGATGCATGATGGGATTGCCGACAAGGGTTATGTCGAATATATCCCAACGTTCGACGCCAGCCTCGGCTGTGATTTCACCAATGAGATGATCAAGACCCTCTTGGATTGCCTGTGTCATTTCCTTTGCGCCATTATCGTTCATCATTGCATATGATACGCGGCTCATCAGGTCTTCACCAAAACGAATTTGAGGGTTCATGACTCCACCAGATGCGAGGTTCTCGCCCGTTTGCAGATCAATTACATGCGCGGCGATTGTGGTTGAACCCAAATCGACGGCAATGCCACAAATGCGCCCCTCATATATGTTCGGCCAAACGGCAATAATATCAGCTAGCGCATCAACGTCGCCTTGGCGGTATAGCACTGTGACCTGGTCTTTGCCTTTTGCGATGGCATCTTGAAGTGTTACCAAAACCGAAAGGGGAAGGGGCGCGATTTTTATGCCAAGCCCCTCAAATGCTTCACCAAGCCGCTCAGCATCACCAATCTCATCGTCAAGTGTGGCCTCTGGGAGTTCTATGATTTCAATACGCAATAATGGATCAAGTTCGACATGGGTGTCATCAAGCGATTTGCGTACAATCTGTTTGTGCATTTGACTTTCGGCAGGGACATCAAGAACAACATCATCCAAGATGCAAGCTTGGCATCCCAAACGGCGGCCTTCTTTTAACCCACGTATGCTATCATAACGCTTCTCAACCGAGTTCCATTCGCTAAGTGCATCCTTGGAAACGGTGATGCCATGCTTGTCAAATTTGCCAATACTAGGGGCAATCTGGCATTTTGAACAAATCCCGCGTCCACCACAAACGCTATCAAGATCAACACCCAAAGACCTAGCAGCTTGAAGAACGCTTGTTCCTTTTGGCACATGGCCGCGCTTACCTGATGGCGTGAAAATAACAAGGGGTTGATCATTGCTCATTTGGCTATCCTATAATTACCCATAAGATGAACAATTGCGCGAATGAGGGCAAGGTCAAAAATGATTATTTGGTCATCATCGCAGCGGAAACGATACGTGCGCGCACCGTTCCGATATTGCGAAAGCAATGGGGAAGGTTCGATGGGAAGGAAAAACCGTCGCCTTCGCCTAAAATATAGGTTTTGTCTTCAATAGTGACTTCAATTTGTCCTTCAACAACCATGCCCGCTTCAAAACCGTCATGGGTGTAGAGCTCTTGGGCGTCATCGGAGCTAGGTTCATAAATTTCATGAATCATTTCAATAGGTGCTTTAGACGAACCTATAACGCGATATGTGATGTTATTATCATCTGCTCCATGAAGATCGTTCGCCGCTTTAATGTCGATCTGTTCTTTTGCTCGATAAATATAAGGCTGATCAATAGAAGGGTTTGTTGCAAAAAAATCGGCAAGTGACATATGCAATGCATCGAGAATTTTGGTCAGGCTTGAAACGGTGGGTGAGGCTGCGTTTTGTTCAATGAGGGAAATCATGCCATTGGTCACGCCAGAAAGCTGGGCGAGCTGCCTTTGTGAGTAATTATTGGCTTTGCGCACTTCGCGCAAGCGATCACCGATATTCATGCAATATTTTTCCTTCTGCCATAAAGTTTAAACTTTTAGTTCAAAAGTGAAAAGGATAAAATATTTCGGCAAGTTGACAGCCAAGTCGCCAAATGAGGTTTCTTTATAACGATTAATCCATATCTCGGCCAGTTTATCGCATGGTTTTGGTGCAATTACCTAGAGGTATGAAATACTAAGCATCATCACGCAATGCCAGTGATACAGCCGAAGAAACTTTGATAACTTAGGCGAATTTATGCAATTTTACATGACAATATCGACATTTGATTGCGTTTGTGCGAATCTTCTCGGGTAAGTTGTAAAAAGGATCGCAGATGCGTGTGTTATTGAGAATATTATTATTGCTGCAGGGATTTGCCATTTCAGCATTGTCAGTTGGGGTGATCGTAATGGGGCCGAGCGAGCTATATTCTTGGGTCGCAAATATGATCGGCTTGGATGGGCAGCTTCTTGAGGGGGTGAATGCCCATTTCATTGATGGAAGTATGCGATTTTATGCCGTTTTTGTTCTCGTTTTCGGGCTTGTGGTCTTAAATGTGGCGCGAGATTTTCGCGACAATTTTAAACTTATACCCATTTTGATGTTGATTCTGATCATTGCGGGTTGTGCGAGGCTTTGGTCTACATACACGATTGGAGATACAAATCCATTCACAATGGTTCTTGCGCTTGCTGAAATATTACCCGCTATATTAATCTTAATGATATATTTGATCTCAGGAAAGCAAGATCGATATTAATTTTCGTTTTTCCTCTTTACGAGCAGGATTTTTCTGATTAATAGAGGCGTCAACGGAAGCTTGGCAGAGTGGTCGAATGCACCGGTCTTGAAAACCGGCGAGGGTGAAAGTCCTCCCAGGGTTCGAATCCCTGAGCTTCCGCCAGATCCTTATTTATTGAATGTTTATAAATGGCGCACCATGCAGGTAGCGCCTTTTTTTTATTGGCTTTTGTGCAATGCTCCGTGTTTTTTCGTGTGTTTAAATGTCTTGTTATTTTTTGCCATGTGTGGTAATAAATGTGAAACCATTACAACCACAAGAGTTACCACATAATCAAATGAACCATATTTCGGGAAAGTTATCTGTCAAACAAATTGAATCGCTAAACAAGGCGGGGCGATATGGTGATGGTTCGGGGCTTTATCTTGTGGTGTCGAAATCGGCGGCTAAATCTTGGATATTAAGAACAGTTATTAAAGGGGAGCGCACTGATTTGGGTTTAGGTGGCTTGTCTTATACCAGCTTGCAAGATGCCAGGCGCAAAGCGCAAGAACTAAGAGCTGTTGCGCGTAATGGTGGCGATCCACGCAATAACATTCAAAAGATTATCCCAAGCTTTGCTGAAATTGCACAATCCGTTTATCAAGACCGCTTGCCGACATGGAAAAACCCAAAGCAGGCAAAGCAATGGATTGACACTCTTGAGACTTATGCTTTTCCTGAGATTGGCGATAAGGGCGTTGATGTGATTGATACCAATGACGTTTTGCAAATTCTTTCGCCTATTTGGACGGATAAGCACGAGACGGCGAGGCGGGTGATGCAGCGCATTGGCACTGTGCTTGATGTGGCTAAGGCTCGCAAATACCGCGCAGGTGAAAACCCAGTGCAAGCGATTAAGGCGCTTAATGTGCTTCCAAAGGTTGCCAAAGGCGATAATCACCGCGGTGCTATGCATTGGTGCGATTTGCCAGCATTTTATCAATACTTAAAGTCTCAAAGCGGCAATGCAGCGCTTGCACTTCGCTTTCTTATTCTCACAGCAGGGCGCACAGGTGAGGTGCTGGGCGCGACTTGGAGCGAAATTGATGGCAATACATGGATAATCCCACAAGAACGCATGAAGGCGAACAAAATGCATGAAGTGCCTTTATGCGGTGAAGCTCAAGAAATTCTGGGTAGCGTTCGCGGATTATCGGATAATGTCATATTCGAAGGGCAAAAACGAAATGCGCCTTTGTCGAATATGGCAATGGAAAAGCTCTTGCGTAGAATGGGCGCGAAAGATAGCGGGGCAACGGTTCACGGTTTCCGCTCTACATTCAGTGATTGGGCAAGTGACTTTGCCAATGCGCCTAGGGAGGTGGCTGAGGCCGCGCTTGCGCATCAAGTGGGCAATGAAGTCGAGCAAGCCTATGCGCGCTCCAACATGCTCGATAAGCGCCGTGTGTTGATGGATCGTTGGAGTACGTTTGTAACAGGTGATGAAGCAAAGATTGTGAGGTTGGGGTGAGTGGCACATCTCTTAAATCTAAGGAATTAGAGCGTGATTTTCAGCGGGCATTCGAAGTGGAAATTGAGCATTTTTCAAAATTTGGTGGTAATACTTACACAATTAGAGTTACTGGCGTTAAATCAGATAGCCATTTTTTTAAAACTGAGCTAACTCACATTAATAATTCAGAGCCAAATTTAATATTCCATGCTGATAGCGAAGAAACTGTACATGTTTATCAAGTGTGGAAAGAGCAAAAGATAGGCGTGACTATATCACATGGCATGGAATACGCACGATATTTGGTGGGCGGCGATTTGATTGAAACAGATCAAGAAGCTCAAGAATTTGGGTATTCAATATATCCAACTCATAGAGCGATTAACGAGCGTCTTGATACTTGTTTTAATTTTCTAGATGGAAAAGTGAGATTAGCAAATATCTTTTCATACGGGCGATTTAAATTGGCAGAACCATTCAGCTATGAACAAATAGGTCATTCAATATGGAACCCGCTAGAGTGCCAAAGTGCTGCAATGAAATGCACAATGTCGATACAAGAGGGCGAAGCATCTGAATATTGTTATGGAACATATATCCAGTTTTTGAGAGCTGTTTTGCCAGTTGAGCAGAATTCGGATGTGAGAAATCTTTTTCAGGTATTTGACAAACTTGAACGTATGTTCCGCCCAGCAGCAAATCAGTGGGGCTCATCGAAAGGTGAGAATGAAATTTTGTTTGGAGAGGCTTTTAATAGATTTCGGTACCAGATTAGGCATGAACGTGATACTTTTCTTGGGCGAAAATTTGCACCTAATACCAATCCTGCCAATAAGCAGCGTGTAATACAAAAAGACAAATGGCAATCCAAAGCTCAAGAAATTTTACAGAGTATAGATAAGCCAACAAAACCAAACGGCAAAACCAACATAACGGCAACGGCTCGAATCGTTGCTCTAAAACTACCAGAAAAAGGAATTAACAGCCCGCCACAAATTAGCGCAATAACAAAATTTATAACTAACCGTTTAAAAAAGTGAGATTTTCGTCGCAAAGTCCAAATTCCTACAAATCAAATGGTAAGCTATAATCAAGCATGTTCAAGTATATTGAAAGGAACATGCTTATGACAGTAAACACAATCACACCAGCAACACTTTATACCACACAAGAAGTGGCAGCGCTTAAGATTGCCACGAAGGACACGCTTGCGCGTTGGCGCATGGAGAATGTGGGTATTCCCTTCATTAAGTCTGGCTCAAAGGTTCTCTATAGAGGTCAAGATATTCTTGACTGGCTTGAAAGCAACCGTGTCGAGACTAGCTCATAAACTAAAACCCTAACGCGGTGGCGCAAGGGCTTTAGACAATTTGGCGATTGTTCTTCTCCCTAGCATTAATGCCACCGCCAATCAAATCAATATTGGAACGTCAAAACCCGATTTATCGGGGAGGCTTTCCTATGCCTATCTTAAGGAGATTATAATGGCAAAACATTGGCACTCAAATCACTCTCAAAGATACTGGACTGCTCTTGCTCTATTGGAAGGGCGCAAGATTTGTCACATGGACGAAATCAATGAAGCAAAGGGCTGGCGGCTTGGAGCGATTATTCATGTTTTAAGGAAAACATATAACTGGCCGATTGAGGTTGAATATGTTGGCGCTGAGAATATTGCTCACTATTGGCTCTCAAAATACTGCGACAAAACAAAGCTCAAGTTCCCGCGTTCATGCAAAGAGCTTGCCGAGTTGGTAAAGGGAGGGAAGCTATGATCGAGAGCAAGCAGCTTAACTTCTTTGAAAAATTACAGGGGATGGCTGTACGCCATCGCCCAACGCCTCAAAATGAAATGTCTAAGCGCATCGAGCATTTTTAGCCGGTATTTTGAGCAAGTGGCCAAAATTCTTTACCACCTATGTAAAGAATCTTTACAGGGGTTTTGTTTTTTATTTGCTTAGTATTGCTTATGAACACCAACTCAAGCGCTTGCCTCCATCATAGGCGTGAGCTAATCCTTTACCCGCGAAGGCTGATGCGAGCGTTCCTAAAGCAAGAGATATTCATTAATTTCAATTTATGGGAGGGTTGAAAGGTATAGGCTCGAATTGTATACAATTTGTAGTTGTCCTTGCCCCTTAAACCTGTGCCACTAATTTAGTAAAGCTCTGTTATTTGAAGGATAATTTAATGGCACGAA
>CANMUM010000056.1 GCA_947501025.1 uncultured Paracoccaceae bacterium | reverse complement strand
GTTGCAAATGTAACCATAGAGCAACTCTATGATGACGTTTCTATCATCTAGCGACTACGAAACTTCTATATGCCTGTCGATAGAATTTCAGGCATATAGAGCAAAGGGAAATGCAAATTTTTAGGCTAGAAAAACTGCGTTTTATAGATAATATCCAATTAAATTCGCGAACCATACTGAGTAACTAATTATTGGATTGACGAGTAGTGCACAAATGAGTGGCCATATGGCTCGGGGCGTTATGTTGAAAAAAGCAATGGCGAGCGCAATGAGGACCAAAATGGCTTGACCATTCACAAGCATATCATTGATAGTTTCTAGGATTGCAGTTTGATTATTGCGAACCAGATCAGCGGCAATAAAGCGTATCGCATTCGAAGCAAAAATCAACGTGAAAGTCGCTATTGCAAATGCCCATATAAGTCCGGGCATTTTGTATTTTACATGCAACATCAATAAGAATGATATGATCCAAATGGCACATGGGAGGGCGAGTGTGAACCAAAACTCACGACCTTGCCAAAACCCTTCAAAAAAAGAACCGTCCATTATCTCATCATGCGATTGATGGTCACGAAGGCAGCACCCAAGATTGCGATCAATGAAATCACACGAAATGCATGATCAAGACCATCCCAATTGCGGCGCTTATCGGTTATGAAAATCGGCAATGATATTGCCAATGTGAGTGGCAGTGCGAATGTGGGTAGCCAAGATGGTGTGATCAGCAGCATTAAAACAGCCATTAACATCGCACAAAGCGGTAGCCATAGTTTTGATCCCTTGGTCATGTATAAATCGCGCAAACAGATGAACAATGCCATAATGAAATAGGCTATGAAGACGATATAGAGCAGTCTTAAGATGATGAATATCATTGATTTATCTCACGCTTTCAATGGGGCCATTCGCATCGCCGCGGATGAATTGATCAAGATGGGCGTCGCCAGAATTATCGATATCCTCAACTTTGCCTGCCCATTGGATATGCCCATTATGAAGCATAACGACTTTATCAGCAATGACGCGCACAGAGCTCATATCATGAGTAATAGTAACGGCCGTTGCGCCCAGTTCAACCACAATTTCGCGGATCAGTTCATTGATCACACCCGACATAATCGGATCAAGGCCAGTCGTCGGCTCATCAAAAAAGATCACCTCTGGCTCTGCTGCAATTGCACGAGCAAGCCCGACACGTTTCTGCATACCGCCCGATAGCTCTGCTGGGAAAAGATCGGCAACTTCGCTGCGCAATCCCACACGTTTGAGTTTTTCAATTGCAATATCACGAGCGTCGGATTTGGATAGTTTGGTTTTGCCTTGGCGAAGACGGAATGCCACATTTTCCCAAATGCTCAAACTGTCAAATAATGCTGCACCTTGAAATAGCATACCAAACTGCGCCAAGAAATCAGCGCGATCAAGTTTGTTTTTATCCACACCGTCAATCAATATTTGCCCTTGATCAGGATCAATTAAACCCAAAATGGATTTAAGAAGCACAGATTTTCCAGTGCCTGATCCCCCAATAATGACGGTAGATTGCCCTTTGGGAATAGCAAGATTGATGCCATCTAAAATGATTTTAGAGCCAAAAGATTTATGGAGGTCTTTGAGTGTAATTTTATCTGTCATGACGAGAAAAACAATTCAGTTAGGATATAATTGGCGGCGAGTATAAGTACGCTTGCCGATACAACAGCATTGGTTGTGGCGCGTCCGACCCCTTGCGCACCACGGCCAGAATTATATCCATGATAACAGCCCATCAAGGCAAGAATAAATCCAAAAACAGCAGCTTTAATAAGCCCTGAGCCAACATCCCAGAATTCTAGATTATCAACCGTTGCCTTGATATAGGCGTGACCTGAGAAGCCAAGCCGAGACGTGCCGACGAGATAACCCCCTAAAATCCCCAATATGTCATTGATGAGCACCAGCAATGGCATGACCAAAGTTGCGGCAAGCACCCGAGGAGCCACAAGATATTTCATCGGATTTGTCGAGAGAGTGAGGAGGGCGTCAATTTGTTCGGTCACGCGCATGGTCGCAATTTCTGCTGCAACCGATGATGACACCCGCCCTGCAACCATCAATCCACCAAGGACAGGACCCAGTTCGCGCACAATGGCAAGAGCTGCGATGAATGGCGTGACCGATTGCGCATTGAGATCAGATGAGCCAAGGAAGATTTGCAGCACAAGTGCGCCGCCCGTAAAAATAGCTGTTAATCCAACGACAGGCAGGGAGAGAAAGCCGATATGCCAAAGGGAGCGCGAAAACTCTCGGCCATAAAATGGAGGTGTCACGATATGCTTGATGGCAAGTCCTGCAAATATAGCTATGCGGCCGATCATGGCAAAAAAACCTAAAGTGACTTCACCGATATTTGTAAGAAAATTTGTAAAAATAACCATTATATGCTCGATTTAATTTGACGATCATAACGCGAACCAAGCCCAGTGAAAAGCTCATAAGATATCGTTCCGGCTGCTTTTGCAAGATCGTTGATGTCTTGGTCTGGCCCAAGAGCGTCAAGCGATGTTGGTATCGTCGTGAGATGAGTGATGTCGACTGTGATTGCGTCCATAGAAATACGGCCAAGAATGGCACATGGGGTGCCGTTGGCGAAAAGATTTGCACTATTTGATAAAGCGCGCGATATCCCATCGGCATAGCCGCCGAGAACTGTTGCGATGCGCATAGGTTTTGTTGCGGTGAATGTTCCACCATATCCAATATGAGTGCCTTTTGGGATATCTCGAATGTTGATGACGGGTAGGTTGATTTGGATTGTGGGCTTTGCATCCATAAAGGGCGCACCGCCATAAATGCCAATGCCTGGGCGGGTCATGTCAAAATGATATTTTGAACCCGCAAGAATTCCGCCCGTTGCACTCAGAGATGTAGGCGTGTTGGGGAAGGCCGATTGCACGCCCATGAAGCGATTGATCTGTGAGATATTCATCGGATGATCAGGTTCATCTGCACATGCAAGATGGCTCATAACAAGCGTCGGGTTTAGGCTGTTTAAACTCGATATCTGATCAAGATCAAAGCCCACCCGCGACATGCCTGTGTCAAATTGAAGAGCAAAGTTTTCATGTGAATTGGCTTTGAGCTGTTCATGGGAATTTATGACGGGCTGTAAGTTTTTGGGAATTGATGTTTCAAAACAAGAGAAACCTGATAGCTCATAAATCGTCGCATCTGGTGCAAGTTTTGCAGCATGAATGGCTTCAGCTACCGTAGCTACGAAGAATGTGTTTGTACCAGATTTTAGTAAAGATTTTACTGTAATATCAATGCCTAATCCGTATCCGTTCGCCTTAACAACGGCTGCTGCTTTGCCCGATGATAGCGCATTGAGCTGTTGCCAGTTTTGCGAAATGGCATTGGTATCAATTGTTAAAACCGGCGCATTCATAGGGCGTTAAAAATCATCATAGTTTGATTTTCGATCACGTGCGAGATTGCCAAAGCGTGTATATTGCCCTTCAAAACTTAGCTCCACAGTGCCGATGGGGCCGTGGCGTTGCTTGCCGATAACGACTTCGGCTTTGCCATGGGCGCGCGCCATTTTTTCTTGCCAATCTGGGTATTTCGGATCATCGTCATTTGGCCGTTCGCGCTCGGTATAATATTCTTCACGATAGACAAACATCACCACATCGGCATCTTGCTCAATAGATCCAGATTCGCGCAAATCCGAAAGCTGCGGGCGTTTATCTTCGCGGCTTTCCACTTGGCGAGATAGCTGTGAGAGAGCAATGACAGGAATATCAAGTTCCTTGGCAATCGCTTTGAGGCCTTGGGTAATCTCACTGACCTCATTCACGCGGTTATCATTATTGCCTGTACCGCGCAGAAGTTGAAGATAATCCACCATAAGCACATCAAGCCCATGTTGGCGCTTCAAGCGGCGCGCGCGAGCGGCGAGCGCAGAAATGGGCAAGGCGGGTGTATCATCAATATATAAAGGCGAACTTTCGAGCTGAACCGATGCCTCAACAAAACGGCGAAATTCACCTTCATCAACTTCTCCAGAACGAATTTTGGTCGATGGAATTTCGGCGGCATCGGAAAGAATACGTGTGGCCAATTGCTCCGCTGACATCTCAAGCGAGAAGAAACCAACAACTCCACCCTCATTTTGCGCTTCGGAAACGCCGTGCGCCTTGGCGATGTTATAGGCAATATTCGTCACAAGCGATGTTTTACCCATGGAAGGACGACCTGCAAGAATGAGAAGATCTGATTTATGCAAGCCACCGATTTTGCGGTCAAGATCGATAAGCCCAGTCGAAATTCCAGAAAGCGCTCCATCGCGCTGAAAAGCTTTGGTGGCCGTTTGAACGGCTTCCACAATTGCATTGCCAAAGCTCACAAATCCGCGGTTGGTGTTGCCGCGTTCTGCAAGTTTATATAAAAATTGTTCAGCCGTAACGATCTGATCAGATGGTAGGCTATCCATATCGACTTTGCGTGCTCTATCGGAAATTTCATCACCAATTTCGATAAGTTCACGGCGAATGGCTGCGTCCCGAATAATCTCAGCAAAATCACGCGCTGCGGAAATTGCGACGGCTGCTGCTGCAAGTTTAACAAGATAATCTTCACCACCAAGCTCTGCTAAGCCTTCATCATCGGAGAGAAAACTTTTGACGGTCATCGGAGAGGCGAGGGCATTTTGCTGAATACGACGTTTAATGATGTCATATATGCGCCCATGAACGGGATCATAAAAATGAGACGAATCAACCGTATCGACCACCCGGTCAAAAATATCATTATTCACAAGAAGTGCACCAAGAAGCGCTTGTTCGGCTTCAAGATTTTGTGGGATGACGGATTTGAGGTCGACGTCGTTCTGGCTTGGGATATTGTTCATAAGGCTCACTTCAATTCAATTTTGAAACTAGCTACATTTGTGATGATTTGCAATGTTGGAATAAAGGATCGTTGTCTCTATCTAATCACAAAAAAAAGCCGCCCAATAAGGGCGACTTTTCAATTGTCTTAAGTGAGGATCGATTAACGACCCAAATCACCTTTAAAATCTGCAGAAGCAGCACCGACTTCGTCGAGCATATCTGCGAGTTCTTTTTCAGCTTCCGCTTCAGCATCCTCAGCAAGTGAACGCGCTGTTTTGCCTTCTTCTTGCAATTTCGCTTCATCTTCTGAACGCGCAACGTTGATTTTCACGTTTACGGTAACTTCTGGGTGCAAAATCAAGCGAACATCGTGAATGCCGAGTTCTTTGATTGGACCATTAAGCGTAACCGTTGAACGGTCAACTTTGTGGCCAATTCCTTCAAGAGCATCAGCGATATCACGTGTTGAAACAGAACCGTAAAGTGCGCCTGCATCAGAAGCAGCACGGATCACAACGCATTTCGCGCCATCAACGCTTGCGCCAAGAGCATCAGCAGTTGCTTTCAAAGCTTCGTTTTGCTTAACAAGTTCAGCCTTGCGGGCTTCGAAAGCTTCAAGATTTGCTTTGCTTGCGCGAAGGGCTTTGCCTTGTGGCAACAAGAAGTTGCGCGCAAAGCCAGCTTTTACATTTACAACTTCGCCGAGATTGCCAAGTTTACCAATTCTTTCGAGTAGAACGACTTCCATAATAATTCTCCTTAGCGAATTGTATAAGGCAATAGAGCGAGGAAACGCGCGCGTTTGATAGCTTTTGCAAGCTCGCGTTGTTTTTTCGCACATACAGCGGTGATACGTGAAGGTACAATTTTACCACGCTCTGAAAGATAGCGCTGCAAAGTTTTTGTATCTTTATAATCGATTTTCGGGGCGCCATCTCCTGAGAATGGACATGTTTTCTTGCGACGGAAAAAAGGTTTCGTAGCCATTGTTTAGATCTCCTTATTTCTTGTCTTCATGCGCGTTGACACGAATTGTCATAATACGCAATACATCATCATGAAGGCGTGCAAGGCGCTCCATCTCAGCCACGGCAGGAGCAGGGCTCACTGATTTAACCAACAAATAGTGACCTTTACGGTTTTTGCTGATTTTATAGGCCATAGTTTTCAAGCCCCAGTATTCTGAGTCATGAATTGAACCACCATTGTCTTTTAGAATTTGTGCGAAGTGGGTCATTAGACCTTCCGCTTGCGTAGCCGATATATCTTGGCGCGCAATGAGAACGTGCTCATAAGCAGTCATAGTACACTCTTTATTTAGGCGCTCTTCACCATTTTGGCTACACCCCACACCAAAATTCGAGAGGAAACGCGGTTACATATTCGCGGGGATGGCGCTCTTTGACGTATTTTAGAGTAAATTGCAAGTCTATTTTGATACTTGTGGATCTAATGACCGTAGATGCAACCCCATCTATTAAATTAAATATGCTGATAATTTTATTTCTCATAGAAGTAGCAAGAACGTCAAGAACGTAGGGTGGATATCAGGGTCTTGTCAGATTAACTTGACGGGTTTTCGGTTTAGTTCTAGTTTTCTAAGATGAGCAATCAAAACCCATTCAAAT
>CANMUM010000055.1 GCA_947501025.1 uncultured Paracoccaceae bacterium | reverse complement strand
TCAAAATCCGCACGGGTCTCGCACCAAACCGCACCCCGCGCAATCACGTCCTTACCCTCCGCATCCTTGTAATGGATGTGACCAAGCCAAGGCGAAAGCTCTTTGCTTTTGGTGGTGTCTGTTTTGCTGGTTTTTTGATCCATACCGATATTCCCATGCGACCTCAAAGCCGCGCCGCGTTCCTAGAAAGGAGCATGTAAGGCTTAACGGTCTTTGTCAATTGCCGTGACAAAGGATTGATCAGAATTTGACACGCAATCTCAACGGCAGAGATGGGGGATGTGATGCATACTGGAACATTTTGCGGCTGTTCAACTCTTTTCCCTCATCCTGCCTTGGGTCTTGGGTGATGCTGAAAAACACAGATATCCCAAGCCAAAAAAACGCCCCCAAAACCCGTGTTTTTTGTATATATAGATATATATAGCAATGTCGCCTTTAGGTCATTTATAGTCGTTTTTATAACAATCGGAAAAATTCTACTGTTTACAAATCATTGATATTATTAGATTTTCCTGTTTTGGAAAAAATCACACCAAATCAGTCACAAAAAATAATGATATCAATGCCTTAAGGACATTTTTAGGGAGCTGCGTCAGGTGTAACAGAAAACAGACGAGGAACGAGCGCCAAAATCAGCCGTAAATAACCTCCATCACATCATGGCAAACAGGGAAAATGAGCAGATACTTGCAAGGCTTCACAAGCGGGTTTGGAGAGATGTTGGAATAACCCTGTGTAAAGTACCAATTCAGAGCTGTTATATTGGTATTTTACACAGGGTCTGCTTTCAATTGCCAATTCAAAATATGATCTTACCGTCAAGAATGTCCAGAAAAGCGCTCAGATGGCTCCAGAATTGATTTTTGGCTTCGCTGTCTAGGAAACGGAGTCCTTGAGTGAAAGCGTTACTCCACGGTGCTTAAAATCGCTCTGAGGCGGCTTTATGATCCCCATTGCCCTGCCAAAATCAATTTTCTAAAGCCATTGCAGCATTTCAGATCAAAATAATGGTTATTTTGGAAGATCATCAATTGCCAAAATGGATAGACCCTTTCTTGATACCCTATGCATTTAGTGACAGGAAATTGAATAATCTATGCCCATCAAAACACCCAAAAACAATTAAAAAATATCAAAAACAAGCGCGAAGCGCCTATTATCTTTTTATCTTAATATATTATCTTCTTTTATCAGGGACGTTTTGAACCCTATAAATAAGGGGGTTGAGGGCGCATAGGTGAGGAAATGGGGGCGCATAGGTGAGGAAATGGGGGCGCATAGGTGAGGAAATGGGGGCGCATAGGTGAGGAAATGGGGGCGCATGGTGAGAGTTGACAGTAAAATTTAACTCACCTATATTTGTTGTCATGGGAAAGACAATTGAAATTGCGCAAAAATTTGATGGGGATGATGGCAAATCTGTCATGCCCAATGAATATGCGCGGGGACTCATTATTGAGCACGCACCAAGCGCTCAAGCGCTCAAGCTGATGAATTTGATGATTGGTGAAGCGGGCGGGCGTATGGCCGATGATACATGGCACCAAATCACTCTTGGCCAAATCCGCAAAATCAAGGGGATGCGCAAGCATAACAAAGAAAGCCTACGGCCTCTTTTCTCAGAGCTGCGCGCAATGACTTATAGCTTCGATAATACCGAAAAGGAAAAGATTGAGATTGGCGGTTTCTTAGATCATGCCGAGATTAAATATAAGAATGATGTTTCGGGAGCTTTGGAAATCCAATGGCGTTTCTCGACCATGTTCAAACGCATGGCGAATGAAAGCAACCATTGGGCAATCATTGATCGTCAGACACAATTTGCCTTGCGCTCGCGCTACTCACTTTTGCTCTTTCAACATCTGTCGAGCTATTTTCCACTTCAACATATTACCTATAAGAAATTCTCGATCTCTGAACTCAGATCCGTGTTGAATATTGAGGATACAGCCCATCCACAATTTAAGTTTTTTAATCGAGATGTTCTTAAGCCGACTATTGCTGAAATCAATCAGATTTCGCGTTTTGAGATTACCATGACAATGATCAAAAATGGCCGCGCTGTTTCGGAAGTCCAATTCTCTTGGAAAGAAAGAACCAATATTGCGCCCATCAACCACGAACTTAACCAACCCAAGCAAGGCCGAAAGGCTCGCCGTGAAGGGCGCGTTGAATATATTTCTATGACACAGCCCTTCCCTACAAGTGGTGGCTTGTCATATGAAAAATATTGGCTGGAAGAAGGGCGGCGCATTTGGAGTGATACTGGCCGCAATCCGAGGGACTTCCCCGATACAAAACTCATTGCCGATCATGTGCGCAAAAAAGCCAACGAGCAAAATATATCTCTTGATAATCCAAAGATTGAAAAGCTTTTTGAGAATGTCGTTAAGAGATGGATATAGCATTTTCCTTGCTTACTCACCAGTTTTCATTAAACTGGTTTCCAATATTTTAGAGAACCGAAACCGAACACATGCAAAAACTAACACTAAACAAGGCAGCAAAAGAAGCAAAAATTGCCAAATCGACGCTCCTAGAAGCTATAAAAAGTGGGAGAATGAGCGCACCTAAGAACGACAAGGGCCACTATGCTATAGATCCTTCTGAACTGTTTAGAGTGTTCGGCCAAAAACCAGTTTTTGAAAAAAATGAGAACCACAAAGAAAACCACAATAAAACCAGTAATATACAGGACAACACTAAAGCACTTGAAGATAGGTTAGAAATGTTGGAGAAAGAGCGGAACCGCGAACGTGAACAGCTTACTGATCAGATTAATGATTTGCGAAACCGACTTGATAAAGCTGAGGGTGAAAGAACGAAACTTACTGCGTTACTTACGGATGGTCGAGCAAAAAGAACAAACTCACCCAAGAAGGGAATATGGTCCAGGTTTTTAGGTAAGTAGGGCAACTATAGATCACTCAGCAACTTCATAAGGTTTGAGAGCATCACCTACCTCCTCTGGTGTTGTTAATTGAGATTCTTGCTTTGATAATATTAGTAGAAGAAAATTGTGGGCATGTTTAATATCAAGCTCTTGTTTACTCTCGCAATCAAGAAGAAACTCTCCAAACCCCTATTTCTTTCTATCTCAAAAGCGATATTGGAGGAGAGGGGTTGGAGCTAAAACTCAGGGCATTCCGAAATTGGTCGTTTGTAAAGCTTATAACGCGTTGGAACACACTTTTCACCTGTTTCAAGACAGTTGTTTTCATTGCCAAGCCAATTTCCAGATTCAAATTTAGCGCCAACAATTGATGTTTCAATAATTATTTCACTCTTATCCGCATTTATTTTAACAACGGCAAACCCACCATCATTTTCATACTTACGATCATAACGATGAGATGCAATAGAGCATATTGGCTGATCATGAAAACCACACGGTAACCAAGTTTCCTCTGTCCATTTTTGCGTATTTTCAGATTGTGTCGAAAAATTTTGTGTATTTCGAAACTTCACACCAAGATTCAAGCTAGCAATTGTAGCGTCTGGGTCTGGCTTGAAAAATAGCGCAATATCTGAAACTTGTTGGTTAGGGTGTTTAAGTAAGTGTGCTTTAGAATACGTTGTTCGATAGCAAGCATAATCATCAATCCAATTGGTGGAATTAAATTGAAATAAGTTGTTACCAGTTATTTCATTTGTATTTTCGAAATCAGAGCAAGCGATAAAACCTAAGAAAAACCAAGCTAAGATCAGATGTGATTTTCTGCCAGTGATATTATTCCACCAAATCAATTAATGCACTCACTAACAGGGATTTTATATAGTTTATATCTTATAGGTAGACACTCTTTACCTGAATCCATACAATTATTTTCATTTCCAATATATGCTCTCGTCTCTAAATCAATCAGAGCTCCAACACCCATTGTTTCAATTGTTATTGATGAATCTATCTCACCATTATTCACAATATAAAAACCACCTAAATCTGTATAAAAATCTTGAGCACCATCGTTTCGCAATTTACATAATGCAGGATTTCCGTTGCAATTCATTAAACCTCCGAAAAGTGAGTGACTATCATCGAAATCATTTTCAATGGTATAATTCGAAGTTCTTCGTGTCATAGCAAGAATCTCACCCCCGAATCCGCTTGAAGATGAGTACCCTAAAAGAACTCGCAAAAACGTCACTTGCTGATTGGGATTTCTACTCAGATGTACTTCGGAATATTGCCGAGCGTAGCATCCTTCAGGATATTCTGCGTTCGACAACGATTCATTGGCCGCACATCCTACAATATTAATGCTTAAAAAAGTTGATAAGATATACAATAAAAATTTCATTACATCTTACCCTTCGTTAAATTTTGAGATAGCTCTATCAGATTAAGCTCTGGAGTTCGTATGATTGATGCGGTATTTCCACTTTTCATTGTAAATGGTCGACTAGGTCCTTCAACATAGTTTGAGTAGTAAACGTGTCTGCCTTTGTCACTATCTTCAACATTTGAAAAATTGATTTCCTGCTCATTCGCATCGTAACCTATATTTTTTCCGTCATTGTAATTCGAAAACTCTGTAATCAAGCTTCCATAAGGATCATTCATTATTACATACTGAATTGCCTCACTTTCATTTACGACGCATCCTCTCGCAAGCATAACATGACCAAAACTGGTCGCATGTGTAGATTTGATCACAGGGATACCTTTTTTAAAATATTGATTAAGTACATTCACTTGTGAACTCGGAATGCGTTCACCTGTGGGAAACTGCCTGTCTCGGAACTGAGATACGCCGCCACTGAGACGATTTGCTATACTTTCTAAAACAGGATTCATAATACCCCAAACCTGCCATGCTTTGGCGCCATAAGCTATTATATTTCCACCATTACGATCCACACATGCCTGCATAATTTCTTTTCTTGAAACCGGAAAACCCCAATAATGCATTAGCATCGATGCAGCAGTTGGCATGCAAAGTACATTACCCGAATACGGGCTTGTGTTATTCCGTCCACTGACGCTCTCATTACCGTAATTTTGATTAATATATTTTGGCGCATTTAAAGAAAGGGTTGCCATTTTTACTTCAATTTGAAGCTCACCATTTTCAACCTTCACCATACTCGCACCAGTATAGCTATCAACAAAATCCTTATCCCCGCCTTCTCCATAAGCATCAATGATTTTCTCAATCATATTTTCAGCTTGTCCGCCTATTGCCGCCGTGACACGGCCTCCAGATGTTGTCACACCTGTAACATCAAGCCTAAATATTTCCTGTTTCAACCGAGCATCATCATTTGAATAAACAGCACTCACCACCAAATTGCTATCACAGCCAGAACCATTGCCAAAGGCAACACCCTCATTATTGGTTGTGCCAACTAAAGCCGCTTGATCTGAGCCACCACAATAAATTTTAATGCCCGGAATAGGAATATCACCTACGCGCGTCACAACTTTTACACGTAGAGGAATTGGACATTTTGCAGTCGTTGTTTCAATCGGTGTATCTGTTGAATCGCCGTCAACATTTTTATCTTCACCACCTAAACCTATGCCTTGAAAAAAGCTACCAATGCTATCTCCAATCTGCTGAAAAGATTCTCCTAAACCTGCACAAGGATTTGATGATGGTGTTGTCGTATTGTTCATATCTTTGTACTTTCTTCAATTTGCTTACTAACCAATGCGAACTCTTCTAATAGAGCATCCCAAATTGCAGTACTTTTTTCTTCTTTTTCTAGCTCAGAAATAAGCGCTGACTTAACTTTTGGAAATCTAAAGTCGTCATCAAAATGAAAACCAATTGCCATCGAAACGACCATACACATCACCACGTCTTCGATAGAAAGTGTATCATACCTTCGAAAATGTGTATAACATATTTTTACTTTTTCCGCGAGAACGTGATCTGGTATATCTTGCAGTGTGGTGGGCCAAGCTTTTCGTGAAACGCGAATTGTTCTATCTGTTTCCCAGCCTCCTCCAGATCGATATATGTGACCCAAATGAGAAGATGTGCGGCCTTTAAATCGGATATCAGTGCTTATTTTTTGAAAATGCTGTTTCCACACCATTCTAGTCATCGGCATAGATGGTTTCTTAACGTTAAGTCCTTCATCTACAAGTTTATACAAAAATTGAGGGTCGCTTAAAAAGTCAGGCCCCCAAAAGCTCGAAACCGTTAAAAAAGAAAGGTGATCCCGCTCATATATTAAGCTGTGAGACACAGCTTTCTTATATGTATATTGAATAAAATCCTTAAGTTCTTCATCAGACTTAGATCCTCTTATGTAGGGTTCATTTTGGTCAACATGACGTGCCGTCCTGTCAACATATTTTTGAACCTGAGCTTCAGATATTGCGTTTTTCGTATTTTGATTAAAAAACTCGTCAATAAATATTGGCATTATAATACTTTCATTGGCGCTTTAAAATTCGAACAGGATTTTTTTGTGTATGCCAGATGACAAACACATTGCTAATAGCAGAAAATTTTTCATATGTTTTGTGACCCAAATTTGGGATAACATCTATCGCAATTTCTGGATCATAAAATCTAAAATAACTCATACCTCCAGATTCTCTATTTTGTAACATAGTAAACTTCCTAAAATGCTTCCTTAACTCTGCCAAACTCGCACGTGATCTGATGAATATACCGAGTTCTTTTTCCCAGAGGCCGAGGGGTGGCTTGAGGCCTGTGAAGAGTTTTCGGGTAAAGTCGTTGCCGTCCTCTAGGCGCACGATATAGGGCGCGTGTTCTTTGAGTTCTTCTTGCGCTGCACCTTGGAAAAGCGATTGATATTCAAGCCCTGAGAA
>CANMUM010000054.1 GCA_947501025.1 uncultured Paracoccaceae bacterium | reverse complement strand
GGTTCAGTAACGGTTCCTTGTCATGTTTTGGATGGCGGAACACGGGTTCTATCTGGGCGTGGAATGCAAAATTCTCTATGGGGCCGGGTGGGCATTATTTGGGCTGTGAGCATACACAAGCCAATTTTAAGTCGGCTTTTTGGCGCTCGGAAGTTCTTGACTACAAACCATTTGAGCAATGGTTGCAAGAGGGCGAGCACGATTCGGTATCATTAGCCGCAACGCGTGTCGAAAAACTGTTGGCCAATTACCAACAGCCAAAAAATGATGAGGGGGTCGATGAAGCCTTGCGCGATTATATTGATCGCAAAAAGGCTTCAATGCCCGATAGTTTTACTTAATGTAATGCGGTTTCAGATGTCGCCAAATAAACATATTCAATAAGATCTGCCAGCACTTCGACATGTTGACGTGGGCGGTAAACAGCGTTTTTTTCCTTGCGATCAGATTCATGGCGGGCCTCGGTTTCAAGCAAAATCTGAATGATTTTAGGATCGGTTTTCTTTTTCGTATTACCTTGAAATTTTCGCTTTTCAACCAAGCATTTTGCGGTGGACATGAGTAATTTTGGCCGTTGCAAATTCGCGAGTTCCTTTGGGTGAATACGCATAATAATCTCCTGTTTGTTATATTGTGAAGGCATTTTGTTGCCAATGTGAGCCTTTCATCATGAACTCATAATTTGTGGTGTTGCGTAAATTTTCATCAAGCGTTCGCAATAGTAATTTGAAATTAAACTAAAAATTCACGGAGTTTACCATTTTTTTAACCTCCCCAGTTAGCATTTTGCTTCTAGGTGCGGGGACGTCATCATCGTGGTTATCCAGAATATGAACGAAAATAGGCATGTCAAATGGTCATTGTCAGAAAGACTTGTTCGATATCTTGCTCATGTAGGGCTCGGAATGAGCATTCGTTCACTTGCCGATTACGATCACTTAGCGCCGTCAACTGTTTCCAGACAGTTTCAAAAAATTGAAAAATGTAGAGATGAGAGGTTCTATGACTTTTTTTTAAATAAACTTGAGAATTTGATCGTCGACCCAAATCAAAGCCATATGCCTGAAAATAGGAGAGAAATAGAAATTATGATCCATGAAAGACAGATTAAAAAAATATCTAATGCAAAACTGGAATCTGAAGCACGCCGAGTGCTTCGGCGAATGAGCGAGCGCAATGCATTTTTGCTTCTTTCATCTGAGCTTGATAATGCGGCTGTGTTCCGTCAAGAAAAAGATGGGTCGCTCCACCGCTTGACTGTGACGGGGCGGGCTGCTGCGGAAGAGTTCTTGCTGCGCGATTGGATTGAAGGGAAAACCGAAAACAAAGTCGCACGTTATGTGATAACATCACGGGGCAAAACAGCGCTTAAGCGTCTTGTGCACCGTGAACAAGCTCTTAAGGAAACAGAAGGGTTTGCCGAAATGCAGTCCGTTTATTCGGCGCAACATGCTGAATATATTGATAAGGATATATATGAAAAAGGGGTTTCAAAACGCTTTCGTGTGAATGTTGCGGAAAGTCCATTGGCTATTTTGGCGCGAAAAAAAGATAAAATGGGTGAGCCATATTTAACCAGTCGGCAGGTTGCAGCAGGGGAGCGCCTTCGCGAAGATTTTGAAGTTGCTCAAATTGGCCCGAATGTGACACAAAATTGGGACCGATTTTTAACGGCTGCTTCTCGGGGGCAGTTCAGTGAAACAAGTGGGGGAAGCCATGGTGCTGAAGAAGCGAAGATGCGTTTAAATAAAGCACTAGCCGATCTGGGCGATGGGCTTGCTGATATCGCTTTTCGCTGCTGCTGTTATTTGGAAGGGCTTGAGACCATTGAGAGAAAGCTCGGATGGTCGGCGCGTTCGGGAAAAGTTGTGCTCCGTATCGCACTTGAACGATTAACGGAGTTTTATAATATACCCGAACGACGCAGAGATCATTAAAAGGTGATCATCACTTATTAGATGATGCTCAACAAATGCTCAGCTGAACTGATCGAGCAAGTGCCTGGGCTTTCTTCGACTTCAAAATGCGCGATGACACCGTTTTCAACAATCATTGCATATCGTTTTGAACGCGAGAAAAGCCCAACAGGTGCACCATCAAATTCCATTCCCATAGCTTTGGTGAAGCTGCTATCAGCATCAGAAAGGACTTGAACACCGGCATCAGCAGCACCAATCATATCACCCCAAGCATTGGCAACAAATGCGTCATTAACAGTCACACAGAAAATACCATCGACGCCCTTAGCGCGCAAAGCATCGCCATTCTCAACAAAGCCCGGAAGATGGGTTTGCGTACACGTCGGTGTAAATGCGCCAGGGACAGCAAAAATAATCACTTTTTTTCCAGCTGTTACATCTTTGACAGATAAGGTTTCGGGGCCTGATGGCGTCATGATGATGAAATCAGCTTCAGGAATAGTCGTGCCAACGAGATTTGCCATAATTTTGATCCTTTGGGTTAAAAATTTAAGTGCGTGTGGCTTCTATAATGGGGATAAAGTCTGCGGCTTTCAAGCTTGCGCCACCAACAAGCCCACCATCGACATTGTCGATAGCAAAGATTTCACTGGCATTGGAGCCTTTTACAGAACCACCATAGAGAACGCGCATTTGCTCTGCATCAGGGATGACGCTACGCATATATGTGTGAATTTCTGCGATATCGCTATTTGTTGGGACTTTTCCTGTTCCAATCGCCCAAACGGGTTCATAGGCAATAATTGTATTTTGCGCATTTGCTCCTTCAGGAATCGAACCTTTAAGCTGTGTCCCAACCACAGATATGGCTTTGCCTGCTTCGCGCTCTTCAAGTGTTTCGCCGACACAGATGATGGCTATCAAGCCCGCATCATGCGCGGCTTTTGCTTTTTCTGCTATATCTGAATCGCTTTCACCAAAATATTCGCGGCGCTCGGAATGGCCGATAATCACATGGGTTGCACCAATATCAGTGAGCATAGCTGCCGATATTTCGCCTGTATATGCTCCCGATGGAGCCGCATGAAGGTTTTGCGCTCCAATTGTGATGGCAGAATCTGAACATGCGTCAACGGCATTGGATATGAGGGTTGCAGGCGGGCAGAGTATCACATCATCATCTGAGGTTGTCGCCGCTGCAATTGCCGATAGCTCGGCCAATGAGGCTTTTGTCCCATTCATTTTCCAGTTTCCTGCCGCAATTTTTTGTCGTGCCATGCTATGCTCCATCATTATTTGCTTTAACCTTGCATAATGTTACAAATCTTCCAAGATCAGAAATAAAATTAATATATATTTATGATCAATGATCCAAAATAGGCATTTACCCTTGAAACTCACCTCATTAGTCTCCAGATTAATGAGGAAGTTATAAATAGAAAAAGAAGAAGCCAAGTAAGATGCCTTTAGGGTCGAGCTTGTGTGGTCGAAAAGGAAAGCCGTATTATGAATAAATTCCCCATGCTCCCATTACGAGATATTGTCGTATTTCCAGGAATGGTTGTGCCTGTATTTGTTGGCCGTGAGAAATCTGTGAAGGCTCTTGATCTCCTGCCTAAGGATGATCCAAAGATTTTCCTGACTTGCCAAATCAACGCTTCAGATGATGACCCAGTAGCCTCAGATATTTATGATGTGGGTGTTGTGGCGAATGTGATGCAAATGCTTAAGCTCCCAGATGGGACGGTTAAGCTTGTGATCGAAGGAGAGAGCCGCGCGAAAATTTCCAATTATTTGGTTGAAGATGAATATTTCGAAGTTGAATATGATATATTGAAATCCGAAGACGGGGACGGGCCTGAAGAGGAAGCTTTGATGCGTGTTATTGAAGATGAGCTTGAAGGCTATACCAAATTATCAGGCTCAATCAGCGAAGAGGCGATGTCACAAATTGAAAGCTCTACAACGGCTGAAGCTTATGCGGATGCGGTGGCGTGGAATTTACAGATTAGTGCAGAGAAAAAGCAAAAAGTGCTAGCAGAATCACTCGTCTCGGCAAAGTTGAACTTGGTATATGAGTTTTTGCGTGGTGAATTGGCTGTTTTGCGTGCGGATAAGAAGATTAAATCACGTGTCAAAACACAGATGGAAAAAACCCAGCGCGAATATTATTTGAATGAGCAAATGAAGGCTATTCAAAAAGAGCTTGGCGATGGTGAAGATGGTGCATCTGAGCTTGACGAGATTCAAAAGAAGATAGAAGGCGTGGCTCTTTCCAAGGAAGCGCGTGAGAAAGCGGATGCCGAACTTAAAAAGCTAAAGCAAATGCCGCCAATGTCGGCTGAGGGTTCTGTTGTGCGCAATTATCTCGATTGGCTAACGGCTTTGCCATGGGGTAAGAAGACGCGCGTTAAAAAAGATTTGAATGCAGCCGAAGCGATTTTGGATAAAGATCACTATGGGCTTGAGAAGGTTAAGGAGCGCATTATTGAGTTTCTTGCGGTTCAAGCGCGTTCAAGTGAGCTTAAAGGCCCAATACTTTGTCTTGTTGGCCCTCCTGGTGTGGGTAAAACATCACTAGGCCGTTCTGTTGCGAAGGCTACGGGGCGCGAGTTTATCCGTATTGCTCTTGGTGGTGTGCGTGATGAGGCCGAAATCCGCGGTCATCGTCGTACATATGTCGGTTCAATGCCTGGTAAGATTATCCAGTCTCTCAAAAAGTCGAAATCATCTAACCCTTTGATTCTTCTCGATGAGATCGATAAAATGAGCAATGATTTCCGTGGTGATCCCGCCAGTGCAATGCTTGAGGTGCTAGATCCTGAGCAAAACTCAACATTTATGGATCATTATCTTGAAGTAGAATATGATCTTTCTAAAGTGCTGTTTTTGACCACATCAAATAGTTACAATATTCCAGGGCCTTTGCTTGATCGTATGGAGATCATTCCACTTTCAGGATACACGGAAGAAGAGAAGCTTGAAATTGCCAAGCGTCACTTGCTTACGAAGCAGATTAAATCTCATGGATTGCGTAAGGGTGAATTTGACGTTTCCGAAGATGCTCTCAAAGACTTGATCCGTTATTATACGCGTGAAGCCGGCGTTCGTTCTCTTGAGCGTGAGCTTTCAAAGCTCACACGTAAAGCTGTGACGAAGATCGTGAAGAAAGAAGTCGATGCGGTGGAAGTCACTGTTGATAATCTTTCGGAGTTTCTTGGTGTTCGTAAATACAAGCACGGTTTGGCGGAAGAAGAAGATCAAATTGGCGTTGTGACGGGCTTGGCTTATACAACTGTTGGTGGCGATCTTCTTTCTATTGAGGCGCTGCGCTTGCCAGGTAAGGGGCGTATGCAGACCACGGGTAAGCTTGGTGATGTGATGAAAGAGAGTATTTCGGCTGCATCTAGCTATGTACGCTCAATCGCGCCGAGCATTGGTATTGAGCCACCAAGTGTGGAAAAATATGATATTCACGTTCACGTTCCTGAAGGCGCAACGCCAAAAGATGGCCCATCAGCGGGTATTGCGATGGTGACATCAATTGTATCGGTTATGACGAAAATACCTGTGCGCAGGGATATTGCGATGACGGGTGAAGTAACGCTTCGCGGTCATGTTCTGCCGATTGGAGGGCTTAAAGAAAAGCTCATTGCTGCTGTTCGCGGTGGTATTACAACCGCACTTATTCCTAAGGATAATGTGAAAGATTTGAAGGATATGCCGCAATCTGTACTTGATGGATTGGAAATTATCCCCGTGTCGCATGTGTCAGAAGTTCTGGGTCATGCACTTACGCGCAAACCAGTAGCCATTGACTGGGATGAGGCTGCTTACTCTGCAAAAAATGACAATGAAAATAGCAGTGTCAATCTTGCACATTAAGTAGAGATAAACTTGGCTATACATCTCATATCGAGTGTAAAAGATGAAGGTCCATTCCTATTGGAGTGGATCGCCCACCATAAAGTTGTCGGCTTTGATCGCATCATGATTGCATATAACGATTGCACAGATGGCTCGGATGAATTGCTTCAAAAACTTGCAGAACATGGTGAAATAGAGATATTTGAGAACATTGTTGATGAAGGGCAGAAACCACAGCTTTCATCATATCAAAAATTATATCCAAGCGAATTCGTACAATCTGCAAATGCAATTTCAATATTAGATGCTGATGAGTTTCTTAATATTCATATTGGCGATGGAAAAATTCAAACATTAATCGAAACGCTTCCAAAATGCGATGTTTTAGCAATGAGCTGGAAATGTTTTGGTGATGATGGGCATGAAAAATGGGATGATATGCCTATTTGTGAGAGATTCACAAATGCTATTGAAGGTTCTGGTATTGGCAATCGAGGCGTCAAAAGCATTACGTTTGATCCAAAAAACTTTGCAGGGCTAACCAATCATCACCCCGCTGATTTTCATTTGGATCGCAAACTTATTTTTGCAAATGGTTCAGGACAATTTTTTGAGTACCCTAATAAATTTGTTGGAAATGAGATTTATAATTTACGGGAGTTGCCGCCCGAGCAGATTGGCCATGAACTTGTACAGGTCAATCATTATGCCACTAAATCGCTTGATAGTTTTTGCTTGCGTGTGGCACGTGGAAGAGGCGCAATGCCGCCCATAAGTCAAAGGGGCATTGCCAATGAAAATTTACACCATAATTTGGATTATTTTCTTGCGCGAAATATAGGAGCGAATTCTCAGGATCATTCGATTTCGCGATATTTTGAAAAGCGCCAAGAAGAGGAGGTGCGTATACTTTCTTTAAGCGGCGTTGCCAAAATAAATAAAAATATAAAAGAGCTTTATAAGCGTCGCTTGCAATTTGTTCAAAATATGCTGGATGATGATTGTTTTGATATGTTAGCTTATCAAAATCTAGATTTGCAAAATATAGGGAGTAATAATTAGTCGTGGACTATCATTTGGCAACTTCGATTAAGGACGAAGGCCCGTTCCTGTTAGAATGGATTGCTCACCATAAGGTTGCCGGATTTAACAGGATACTGATAGGCTACAATGATTGCACCGATGGTTCGGAGAAACTCCTGCGTTTATTGGCGTATATGAATAACAGTTTCGCGTTGATCCGTTACGCTCAGGCCAGCAGTTTTATCTGGGGCTTTAAATAATC
>CANMUM010000053.1 GCA_947501025.1 uncultured Paracoccaceae bacterium | reverse complement strand
TAAGCTGGAATGACGAAGCAATGGCATCTTGTTTTATAGCGCTGATGTTAGATTAGATGCCTAACAGTCACCATGCGAGCGATTGTTGAAGACATCTAGAAATCAAGATTGAACTTACTCGAAACCCAGCGCGGTTTTCCATCCGAGCGCCTTAATTTTACTCCATAGTTTTTTCGGAATAATAGCTGCTTTCAACTTCCGCTTTTGAGAGATTTTACATAAAAGCAGAAGTTATCCCCATGCCCAACATGGATGTGGGTTTTCACGAAGGAAACTATCTAATACGTCAAAATTTCCTGCTTCCCAACCTATGTTTGTCCAGAATCTTGAGCCACCAGTGAAATTTCGTTCATAAATAAAATTATCGCTCTGTTTCGCTGCAAATCCACGGTTTGTAGGTGTCTTTATAATAGAAGTGATTTTTTCATAAAGGCCAGATATTTTCTCGGATTCCCAATGATAAAAAGTTAGAAAATTAGTATTATCCCGAGAAGTGGCGTCTGTAAATACACATGTTAAGATGTCATTATTTGTAACTATGAGGCGTGTTTCTTGATTCCATGCCGCTCCATCGTATATGCCGCCCAAGATATAAACATAGGGCTGTTCTGAATGTCTTATTTGTTCGATTTTAGTAAGATACACTTGACCACTATCATCGCCAAATTCATTTTGGTTATTTTCATCTGAAGTGCACGAAAATAATATGATAAATAATGGCAATATTAATACTTTGAAATGCATTTTAAAATTCCTCATAAACTCTATATAAAACATTGGGGATTTTACGCTTATAAGGCAGTCTTGATCCTCGAAATTGTTCTATATCCTTGGTCAATTCTCCAAATTGTCTCATTAGTCATTTCTTCAATTTTATTAATCAATATAAAAAAACCTATGTCTAATTTTAGGGTGACTCGTTTCAATTTTCTGTCTTGATTTTGAGTGAGATGCCTTAAAATCTGTCCACACAAATTCGACGGTTTGCGGGGCGTCGGAATTTCCGCAAGCAACGTTAATTTCATGGCTCCATTCGGTTTCTATCATCGCTCTATAAGAATAATTGAAAAATCCTGTTTGATTATTTCTTGATTTAACCCGATTGCATCGTCGCATAGGAAGTGTAATGAGTTATTCTTCTGAAGGAGTAAAAACGAACTTGTTAGTATTCTGCTATTCGAGTCCCCCGTGATTACGGTGTCATCAATTTCCGTCTGTCCTAAATATATATATGAATCTGCTTCAACCTTCTGTCTCGCAAATACAATTGAATAATATTGCCTGTAGATCTTAAATAATTCAAAATTTTCATCACTTCCTTGCCATGTAGAATGCTCCGAGCCTTGTTTTGACATTTCAAGAGATATTTCACTTGAAATGTCAGTAAAAAAATCTGGAGATACGCACGACTTTAGCGCAGTTCGTGAACTAGCCGAAAAAGCAATCAGTAAAAATAAAAATGAACTAAATAGTTTTAACATAGTATCTCCCATCATATAATATTCGGTGTGCCTCTTTGAGTTCATTATTATTCGCTGCCACATATTGGATTAAAGTTCTCCAATGACTTTCAGATGGATACGCAAAATGCGGCGTATCTCCGAAGTCCATTCCAGGAGCTAGTCCGAAATGTCGGCCTATATTTGCTACTTTTATTGTTACAGCTCCGATTGGATTAGACCGTGTATCATAAGTATCGACAGCTAATCCATAACAATGTAGACTTTGCCATCTTCTAGCGTTGCTCGCGGGTGACGCATATAGCCTGTCCTGCTCTACAGGAGTTCGAAACGAATCGGTAACCGTATAGACCTTATCTCGATCTTCGACAGTATTAAAAAATGCATAAAATAGATGCCTAACCTGTGGATGAAGCGTACGTATACCATTATCAGTTCTATTTCGCTGATTGGGATTTGCTTTAAAATCTGTCCAAACAAACTCCACGGTTTGTGGGGCGTCAGAATTTCCGCAAGCAACGTTAATTTCATGGTTCCATTCAATCTCAACGGCTGTGTCAGAGGGAACTTGCAAATATTTATCAGTTGTATTCACATTTGATGGTTCCGTTGGCAATGTACCATCTGTGTTATATATTTGGTAACGACCTAACATGCCCCCCGAAGCAATAGGTGTTTTGTTAATCCGCAACTTTCCGTGTGCAACGGATGGTTTGATTGCTATTTTATATTTGCCCAGCTCAAACCCTTCCTCTCCGCCGAAAAGAACACGAGAATTACCAGAAACTACCGCGTCTTCTTTTTTCTCTGGAATAGCCGTCACAGCACTTGCGATAGCCGTATATTTGACCTCTTCATCATTGATGACCACAGCGCCCGTATCAAGGTTTGTAATCGTAATTTTATAACTTACAGCAATTTTGTCAAAATTCATATAATGGCTAAATATTGATATCCACCCGCGACATCCTGCTTCAGGCTTTTCTGGGTTTTGTGATGAAGCTTCTTCTTCTGCGGCTTGTTCTGTCGGTTGAGTAACGGAATCATTCGGGGAGATAATTTGGTCACCTGGCTGAATCTGATCCGCAGGGATTCCATTTTCTCCTATATCATAAACTTTTCCGTCTCGAATAATTTGGGCATCATTATAATTAAACCCATTATCTCGAGCTATTTCGCTTAATGTATCCCCTGATTGAACTGTGTGAGTATTAGGAACAACAATATCTCCGACTTGTACTTGACTGGGGTCAACATCAACGACTTGACCATTTCGCACAATTTGGGAATTTCCCCAATCAAAATTATTATCGCGACCAAGTTCGCTAAGTGTATCTCCAGGTGTAATTGGGATACCTTCCACTGTATCTGATACCTGTGGAAGAGTAGAGCCCGCGCCTGTCACTGGCTCAGATACATCATTTGAACTTCCTAATAACCGACGCCAAAAACCCATTTTTAACCTCTATACTTTCTTAATCAACCTATCAAAATGTTCTGATACGCCAGACCAAAAAGCCTCTCGTCTCATCTCAATGTCACGCCCATCGTTTGCTAGGGCAGAGTTCGCCCAATAAAATAATGGACTTTCATCAAAACGGTCACCAAAATACACAGACAGACATAGGCTATAATATCCCTTGTGTAGAGTTTTAAATTTTTACCTTTTGATATCCCATTTTTTGCTAAAACTATAAAGTCTTGCATATTACCATATTTCAGATGTGCAGGCCAAATATATTTCATAATTTTCAACATTATGGTTGGTGAAATATTTTTGGGAATTGGTTGTGTATATACCTCGCGCAAAGACAATGATACGCGTTTATAAGATGCTAAATCCGTTGCTATCGAAAGAGTGTGCTTATCAATTTCTCTTAATAATTTTGGAAGATAGGCATGTTGTAACACTTGCCCATCTGAATTAATCCACCCCGCTTTTTTGAGTGCAGTTTGATATTGGGGGTCAGTTTCAAAAAAGATTCCCCAATAGGCGACGATGATAAGATATTTGAAATGGTCGCGTTCTGTTGTTATCCCACGTTTTTTGGCATTGTCGTAAGCGAGTTGAATCACTTTACGGAGCTGGTCGTTGGATAGAGGTTTAGCAAGCTTAGGAAATTGCTTGCGGAAAAATGCCATAGCTCGCTTCTCATAGTGATAGATGCGGTATCGAGTAAAACCCTGCATCTCCACGTTGGATAATATCGGCGCTCCAATGAACTTTGTGTCTGCAATTTTTTGCCAGTTAGGCGTTATGCTCCACGGTTGCTCGAGGTCGGTTTGATTGCCAATGATGCGCTCAATGCCGTTCTTTCCACGCAAGTTAACCCATTGCGCGGCTTTTTCAGGAATATGTCTAATGCTATCAAAATAGCTTGGGGCTATGCGTGGGTCGTAAAATCGAAAGAACACCCAACGCCTATCTTCTTCAACTTGTACCTTAGTAAATTTTCTAAAATGCTTCCAAACATCATCCATTGATGCCATTGTGCGTATAAAGATTCCTGTATTCTGCCCCCAATGTTTTTTAAAGAAATCCTTATGAAAATCAGGAACTTTATCTTTGTCATCAAACGCCCCGTCGGGCAATGTCATGTCGATAAGATACGGTGCGACTTCCTTCATTTCCTCAGCCGCTTCACCTTTGAAAAGGCATTGTACCGGCACATCGAGGCTATCTAAATCAAAATACCCTGTGATGTTTTTGCGCAATGTCGCATCTACAATAAAATATGTGCGTATTTTTTCACCGTTTTCATCTTGTCCGAAAAGTAGCTCTTTAAGCTCAGGAACTATCCATTCACGCTCCCAAAATGGTATGCCTTCTTGCTCGGGAAGTTTTGGAATGTCGTGTTCGGTGATGGTGAGATAACCCTCGTCTTTGAGATATTGGCCGTGCTCGTCAATATCCGCAAGCTTGCTCATTTTGACAAGGTTTTGCTCATTGACACTCTTAGAAAGCCCAATAATCGTATTGTTATGACCGAATTTTTTGAGCCATGATAGCGCTGGGTGAACGTCTTCTGTCCAAAAGAGGCGGTGCGTGTTCTTCTCAAAATGCGTATTGATTGCTGCCTCGAAACCATCTCGGCTATCCGTCCATACGGCAACATAAGCCTCAAAATCGGGCGTTTCTGCATCACACGTATTTATCGCTTGAAACTGACATTTGCCGACCCATGGCGCAAACTCTGCCATTTATAACCTCCTAGAACCTAGAGAAAGGCTATTTGAAAAATTCAATTCATGCAACTGCAAGTTTTTGGAAGGGGTGATTTACTTCCGTTTATTAACAAAAACAGAAGTAACTTATTCAAGTGAACTCACCACCAATATTTAGCATTGTTTAAGTTTTTCACCCAAACGCCTTTTTCACTTAATTCCTTTAGCTGTTTTTCTGGCACATTATTAGAATATGGAATTCGGAGTTCACGGAGATTATCCATTTCTAGAAAAATAGAAAGGTCGTCAAAAGGATGCTCTCGCCAAATGCGAACTTCTTCAAGATTCTCAAGCGGTATTAAGTATGATAAATCGAAGTCGTGATTTACCTCTACTTTAAGCCAATTTAGTGAAGTCATTTTAGATAAAAAATCCCATTTTTTGAAACGTTGACCTGTGATTTGAAGCGCCTTCAGCCACGGCATTTTTACGAGAATATCGGGATTCGATATTGGTAAGTTAACACTGACATAATAAACATTATTTGCTTTTGTAATATTGTTGGGAATTTTTGATGGATGGATAAAGTCATCATACCCAAAATAAATTGAATTGCAGGTTATGTTTTCAATACATTCAGATACTCGCTTTCTTGCTGGATAGTCGTTCACAAAATAAGAAAAAGTAAACAATACAGTAAAAATTAAAATTATAAAAACACCAATATATTTAACTATTTTCATAATGATGCTCGTTCTCTGAAATAGGTAGCTCAATAAAAAAGTTCACTTATTCGCCTGAAATATATACAACGTTAATGCCTTTATCATTTAGAGATTCTAATTCATTTGTTGTAAAAACATCGCGATTTAAAACGCGTAGTGTTTCTAAACTGGGAAGCTTTAGCAGAACTTCTATGTTTATAATTCCAACATTTGCGAGAGTTAAATCTTGGAGTTTTTTCATAGGCAATAAAAACTCAATGTTGTTTATTTTCGTTTTATGGTTAGCGTAGATTTGTAGCTTTTCCAAGCTCTCCAAAACGGAGAGGCTGCCATAGTCAACTGGTTCTTGCATGTTCTGAAGATATAAAGCTCGTAGGTTTGGTACATTTTTTAAAGTTGTAAATTTATTTATCTGCACCGCATCAAATGAAATACCATATAAATGATCAAGATCACCAATCTCAGGCGGTATTCTTTTTATAAATCTACCGCCAGTGAAATCCCAATCCAACCATTCGCAGTTTTCTCTTTTGCAGTATTTTATGTGGTTTTCTAACTTTTTGAAATCATTACCAGTGTATATCTGTGTGTACCAAACTATAGTGAAAAATAATGAACAAATAGGTATAACAAATATAAAGGTTATGCGTTTAATATATGATTTCATCATTCAATTCCCGTCCAAACCTTCGAACCAAAGTACGCTTCAGGAATTCGCATAGAAAACCTAAGCCAGCTTGCGTCTTCGTCTTTATCATCTCCCCACAAATTTGATCTACCATTAAACGCAAGCAAGTAAGTGTCGGATCCAAAACTCTGACCATTAATGCTGCTATATTTGTCCCATTCCCTCGAGAATGAAGCATATGCTTTAGTTGTAATAGTAGTTACGCCTTGACGATTGTGCATATTACCCGCAACGTTCTCCGTGCCCTCATTTCCATTGCAATTAGACATGAAAATAAATGATTCCTTAGGATCATGCCAATTTAACACTTCCAAATTAGAAAGTTCATCACCATGCAGGTTTGACGGATCGTTTCCATATGCTGCATGCTCTCCACGTACATAAGTTTCAATATTTCTACCTGAAATGTAGCTATTTCCGTCCGGATCTAGCCCATGATGTCCAAACATTGAAACGGCAGCAACTTTATGCTGTTCCGATAAAGACATTAACTTCCTCCATTGCCCAACAAATGTTGCTTCATCATGATACCAGTATTCAACCATTAAATCTTGCGGCTTATATTTGAGAAAAAACCAATACCCAGCATAGAAGTTTTCCTTGATTTTATTTAAAAATGTACGTGAACATTTTGAAAATTCAACTTCTCTATTTCCTAAATTAGTATTTGATGAATGATCTGGATGCCGAATGTAGTAAAATGAAGCATATACCTTCGGACAAGTCACACAATCATCAGAAATTGTTTCCTCATCACTTGATGGGGTATCAGGTTGTTGCCAATATATCTGTGGTGTTTTGAATGCCTGTATCATGTTGTAACCCCTTCGCCATGCGTTGTATCATATGCGGCCAAATACAATTCTTTCGCTAAATTACCGTCTTTTTTATCACGTACAACATCAATTTTCTTCGACGTTATAGCAGGTTCTCCAAGTATCCATGAAGCCGCGACATAATGGTCAATAACTTTAGCTTTATCCGTGCGAAAATGGTCAATTGCGAACTGAATTTCTGTTTTGATAAATTCATCTACGTTTTCAATATTATCGGGTGTAGAGAATGTTTCCAAAAGCCATGTTTTTAACCGCGTAAAATACCGTGTGTGCCTGTATGTTTTGAAGCTATTACGGTCATTTGCAGTGAAGATGATCTTAGTAGAGTTATCTGTTTTTTGACGCGTACTAGGGTGTCCTTGCCCCTTAAACCTGTGCCACTAATTTAGTAAAGCTCTGTTATTTGAAGGATAATTTAATGGCACGAAA
>CANMUM010000052.1 GCA_947501025.1 uncultured Paracoccaceae bacterium | reverse complement strand
ATCTCTTGGAGTTCGAAGGAATAAGATTTGATCCAGCGAAACAAATCACCCGAAAACATGATCCTTAAACAGATTGCGATGCGCTATATAAATACCGAAAGGAACGCTGTAACCTCTTCGGAGTTACAATGGCCGATAACGAATAAAGTTACCACTCCGAAGCCGTTAGATTATTTTTTAACAGGTCGAAGGGCATATTGTCCGATAAAGACACTAGTTAGCACCGTGATCATGCCAACACATTGCTTCAAATTGAGTGTTTCATTCAAAATAAGCCAACCCAAAATGGTTGCGCTTAATGGGCTAAGAAAACCTAGTATTGAGACTGCGGAGGGCTGTAATAGCTTGATCCCTCTTAACCATATAACATAGGTAAGTCCTGCTCCAATGAGACCCAAATAAATTAATCCAACGGCATTCATTTTGGTAAGGCTAGAGAGCTCTGTGGTCGCGAATGGAACAAATGGTAGTAGTAACAATCCGCCTGCTGTCAATTGCCAAGCCGTGAAGGTAAGGGCTGAAACTGGCGGTTGCCATTTGCGGCTAAGAACCGTGCCAAATGCCATCGAACATGACCCTAAGACACCAGCAGCAATTCCAAGCATGTCCAATTCTGCATCAGTGGTTAAGATTAACAGTGCAACGCCCAGAACACCCACAAATACCGCAAAAATTGATAGGGCTTTGATGGGTGTTCCGAAAAGACCACGGGCAGCAAAGATAACAATAAATGGTTGAAGGGTACCCATTACCGCCGCCACTCCACCTGGCAAACGGTAAGCCGTAAAAAACAAGAGCGACCAGAAGATTGCGAAATTTAACGCCCCTAGAACAAACACCTTGAGTATCCAATGTCCTTTAGGAATCTGCCGAACCAAGCAAAGTAAAAACAAGCCAGCAGGCAGTGCTCGCAGGAATGAAATGGTCAGTGGGTCAAGATTTGGAAGGAATTGGGTCGTGACGATATAGCTGCTGCCCCAGATAATAGGTGCAAATGCTGTGAGTGAAAGATCGAGAGTGCGTGACATATTGAAATCCTTTTATCTTGATATCGAGATAGTTTGCGCATAGCTTGATGTCAAGATAAATATAGAGTATAGTTTCAAAATGTATGATATGAATAAAATTAAGGCTCAGTGGGCCGCGCAAAAGCCGGGTCTCGACACTGAGCCAATGGCTCTTATCGGGCAGATCATTAGGCTGTCCGCCCAATTGACTAAAGAGATGAATAAGACGTTTGCTCGACATGGACTGAACGGTGCGAGCTTTGATATGCTTGCAACGCTGCTACGCTCAGGCCCTCCTCATGCGTTGTCTCCTAATCAACTGCTTGAAACGATGATGATCACGTCAGGAACGATGACTAACCGTATTGATCAGCTTGAAAAAGATAAACTTGTTGTCAGAATAAAGAATTCAAATGACAAACGCAGTGTGCTTGTTCAACTCACGGCAAAGGGATACGAGATTATAGATGCGGCTGTAACTGATCACGTTGAAAACCAAAAAAGACTTGTTGAAGGCATGAGTGAGGCGGAGCGTACGACGCTGAATGAGCTTCTTCAGACTTATCTGGCTGCTCTTGATCATGAATGAAAGCTGTATAAATCATCACTAAACGGGGATTTTAAATATCTTTAACGATATGCCTCTCTAAAACAGCTCTTAGGCTACTTCTAACTCGTTATCCGAATGGCTTTAAAATAATCTTTGAAGATCTATGGTGGTTCATGCTTGAATAACAAAATTGTTATGTTATAACATTATTATAAATAAATTTGAGGAATATCATGAAATTAATATATACACCCTTACTTGCACTCGCATTGCCAATGATGGCAGAGGATGGTCACCGTGAAATGGATGCGCATGAGCATGGCGTGAGCAAAGTACAAATCGCTATTGAAAAAGAAAATATAGAAATTCATTTAACTGCTCCTGGGGCAGATATTGTCGGCTTTGAATATGCAGCCACAAGTGGGGAGGACAAAGATGCAGTTGCAGATGCGATCCAAAAACTAGGTCAAGCTAGCAATCTTTTTGCATTTAATGATGAGGCACATTGCCGAGTGTCGGAAATATCTGCACATTTGGTTGGTGAAGATCAAGAGATGCATGATGGACACGAAGATGATGAGCATGGGCATGATGATCATGACGATGAAAAAGATGGTGAGGCTTCTCATAGTGAGTTTCACGCTAAATTTATGTTCACCTGTGATCATATTGACGAACTCAAATCTATTGATGTTAAGTTTGTAAATGCATTCGAAAATGCGAAAGAGGTTGAAGTTGAGCTTGTTTCGGATAAAGGTGCAACTCAAATGGAGGCTACCAAAGCTTCGCCGGTTTTGCAGATTGAAGGTTAAGCGAATTGCAGCATGTTGCTATCGAAAGCGCCAATTTTGTTTGGTCTGGGAAGGGAGGATTTGAACTTAATGTCTCCCAACTCCATCTCGCGCGTGGTGAAAAAACACTATTGCTGGGTGCGAGCGGATCAGGAAAATCTACGCTGCTTTCACTCATTGCATGCATAAACATTGCCAATCAAGGCACAGTCCAAATTGCGGGGAACACTATTGCTGAATTGAGCAGTGCAAAACGTGATCGTTTTCGTGCTGAAGAAATGGGTATAATTTTCCAGCAATTCAATCTTTTACCATTTGCGACTGTGCATGATAATATAGCCTTGCCTTTGCGCTTCGCTCCAAAACGGCGTGCGCGGGTTAGTGACATTGATGCCGAGATTAATCGACTAATGGATATATTGGGCTTGCCGCAGAATTTAACACAACAACGTGCAAGCACGCTTTCGGTAGGGCAGCAACAACGTGTTGCCGTTGCTCGCGCGCTCATTGGCGAACCACCCTTAATCATCGCTGATGAACCCACTTCGGCGCTCGATTCTAACGCCCAATCTGCATTTATAGAACTCCTAAATGCTCAGGCCGATGTGGCAAATACAACAGTTTTGATGGTGTCTCATGATGAACGCCTAGGGGTGCATTTTGATCGCGTAATCCGAATTGAAGACATATTAGAGGTCGTAAAATGATTTTCCGACTGGCACACGCTTCTCTTAAATCACGCTGGCTCACCGTTGGGCTTACTGTTTTATCAATTGCATTTTCAACCATGCTCTATCTTGGTGTCGAAAAGATAAGAACAGGTGCGCGCGAAAGCTTTGCCGATACAATCTCGAATACCGATCTTATTATGGGCGCTCGTTCTGGCTCCATACAATTGATGCTTTACTCGGTTTTTCGAATTGGCAACGCGACCAATAATATCACTTGGGAAAGCTATGAGGACATCGCATCTGATGAGAGAGTTGAGTGGATTGTGCCGATATCTCTGGGTGATAGCCATCACAATTTCAGGGTCATGGGCACGACAAGTGACTTTTTTAAATATTACCAATATCGTGGAGGCAAAGCGCTTGAATTGAATGAGGGCGAACTTCATGGTGATCTATATGACACGGTTATTGGCGCCGACGTTGCGCAAAGCTTGGGCTATCAAATTGGCTCACCGATCGTCGTTTCACATGGGCTTGCATCATTCATTGAGCATGATGATCAACCCTTTAAGGTCGCAGGTATATTGAAAAAAACGGGCACAGCTGTCGACCGAACAATCATCACAAGTCTTGAGGCGATTGAAGCGATTCATTTGGATTGGCAGTCTGGTGCGAAATCGCAAAACACAACGCCGATCGACGCGATCCGCCAAATGGATTTAGAGCCTGAGGCCATCACCGCAGCCTTTATCGGAACGAAATCCCGTATGCAAATTTTTGCGTTGCAGCGTAAGATCAATGATTACCGCGAAGAGCCTCTGCTTGCCATACTTCCAGGGGTCGCTCTGCAAGAATTATGGGGCATTGTTGGCGTTGCAGAAACGGCATTAATTGCTGTCTCTGCAATGGTTGTTGTTGTATCCTTACTAGGCATGATGGTTATGATATTTGCTTCGCTAAATGAGCGCCGTCGTGAGATGGCGATTTGGAGATCAGTAGGTGCAAGCCCCAACATCATCATGAGCCTTCTTGTGCTTGAAGCGATGCTCATGGCATTGATAGGAGTGATTTTGGGGGTTGCATTTCTTTATGCTGGATTGTTTTTATTACGTCCAATGATTGATGCCCAATTTAATATTTGGCTGCCTATGACCCTTCCATCTCTACGTGAAATTATGGTACTCTTAATCGTAGTTTTGGGCGCAGGCATCGCAAGCCTTTTACCAGCTCTACGCGCCTACAAGCTTTCAATTGCAGATGGAATGACAGTTAAATCATGAACAAGCTTACACTTATTTTGAGTATGATCGTTGCCGTAACGCTCGTGGCAATAGGAACGCTATTTATAACTGTTTTTAAAAAACCTGAACTCAACACAGCGCCTCTTTCTACATCAGGGACTCTGGAAATCACTTGGGATGATCTAATCCCAGAAGGCGTGCCTTATGCCGATGTGATTGGACTTGGTGAGCAAGATAATGTGCGTGACATTTGGAAACCCGCTTATGATCAAAACGCGATGCAATTGAACAATGATCTCGAGGGGAAAATAATAAAATTACCTGGATATGTTGTGCCACTTGATACACGAGCAGATGGCACGAAGAGCTTCCTTCTCGTTCCTTATGCGGGCGCCTGCGTCCATACGCCACCACCACCTGCTAACCAGATCGTTGTGGTTGAAAGTGAGCAAACTTGGGAATCTGAATCGCTTTACGAGCCTGTCTGGGTAACGGGCACCTTGGCTACAAATTTACATGAAACGGAACTCGCCTTCGTAGGCTATGAGATGGATGCGCTATTTATCGAGAAATATGATATAGAGGTGCCGCCTTTTGAGTGACTTGCAGTGCTGTCAGACCAATTCTAACGTGCCTTTGCAGTAGTATGAAAGCTAATTTGCAGAGAGAATAATCCAGTAAAACAAAGGCCAAACGCTCATTTTTGCTCAAATATAGCCATGATCGAAAATGATCACTTTGCGCGTTTTTCGTTCACTATTTTGCAAAAACGCTCATTCTGCGCTCATTTTTCGATATTTTATAATTAAAATCAAAAGGTTATCGCGTACTTAGGATGAACATTTTGTATAAACCCAAAAAAATGTCCCGCAAAAACAAAGGATTACAGGGCTGTGAATTTGTGTAACTGTCCAACATTGGACATAAAAATTTATGTTAAGAGTAACGTGATTGAACGTAGAACGTAATTTTAGTACAGTTCGCGATCATGTTCTGGCTAACTATATGAAAACAATATTTTTATAATATTTTTTTGTAAAAATCTCGGTCTTTAGAGTACACTAACTGAGACACATATTTGCGCATTTGGTGCATTGTTTTTGGCATATTCTCAATTTCATAATGTTGGATAATTAACAGCCATTCTTCAAGTGTATGCCATTGGCTTTTGATCTTGATTGTTTCAATGGAAGGCAAGTCGAAATTTTCAAACCAATTTTCTATGGTGCGGAATGATGGCATTGGCGCATTATCGTTGATTTCACCGTAGAGAGCAATCTGTGCGATTTGGCGTTCGCAATTGTGCCAACTATCATTTTTACATTTTACCTTGAGATATTGACGGCGTGATTGATCAGCATACCACGCCGCGTTGTTGAGCCGATAGCACAGCAAGTTTTGCGCCCTATGCCGCCTTGGCATTTTGTTCAATGGAGTTGTCTTTTCTAGTTCATATAATTGCTCTAGTGAACCAATATGAATTTTTGCTTGGTTATATGGGTTATTTGGTTTTTCGGATAAGATTTGTTTCAAATGGCGATGATACTTCTCGTCATAGTCACTAGCAAACCGTGGTGTCGCAATTCTTGCCATCTTGCCTTTTACTATCCTTTTGCGCGTTTATATATCAGGCCGAACGCATTTTCTATTTCTTTTACATCGATACTTGCCGATTACTCAATTGTGAGAATGGTATAAGCCTCTTGCCAAGTCTTCACGCGATTGCCTTTAATGAGGCGCATGAGTGGCAACATCCATTGCGGTGTGGGTTCCTGGTGATGGCTTTTCTGGCAATGCCTTCGCTTGTTTGTGAAAGGCTTGGCAGTTTTAGAGCTGCTATTTCTTGCGCTGTGAACCATTCACGAATTTGAGTATGATCACGCATAACTTGCGTTAATATAGCCTCTAAAAAGGCCATACGTCTTTTGGTATTTGCCCAATCCTCCGCAGGTAAAGACACACAAAAATCAAAGCCATCATTTGAATCGCTCATAAGTCTCTCCATTAATATGTGATGAAAAAGGCGTTCAATTTATGAACGCCTTTGTGTTGAGATAATTACGCGGATTCAGCGTTTGGGTTCACGTCAATACTAGGGTATTTTTTGTCAATAACGTGCTTTTCAATAAGTCCGCGCTTTTCAAGGCGAACAGTCATTTTGGTCAGTTCACCATTATCAACACCAATGGCAATTGCCGAGTTTTCAAGTCCATGCCCGCGCGCAAGATTAACAAGCAGCTGAACCTCTTTCGCTTCAAGCTCATCAAATTTATTGCGATGAACCATCGGCTGCTGCAATTTTGGATAGATCGCAGTGGCATTTGATGTTTCTGGCTCTTGTTTTTGATTACTTTCAACGAGAGCGGCCATAGCGTTCAATTGGCGTTGGCAAGCCTTGAAAATGAAGTAAATGCCCTCACGTCCTTCGTTTGTGATATTGCACATAATATCTTCATTGTCTGTTGCATCGGCTAAGACTTCTAGTACGCTTGCAACGGATAAGACGCCTTCTTGTGGCTTGGTCGTGAGATCATCACCATAGCTAAAATAGATTGGAAGCTGTGTTTCTGTTTGAGTGTGTTCTGACATTGTTGTCTCCTAGAGTTATTGTTTGAAAACCTCTGTTTTTGAAGACAGGAGACCAGACGTTCAAAACTACCTCAAAACCGCTAGTGTGAGGAAAATTGCGGGGCGATTAGAAATCGACAATTGTCCGACATATCCCGCCGAAACGTCCGAAAGCCAAAACCGCGCTACAATTAGCAAATCGCTCTACAGACCTGTATAATTTTTTTTTAATATATAAGGGAAAAATGGTGCCCAGGGGCGGATTTGAACCACCGACACGCGGATTTTCAATCCGCTGCTCTACCCCTGAGCTACCCGGGCGGGAAGCGTATTTATACGCTTAGGTGGCGTTCTTTTAGGGCAATCAGATTGCGCTGTCCAGACAGTTTTGGGATTTTTTTAGTATCCACTTGTTGGTTTAAACCCTCCGACTTCCAGTCGGAACTGCTTCCGCGCAGAATCAACGACCGATGAG
>CANMUM010000051.1 GCA_947501025.1 uncultured Paracoccaceae bacterium | reverse complement strand
GTCCAGCAACGCTCCAGAAATTCATCAGTGTTCACGCTGAAATATATAATAACTTTAATCATGAAAGATATCTCGAAGCCAAACAAAATTTTAAGAAACTTCTGTCAAAATTCAACAAAACCTTCCTGTTTGTAGAAGTTAGTATATTGAATTCATTGCTTTTAATTTTTGACTGTTTTGCGAATTTTACCTTTTGCAGCAGGGTAAATTACTTGTGTGCTTGAGGATGGCGCTGATACTCTAGATGAAACTACCGAAGTTGCATTGCAATGAATGGATATAAAAGCTTCCTGGTAATTTAGGGAAAAACTATACAAATAAATAATCGGTTTTTCATGATTGTTTCTAAACGTATTGCATCAATGACGGGTGTTATTCCCTGCAAAAACTTAGAAGAGGTTTTATGTTAAATAAATTCATAGAACAAAAGCGACATCGATAATATCACCATCGTCCAGAAGCACCTCCGCCTGACGAACTTCCGCCCCCAAATGAGGACGGCGAACTTTTGGAGGATCTGGAGCCGCGGGAAGTTTCGCGCTGGATACCAATAGAGTATTCTTCGGAAAAATCATAATCACAATGCATACATTGCGAGACTCGCTTCGCAAGACCTGATCGAAATTTAGTCGCTGATTCTAAAACTATCTCGTCGGTCTTCAAGGTGCAAAACTCACATACCGGGCATTCGCGATACTTCATTTGGCTCCAATTCTTGTCATAACGCCTTACATAGGTCTTATTGCAAGGCTGACAGTGCCATGTCTTGAAAATCACTGATCCTAGCATATGCTCTAAGAGCTGGCCTTTACTAAGAATATTTTCTCTCTGAAATTTCGATGCTTTTTTGGTTGTTTTGTTACAGCTTTTACACTCTATTGCACGATTTCGATACGCCTTCTTAGCAGAGGAACCCATTCGAAATAAGATTGTTATAAGATATATTGGAGTAGCGATAGCTATAAAGCCCGCCAATATAAAGCCAGCAAAGAAGATGACAATTAAGATCAAGATAACAACAAATTCAGGAACCCATTCAGGAAAATGCTTCGCCATTCTATTGCCAATAGGTTCTTTATAACTGTTCATAAAGCTGATAACAGAACGAGCCCCTACTGAAATGCCTGCATCAAATTGATCTTTTTTAAAATAGGGTAAAATGTCGTTGTTAATAATATTTTGCATCTCGTTATTTAGGTTTGAACCATAGCCTGACCCAACCTCAATGCGCATTTGGCGGTCTTTAATCGCAACAAGCATCATAATACCATCATCGCGATCGATATGGCCTACACCCCACTCATTGAATAAATTCGTTGCGAACTCTTCAATTTCGCCTTCATAGCCATAATTGCTCATTTTCTGAACGGTTACGACGGTAAACTCAGTATCCTTGTTTTTGCGAAAGTGTTCCAGTTTTCGTGTGAGAATTGCTTCAGATTCCGCGTCAAGAATATCTGCGAAATCATTTACATAAATGTTCTTATATTCAGGATAATCAACTGCGCTTGCCGAAAATAAGAACGCGGTCACAAAAACCCACTGGAACACAAATAAACGTATAAATTGAACCAACTCACTATGCCTTTGCTGCTACGCTTCCGCTGGTGATAACGCCGCCGCATGATGTCTTTGATCCAATAGTTGCAACGGGTTTCCCATCGATCAACATAGCGCTAGAACCACTGATAATCGTTCCCCCGCAAGCACAACTTGAACCAATAGTCGCCATTGGTTTACCGCCAAGCATTTGGGAAGTGCCAGACACGATCGCATTCAAGCCATGCTTCGGGCAGTCATGCTTATCACCTACGCAAGATATTGGTTTCATATAAGGATCACTTTCTCGGCTGCTTTGTTTATATACATTTTTCTAATACCTCATCGTGTTCAATTAAAGTAGGATGAATGAATGATTTTGAAGTTGTGCTTTCAGCAAATGACATGGTGGCTCCCGTAAATGAGAGAAGCAACGCCAGCAGAAACCCAAATAGTCTATTCATCGCAGCCAATGCCCAGCAACCAAATCACCATTCCCATCACGGAAAAAATAGATATTGTTTGTAGAAAACGTTTTCTGGTCAGTAATCTGAATAAACTTCAATGGATTTGGAGTGATTGTTACCATATTTCGTTGATTGTTAAATATAGGAAAAAGCTCACTTGGCCATTCAATTCTTTGCGCATCGGCATGTGTTGCATATAATGCGTCACTTGCTCTTGGTTGTGCCAAGTAGTCCTCAACCGATAGGCCAACAGCAGAAGCTATACCTCTTAAAATGTAACGCATGCTCTGACGAATGCCTGCTTCATCTTTTTGAATATATGGTGCCCAAAACTTCTCATAAGCGCGCATGAGTTCGGCACGAAATTTGGGCGTGTCTTTGAGAACAGGCGCGTTTTCCCACAAGCGCAACTTGAGCAAAATAGTCGCAATTGGTTTACCGCCAAGCACCTAACTTACCACCTACGATAACCTACCATTCTTGTTGATGCCCCATTTGCAGAACCCCTTTTGAGTTTCTAAAGAAATAATAAGGTACCGATAAATATAATTGATCATCTGCATTTTTTGTTATCAATGGACTAGGTTGAATTGTTACCATATTAGATTCATCATTAAATAGAAGAGAAAGATTGCTCGAAGATGGAGGCCAGCTAATTGGCAAAGCTATTTCACTTGGCTTTCCTAGCTGGCCTTCACGAATTTTTGAATTTGCTAAAAAATCATCAATGCTTTCAAAGCCAGAAGATGCGGCGACTCTTCTGAAATATAGCTCCGCTTGATCTCTAACGCCTTGAATGTCTCGGTTTTGATACGGCGACCAAAATTTTTCATAAGCGCGCATAAGCTCTGTACGCAGCTTTGGGGTATCTTTTAAAACAGGTGCATTTTTCCAAGGCAATATCTCGAATGTTTCGTCTGAGGGCACATCAAAATAGAAAGTTAAACGCTGTGTATAAGGCGTCTGTGATGGAACTTTGTCCGTATTATACTGCATATTTACAGATTCCAATATATAATGCCAATTAGCTAGGTAAGGGCCATCTTTAAAATTTGCTTTAAAACCAAGATATTCATACATAGGCACAAGATTTTTAGTTTTCATATCATACTGACCCCAAAACAAATCTATTTCATAACTTGAATAAACATCCTTAGAAGGATTGAGAGAAACTTTTAAAAAGCTGTTTTCATTGGGGGTGTAATTCTTATCTTCAAAATTTATTGGCTCAAGATCAAGAACGACCTTGTTGCGTCCCGCTTTCATGACCTCATTAAGTGGAATCGTGCCGTAGTATTTTTTTTCTAACCTGACCTGAGTATAAGATGGGGCGCCGTTTATATAGGCTCTCATGCGAAAACCTTCCGCTTGTATATAAAGGGTATATCCGCGTTTTGGATAAATAAGATTATCAGGATTTTGTTTTTCATTTGCGGACATAACGGCTCCAAAGAAAGTTAATGTTAATATGTAAGAGATAAGAACTAAATATTTTTCCATTGATTGGCCTCTCCACTTGGATCAATTAGGGTGTAAGTTTTATTTATCGGATCGGCTTCATATAAAACTGTTTCCGATGCCGTTGTGGTACCATTCGTAATGGATGTTATACCCTCAAAGCTGTCGTCAAAGGTCTCGAATTCGCTATTATCTGGATCGAGTTTTGTGTTTGTACTTCTAGTTGCTTTTGCTGTAATCTGCACATCTAGAATTATACCTTCAAAATGATATAGTTTTTGTTCTTTCCCATCTACTTTTCGAACACCAAAATGCCATCCAGTATGTACAGTTCCACTCGCAGAAGCACTACCTTTAAAACGCCAGACTTCTGCCTCTGTAATAATTGATAATTTTATTTCACCCATAATATTTACCTTGCCTTCGACATAAGGCTGAAGCCTTTCAAAATCTGGAGCAAAGTTTCCTTGTGAATCAATGGTAATATTACCTGGAGCTTTAATACCAGATTCAACTGAACCATTAGAACCAAGCTTAACGTAACATTCTAAACTGAGTGAAACGGCGTTGTTGCCATCAGCTAACTTTTCACGTACAGCTGCAACTTCTTTAGCTAATTTAGGACTGCGTGCTAAAAGTAGTTCAATCAAATCTACTTTACCTTCAACCTTAACGCCGAATTTAATTTTTCCTTTCCCAAACTTGACCTCAAGGTCTGGACTTCCTGACTTTCCCTTAAGCTCAAGAGCGTCGATCGCAAGCTCACTATTAAATTTAACAGAAATTGAAGATGTGTAAGCACTAGTAAGTGGCGCTGTCGAACCAGTAGAACCCAATAACTCATTCATAGAATTCTGAACGTCGGAAAGAGATTGAAGTACACTAGGGAGTTTTACTGGACCCTGATTAGTACGCGGTTTTGTTGTTATGCTCTGAGTATATGCATTTGCGAGTGACAGTGTGCGATTGCCGTATTCACCAGTTAAACTTCCTACCAAACCAAAGTTTATGCTACTGCCACCAGCCAATGTAAACGTTGCGCCAACTTCCCCCGTAAGCGAAAGCTCTAGTTTGCAATGGGGGATCGGATGCACATAAAGTGACTTATTGATGTTCCCAGGCATTCCGCATTGGTGGGGAGTGATTTTTGGGATGTCATCTTTGTTTTTATAATATTGGATACTTGTTGCCATCGCAAAAACATAAATAGCAATCAAAAGATCTTCAGGAAAAAGAACAGCGAGTGCCTCAGGAATCTCAAAAGGCACCGTGAAATCTAATGTCTGCTGATCAAATATAACGTCTTCACCACGGGCCACCATTTTAGCAATAGCAAAAGGGCCTTGTTTGCCGTCCTGACAACCTTGTTTATCAGTTAATTTTACCGTTGCTTTTGATGATGGCTTGAAATCGATTGGATCTTTTGCAATTATAAATATCTTATCAGGTGCCCCGTTATTGATTGGCCAAATGATTTTACGACTTGGATCGCTCTTATCATTTACTTCAAATTCGAACAAGCAGCATGGAGTTTGCGGCTCACAGATTTTGCAAGCCGTGCCATATAGTTGATCCGTCATTGCTTGAGGATCTCCTGGGTCATCAAGATGTCCTGCTTCTATAGCGTTTTGCTCTACTGCGCTCGATAAGTTATCAAGTGCAGTTTGTTGATCATTTGTTAAGTTCCCGCTAGCTTCCTGTGCAATTAAGTTTTCTAAAGTTCCAACTGCATCAGGAATTGGCGGAGGCGTACTTGTATTGTTCAATAAGTCTAAGGCTGTTTCAGGAGATATGGTCATTGTTTTCCTTTTCAGTATTATCTTTTATCCAGTTGCCGACCGTGTCAGGCTTTAAATCCGTTTCTAAATTTATATTCGGTATATGGTTATCTAGATATTTACTTAATGCTCGCTCTCTTTGCCAAGCGTAACGAGAAGTCTCCGAAATTATTTTTTTGACATGAGAATTTGTCTTTAAAAGATCAGGCCCTATTTCTATGATTGCTCTCACTAAGGTTGTAACTTCCTTATGAGACTTCATCCCATACTCTTCACCAATATTTGGCGCTGTGTTCACAGCATAGACCAGTTGGGCATTTGTGATGTTCTCAGAATATTTCTTCCGTAGCTCTCGTGCTAGCTTTATACCACTACGTGGTTTTTGTAATTTTTCTAAATGCTGGTATTCTTCATTGTTAATTTTGAATGCCATTGTTAAATTCGTAACCTCTTCTAAAGAAAAACATGGAGGTTTGTAGGAAATAAATCTGCCTTCAAATTCGTCTAAATCGGCCATAACATTTATAGGGTCGTGGCTTGATTTTCTTTTCGGAATGTTAAGCATTGGTGAAATCGGCAAATAAACCTCTAAAAAACCATTACATAATTTTTTGAGTTTAGTCTCATCAAGAATTTGAGTGAGATCCATAAAAACACGCGGATCATAAAATCGAAAATAGACAGGCACTTCAAACTTGGAAGGGATGTCAATCATCGTGAATTTTCGTAAATGATTACGTAACTGCAACAAGTTCCAGCTTGATTTGAATAGAAACCCCCAATGCTGTAGCGCAGATAGGCTTTTAATCCATTGAGAAAAAATCTTATTATTGAGATCCACCTTAATCAACCAAGGAGATCCAGATAAAATTTCAGCGTTCGCAGTTGAGTATAAAGGCATAGCCTTAACTTTACTCTCTTCAACAATTGAAGCTATTTCTCGACAATTGACGCCATCAATTAGCGCCCAAACATTATTGCCGTGATCAATAAAAATGTCCTGGAGCTCTATTTCAGTGTACAATAGTTCTTCAGTTTGCTCTCGTGGTTTATCGTAGAAAGATCCTAAGATTATAGGTCGATCATTTCCCGTACTCTTACAGGCGTTGGAGATAGTTCGAACGGGTCCATATCGAGCAAAAAGATCAATGACTTTCTCAATACGATCAACCCACATAACTTCTAGAAAGTTTTCTTTGCAGTATTCTGATAGCTTATCTTCGAACTCTATTTTATGTGACGCAATGCCTATTGCATCACATAAAATAGTAGAATCCTCAAATGAGGCATCAATTCGTGAAAAACTGCACTTCGCAATCCAATAAATTTGTTCTACCATTTTATTTTACGACTGTTTCTTTGGGCAATGCGCGACGAAAGGAGATCCCTCTCCTGCAGCCAGTTCCAAAATTGCTGGGATGGAAGGAATGGATAATGCACCAGGTGAAGCTGATCCAATAATTAAACTAGGTGCGACATCTACGCTTGAAGGAGTAACGACAAGCGCCGTACCACCTACTAAAAGTGTAATTTTTGAAGCATCTAATATAATTTCACCATCCGTTTTAAACGTTAAGTCTCCGCCGATTTTGGACTGGTATGAACCTCCTACGCTCAATCCTTTATTTCCATCAACTTTTTCAGAGGCGTTGGATTTTACTGTAATATCGGAGTTAAGACCAATTGTTTGCGTAAGGTTATTTGCAATGGATTCGTTTCGATTGTTCCCAACACCGAGTATGTCATCAAATGAAATTGTTTGCTCTCTTGAATTGTCAACCCGTAACTGCTTGTTGTTGCCAACAACTTCAGTATCATTATTATTTACAAAAGAAGAATTGTCGTTTCCTATATTTTGTTTTTGATCATTGCCAACAGTCTTGCTACGATCGACACCTATTTGATGCGTTTCATTGTTTTCGATGACGGTATTATGATCCCTCTCGGCATGAACATAAACTTCCTCTTTCCCTTTCTCGCTCTCAAACCTGATCTCGTTATAGCCGTCGCCTTTGTGGGTTTTGTCTTTCCAGTAGGAGCGGGTTTTGTTGTCGGGGAGGTTGTAGGCGTGTTTTTTGGTTGGGTTATAGGCCATGCCTGTGATGATGGGTTGGTCGATATCGCCGTCGAGATATTGCACGATGACTTCGGAGCCGATGCGCGGGATCGATGCGTGGCCGTAATTCATGCCCGATGAAGCATGGGTGACGCGCACCCAGCATGATGAGTTCTCATCTTGCTTGCTGTGTCTGTCGAAATAGAAGAAAACCTTGCATCTTCCAAATTCGTCCGTGTAGATTTCTTCGCCTTCTGGGCCCGTGACGATCGCAATTTCGGGACCTTCGATGATTGGCTTCGCTTGTATTTGCGGTCTATATGG
>CANMUM010000050.1 GCA_947501025.1 uncultured Paracoccaceae bacterium | reverse complement strand
AAGGGGCGCTCATCGCACAAAGTACAACGCGAATACCCGGCATTGAAAAAACGCTATTGGGGTCGCCACTTCTGGGGGCGTGGGTATTTTTCAACCACGAACGGCGCAATCACTGAAGACATCGTACTTCAGTACTTGGAAAACCACAGCAAAAATCCTACACACGCCAGTCGGTAGTGGTTTAGTTGCCAAATAGATCAAGGATATTTTGGGGCAGGGGGCGACGATCATATTTAATTGTCGCCTCATATAGTCCTAGTGGTCCAAAGCCATGACCACTAAGTGAAAGTCCAGATTTCTTGGCGCTTTTAATGATGGCGGTTTCGAATGTTTTGCGCGCACCAACAGGCATGGGCGCAAGGTCTAAGCAAAGCTGCCCGCCCCATCCCATCATCCGCAACCAACGTGGCAGATGCGATGCAACAGAAAGGTTTACATCACGAGCGGCGGTTGGCGCGGTATTTGCACCAGTGTTCACATCAACCGCGATAAGCGCGCGCGTCGCTTCAATATAGACTTCACCGCCAGCACATTTCAGCGGCAAATTGAGCGCGTTATGAAGAGCTTCCAAAATATAATCTGGAAAATATTCATGTTCATAAACGCCATTATCGCTCCACTCGGTCAATGCACGACGCGCGCCAATGGGAGCCGCAGAAATCAATCCTGCATTTTGATTTGCATTTTCAACCTTGTTGAGCTGCGCAAGTAACTCGGCAGTGTCTTCCGCGATTTCATCAAAACCCGCATTGCGCGATGCACTTCGCAAAATCATGCCGCAATTTTCAGGCAAAAGTGATGCAAGCTGTTCTTGTGCTTCATCAAGAAGTTCTACGGATCGAATTTTTCGTGATTGATGAACTCCTGGGCGTCCAGGGGTCAAAACCACAAATTCACCGCGATAATCAATTTGATCTGTCATGCGGATTGGTTTGTCATGGGACGCGCATTGCTGGATTTGAACGGGTAGGTAGCGGCCTAGGGGGTAATTTTTTTTGCTGCGCAGAAATGCTTTTTCGCCACCAATATCAACGAACATTCCGCCCGTTCCTTTAACCGCGCGATCAATCTTGGCCATATAAATTGCGCCAATATCGCGTTTGCCATCCAGATCAGAAAAGAGGATATCTTCGCATTTTGCATCACGCATTAGGACATAAAGAAGCCCTTTACCCACGGGTGCGATGTGAATTTCATAGCTCATTTTATGCGTCCAAGTAATGTTGATGTTTCTGCAAGGGGCAAGCCGACAACGTTTGAATAGCTGCCTTGTATCCAAGTGATAAATGCAGCAGCAAGACCTTGGATCGCGTAACCACCTGCTTTGCCTTGCCATTCATTCGACGCGATATATGCATCAAGTTCGGCGGGGCTGAGGCGCTTCATTTTGATCTTGGTTTCCACGGCGCGCGTTTCGATACGCTCACCGATTTTTATGCTGACAGCGCTGATGACGACATGACGGCGCCCACCAAGAGCCATGAGCATTTTGCGCGCATCATCAGCATTTTCAGGCTTTCCCAAAATGCGTTGCCCACAAATGACGGAAGTATCGGCGGCAAGAATAGGAAGATCATCAGTGATGGCAGACGCTTTTTCAGAAGCCATACGCAGCACGTAATTGCGGGGAGGCTCGTGTTTATGGGGCGTCTCGTCAATATTGGCTGGGATAATTTTTGTTGGGGTTATTCCGATTTGTGCAAGCAACTCCACGCGGCGCGGGGAAGCTGATGCCAGCACAAAATCCATTATTTAAAGCGGTAGTTGATGCGACCTTTGGTAAGGTCGTATGGAGTCATTTCAACCTGCACCTTATCACCAGCAAGAACGCGAATACGGTTCTTGCGCATTTTTCCAGCAGTATGGGCAATGATCGTGTGACCATTCTCCAACTCCACTTGGAAAGTTGCGTTTGGAAGTAGCTCAGTTACTACGCCCGGAAATTCTAAAATATCTTCTTTAGCCATTCATTCCTCAAGTCATTGCACAGGCAACGGCCTATGCTTTCACGCGTATATATAGGGTTTTTGGATAAAATCGCAAGTCTTTATCAATTCCAACCCTAAACGGTGCAATAGCGCAACAATACACTGCCAACCGAGTAACCTGCGCCAAATGAGCAGATCAAGCCATGCTCACCATCAGCGAATTCTTTATTATATTTCGAGAATGCAATAATTGATCCTGCCGAAGATGTGTTTGCATAATCTTTAAGAATATTTGGCTGTTCGTCTTCATTTGGGACGCGCCCCAAAACCTTTTTGCCGATCAGATCGTTCATTGTTTGATTCGCTTGATGCAGCCAGATGCGCTTGAGGTCGCTGCCTATTTGTTGTTCTTCCTCAAGGTGATCTGCGATATGTGTGCTGACCATAGGTACGACTTCTTTGAAGACCTTGCGGCCATTTTGCATGAACTGCATATCACGGCGATCTTTCAAGCGATCAGGACGCGTACGGCGCAAGAAGCCATTATTATTGCGGATATTGTTTGAGAATTTTGTTGCACAACGCGTTGAAAGGATTTCAAAATGATCTTGGTCTGCTAAAGATTTTTCTTCCAAAAACACCGTCGTTGCGACATCGCCAAATATGAAGTGACAATCACGATCACGCCATTCTAAATGCCCCGATGTGATTTCAGGGCTGACGACCAAGGCCGATTTAATTGATCCAGACTTGATCATATCACTCGCGGCTTGAATGCCAAAAGTGGCTGATGAACAAGCCACATTCATATCAAATGCGAATCCTGAGATGCCCAAAAGCTCCTGAACCTCAATCGACATGGCTGGATATGCGCGTTCCATATTGGAACATGCCACAATAACGGCATCAACATCTGCTGCCGTTTTGCCTGCGGCTTTGAGGGCTTTATGGCATGCGTCAAGCGCGATTTCAGCAGAAATTGACGGCTCATCATCGGATCGTTGTCGTAAATTTGGATGCATAGTCTTGGGGTCAAGTGGCCCAGTTTTATCCATCACATGCCTTTGGCGGATACCCGATGCTTTGAAAATGAAGTCCGCATTTGAATAGGTGAGGGCCTTGATTTCTCCTTTTGCGATTTGTTCGCTATTTTCGGCGTTAAATAAATCAACATATTGATTGAAGCTCGCAACGAGTTCGTCATTGGTGATGATGTTTTTGGGTGTGAATACGCCCGTGCCGCTTATAACGGGTTTGAACATGTCGATATCCTTTTTAAAATTCTGTGGGAATTATAGCACAAGATCAATCAAGTGATGCAATAATATCTTCCGCAGCTTTTTTCGGATCAGCGGCTGCGATAATCGGGCGGCCAATCACAAGATAATCAGCACCATTTGAAATCGCCATTTTGGGTGTAACGACGCGTTTTTGATCCCCTATTGCAGCCCCTTCAGGGCGAATGCCTGGTGTCACGATGAGTTTGCCATTTGCTTCTGGGAGCGCTCGAATAAGTGCGGCCTCCTCAGCCGATGCAATCACACCATCCGCGCCTGCGATAAATGCATTTGCGGCACGTTCAACAACGATGTCTTTGATGTCGCCAGCCTTAATCAAGCCACGATCAAGATCAGCACGATCACTTGATGTCAGCACAGTCACGGCAAGAATTTTCATATCGCTACCGCCACGTCCTTCAACCGCCCCAGACACAACAGATGGATCGCCATGCACAGTCATAAAATCAAGACCAAGTGAGGCGTGGCCGCGGATTGCGCGCTCAACCGTAGCTGGAATGTCAAAGAATTTAAGATCCATAAATACCTTTTTGCCACGTTCTTTGAGCTCCATGGCAAGAGCGCCGCCGCCAATGGTGAGTGATCCCAAACCAATCTTATAAAAGCCAATTTGATCACCAAGCTTTTGGGTGAGAGCTTCGGCTTCAAGGATATTCGTGTGATCTAGGGCGACGATGATGCGATCTTGTGGTTTCATGTGAGTTCCTTTTTTGGTCTTGATATGGGAATGGCATTCAAAATGGAAGATGCAATTCCTATTGCCGATGCGTTACAATTTTTTTGAAGCGAGGGTTGGGTGATCTTGAAATATGCGACTTATTTCCCATTTATATCATATGTCGTGCCATAAAGGGCGATATTGTTTATGACTGGATTTGCGGGCTTTTGACGTAGATCGCAGGGCTTAAGGAGATGGATATGAATTTAGAGAAATTTACCGAACGTGCACGTGGTTTCTTGCAGGGCGCACAAACAATTGCAACGCGCGAAGAACATGGGCAGCTCACAACGCAGCATTTGCTTAAAGCACTTTTGGATGATCCAGAAGGTCAAGCGGCGCGCGTTATCGTCAAAGCTGGCGGTGATCTTAAGACGATAATTCGTGACAATGATAAGGCGGTTCACAAGCTGTCGAAAGTCTCTGGGCAAAGCCAGATTTATACGGATTCTAAACTTGGGAAGGTGCTGGTCAAAGCCAATGACCTCGCTTTGAAGCATGGTGATAGCTATGTGTCGAGCGAGACCGTTCTTGAGGCATTGCTTGATATTAAATCTGAAGCTGGGCAGGCGCTTGTGAATGGTAAATTGACCTCAAAGGCTTTACGCGCAGCGATTGAAGAACTGCAAAATGGGCGAGGGGTGCATTCGGCAACGGCGGAAAGCAATTATGAGGCACTCAAGAAATTTGCGCGTGATTTGACACAAGCCGCCCGCGATGGAAAAATTGACCCCATTATTGGCCGTGATGATGAGATTCGCCGAGCCATGCAGGTTTTGTCACGTCGCACAAAAAACAATCCCGTACTGATAGGTGAGCCGGGCGTTGGTAAAACTGCGATTGCCGAAGGCTTAGCTTTGCGTATTATTAATGGAGATGTCCCTGATAGCATTGCTGGCAAATCGCTGATGTCCCTTGATATGGGTGCATTAATTGCGGGCGCGAAATATAGGGGTGAATTTGAGGAGCGTTTAAAGTCTGTTCTTGCGGAAGTTTCCGAATCGGGCGGCAATGTCATTTTGTTTATTGATGAAATGCACACACTTGTTGGAGCAGGTAAGTCTGATGGAGCGATGGACGCTTCTAATTTGCTCAAGCCTGCTTTGGCGCGCGGTGATTTGCACTGTGTGGGCGCAACGACGCTTGATGAATACCGTAAATATGTTGAAAAAGATGCAGCCCTCGCACGCCGTTTTCAACCCGTAATGGTCAATGAGCCGACAGTTGAAGATACAATTTCAATATTGCGTGGTATTAAAGAGAAATACGAATTGCATCACGGTATCCGTATTGCGGATGGAGCAATTGTTGCCTCTGCTGTTTTATCAGACCGATATATTTCTGACCGCTTTATGCCAGATAAAGCCATTGATTTGATGGACGAAGCTGCTGCGCGTTTGCGAATGGAAGCAGATAGCAAACCTGAGGAGCTTGATGCGCTTGACCGTGATATTATGCAAAAGCAAATTGAGGTTGAGGCTCTCAAGATGGAGCGTGATAGCGCATCGAAAGATCGCTTGGTCAAACTTGAAAAAGATCTTGCGGGGCTTTCAGAGCGCTCAATGGAAATGACGTCTCGTTGGCAGGCGGAGCGCGATAAGCTCGCAGGCGCTCGAGACATCAAGGAAAAGCTTGATCAAGCGCGTGCTGAACTTGATGCTGCCAAGCGGATTGGCAATTTGGCGAAGGCTGGTGAGCTCTCATATGGTGTTATCCCAGAGCTTGAGGCGCAACTTGCAGAGGCCGAGAAGGCGGAAGTTTCCGATGTGATGGTTGAAGAAGCGGTGACGGCTGAGCATGTTGCACAAGTTCTGGAGCGTTGGACGGGAATACCTGTTGATAAGATGCTTGAAGGTGAGCGCGATAAACTCCTTCGTATGGAAGAGGAAATTGGCAAGCGTGTCATTGGCCAAGAAGCTGCGGTGCGTGCGGTTGCCAATGCCGTTCGCCGTGCGCGTGCTGGGCTTAATGATCCGAATCGTCCTTTAGGCTCATTTTTGTTCTTGGGGCCAACGGGTGTAGGTAAAACGGAGCTGACCAAAGCTTTGGCCGATTTCTTGTTCAATGATGATCAAGCCATGGTGCGCATTGATATGAGTGAGTTTATGGAAAAGCATTCCGTTGCGCGCCTGATCGGTGCCCCTCCTGGATATGTGGGTTATGATGAAGGTGGGGTGCTGACCGAAGCTGTGCGCCGCCGCCCTTATCAGGTCATCTTGTTTGATGAAGTTGAGAAGGCGCATTCCGATGTTTGGAACGTGCTATTGCAGGTGCTCGATGATGGCCGCTTAACGGATGGCCAAGGTCGTTTGGTAGACTTCAAAAACACACTCATTATATTAACTTCCAATCTGGGCGCATCCGTCACCACGATTGATCAGAAACCTGCCGAGATGAAACGTGTCATGCTTGAGGCCGTTAAAGGGCATTTCCGTCCAGAGTTCTTGAACCGTCTTGATGAGATGGTTGTGTTTGATAGATTGGCGCGCAAAGACATGAATGCAATCGTGGATATTCAAGTGAGCAGTCTTCAAAAACGGCTTGATGGTCGTAAGATTGTGCTTACACTTGATGATGCTGCGCGCAATTGGTTGGGCGATCACGGTTTTGATCCTGCATATGGCGCGAGACCGCTCAAGCGCGTTATCCAAAAATCGATCCAAGATACCCTTGCCGAAGAGATGCTGTCAGGCCGTGTGCTTGATGGAGCAAAAGTTCCTGTTTCCGTGAAGGGCGTGACCCTGACTGTTAACGGCGTCGAAGTTGAAGGCTTTGGTGAATTGCTAGAGGAAGACTTGGTGGTGAATTGATACGAAATAGCCGCCCCTTCAGGGGTGGCTTCTCTAGGGGGGTAGAGTGATGGAAGACAACATAGAAACAGTGTTCATTTTGGGCGCTGGAGCGAGCTATGAATTTGGTTTTCCTACAGGTGAGGGGCTAATTGATGAGATTAATGAGGTTTGTAATGGCATTGGTTTAGCGATTACATTCAGAATTAATAATTTTCCACGCTATAGTGGATATGACCCTGGTTCAAATACAGGTCAATCCTATTATAAGTTGTATTTTAAAGTTATCAAATGGGCTGAGGCGAATTTTTACGACCCTATGTTCACTCTTCGAGAAGCGATCAAACGCCTTCAATCTGGCATCGCACTCAGCAAATCCATTGATAATTTTCTGAATGATCAAAACGATCCTGAATTTACAAATCTGTGCAAAATTATTATTTGCATCACCTTATTGGAGGCAGAGCGTAATGGGCCGCAGGAAATTAACGAGAAACGACGTAATGATTTCGTGCCATTATATAATGGTGTTGATAGTGATAACCGAAAAGTCCCACCAGATTTCTTTGGCCTGCGCCAAACATGGCTCGTGACATTTTTTCGAGAGCTGCGGTCTGATAATGGCCGCGATGGTGAGGGCATGGAGGCACTTAAAGAACGCCTCCAGAAAATTGCAATTATTACATTCAATTATGAGCGTAGTTTTGAATATTTTATGCGCAATGCCTTTAAGGCTTATCAGTCAAATTTAACACCTGCTGAGCTTGATGAACTTATGGGCGTTTTGAATGAGCAAATCATTCACCCATATGGAACGCTTGGCAGCCTTGATGATTTACCATTTGCAGATGAGATCAATAACATAAATGATTTGAGTGTATTTATAGATCGTATCAAAATATTCACAGAAGCAGGCGAGAATAAAGAGCGCGCACAGAATTGGGTCAAGTGTGCGAAGCGGTTAGTGTTCATGGGTTTTGGTTTTCACGAGCAGAATATGGAGTATTTGGGTATAACGAAGAACCCTAACAATGGAGGACGGAAAATCTATGCGACTGCATATAATGTAAGTGAATATCGCCAATATGTTTTACACAAACGATTGAATCCAATGTGGGTTGATCAGCCTTTAGTAAAGAAGAGGGCTAATCAAAGGATATTTATCGTGCCTGACACTTGCAAAACACTTTTGGAAGAATATGCCGACGAGACTTTCCCTTCTTAATTGATTCTAGCTCTTGCGTTGGTAATACCTAGCGCCTTAGTTTTCACTTTAATAAAGGTGGGCGGAGAGATTCGCTCCTGCTCAACTATCGATACGATTGATTCTCTCGAATCGCTTGGAATTTACACGAAGCTGGCCAGAATCAACTCCAGAGCGTTAAAGAATGCACGTATAGGTAGATTTTTGGACAAATTTATATATACACAACATTGCAAATGATCCTTTTCGACGTAAATAAACCGATGATTTGTGTTCATTCTTTAACGAATTATGGTTCTTTACGATTTTTTTGCAAAATGGCCCATTTTTTGTTATTTTAGGGGTTGCGGGATTGTTTGAGTTTCCCTAGAAGGCGTCTACCGACACGGTGATGATTGATTTAGAGATTGTTGTTG
>CANMUM010000049.1 GCA_947501025.1 uncultured Paracoccaceae bacterium | reverse complement strand
TCTTCTTCACTATATCTCTTTCACGCCATAATCCTATCCTAAGAATAAAAGAGCTTTACAAAAATTATGGCTAAGGGATTGCCCATTGGCCTATTCTCCTCATTTCGTAAGCTGTTAATTGACCACTATGCTTTGGACATTCAGAATTGGTCTGGCAGCATTTTCCGTAATGATCAGCCCTTATTTCGGAAGTGTCTTGAAATGATTTGTGATTTTTTATGTGGCGCCAAATAAGCTGCCGAGCAGCTTTTCCGGAAGTAATTTCACAGGCTGGTTTCATCGTTTCGTTACCAGAAACATATTGCGGCGCGACTTCATTGAGAGAAACTTTGGATTCATTTGACAGCGCAGATATGGATTGCTCACCAATCAAAAAACTCTCCGAAACCATGTTTTCACTGATCAATAAGCTGTGTTGATCTAAGTACAGGTGAATATATGTGATCGAACTCTCTGGACAAATTTGTTTAATCCCATTGAGGCCTAATAAATATTTGGCCGCGATGAGCGCACCACCATCGCCAAACATATTTGTGGCCACAGTTGATGATAAATGCACGCGATGTTGTCTTGATACCCAAACATCGCAAGAAGGTATATTGTAACCAAGTGATCCTTGTGAAAAGCGCACGGGTTGAAGCTTAGTGTTTTCTTTCATTGCCTCGGGTGTTACCTCTGTGCGGCCTACCCATTTAAGGGGTGATATGTCTCCGCTCGCCGTCATAAGCATATCGCCAGACTTTAAAGTTTCGACATTTTTCAATCCATCCGCAGTGGCAATCTTGGTTCCTGCACAAAAACAAACGACAGTGGTGTTCGTGACAGTATTGCCGTAATTGTTCAAATGAACAACGCCATTATCTATGGTTCGATCTGACCATCGTGATTGAAATTCGGTTAGTTCGAATGAAGATATTGCTGAGCCTGCCGCGTTAAGCGCATCTGTAGCACTGTCTCTAAATAGAAGATATTGGGTGCCGTCATCTAATGTGACAACTGCCAGTTCACCTGGCAACGTGGCGGTCGTTCCGTCTGCGTAGGTAACCGTCGCTGTATAGCGGTCAATGTCGGTTACAGTGGTTGCGGCTTCATCACTATAATCGCCATCACCGTCTTGATCTACGATGAATGTTTCGTTTTGTCCTGCGTTGAGGAGGGCTCCAAAATATGTGCCGCCGTCCATTTCGACTGATGATGCCGATTGTGCGACATCGCTCCCGCTGATAACGGTTCCAGTTGCGGCTTCACCGTCAGGTAATGTCGTGCCTGTATATGCAAATGTAGTTCCATAAACGATTGCCATAAATTCCGCCTAACCTAATATCATTCAGTAGAGTAAGTGGTAACTAACATAGTTTTGTCATATCTGAAAGGAAGAGTATGGTTACAATTATGTGAATGCTTAGTTTTGGCAATTTGATTGAATGATCATGCTGCTTTCTGCAATTCATATGGCTAATCAAAATTTCTCCATTTTTGCAAATTTTGCGCTTCAGTCAAACAAGCTTGCGCAGGCATTTGAGACGCGTTAGAATTGCTTTAATTTCCAAAACAATATGATTGAAGGATTGCCCCATGACCACATCATTTCCAAGCTGGGCGGATGTTGCCGCTGATCTCGTGAACGTTGCTGCTGGGCGCGCTCATGCGGATTGTGTTATACGTGGGGGTAAGCTCGTTAATGTCCACACGCGCGAAGTTCTCGAAGGATGGGAAATCGCGATCATTAAAGGACGGTTTGCCTATGTCGGCCCGGATGCTCGTCATTGTGTAGGGGAAGGAACTGAAATCATTGAGGCGAATGGCCGCTATATTATCCCGGGGCTTGTGGATGGCCATATGCATATTGAGAGTGGCATGTTAACACCTGCCGAATTTACCCGCGCGGTTACGCCCCATGGCACGACGACATTCTTCCACGATCCCCATGAAATTGCAAATGTGTTCGGTCTTCGTGGTGTCAAATTGATGCATGATGAGAGCCTCCTTCAGCCGATTAATATCTACACTCAAATGCCATCTTGTGCGCCATCGGCTCCCGGGCTTGAAACCACGGGTTTTGAAATTAGTGCTGAAGATGTAGCAGAGGCAATGACATGGCCTGGAATTATCGGTCTTGGCGAGATGATGAATTTTCCAGGTGTTGTGAATGCCGATCCACAAATGCTCGCGGAGATGGCCGCGACCATGCGCGCGGGTAAAACGGTTGGCGGACATTATGCCAGCCCTGATCGGGGCATCCCGTTTCACGCCTATGCCGCGGGTGGGGCGGCCGATGATCATGAAGGCACCTGCGAAGCTGATGCGATCGCCAATATGCGCCAAGGCATGCGTGCCATGGTTCGGCTGGGTTCGGCTTGGTATGATGTCAAAACGCAAATTACGGCGATTACCGAGAAGGGGCTTGATCCACGCAACTTTATTTTGTGCACGGATGATTGCCATTCGGGGACTTTGGTCAATGATGGGCATATGAACCGTGTGGTGCGCCATGCGATTGAATGTGGATGTGATCCATTGATTGCATTGCAAATGGCCACAATCAATACAGCAACACATTTTGGGCTTGAGCGCGAATTGGGCTCTATCGCACCTGGGCGCCGAGCCGATATTATTCTCACAAGTGATTTGCAAACTTTGCCCATTGAGCTGGTTATGGTGCGCGGAGATGTGGTTGCAAAAGATGGAAAGATGCTTGCCGAATGCCCGCATCTTGAATGGCCAGCTGATACCCGCCAATCGGTGAATATGGGGCGCGCGAAAACGGCGCAAGATTTTGAAGTGCATGCCCCTGATGGTGCTGAGCAAGTCAATGTGCGCGTGATTGGTGTGGTTGAGAACCAAGCCCCTACAAAAGCGCTTGAGCGCATGCTTCATGTTGAAAATGGAATCGTTGGAGGTGATGACAGCCAAGACGTGTGCCAAATCGCTCTTGTTGAGCGCCATAGGGCCACTGAAAATGTGATCAATGGTTTTGTGTCAGGCTTTGGTTATAAAGGGCATATGGCAATGGCTTCAACGGTTGCCCATGATAGTCATCATATGATTGTCGTGGGGACATCTCGCGCGGACATGGCGCTTGCAGCAAATAAGCTTGCTGAAATCGGTGGTGGTGTGGTCGTCTATAAAGATGGCGAATTGCTTGCATGTGTTGAATTGCCAATTGCGGGCTTGATGTCTGATGCGCCCGCAAGTGAGGTGTCGGCCAAAGCTGAGTTCATGGTTAAAGCTATGGAAGAATGTGGTTGCACTTTAAATAACGCATATATGCAGCATTCCTTGCTCGCTTTGGTGGTGATACCAGAGATCCGAATTTCAGATTTGGGCATTATTGATGTGACCAAATTTGAAAAGGTCGACCTGATTATTGACTGATATGATTTTAAGCTACATCTCTTGCCGCGATGATATTGTCGACGTGACCACCTATCACGCAGTAACTTGATTCTATGCCCTTAACCGTTGGGCCGAGTTTGTCGACATTTATCCCGATATTGCGGAACCAGCGTAAAAAGAGGGGACTCATTAATGCAATTGCATAATCGCCACCTAAATTTGCCACGCATTGATAGCTGCTAAATGAAAGCTCTTTGAGAATTTCATTGCGGCTGTCGATATCAAGTGATGGATCAACTGTGAATCTGGTGATTTCAAATGTTGTTGTGTTGCTAGGTGCATCTGATATAATTTTTGACGGGATTTGAGAAATTTTTCCGTCACTTGCATCTTTGATCATATAGCTCCAACCATCGTGATTTGTGTCTGTGCGCAAAATACGCGCGCCACCAACAACGCGGTCTTTGTCAATAATGATGCAATAACTTGTATTCACGTGATCATATTGGTCAAACTCGATATCATCATTATGAGGAATATCCCAACCCATGTCATCGACGAATAGCTTTTTCCTAAGTTTAAAAAAATCTGTTTCAATTGATGTAAGCTTTTCTGGGGTAAAGCCGTGCAGTGTTAACGTTTCCATTTTTGTCTCCTGAATTTTGCGAAGATTCAGGATTAGGAGCTAATTATTAAAATCTTCTTAACTATTATTTGCGTGCAAATAGGCGTCAGCTATTTTTAAATCTGGAAATGAAGCAAAAAATTTATTCTTTTTGTATAATTTTAGTAAATTCGACTTGACGATGCTGCCGACTATGAATAAACCGCCTCTACACACTCAGTGCGCGGTTGTAGCTCAGCTGGTTAGAGTGCCGGCCTGTCACGCCGGAGGTCGCGGGTTCGAGCCCCGTCAACCGCGCCATTTCATCCCCAAGAGCTTTATTTCTTTTAAGTTTCTCGATAAATTTCGAGCATAGATGCGTTGACCTTGATGATTCAATTGGCTAAACGGATATAAATCAAACAAGGGTGCCATCGTGGACATTTTAATTAATGATTATCTCCCCATTTTAGTTTTTCTAGGGCTATCCATTGTCATCGGACTTGTTTTGATGCTCTCAGCCTTTATTGTCGCGATATCAAATCCCGATCCTGAGAAGGTGTCGACCTATGAATGTGGATTTAATGCATTTGATGATGCGCGTATGAAATTTGATGTGCGATTCTATCTCGTTGCGATTCTCTTTATTATTTTTGATCTGGAAATTGCATTTTTGTTCCCTTGGGCTGTGGCATTTCGTGATATTTCCGATGTTGGATTTTATTCAATGATCGCATTTCTTGCCATTTTGACAATTGGCTTTGTTTATGAGTGGAAAAAGGGAGCGTTGGAATGGCACTAATGAGCACTTCTGCAAATATTGCGGGCGTTGATAAAGAAAACTCATTGCGCGAAATCAATGAAAGCCTACAAGATAATGGCTTTTTGGTTACCAATACAGCCGATATCATCAATTGGGCGCGCACAGGTTCGCTTCACTGGATGACATTTGGTTTGGCTTGCTGTGCTGTTGAAATGATGCACACATCAATGCCGCGTTATGATCTTGAGCGTTTTGGTACAGCTCCGCGCGCCTCGCCACGTCAATCTGATTTGATGATTGTTGCTGGCACTTTGACAAATAAAATGGCGCCAGCGCTTCGCAAGGTTTATGACCAAATGCCAGAGCCACGTTATGTGATTTCAATGGGATCATGTGCGAATGGTGGTGGATATTACCATTATTCATATTCTGTTGTACGTGGTTGTGATCGCATTGTTCCTGTGGATGTCTATGTTCCAGGTTGCCCCCCAACGGCTGAAGCATTGATGTATGGCATCATGCAGCTTCAACGCAAAATTCGCCGCACTGGCACAATTGTGAGATAGTCATGGATGCATTAACTGAAAACTGCCAATCACAGCTCGATCTTTTGACATTGGGCAAGCTTGCGCCAATGATCTTATCGAATAAAATTGAATTTGGTGAGTTAACTGTTGAAATTGCAGCAAGCAATATTTCGGCTTTTGTTGAAGAGCTTTTGCGCAATCGTATGATGGAATATACAACTCTTGTTGATATTACGGCGATTGATAACCCAAGCAACCCGCAACGCTTCACAGTTGTTTATCATTTTCTGTCAATGACACAAAATCAGCGCCTTCGTGTGCATACGCATATTGCCGATGGCGAAACGATTGCGTCGATTACCCCCATTCACCCAAGCGCGAATTGGTTTGAGCGTGAGGTTTTTGATATGTTTGGCATTGCCTTTACAGGCCATCCAGATTTGCGCCGTATTTTAACCGATTATGGTTTTGAGGGCTATCCGCTTCGCAAGGATTTCCCAACATCTGGCTATGTGCAGATGCGTTATGATGATGTGGAAAAGAAATGTGTTTATGAGCCTGTTGAATTGGTGCAAGATTATCGCCAATTTGATTTTCTCTCACCATGGGAAAATGCGAAATACATTCTCCCTGGCGATGAAAAGAAAGCTGATTAATGCTTTACAACATGATATATTTGAAGAAATAGGAACGCAGCATGAGCGAAGTTCAAGATAAAGTTCGTAATTTCAATATTAACTTTGGCCCACAGCACCCTGCGGCGCATGGTGTGCTGCGCATGGTTTTGGAGCTTGATGGTGAAGTTGTTGAGCGCGCGGATCCCCATATTGGCCTTTTGCACCGTGGCACTGAAAAGCTCATGGAGAGCCGTACATATCTACAAAACCTGCCATATCTTGATCGCTTAGACTATGTTGCGCCGATGAACCAAGAACATGCTTGGTGCTTAGCTATTGAGCGCTTGGCGGGTGTTGAAGTGCCGCGCCGCGCCTCTTTGATCCGTATTTTGTTTTCTGAAATCGGTCGTATTTTGAACCATCTTCTCAATGTGACGACTCAAGCTATGGATGTGGGTGCGATGACACCGCTTTCTTGGGGCTTTGAGGAGCGTGAAAAACTGATGGTGTTTTATGAGCGCGCATGTGGGGCACGTCTGCACGCCAATTATTTCCGTCCAGGTGGCGTTCATCAAGATCTCACACCAGAGACTATTGATGATCTTGATGTTTGGTGTGATGAGTTTCATCCCGTTCTTGACGATATTGAACAGCTTCTCACAGAGAACCGTATATTTAAGCAACGCAATGTGGATATTGGTGTTGTCTCGCGCGAAGATGCGCTGGCTTATGGGTTTTCGGGTGTAATGGTGCGTGGTTCTGGCATGGCGTGGGATTTGCGCCGTTCGCAGCCTTATGAGCTTTATGACGAATTTGATTTCCAAATTCCGGTCGGCAAAAATGGCGATTGTTATGACCGCTATCTCATTCGGATGGCTGAGATGCACGAAAGTGCTAAGATTATGAAGCAAGCCATTGCAAAACTTCGTGCACCTGAAGGGCAGGGCGAGGTCATGGCGCGTGGCAAATTAAGCCCACCGAAACGCTCTGATATGAAGCAAGATATGGAAGCGTTGATTCATCACTTCAAACTTTATACTGAAGGATTTAAACTACCAGAAGGCGAAGTTTATGCGAGTGTTGAGGCGCCTAAGGGTGAGTTCGGAGTTTATATGGTTTCAGATGGTTCCAATAAACCTTACCGCGCGAAACTTCGCGCTCCGGGGTTCCCGCATTTGGCGGCAATGGATTATCTCTTAACGGGCCATCAACTTGCAGATGCATCTGCGATTTTGGGCTCAATGGATGTGGTGTTTGGGGAGATTGATCGATGAGCGATCTTATTGAGCGTAGTAATGCAAAAACTTTAAAAGAGCTTTTCAATCAAGGCTATACCACCATTCCAACGAGTGGTGCTGCTAAAGAAATCTTTGGGATGCAACGAGGAAAGGAAGTTTATCTTTGCTTTCTTGCAGACACGGAAGAACTACAAAAAGAACGCCAGAAAATTTTATTGGATTATATTGACGATTCTGAAAAAACTCGTGAAGTTCCAAATATCCCACTTATTTGCGTGAAGGTTGAGTGAAAACATGCTTAGAAGATTACATCCCGAACAGCCAGAGAAGTTTGCCTTTACTCCAGCAAATGCGAAATGGGCGAAAGTGCAAATTGCAAAATACCCTGAAAATCGTGCTCAATCGGCGATAATTCCGCTTTTATGGCGCGCTCAAGAGCAAGAGGGCTGGTTATCGCGCCCTGCAATTGAGGCTGTGGCTGATATGCTTGGCATGGCTTATATGCGCGCTTTGGAAGTCGCGACCTTCTATTTCATGTTCCAATTGCAACCCGTTGGAAAAGTAGCGCATTTTCAAATCTGTGGCACGACATCTTGTATGATCATGGGGTCAGATGATTTGATCGATGTGTGTAAGCGCCGTATTTCTGAGAACCCGCATGAGATTTCTGGTGACGGAAAATTTTCATGGGAAGAGGTCGAATGTTTGGGAGCTTGTACGAACGCGCCAATGGCTCAGATTGGCAAAGATTATTATGAGGATTTGACGGCTGAGAGCTTTGAGAAAATTCTAGATTCAATGGGCGAAGGTAAAATGCCTGTTCCCGGTCCCCAAAATGGTCGTTTTGCAGCTGAACCAAAGGGTGGGGCACTTGTTCTTGAAGGCGCACAAGTTGAGAAATATTCAGCATCTGCGGCACTTGCGGTTGATAATGGTGATGCGATTGCGCGCATCACACGCCCAGGCCGCGTTGAAAATATGCCTGAGATTGTAGAGCTTGGGGCAGAGCGCTCACAAGCCGATCCTAAAGCGGCACGCAAGGTGGCTGTTAAGAAAACCATTGATACGGCAAAAACAACGGCGAAAAAAGCTGTTCGTAAAGTCACTAAAGCCGTGAGTTCCGCTGCTCCCAAGATAAAAGTTGCGGACGCCGAGGTAAAGAAGGTTAGCGATGATCAAGCGCCAGAGCGCTTAAAGGTCGCACGTGGTGGCAAAGCTGATGATCTCAAATTGATCAAAGGCGTTGGCCCAAAGCTGGAAAAGCTTCTAAATTCTCTTGGATTTTATCATTTTGATCAAATTTCTGTGTGGACGAAAGATCAAGTTGAGTGGGTTGATGACAATCTTGAGGGTTTTAAGGGCCGCATTGAACGTGATGATTGGCAGAATCAGGCCATTAAATTGGCTAAAGGCGAATTAACAGAGTTTGCAAAACGGCAAAAATAATTTAAAGAAGGTTCATAAACTTAATTTATTCGGCAATTTATTGCTTATAAAGAGGAACTGCTATGTCCAATTCAAATTCTACATTCGGTGTGTGTCGCCTTATTCTGACGATCTTATCCGCGATTGCAGCTGCACTCATCGCGAATAAGATATCGCCAGCACAAAATAACACGATGTCTTTATTGCTAGCCATCGCGATTTTCTTGGGTCTCTTTATCTTATTTGCATGGCTCTCAAAATTCATTTGTGGCATTTTTGGCAGTAATAAAGATGCGGGTAGTGCCGCAATGGGTGCTGGCGTTGTTGGTGCGGGGGTAGCTGGCGTGGGCGCTGCCGCGAAAGCAACAGGCAACGCAGCTTCAGAAGCGGCATCAAGTGCAACCAAAGCTGCAAATGGTGTGGCAGATGTAACAATGGAAACAGCTAAGGGCGCGGCGAAGACAACTGGTGAAGTTGTAAAATCTACAACGTCAACCGCTAAGGGTGCTGCGAGCAAAGCAACCACAACAGCGAAGAAAGCAGGAACTGCAACTGTTAAATCAACAAAAACCGTTGCATCTAAAGCTAAAATGACAGCCAAAGGCGCTGCTGGCAAAGCAACGACGACAGCTAAGAAGGCGAGTGCGGCAACGACAAAGACAACAAAAACAGCAACAAGTAAAGCTAAGACGACAGCTA
>CANMUM010000048.1 GCA_947501025.1 uncultured Paracoccaceae bacterium | reverse complement strand
ATGCCTCATTAAAAATGCGACCACCAATACCCGAAACTACGACCATAAAATTGGCACAAACAAAGGGGGCTTGACACAATACCCGAAACTACGACCATAAAATTGGCACAAACAAAGGGGGCTTGACACTAACGGCTTGATCGGTTTCAAAATGAAGTACCGCTATGGACGTCACTCGAGGAGAATTTGCTTCCTTAGCAGCGTCAAAAAGAGACTCCGAAGAGTAATGAATTATCCAATATTTTTCTGGATGTTTACGAATATCTCTCCAAAAATACTTTTTCACGGGCTTCCTCGTTTTTCAAACCATTTTTTACAGAACCCAACAAAGGCAGCATCTGCATTTTTAGGGGCTTCCATAATCCAATCGCGCCATTCGGCTTCCAAATGATGAATATCCCAACCAGGGGCCGCTTCGCGCCCAAGGTCATAAGTTTCTGGTTTTAGAGTTTTTACATCAACTTGCACGGGGGCAGGAAACATAGTTCCACGATTGGTGAAAATAACCATGTCGGCTTCATCGTCATATGCAACATGATAATCGGGCAGGTGGTCATGGGCGACAAGCTCTTTAATCATTTGCCTGAAACGCTTTTCGGGGCTTTGTGAGCCAGATTTTAGAAGCAATTTTCCGATAGTAATTTTCCATGTGCGCTGTTGGCCGCAATGCTTACGCGCAAGTTCATAAACACGCCGCTCCAAAGGTTTGCGCAAACGGAAATAATCACGATGCAGGGTAAGAACCTCTTGCTTTTCAATTGCATTAAAAACCCAATCAGATAGTTTTACTTCGCACCAGAGCAGGCGGCCATCTATGCCATGTTTGCGCTTAATTGATGAAGCATCGATCAAACCAAAGCTATCGCTCTGTTCTTCCGTGCCTGTTACAATATTTGTACGAATGCGTGTGCCTTCTAGCCGATCAAGCGCTTCCATAAGAGATAAATACTCACGACCACTTGTACCTCGGTTAGTAAAAATTAGAAGATCCCGTGAATTGATGCGAACGCGCTGAGAAATTTCTTCTCCATGTTTTTTTTTAGCCATAATCTGACTAATGCAGTAGATTAAAATATCCTTATCATAAATCGTCGCCAAACCTTTTACACTTGGCGTAATTTCGAGCCAATGGTTGCCATTACGATAACGCCTTACAACAGTTTCAGGCTTTTTAGAAAGAGAGTAAAATGGATGCTCCATATGCTGCATAACATCTTTCAGAACCGCATCGGCTACATCACAAATAAACAGATCGTGTTGTGGGTGACGATCTGGGAGTAGTGGCGATTTTTGATTCGTGTTATCAGTTACCATACAGCATATTCGTGTTTTTAGTTACCTATGTCAAGATTCGTGTTTTTAAGTACCAAAAAACGTGTTTTTAAATACCCAGATTCGTGTTTTTAGTTACCGATAAGTTTATAACAAATTGATATTATTTACAAAAAAGGAGTTATCCACAAGCGTAACACTATATTTAACCCATATTTAACACTAGACAAATTTCTTACCTGTACAATTTTGATTGTATAGCGCCATACTATTTCCACGCACCACCTTGCCCCATTATCCCACCTATCGATATTGGTACTTCACACACACCGCATAAGTTTTACTCCAAAAACAACCGTCATTCTAACCTGATATGTTGCAATGGCTTTGGAATAGTGGTGTTGGGAGATCGATATGGTATCAAAATCACCCATGGGAGCCATTTTAAGCCACGCAGATCGATGCTTTTATGTTGGGGCATAGTTTCAGCCAAAAACACCAAAAATCAATTCTAGGGGCTCCTGAGCGCCTATTTGCGTGTAAGCACAACCACTCAATATTTGACCACTATTCCCTTGAGGCTGAAAAGCGTTTCTGAACTGTTTTCATGTAAAAATGTACTGCTACAAAAAGAAGTATGAAATGCGCACTTATGCAAACTAAAGTTTGCGTGCGCCCTTGGAAAGGCCAATGACTATCAAATCGCTTAGCTTTGGCAACGTATTGCTTATTTAAATGCTTTTCTTGCCGTACACAGCTTATGAGCTTACTCTGATCCAGTGAGACGGCATGCCGATCCCTACTATCCTAACCCGCCGTCTCATTCCTTTTCCCTTATTCTGCCTTGTGGATTTTGGGAAGCAATACACAACATAAGCTCTTGATTGCGCTGATAGGCCAAAGGCTTTGGAATAATTAAAAAGCGAGACTTGAGTGAACAATCGAAATTCTGTCACTAAATGCATATCCTAACAAGAAGAGGTGGAGAAACTGACAAATTTTGAGCTTTGGCTCTGTAAGATTTGAAATGCCTTGAGGTGCTTGTAAACGCGCAATTTTTTATCACACCATACGCAAGTGAACTTTCTTGTATATAAGCTATTGAATTTATTTGTTTTTTGCCAAATGGTTAATAAATATTACGATAACACTAAATCTAGGGTGTTTTCAATGACTTAGCTGCGGTTTTCTATCCGACAGTCACATGTGTTGCCCTGAAAAACATGCGGATTTTGGTTATTTTTAGGTTTTTTTCGTGACATTGAGTTGAACTTTACGAAAAAATGATGGTTTTTCGCATGGCGGTAAATATTGTTGCCAACATCTCATCCTAAAATCCCCTCAGAGCCATTTTAAGCGATTTTGGCACGCTATATTTTCCAAAACCATCTCTGTGACTAAAGACCAGTTAATCGCGCTCAGTGGTCCTTAAAATGGCCTTTGCGCTTAAGCGGAGCTTAGGCCGTTTTGACATCAAACAGCTTGCCCATTTGAGCTAGATTTATCATCTCTTTTGAGAAGTCAATAACGTAATTGTCCGATTGTGCCACCACCTTACTATCCTGTTTCAGAAATAATGGGTAAAAAATAGATGCTCGCATAGCAGGATAAGAGTTATGTTTAACAAAATGTTTTATTGGGCTTTTTTGAGTGCCAAAATCATAATGAATACAAGGCGTTATCATTTTAAAAAAATGTGGTTTTTGAAAAACGTCCCTTTGACCTGTTTTCGACAAGGCAGGATGAGGGGAAAAGCATGGACGGTGGTAAGATGTGAGTATGAATCCCCCCATTTCTTCCATCTCAAATATCCGTTTGTTTGCACCGCCCAATTGACAAGAACTCTTGACCCTTGCATGATTGCCCTTAAGAATTGGGCGCGGCTTTGGGGTCGCATGGGAATATCGGTATGGATCAAATAACCAGTAAAAACAGCACAAAGACTAAGGGCAAGAAGCTTTCACCTTGGCTTGGTTACCTCACATTTTCCCCGCTCTTTGGAGAATGCAGAAAACTGTTTTCATTTCTTCGAGAGATGAGCCTGATTTATAGCCGTGGGTTTTGGCGATGTCATCAAGAGATTGCTTGCTCTTTAGGTCCTTGATGAAGGCTTTGCCGCGTCCTTCGCCTTTTTTGCATTTAAGTAGGTATCGCGCAAGATAACGGCGATTGGCTCCTATGCTATACGGAATGCTGTGCTTGTCGGCGAAGGCTTGAGGCAGGAGATTTAGAAGATCATCAACATGCTCTACCCACCACACGTGAGGGTCATGTTTTGGAAAATTATAACGCTTGCGTATTTTACCAATCGTTACCGAATGAACGCCAAAACGTTTTGCCAGTGTGAGATTGCTGCCATAGCCTTGATGAGCATCAATCACGGCGGCTATTTCTGGTGTGATGATCAATTCATGGCCTGCCGAATTGGCTTGTTGCATACTGCGGCCGCGCAAAATTATATCACCATCTTCGGATTTTGATATTGTGCTGACACGATAACGATGCCCTCTAATGTCGGCGACAATGCCATCGCGCATGTATTTTTGTGCCGTTTGGTGCGGTATATGATTTTGTGGTGCGTTTTCAGCCTTGAGTACCAAAAGATCAGGCTTGAAATGGGCAATGGCTTTAATGCGCAATTGTCTAACAGTTTCCAAACGCAGCGGAAGTTTGAGTGAGGATAGTTCATGCGTTGGTAAATAACGGCTCTCATAAAGCAGCTCTGCAAGCTCTTTTGTAAGAACATAGCGCCGTGTGGAACGTTCATGAACAGTAGCTGAACCCGTTCCTAAAGCATCCTTCGTTTTATCAGGGGTACCCATCCAAATATAGAACCCTGGCTTAAAATAACGGATTTCTACAGGGGAAAAGATATGACCATTAACGTCTATAAGTTCAGGCAGTTGAATATGCTCTGGATCCACATGAAAGACAGGCTCGCTTTTATCTCGGTTTTTCTCCCAGTCCTCAAGAGAGTTATAGCGCCGCGATGAGATAATGCGTCTTAATCGCGCTCTACGATTAACACCAATTGGTAAATCCAAATGAGACGCGTAAAGATTATCCAAGATAAACGCTTCAAGCGCCTCATCCACAATCAGATGCCATGTCGAACCCGTGTCCACATAAGGTTGCTGGCCATAAAGCAGATCAAAACCATGACCGCTATCAATACGGCGGGTGATCATCCAGTTCTCACCAAAAATATCCATGATCGGTTTTGGTGCTAATGGAGGCGGGCGTTTTCTTGTTGACATGATGCCAATTCAACATCAGAATACACACGGTTTCAAGGGATTGTTTAGGTAAGCTGATCCTTTGTATGCGGTATATATTTTATAATCAGGTTACGTTTGCGAGGTCACAGCATGAATTTTCAAAAGATATTGGATCAAGGTCAGGATATGGCTTTTGGTTTTAAAGCGAGTGCTGCGGTCGACAAGTTTTCCGTTGTTTCTTTTGATGGTCATGATGCGCTTTTTGATGGTTTTGAGATTAAGGTTGAGCTGTGTTCATTTGATGCGGATATTGATCTCGATGCGATTGTGGATACAGAAGCCTGCCTCACCATTCATGACAAATATGACCAACCGCGTCATTTTCATGGCGTGATTGCTGAAGCCGAAGCAGGCGATACGGGGTTCTCTCGGAGCTTTTATAGCGTAACGCTAAAACCTGCTCTTCACCGCCTTAACTACATTTCGGATAGTCGTATTTTTCAAGACCAATCCGTGCAGGATATCGTGAGCACAATATTGCAAGACAATAATATTCCTGATGTCGAATGGCGCGTAGGCGAAGGCCATCAGCCGCGCGAGTTTTGTGTTCAGTACAATGAAACAAGTTATGATTTTATCCGCCGCATGCTTGCCGAAGAAGGCTTGTTCTTCTGGTTTGAGCACAGTGCGAGCAATCATAAAATGATCATATCTGATGCGCCGTGGTCGATGCCTATTTTGGAGCATGCAGCCACAATTCCCTATAACGTGATGACAGGCGGCCAGAGCCGCACAAGTTATATCAGCGCCTTTAAACAATCTCAGCGTGTTCGTGCAACTGATTTGCATCAGAAAGATTATTCATTCAAGAGGCCAGCATATGGCCAAGACCAAAACCACGGCCAGCATGAAAGCGCGGGCGAGAAAGCTCAATACGCGCTTTATGATTTTCCGGGCCGCTATAAGGACGAAGGCGCAGGCAAGCCATTCACAAAATACAAAATGGAAGCCGCGCGTGTTGCATCTAATAATGGAAGCGGCAAAACCCAAAACATCCATCTGTGTTCTGGCTTTTGTTTTAACATTGAAGAGCACCCAAGCGACAAAGCCAACACCATGCACCGCTTGCTTGAAGTGAAGCATTCAGGCACGCAATACGCAGCTCTTGAAGAGGATGCCCCTGAAGGTGTGGACAGCGCCACGCGTTATGATGCGAGCTTCACAACCATGCCGCAGCGCATCCCCTACCGCCCAACGAACCCGAATCCAAAGCCGCAGATCCTCGGCTCACAAATTGCAACCGTCACAGGCCCCGCAGGCGAGGAAATTTATTGTGACGAACATGGGCGCGTTAAACTCAAATTCGCCTGGGACCGCCACAACAAAGACGACGAGAACTCAAGCTGCTGGGTGAGAGTTATGCACAACTCATCGGGCATGAGATATGGCCATGCGAGCATCCCACGCATCGGTAGCGCTGTTGTCGTTGAGTTCCTTGAAGGCGACCCCGACCAACCTATGGTTCTTGGCATGGCCTATGATCCAACCGCCAAGCACGCCTATGATCTCCCCGCCAATAAAACCCGCGCCTATTGGAAAGACACAACCCATAAAGGCGATGGCTATAACGAGATCCGCTTTGAAAGCGAAAAGGGGAAAGAAGAGATATTCGTTCATGCGCAGAAGGATCGAAATGAGAAGATAGAGAATAATCATACTGAGAGAGTCGACGCAAACCTAGCACAAAGTGTCAATAAAAATAAATTAATCGAAATTGGCGGGCATCATCACGAAGCTGTTGGGGGAAGTTTATCCCTGCATGTTGGTCCTTCTAGTGAGGGCACTGTTATTCCCAAAAAACATGCATCAAGTAAAACAGGTATGCCAGATTTATTTGATGATCTATCGGGTGGGATAGGAAAAAATCTTGGGCATCCTGGAAATTTTCAAATCCAAATTGATAATAGTAAAATTGAAACAATTTCCAACACAAACACACTTTCAGTTGGTCAAAGCTCCTCTACGACAATCGGTAAGAATTGTAACATTGGTGTTGGTGATACTCTCACGATTAGTGCAGGTTCGGAAATCAATTTAGTTTGCGGATCTTCCGCAATAAAGTTGACCCGCGATGGAAGCATATACGTTAATGGGAATAAAGTTGAAGTGGTAGGTTCAAAAAGAGTCAATCTGTATTCTGATATTGTGGAAATAAACTAAAATGACTGACTGCGTTGACAACATTCCAGATAGATCAACCATCGGTCTAATTGAACTTCTTGCATCAGAAGCTGATCTAACTGGCTGGCTAGCTGATTCTAGTGACGCTTCTTGGATTAAGAGAAATATTGCGTTTGCTGAATTTTATGGAATAACTCTTTGTGATGAGCCAGAAGCACATTTACTTGCTGGGTTCGTTGAAAATGTTTGTTATGGGCAGGAACTTCAAGCAACTTTACCACCACAAAACCCTGAACAATTAAAGCCTTACCACCACATCATGTTTCTTCGAAGTTATTTAAACTTACACAATCTTCCAACTAAGGACGCAGAGTTGCAATTCTATCAAAATAGAATTCAAAAAGAAATTGATGAAAAGGTTAGGTCTAATCCTGATAACAGTTTGATAATTGATAAATGGCTTAGCGAGCTAATTGTTCAGCATATTAAGTCTCTAACTAAAGAGCATAGTCGCCAAACAGAAATACCCATTAAACCAGTAGAAATCGTTATCGAATCTGGAACAGTTATTTTGGGTTCTCAAAACCCATTTCAGTGTATTCCCAAAAAAGTAGACGAATTTAAAGAAACTACAAAATCTAAGTCTGCACCAGTAAATTCGACTAAAGATTATTATGTATATCAGATTAAAAAATGTGGCGATCGGGAGTATTTATTGGAGACTTTGGGGGTTTATTTAGTTGATAGAATTCCAAAAGCAATACTTGATTTGATTGATTTTGAACTTGAGGATAATATTAAAAAATATGCCGATGGCATTACGAGTAATCCTCCAGGCGCTCCAAAACAAAATTTTGGATGCTGCATACTGGACGCCAAATGCGTTATGAACACTACATTCACAATGTACCAATCAGCAAAAAAATTTAGACAGGCAGTTCGAATTAAGCACAGGAGAAAGTTAGCTAAAGCTAGAAGATGGGCTATTCGAAAAGATATGGGGCTTTGGTATACGAAGCGCACAGCAGCAGTTAAACAATTGACGGGATACGTTGCAGCTTGCCTAGATCCAAATATCCCAGTTACACGAATTTTATATATCGTTTCTCATAAAATGGCTGAGGAGTATTTTATGGATATGTTGCCAAAGAATACTATTGTTAATGTTGTGAAAAGTTTTGCTAGAAGTTCAGAAAGTTGGAAGAGTTAATCGCATGAGTAAGCACAATTTGAAATATTCCATATGGATGGAAAAATCTACTGAGGTTAAATTCAAGCGTCAGCTTGAACAAAAAGCCACGAGAGTTGAACATATATCTTTTGAAGAGGGAGTTTTTTTAACTGAATCTGGACTGTCTTTACATTTTGTTCAGCAAGAAATAGCTTTTTTTGGCGAGTACTCTGTTATTGGCTTGCATTTTACTAGTCCAATTCAATTGGATGAAATCGGATCTGAAATCGATCAGTTAAAACAGCCAATTAGTATACATAATAAAGAGGGTGAATCTATTATGATTATACCCTCTGCAGCACAAGATGAATTTGGAGAACCTAGGGCAGGTGAAGATACTTATGAATTCAGACAATTAGCTGATATGAACGTAAAGAACTTTACAGCCCTTTTTTTGCAAGGCTCTGGTGCTTCTGATGATCAGCTCATACTAAATTTAAACTATTTGGCCGACAAAGATGTTTTCACGCAGCTTCCCCATGACGAAATGATTAATCGCGGCCGCTATGATTATATATTAGTTTGTGAGGACTTAGAAATAGATGAGGTTTTTTTTAAAGTTCTCGGCGTACAAAATTTTGAGATGCAAGATGCAGGTGGATCAGGTGGATATGCATTAGATATTCCAGAAGTAAAGGTTTTTGCATCCCAACTGGAATTTGAAAGCGGGTTACATTGGTATTTTACTATTTATCTAGAAGACCAAGGACTTCCAGCGGACTCAAAAATTACGGAGAAAATATTAAAAAATATTGTTTCTCACTCTATTGAATCCTACTTATATTTTGTTCACGATCATGATGAAATGGCCACTTTACTACCAGCTAATGAGCTCACTATACGTGCAGGAAAGGTTAAGTTAGGAAAATCTATGAACTTTTCTCTAATCGAATAACATCCCATGCGCTTAGCCACTTCTCTTTCTTTCCCACATTTGACATTCAAACATTGGGGTTTGGATGATCGGGAGTGGTCGGTTGTTATTGTGAAGGGGACGTTTGGCATTCACGCTGATGGGACGCTTGGTGCGCTTTCCGAGCAGCCGCCGATTGTCGAGAGTGATGAATATTGGGGTGATGTTGCCGAGAGCGCACTCAAAATTGAGCAAGAGATCGCGCCGAGCAAAACCGCAACCGATGTGATTGTTTTGGCAACTGCGCGGAGCCCATCTGCGGAAGATCCGCCCGAACCCGCACAAGATTGGGCGGTGAGTGTTGAGGTCGAGAATGCGGGCGGTCAGAAGCTTGGCTATTATGAGTTCCGCGTGCGTGGGTCGTCGGAATGGCGTGCCGAGGGTAAAGGCAAAAAGCGCAAATGGGTATTGAGCGATCCCGAAGCCGTGACCGAAGTGCCGATCCGCTATGATCTTTCTTATGGTGGTCAAATCCCTGCGGATGAAGGTGACGAGGAAGAGACTGAATTCTATGAATTTAACCCCGTCGGTCAGGGATTTGTGAATGATGCGCTACTCGAAAAAGACGATCCGATCCCTGCGCCTCAAATCGGCGATCTAGCTGAGTTTATGGCGGGTGATATTCACGCGCCGATGACGGTTCACGGGCTTGGCGCAATTGCCAAGCATTGGCTGCCGAGACATTCGCAAGCGGGTACATTTGATGATGCTTGGAAAGCCACGCGGCATCCGCGTATGCCCAAGGATTACAGTTTTAACTATTGGAATGCAGCCCATAAGCGCCTGCAATTTGAACCCATGCTTGAGGGCGGCGAGATTGTCCGATTGCGGGGCTTGCGCCATGATTTTGA
>CANMUM010000047.1 GCA_947501025.1 uncultured Paracoccaceae bacterium | reverse complement strand
ATGCCTCATTAAAAATGCGACCACCAATACCCGAAACTACGACCATAAAATTGGCACAAACAAAGGGGGCTTGACAAGTTTTAAGAGGCAATAGTAGGCCTAAACAAATAATACCTCTCCAATCGTTTTCAATAAATTTTTGGACGAGAATGGTTTTTGAAGTATTGTAATATTTTTAGATCCCGTTGATTTGATAAGTTCATCAACCTCAATGTTATATCCACTAATAACGATAACAGGGACGTTAGAGCGCAGGGATTGTAATTTTGATATTATTTTTTCTCCACTGCCATCGGTTAAGTGCATATCTGTAATCAAACATTCAATTTCACAGGAACTTTCAATCGCCTCATTAGCCTCATCAACCGAAGCTACACAATTTACATTTGCATGCTCACGTTTCAATAGGGTCTTCAAAAAACTCCTAATTCTAATTTCATCATCAACAACCAATATATTTATCCCAGCTAATGACTTCCGGTTAACAGATTTTGGCGCGGGTTCTTTAGGGGCAGCCGCTTCTATCGGTAGTCGAATTTCAAATGTTGTGCCTTGGCCAAGCTCAGATTTGAGTTCAACATTTCCACGTGAGTTTTCAGCGAATTCATGTACAATTGAGAGCCCAAGGCCCGTACCAGAGCCTATTCCTTTAGTGGTAAAGAATGGATCGAATACACTATGAAGAATGTCGCTGCTGATGCCTGAGCCAGTGTCTTCAAATGACAATAGGCAAGTTTGTCCAGTGGGGTCTTCTGGGTCAAGCTCCAATCGAATCGTTATTGTTCCACCCTGTTTCATCGCGTCGCGCGCATTGATTGTTAAATTCATCAAGCTAGAACCGCATTTGTCGGCATCCATCACGACCTGATAATCATGTCGTTCATCAATCTCGATAGAAAATGTTATTTCAGGGCCTAGTACGCTCGGTAAAATTGCAGCGAACTTTTTAATTTCATCAGCAAGATCATGCGTCCTCTTCAATTTAGGGTCATTGCGGATATAGAGCATTAAGTTTTTGACGATACCGCTCGCACGGTCTGTAGAATGTGAAATCACATTAATGCTGTCATTAACACCGCTTGGAAGCTGATTGTCCAAATCAATTAAATCCAAATTTCCACGAATAATTGCTAATATGTTATTAAAGTCATGAGCGACACTGGCGGTCAAGGTTCCAAGAGCCTCCATTTTTTGCAAATGGGCATTTTTAAGTTTGTTGTTGAGCTTCTCGACATTGTTTTGAGCGACCTCCTTTTTGGATGTTTCCTTAATAAGGCCGTAGCGCATATTTTGATAAGTATCCCCTACCAATTGAAATTCTATAATGTCGTTCTCATAGTTATCGACAATGGGAACATTTGGGGCATGGGCAACCAGCTCGACGAGCTTGCGAATATTTGTTTGAATATACCATTTTGAAAAGAGCCATGCTAAGAAGCCAGATATCAAAAATGAGAGCGCTAACAATATGAGCGTTCTCCACAGTTGATCTTTGTGAGCGACAATTATATCTGTCTGTATGATTGATTTAATGACCGCATCCTTAAAACGTACACTTTCAGAGAGTGCCCCCTGTACAAAAAGTTCATCACTATCTATAAAATACGATGTCAAACTATTTCCGATATTAACATCATTTTTTTGAGTCTGTATTTTTGATATACAATTATTTGGGCCTATTGCACCTTTGACATTTGGATCAGATAGTAAAGCTATCACAACACATTGCGCGCCCATACGTTTTTGTAATTCTTTTATAAATTCAGACCCTTGACCAATATTGAATGCAGCGCGGACTGAGCCTATCGAAGAAAAATTTTCTATGTGATTAATCTTTGACGAATGAACAAATATGGGTGTGGATATATCTTCGTCATAATTAGGTATAATTCGATGATGCACGTTTGCATCGACGCTTTCTATATCGTCAATTATTTGCACGCTGCTAAGACCGTCGATAAATTTGTGCGATTCAATCCAAACATTTTTATCACCGCGAGTGAGATACAAGACGGAAGCAGAAAACGGAAATGACTGGCTATTCATGTTTAATAGCAGCTTACTAGCAAGCCGCTCTTCTTTGTCTATTATCGCATGCCGAGTTGATGTTTCATTGGCAAATGTTTGAACGACATCACTAATTTCGGATACTGTTCCTGCAAAATAGTTTTGTGCCCAACGATGTCGATCCATCGCAATTTGATTTTTGCGAGGCTCAACACTCTTATTGATAGAACTGACCATACCAGTACTCACAATACCAGCGGTAAATAACATGCTTGCCAACATCAGACTTGAAAAGGTCGTCGTGAGGCTTGTTTTCATTCCGTATCTACAACCAGTTTTAGTATATAACTTGATGATAATTGTGCGTTGAGAGCAGCGACGGAGTTGCTATTATCCGACGTTTCTTCCGAGAATAGCGAACGCTGAACAATGAGGTGAGATTTGCGATTATATAAGGGCACCCATGGCGCATCGTCTTCAATCTGATCAAATATTTGTTTCCAAGCTTCAGTGTGTTTGTCCAATTCATCTGGATCAATGATTTTGTCTGCAGCAATTGCCATCTCTTCGATGCGAGGATTGTCATATCGCGGCCAGTTCCATCCACTCTCTTTTATCGCATTTGGTGATAAAACGGGGAAGTAAAAATTCGAAGCGTCCGCATAATCTGCAGTCCAGCCTAGGCCATCGGAAAATATGATACGCCCTGGCGCATCTGTATCAGCGGCTTCGAGTATTTTTTCATGAGTGCCAAAATAGGTTGTTGCATGAATATTGACCTCCTGAAGATCCTCAACGATTGAATGAATAAGTGTTTTGTGAATGCGCGAATCCACTGAGAATATTTCTACATCCAGGCCGTCTTTGTAATTGGACTGAGCAATCAGTTCACGCGCCCGTTCAGGTGAATATGGATATTTATCTTTGTTTTCAACAAATTCTAAGAAACTTGGAGGAGGAATCTGTGAGGTTTGTGTTGCCGTTGTGCTAAGTATCTCTACAAGTTTAGCGCGATCAATGGCGAAATTAACGGCTTGACGCAATTTCACATCATTAAACGGCTCGCTTTGAGTATTTAAAGACAAATATGTGGTGTTTGTGCTTGCATTCGGTAAGTCATCATAGCTGACTTTCATGCTTGCTGCACCCATAGAGCTGATGCGCCCCCAATCTTCGCCGTGGTAAATGGCATTATAATCGCCAAGGCTAAAACCAGAAAGCACATCATCGGCCACAATATTTGAATCCACTATAATCTCATCAATGCTGCTTGTGAAATACTTTTGGGGTCGTGCATATGTGTTCGATAAACGCAAAACACCATCGTTAGAAAAGCTTTCAAATTTAAACAAGCCATTGGATATGGGATGATCAATATCAATTTCTTGAAATGGGGTTGTTTTGGGAAGTATGCATCCAAAATTGGTTGCCAGCGCAAGAATAAAGGATCGAGAAGGACGCTTGAGATTGATTTGTACTGTATGTTCATCAAGTGCTTTTACTCCAGCTAATGTTTCAGTTGATCCATTTTGATATTCATCAAAACCCAATATCATTGCGAACATATTGGCACCTGGGGAGTTAAACTCTGGATTGGTCACACGATTCAGCGAATGGATGACGTCAGCCGCGCGAACGGGTGTCCCGTCATGGAACCGCTCCTCTGGTCTGAGTTTAAAAACGATTGTCTGCCCATCATTTTCAAATTCCATAGTTTCCGCTGTCTCTGGAACCGTTACTGTTCCGTCCCCAGATAATGCAACTAAATTTCCGCAAATTTGACTTATTATATCGTAAGAAAGAAAGTCATATGCCAAATGTGGATCAAAACTCACAAATTCCGAACTTGATGCCAAACGCAATGATTTTGCGTGGGCAATAGACCCCAGCACAGGTGAGAATAAGAATATAATGGAAACCAATGAAATCTGTACAAATTTGAACATGATGCATCCCTTTAAGTTAATGCTTCTCCCGTATCGGGAGTGATTGGTTAATAATTGCCTATACTGTTGAAAATAAAGTTAGTTGAGCGCACTCTGGTTCGTTTAGAAAACACTTTTGGTTTGATCGCAGATCTGAATGTCTTATTTGTTTCGATTGCTATGCCAATGTAAGACGCTCTCGGATCTCTTCATTACAAATATGAGCTTTGGGTAATGCAAAAGACTTTCGGCTTGGAATGAACTGAGCGGATGTTTGCGATGTTTCACAACAGACAATTTAACGATCTCTGGTGAGGTTTTGAGATATCTATAGGGATTTATCGTGCTCGTTCAAAGGATCCAAAAATAAACTGTAGGTTTGGAAAACTTCATTTAAAAGACAATCCACATGAGATTATATTGATAAATGATCAAAATTTGACCACTTTCGAAAAATCACTGATCAAAATTTAGGCATTTGCGATTAATTTTGTAAAGATTGAATTAAATATATTGAAAATACAAATTATTCGAAGAAGGCTGAAGGTGCAGGATAACTAGGGTTCCGCTTGAAAAGCAAGGCTGGTCCGAGAGTTATCACCTGATCGCAAAAAACGATCAGCGCACACGGCGGAATAAAATTCCGGGAGACTACTGCACCTGTCTGACCGTATCCATTACGGAAAATGTGTGCATTTGGGTCAGACTCTAATCAAAGGAGAGACCCATGAAGACAACATTACGAAACCTAATCTTGACATCGACAACTGCCATTGCGCTCTTATCTGGACAAGCTGCAGTTGCCGAAGAAAAGACAGAATTTAAAATTGCGTGGACGATATATGCAGGTTGGATGCCTTGGGGCTATATCGAAGATAGCGGCATTATGGACAAATGGGCGGATAAATATGATATTGATGTGGAAATTGTTCAGATCAACGATTACATCGAATCCATAAATCAATATACCGCTGGCGGATTTGATGGTGTGACAGCAACCAGCATGGATACACTCAGCATTCCTTCAGGCGGTGGCGTTGATACAACAGCCTTGATTATCGGTGACTATTCAAACGGCAATGATGCGATCATTACGAAGGGCGATGCAACTCTCGAAGACTTAGCTGGCCGCAAGGTAAATTTGGTTGAGCTTTCTGTATCACATTACCTTCTTGCACGTGCGCTTGAAAGTGCTGGACTAAGCGAATCTGATCTTGATGGCGTCGTGAATACATCAGATGCTGATATGATTGCGGCATTTGAAGCCCCCGAAGTTGATACGATCGTCACTTGGAACCCACTTGTGTCGACCGTTCTTGAGAACCCTGAGGCCAAAAAGCTTTATGATAGTTCAATGATCCCTGGTGAAATTCTTGATTTGCTTGTTGTGAACACAGATACACTTGCGGAAAACCCTGCATTTGGCAAAGCCGTTGTCGGCGCTTGGTATGAGACAATGGCATTGATGGCTTCTGATAGCGATGAAGGCAAAGCTGCGCGCGAAGCTATGGCGATTGCATCTGGTACGGATTTGGCAGGATATGATGCACAACTCGCAGTAACCAAAATGTTCTATGATCCTATAGATGCAGTTTCGTTTGCAGAGAGCAAAGAGCTTGCGCCAACAATGACAACTGTTGCAGAATTCCTTTTTGATAAAGGCATTTTAGGTGAAGGCGCCCCTTCGGCAGATTACGTGGGTATAGAATATCCAGACGGAACCATAACAGGTGATGAAAGCAATATTAAGTTTCGTTTTAACACCACTTACATGAATATGGCCGTTAAGGGGGAGCTTTAAATCATGCGTTGGATTAACCGCAAGCCCGACCACGTTTCGCAAATTATATTGGCCTTGTTGTCATTCATGATTATTCTTGTGGTTTATACATTGACTTCGCAAGCGCGTCTCGCGGTTAATCCATCTGATAAACTCATGCCAGCCATTTCAAAAATTATAGAAACCGCTGGAAGGTTGATATTTGAACCCGACAAACGCTCAGGCGAAATTTTATTTTGGAAGGACAGTCTCGTTAGCTTGGTGCGTATTTGTATCGGCATTATTATTGCAGGTGTCAGTGGGTTGTTTTTCGGAATGGCAATTGGAATGATACCCTATATACGCGCAGCATTATCGCCATTGGTTAAGGTCATTTCGGTCGTTCCGCCGCTCGCGCTCTTGCCGATTATGTTCATCGCTCTTGGCCTGGGTGAGACCTCAAAAATTACACTCATCGTCATTGGGGTCACACCATTTATCATACGTGACCTTATTGCACGTGTGGATGAAATCCCTGTTGAGCAAATCGTCAAGGCGCAAACATTGGGTGCAAATACGTTCGTGATTGCAAAGTCTGTTGTATTGCCGCAAATCATGCCCCGTCTTGTTTCTGCTATTCGCCTTTCGCTTGGCCCTGCTTGGCTATTCTTGATTGCGGCTGAAGCTGTCGCTGCTGAGGCGGGGTTAGGTTACCGTATTTTTCTTGTGCGGCGTTATCTCGCCATGGATGTTATTTTAACATATGTCATTTGGATTTCATTTCTCGCTTTCGTGATGGACTGGGTTTTGCGGAAGACTTCTGAAAACCTTTGGCCTTGGATGGAGAGCAAATCATGAGCTTTGTTTCTGTTCGAAATCTTTATCAAAAATACGGCAATAGACCAATTTTAGAGCGCGTCAACTTTGAGGCGGGTGAGGGAGAGTTTGTGTCAATTGTAGGTGCCTCTGGCTGCGGAAAATCGACATTTCTTCGCTTGCTTCTCGCACAAGAAATCCCATCAAAAGGTGTCATCTCAATCGCGGGCGCAGAACCCGCGAAAGAGCCCAGCCTTGATCGCGGTGTTGTTTTTCAGCGCTATTCCGTATTTCCACATCGCACTGTCTTGCAAAATCTCGTTGCAGTATTTGCAATGAAAAACTCATTGGGAATGCTGTCACGATCCGAGAAAAAAGATGCAGAAAATGCCGCGATGACGGCTCTTGAACGTATTGGGCTTGCGCATATGAAAGATCAGTACCCTTCCGCACTTTCGGGGGGTATGCAACAACGCCTTGCCATCGCGCAAGCACTTTTGGCTAAACCTAAAATTTTGCTTCTTGATGAACCATTTGGCGCACTTGATCCAGGAACAACTGCCAATATGCACGACTTTTTACTTGAACTTCATGACGAGACGAAAATGTCTGTGTTCATGGTCACACATGATCTTGAAGAAGGGTTCAAGCTTGGCAATCGCCTTCTTGTTTTTGACAAGCCGCGCTGGGATCCAGACTTTCCAGATGCATACGGCGCTACCATCACTTTTGATCTTGATACAAATCAAGACAAATCCACCATTGACCACATAAGGGAGACATCAAATGTTCAATGAATTCCAACCTAAGCTATATCAATCTCGCTCGCATCGTATCGATGATCGTGCGGATTGTCATAAAAGATACCACCATCCAGATCTATCGAAATTGCGTGGCTGGAAAGCGATGCAAGCCGAAGCCGATTTGCCAGAAGGCGAGTGGGATAAGGAAAAAGCATGGGCATTGCGTATGGGGCTTACGGGGTCTGATAGTCTTGAAGACAAATCGATTCCAACATTCGCACGCGGCGAATTACCGCATTATGCGGGGATTAATACTTTTTTGAAAGCTCCCTATACAGAGGATGTAACTGAGGTTGGCAATTATGATGCTACGGTTCTTGGTGCGCCATTTGATGGCGGCACAACCTATCGCCCCGGTACGCGTTTCGGGCCACAAGGTATCCGAAAAATTTCGGCGCTTTACACGCCATATAATTATGAGATGGCTGTCGATTTGCGCGAGCAAATGACACTTTGTGATGCGGGCGATATCTTTACCATTCCTGCCAATATCGAAAAAACATTTGATCAAATTTCGCGTGCATGTGCGCATGTATTTTCGTCGGGTTCACTTCCGATTATCTTAGGCGGCGATCATTCCATCGGGTTCCCAACATTGCGCGGGATTGCCGAATGTACATCGAAAAAAATTGGCATTATCCACTTTGACCGCCATGCTGATATTCAAGAGCGTGATCTGGATGAGCGTATGCACACAACGCCATGGTTCCATGCGACGAACCTCCCTAATGTGCCTGCAAAGAATCTTGTGCAAGTCGGCATTGGTGGCTGGCAAGTACCACGTGAAGCTGTAAAAGTTGCGCGTGAACGCGAAACCAATATTATCACAATGGGTGATATGGAAAAAATGGGCGTTGATAAAACTGCGGAAATGGCGCTTGAAATGGCTTGGGATGGTGTGGATATGGTTTATATGTCCTTCGATATCGACAGCATTGATTGTGGTTTTGTGCCAGGAACAGGATGGCCAGAGCCAGGAGGGTTCTTGCCAAGAGAAGCGCTGGCACTCGCATCTAAAGTTGCTGCTGAGGGCATTTGTGGCATGGAGCTTGTGGAAGTTTCTCCCCCTTATGATACCTCCGACATCACCGCTTTGATGGGCACACGCGTCATCGTTGATGTGCTTGGCTCAATGGTTGCAAATGGTACGCTTGGCAAACATAAACGCCATATCGATAAACCTATTGAAATCCCAATGGGAGAATTTGAAGGAACGAGGTGGTCACGTGCATAATCATTCCGACCACAGTCACGATCATCACCATCACCATCATCATGGTGACAATCACTCTCACGGGATTGCTGATCATTTGCATTCCCACACCAAGGAGGAGGATAAAGGCGCAGACCTTATTGCGCTTGGCTCACAATTCATTGAAGGCTTTATGCAAGCTAAGGATAAAGCGGCTTATTTGAAGATCGCAGAAATCCCGCTTGAAATGGAGGATAGTGAGGGCGGCAAGCCCCTTAAACTTGTTGATGTTCAAATCAAAACGGGCTGGCAAGTTGGTACAGCAACCCCATCATTTGGCTCTAATGAATTGAGCTATTTGCCCTATCCTGGGGAAATGATCACGGAACATACAAATATGGAATTCATCTATGTGTCTTTGTCGCGCAAGCAAAAAGTAGATCTCAGAGACATACTCAAAAAACGATTGGAAAGATAAACAAATGAAAAAGATAATATTAATGACTTCAATTGCAACGATAGCCAATGCTCATGAAACCGCGATACCGCATAGCCATGAAACGGGCTCAGGGCTATTCATAGCAATTGCGTTTTTAGGTGCAATATTTTGGGGTCTATATACTTAACTAGCCGATAGGATAAATGAAAAGCGCCACTAGGGCGCAATTCACTATTTATCTTCGTCAAAGTCCATTTCAATTGTGCTCCCAAATTTTGGAAGTGACTTGTTCAACAGTTTCTCAAATTCTTTCTGGTTTGACGAAGCATCCATCAAAACCATAACCTTCTTCAAATGATCTTGAAGCTCGGGTAATCCGTAATCTTCTGTCAGATGTTGGTGATGCGTTCCTTTACCCCGTCCCGAGGGAAGGCGTGGATTAATAGATTTTAGCTTGTCTTTGATACCTGGAGCAAGTCTTGAATATACAATATCATTTACCCAATGCCCCACAAATCCAGGCCTGTTAAGGGCAAGGTAGCTGTCGTATCCCTTAGTTTTCACAAGCTTGAACCAAAAATCATCAGGGAACGTCTTAGACCATTTGCGGCGCTCATCATGAAGATACTTATCGATTATCTTTTGTAAAGCGTCTTTTTCACGCTCATATTGATAACCAGTAGCTTCATCGACAAGGGCAATAATCCCCATTTTTGCAACTGATCTAATGATTGACTCTGCGGCCATCGCATATTTTATCTGTTGTTCGGTGAGAAATGCTTCAACTTTACTAGCTTGCATTAGGGAATCACATATATCAATGAGAACTGTTGCATCAAAGCCATTTGTCTCTGGTGCAGAGCCACCACTGCCGACACGTTTAAATGATATCGGCGATTTTATTTTTTCAAGTGCGTCATCATCTATAAATTGGTTTAGTTTTGAATCAATAAAATTCCCCAAAGCCGACCCGGACGAAGTCCTTGAAAAACCAAGAGAATTTTGCATTCCACGCCCAGATAGAACCCGTGTTCCGCCATCCAAAACATGACAAGGAACCGTTACTGAACCAAGATGGATTTCACCCGTATGTGTGGCAAATATTTGCTTTTTTTGCCCTCAGTTATAATTGAATCAATTACATCATCAAATTTGCCATCAATCGGCTCAATGTTTTTATCTGTATCCTTACCCATTTATCAAATCCTTATATGTTAGACGCTTATGTCCATGCAGTTAATTGTCACTTCGATGAAAGTTAAGGTAACAAATTGAGCAGTATTATGAGGGAATGAAAATTCGTCAA
>CANMUM010000046.1 GCA_947501025.1 uncultured Paracoccaceae bacterium | reverse complement strand
CTGGCTTGTCGTCAACTGGCCAAAGGCCGCTTAGCGCGCAATCTCGCAATGCGACATAAAAATAACAAAGCTCCTTTACTGTTTTTCAGTACATAAATTATCTTATTAGCTCCTTCGCAGGGGTTTGTTGTCAAATACCAACCATTTCTAATCTTTCTGTCAAAATCTTATCCCAATTTGTATTGCTATCTATCCCCAATTTTATGTACCAGTATTTTTTGTTTTCTTTACTATCGTTTATGGTACTGTCGGTAGCATATTTTGGTCATAATATTTCCTGAGGTTATTGTAATAGACAGATATTTATCGCGGTATGAGTTTGGTGGATCGCTAGTCACAGATATAGTAATTTCTATTTATATTGCGGGTCGCTTTGCCGAGAACTTTTGGATTAATTTTCTCCATATTATCAAGCCCTCATTGATTTTTACCAATTTAGGGTCGTAGTTTCAGGTGTAAAAGAATACTTGCGCAATCATATGCCAACTACTCCATTCACTAACAGAATAGAAGTTGTTGGTCCGCCAACTAATCTTGGAGAAGACAGAAATAAATTAACAGGTGGAACAAGAGCCGCTACAGCAATAATTTCACATACGGCCTACTTAGTTCATGATGAACTGGAGATAGCATATGGGCGCGAGTTCGTAGATATAAATTCTCATCACCGCGCTGTACTTTTGAAAGCAATAGTGACCGCTGGCCAAGTGATACATATGATTTTATGAGGACGACACGAGATCCAAATAATGAACTTACTTGGCAAAAACAACGAGCGGAAGCCCAAAGATTTATGGGGTACGGATATGTTGAAACTCAACACGCCATCGAATGTGCCGCAGATCGAGCAACTGTATGGAGTATTGGTGAGATTGGGAGGGACGCTGAAATATAAGTAAAAATTCCTCTGCCAGCCTCTGCAAATAGTCATAATGAAGAAAGGGAGGTGCTTTCGACGCTTGCGTGGTTTACACCTACCAAACCTGGTCGGCGTAGTTATCGGGAGAGTAAATTAAAAATTATTTTGGACGGTGGTGACGATCAATTAGGGATTGGGACTAATGGCCTACCTCAACCTGATCATAATCGAGTTGAGAAAGGTACGCTTGTGCATAAACGTTGGTCTAATATTAGAACTGCTAATATCTCAAAACGCGATGAGCTTACTTTGACCGTCCAGCGCAAGAGTGGCGCGGATCTATATGATGAGCCGATTAAATTCGCACTGATAACAAACATCGCTATTCCAAACCTGAATACTATATATAGCGAAGTCAAAAATCAAATCCAATTGCGCCAAAGACCAAGGCCACGTGTTTAGTCATCTTCCATATTGGCCTATGGCCAATATATCCGTGCTAGGTATAACTAGAATAGATGTAATGAAGAGGGCCAGTTGTAACGCTTACGATAAAATCGATGTGATAAAAATTACAAATCCATCAACAAACGGCGTGGATCTTCAAGTGCTTCTTTAACGCGCACAAGGAATGTCACCGCACCTTTTCCGTCAACAACACGGTGATCATAAGAAAGCGCCAAATACATCATTGGGCGAATAACCATTTGGCCATTCTCAACCATCACGCGGTCTTGGATTTTGTGCAAGCCAAGGATGCCTGATTGTGGTGGGTTCAAGATTGGTGAAGACATCAATGAGCCATATACACCGCCATTTGAGATCGTAAATGAACCGCCAGACATATCTGCCATGCTCAATTTACCATCACGCCCCTTTAGGCCAAGTGTGCCGATTTCTTTTTCAATTTCAGCAAAGCTCTTTTGATGTGCATCGCGCACAACGGGCACAACCAAACCTGTCGGTGTACCAACAGCGATACCCATGTTCACATAGTTTTTATAGATAATTTCATTGCCATCAATCTCAGAATTCACTTCTGGGATTTCAGCCAAAGCATGCGTACAAGCCTTTGTAAAGAAAGACATAAATCCAAGTTTAACGCCGTGCTTTTTCTGGAAAATGTCTTTGTATTCTTTACGAATATCCATAACCGCCGTCATGTCAACTTCGTTATAGGTCGTTAACATCGCAGCCGTATTTTGGCTTTCTTTAAGGCGGCGCGCAATCGTTTGACGCAATTTTGTCATCTTGACGCGCTCTTCGCGCGCACTATCAGGACGTGGGCCAGATGGGGCAGCAGGAGCGGTTGATGCAGGTGACGCGCCAAATGAATTCATCGCAGCCATCACATCTTCTTTCATAATGCGTCCATCACGACCAGAACCCGCAACGGAGCTTGGGTCAATGCCTTTTTCGGCCATCATGACTTTTGCAGAAGGTGCATTCTCAACATCTTTCGCAGCTGATGCAGCAGGCGCTTCAGTTGCCGCAGCAGGAGCAGGTGCTGCTTTTTCAGGCTTAGCCGCTGGCGCACCTGCACCTTCAGCAATCTCACCCAAAATGGCATCAATACCGACTGTATCGCCTTCACCTGCTACAATCTTCGCGATTGTTCCAGATGCGGGAGCCGAGACTTCAACCGTAACTTTATCCGTTTCAAGCTCACAAAGGAGTTGGTCTTGCGAAACTGCATCGCCCTCTTTTACGAACCATGTCGCAACAGTCGCCTCAGAAACACTTTCACCTAATGTGGGTACTTTAATCTGTGTCATTTTATTACCTTTATTCGATTGTGAGCGCTTCATTCACGAGCGCAGTTTGTTGATGTTTATGTGCACTTGCAAGACCCGTTGCCACAGAAGCTGATGGAGAACGGCCTACATATTTTGCACGTTTAGCCGTATTATCCAAACGAGAGAGAACCCATTCAATATTCGGATCCATGAATGTCCAAGCGCCTTGGTTCTTAGGTTCTTCTTGACACCAAACCACATCAGCGTTTTTGAAACGACCCAATTCATCAATCAACGACATTGCAGGGAACGGGTAGAATTGTTCAACACGTAGCAGATAAATGTCATTAATCCCGCGTGTATCACGCTCTTCAAGAAGATCATAATAGACCTTTCCTGAACACATGACGACGCGCTTGATTTTATCATCTGCGACAAGCTTCGTATCAGAATTGCCCTTTTGTGCATCATCCCAAAGCAAACGGTGGAAGCTTGAACCAGGGCCAAAGTCTTCAATCGTCGATACACACATTTTATGGCGTAACAAGGATTTCGGTGTAAACACAACCGCAGGTTTGCGGAATGTGCGATGAATTTGACGGCGCAGAAGGTGGAAGTAGTTCGCAGGTGTCGTACAATTTGCAACAATCCAGTTATCTTCCGCGCAAGCTTGCAAGAAACGCTCAGGGCGCGCACTTGAGTGCTCTGGGCCTTGCCCCTCATAACCATGCGGCAACAACATCACCAAACCTGACATACGCAGCCACTTCTTCTCACCAGAGGAAATAAACTGGTCAGTCATAATTTGCGCACCATTGGCAAAGTCACCAAACTGAGCTTCCCAAAGCACAAGCGCATTTGGCTCAGCCAAGGAATATCCATATTCAAAACCCAGAACCGCATATTCAGAAAGCATGCTATCAATCACTTCGTATTGCGCTTGACCTTCTTTGATCGCATTCAAAGGATAGTAACGTTCTTCTGTGTTTTGATCAATCAGACCTGAATGACGATGGCTAAATGTGCCACGTGTACAATCTTGTCCAGAAAGACGAACGGGATAACCTTCTTGCAGCAATGATCCAAATGCCATCGCCTCAGCTGTTGCCCAATCAAAGCCTTTTCCTGAAGAAAACATTTCTGTTTTTGCTCCAATCAAACGTTTAATTGTCTTATGCGGCGTAAAGCTTTCGGGAATAGTGGTCAAACCCTTTCCAATTTCTTCCAAGCGATCGAACTCAACCGATGTCGAGCCGCGCTCATAGCTTTCTACATCTTTTGTACCGAGGCCAGACCATTTCCCATCGAGCCAATCCGCCTTGTTTGGGCGATATTCTTTGCTTGCTTCAAACTCCTCTGATAGATGGGCTTGATAAGCCGCTTTTATGTCCTCGACTTCACCCTGATCAATAAGATTATCCTCAATAAGACGCTCGGTATAAAGTTGCAAAGTCGTTTTTTGCTTTTTGATTTTTTGGTACATAATTGGGTTTGTGAACATCGGTTCATCACCCTCATTATGGCCAAAACGGCGATAACAGAAAATATCAATAACAACATCTTTATGGAACAATTGACGGAACTCTGTCGCAATTTTCGCCGCGTGAACAACAGCCTCTGGATCATCGCCATTCACATGGAAAATCGGCGCTTCAACCATAAGCGCAATATCGGTTGGATACGGGCTTGAGCGCGAGAAGCTTGGTGCAGTCGTAAATCCGATTTGGTTATTCACCACAATATGGATCGTGCCGCCTGTTTCATGGCCTTTGAGTTGAGATAAACCAAAGCCCTCCGCAATAACACCTTGGCCTGCGAATGCAGCATCACCATGCAATAATACACCCAAAACCTTCGTGCGATCTTCATCGCCGCGTTGCTCTTGCTTGGCACGCACTTTGCCAAGCACAACAGGGTTCACCGCTTCAAGATGCGACGGGTTTGCTGTCAAAGAAAGGTGAACTTTATTGCCGTCAAATTCTCGGTCACTTGATGCGCCCAAATGGTATTTCACATCGCCTGAACCTTCAACTTCTTCTGGCTTAAATGATCCACCTTGGAATTCATTGAATACGGCACGATATGGCTTCGCCATCACATTTGTCAACACATTGAGACGGCCACGATGCGGCATACCAACAATGATGTCTTCAACACCCATGGCACCGCCACGCTTAATGATTTGCTCCATCGCAGGAACCAACGCTTCACCACCATCAAGCCCAAAACGCTTTACGCCCATATACTTCACTTGCAAGAATTTTTCAAAACCCTCTGCTTCAACAAGCTTATTGAGTATTGCTTTACGGCCGTTTTGAGTAAACTGTACCTCATTGCCATAAGCCTCGATACGTTCTTTGAGCCATGCTTTTTCTTCAGGGTCGTTCACATGCATATATTGCAGCGCGAATGTGCCACAATATGTGGCTTTCATGCGTTCAATAAGATCACGAAGGGGCAATGTATCGGCACCCAGAACCTTATCCACAAAAATCGGGCGGTCCATATCCGCATCAGTGAAACCGTAAGTCTTTGGATCCAGCTCGGCGAGATATTTTTCGCCCTCAAGACCAAGAGGATCAAGATTTGCAGCCAAGTGACCGCGATTACGGTAAGCAACAATCAACTTTCGGGCGCGGATCGTATCAAAAGCAGCTTGGCGGATTTGATCAGCGGAAACACTCACCCCCATCTCCTTGGCTTTGGCTTGCAATTTCGGGGCAACATCGGAAGCATCTTCTGGCCATTGCCCATCAATTACCGAAACGCGTTCGCCATTCTCAACAGGTGGCCAATCAGCCCGCGCCCATGAAGGGCCAGCCGCAGCCTTTGATGCATCTGCAGGGCTCTCGCCCAGAGCACCAAAAAACTCGGCCCAGCTCGCATCTACAGATGATGGGTCAGATTTATATTGCGCTTGCATTTGCTCGATATAAGGCGCGTTAGCACCATCAAGAAAGGACGTCGTATTCAGTTGATCATTGCGGCTCATATGTGAACTCCTGATATATGAGGGGTAAAATTTTCAGATGATTTCATCATCTCATAATTGGTGATAACTTGGATCATTGTCCAGCATAATTGTTCCATAGAGTTATCTTCTTTAATATTATCAAACTCGTGTATTGCGACCTTCTCTACATCTGCATAGGGTAAATCTGTACTCCATGTTGTGCAAACATAAATATCCGATACTGACTCATCTCTTGTTTCGTCGAGCCTCATGTCTATGACCCATTTATTCAACGCATCACGATCAGAAAAAAAGAAAAGGGCTTCGGCTTTACCTGCATCATTTTCATGTGCAATACAAATATGAGGCTCCATATAGGAAAGATATCTGAGCGTTTTAGCTTTGTAAGTGCTGTTGCCAAAAGCAAAACTTGTCGGCTTAACGAACTCTTTTGGCACTTGATGGCAGTCCTCCCAATTATACAAAGCACCACTTTCTCCTTTAGTGACTTTGCATAATTCATCAATTGTCGGAAGACCGCCCATCATATTAGCCTTTAATCGCTTTCATCATCGCTTCGCCAAGACCCGCAGGACTATCAGCAACGACAACGCCCGCCGATTTCATCGCTTCGATTTTGCTCTCAGCGTCACCTTTACCACCAGCAACAATCGCACCCGCATGCCCCATGCGACGCCCTTTTGGAGCCGTACGACCAGCAATAAATCCAGCAACTGGCTTAGAGCGCCCACGCTTAGCTTCATCTTTAAGGAATTGTGCGGCTTCTTCTTCCGCAGAGCCACCGATCTCACCAATCATAATCATTGATTGTGTTTCATCATCGGCCAAGAACATTTCCAAAACATCAAGATGCTCAGTGCCTTTGATCGGATCGCCACCGATACCAACAGCTGTTGATTGACCCAGACCCATGTCAGATGTTTGCTTCACAGCTTCATAAGTCAATGTACCCGAACGCGACACAACACCAACAGAACCACGCTTGTGAATATGGCCTGGCATAATGCCGATTTTACACTCATCAGGCGTAATCACACCTGGGCAGTTCGGGCCAATAAGGCGTGATTTTGAACCTTCAAGCGCACGCTTAACGCGCATCATATCGAGAACAGGAATGCCCTCCGTAATACAGATAATAAGCTCCATTTCAGCATCAATTGCCTCCAAGATCGCATCCGCTGCGAAGGGTGGCGGCACGTAAATCGCAGAAGCATTCGCGCTTGTTGCCGCGCGAGCTTCGTGAACCGTGTCAAACATTGGAAGGCCAATATGAGATTGCCCACCTTTGCCCGGTGTCACACCACCAACCATTTTTGTGCCATATGCGACAGCTTGTTCTGAGTGAAATGTGCCTTGTGAGCCTGTAAGCCCTTGGCAGATAACTTTTGTATTTTTATCGACGAGAATTGCCATTTTATTTTCCTATTTTCTAACTTTGCAGTGCTATACGGAACATTTTAATCTCCCGCTAACTGATTTGATGTGATTGAAATATCATTCGTTACTCCCGCAGTGATCATAACCAAAACTGCAGGAAGTAATTCCTCATGATTATCCCTTAACTTCTTTCACGATCTTCTCAGCCGCATCTGACAGATCATCAGCTGCAATCACATTGAGACCTGAATTGTTGATGATGTCTTTGCCAAGCTCCACATTTGTACCTTCAAGACGCACCACCAAAGGAACCTTAAGGCCAACCTCTTTAACAGCCGCCACAACGCCTTCAGCAATCACATCACAGCGCATAATGCCACCAAAGATGTTCACGAGAATACCTTTTACATTTGGGTCAGATGTAATGATTTTGAAAGCTTCTGTCACTTTCTCAGTTGTCGCTCCGCCGCCAACATCGAGGAAGTTCGCAGGTTCAGCACCGTAAAGCTTAATGATATCCATCGTTGCCATTGCAAGACCCGCACCATTCACCATGCAACCAATTTCACCATCAAGTGCGATATAGTTCAGATCGAATTTTGCCGCGGCAAGCTCTTTTGCATCTTCTTCAGTTTCATCTTGAAGCTCTTGAAGATCAGGATGACGATAAAGCGCATTGCCATCAAAGCTCATTTTACAATCAAGACATTTCAGATGGTCATCTTCACCAACGATCAATGGATTGATTTCGATCATTTCACAATCTTTTTCGATGAATAGACGATAAAGATTATTGATCAGTTTCACACATTCACCAACTTGCTTGCCTTCAAGACCAAGAGCAAAAGCCACGCGGCGTCCGTGGAAGCCCGAAATGCCAGAAGCTGGATCAACTGTGAAAGAAACGATTTTCTCAGGAGTGCTTTCAGCCACTTCCTCAATATCCATACCACCCTCAGTGGACGCTACAAAAGATACGCGTGAAGTTTCACGATCAACGAGAAGTGCAAGGTAAAGCTCGCGCTTAATGCCTGAACCATCTTCGATATAAATACGGTTAACTTGCTTACCAGCTGGGCCTGTTTGGTGCGTAACCAAAGTGCGGCCAAGCATTTGCTGCGCAAATTCACCAGCTTCTTCAACTGATTTCGCCAAGCGCACGCCGCCTTTTTCACCAGCTTCGGCTTCTTTAAACGTACCTTTACCGCGACCACCTGCGTGAATTTGTGCTTTCACAACCCATAATGGGCCGCCAAGCTCGCCAGCAGCGGTTTTTGCTTCTTCAGCACGCATGATTGGGCGGCCTTCCGAAACAGGCGCACCATAACTGCGCAAGATTTGTTTGGCTTGGTATTCGTGGATATTCATAAAACGCTCCTAGTGTTGGGAATCAAGATTGTTCAACTCTAGGTGCATTTTTAACTAGCTGTTAGCGCATAATTAGAAAAAGCATCTTTTGTGATCACGTTTATTTTTTATGTGATCACAAAAGATACCGAACAAAAAAGAGGGCCTAAGCCCTCCCTTTAATAGAAGCATTCGCGAAATCTTATGCGAGACTTGGATCAATTTCCTTACATGCATCAAGCAATCCACGTACTGCTTCGACAGATTTATTAAATCCGTCTTGTGCATCTTTACCAAGTTTAATTTCAACAACTTTTTCAACACCGTTTTCACCTATGATCACAGGAGCGCCAACATACAAACCATCAAGACCATAAGCGCCGTCAATATAAGCGGCGCATGGAAGAACGCGACGTTGATCTTTCAAATAGCTTTCCGCCATCGAAATCGCCGAAGCCGCAGGCGCATAAAAAGCAGATCCCGTTTTTAGAAGGCCAACAATTTCAGCACCACCATCACGTGTGCGTTGAACGATTGCGTCCAAACGCTCTTGTGTCGTCCAACCCATCTCGATCAAATCTGGCAAAGGAATACCAGCAACAGTTGAATAGTTCACCAATGGAACCATCGTATCGCCATGACCGCCAAGTACGAATGCTGTGATGTCTTTGATGGATACATTGAATTCTTCCGCCAAAAAATGGCAGAAACGTGAGCTATCAAGAACACCTGCCATGCCAACGATTTTGTTATGCGGCAAGCCAGAAAATTCACGAAGCGCCCAAACCATAGCGTCAAGCGGGTTCGTAATACAAATCACAAATGCATCTGGGCAGTTAGCCTTGATACCTTCACCAACAGACTTCATCACTTTTAAATTGATGCCCAGAAGATCATCACGGCTCATGCCAGGCTTACGCGCAACACCAGCAGTAACGATACAAACATCTGCACCAGCAATATCTGCATAATCAGTTGTGCCTTTAAGACTCACATCAAAACCGTCAACTGGGCTTGATTCTGAAATATCCAGTGATTTGCCTTGCGGTGTGCCATCTGCAATATCAAACATGACAACGTCAGCTAGCTCTTTCAAACCAATAAGATGCGCAAGAGTTCCGCCAATTTGTCCAGCGCCAATGAGTGCAATTTTTTTACGAGCCATAGTCTTCTCCATTTTAGGGATAGTGATTGGAATTAACGGATTGCTACCTAAATTTGCTTAAATTCGCAAGCGCGAATATCGTTTTAACAATAATGAAATCGCGAAAACGGATTTTCTATAACCACCACATCCTAACACCTATGTACTAATGTACTAAAAACGCGCTTATTAGACAAAATTTATTTCTGGGTAGATGATATGATTTATTATTCGACCTGCATTAACAGCTGAATAAATGGGACGTGGCGGTCTCTGTGTTGAAATGACATTGCGCTCTACCCAATTATGATCTTCCAAAGTTTTAAGGGATTGCGACAATGCTCTATCTGTAATTGTATTTAATTTCATTTTGAAATCAATAAAATAACTCGGCTTATGCAGCAATGAAAGTACGGGTAACGTCCATGAACGTCGAACCAACTCGTTGTGATCCTTTTCAACCGCTCCCTCTATTTTCTGTGCAATTTTGGCCATGATTATACCTTCTTCTGTTAAGCGGAACTCTGGACGCAAAGGATGGCCGTGACCCGGATTCCGCTCCAGCAGCCCTAGCTCAATGAGATGCTCAATGCTTTTAACTAAGGCTGCTCGATTTGCGCCTGTTGCGTTAATCAGCGCAGCTTGTCGCCCCGGAACGCCATCATTTAACTTGGACAAAATTGGAATCACCCACGCCCTAGAGGTCATATTGACAAAATCATTTATGTACATTAAGTATAGTTACTATAATTAAAAATTGAAGGGAAGACCCGTGTCCATTATTTCTCCTGATTCAACGATAACAATAGCGCTTTCTGTTAAAGATCGTCATGTGAGCGCACAATGGTATGAAAAAATGCTTGGTTTCAAAACACTATATCATGCCGATGAAGCAGGTTGGTCAGAGATTGAGACCAATACGAATGGCGTAACAATCGGCTTTGGCGAACATACAGAACCTGCGCCTGGAAATTGTGTACCCGTTTTTGGTATTTCTAATTTAGACATGGCAAGAAAAAAACTTGAGGATGAAAATGTAAAATTTGATGGCCCAACTGATGTTGTTGAAGGAATGGTCAAAA
>CANMUM010000045.1 GCA_947501025.1 uncultured Paracoccaceae bacterium | reverse complement strand
TTCGTGCCATTAAATTATCCTTCAAATAACAGAGCTTTACTAAATTAGTGGCACAGGTTTAAGGGGCAAGGACAGGATCAGAAAAATCCGAACCATAATTGGCCGTGAACGGGTACATTAAAGGCTGTGATGTTGCAAAACTATGCATAGCCGTACCCTATCTAGGGCTTAATCTGCCCTTTAAAAGCATATGGTGCTCTTGATTTGCTGAAAACTTCGCCCAAAGCCCATCAAAATTATCAATGCCTGTAACCTTATTATCAAAAAGATTTGCTTTTTCCAGCGCATTCATGAAATTTGCGAAATCTGTATCTTTGCCCATCGGCACCCCAGCGTCATCCTCTACACCACGAATCAATCTATACATAAATGGTTCAAGAATATTAATTTGCTCATGATCGATGATTTCGAAAGAATCCGTAATTTTTCCTTCGGCAAGGGCTTTTAGTCCTCGCGTAAGGAAGCCATCCTTTCCAAAAGAACCATTGGTTCCATAAACAGGGTGATCATTGGCGTGTTCGTCTTGGACTTTGGTGAATTTCCTGAAGTGCTTTCGTAGCTCGGGTAGCGTGGCGCGTGATCTGATGAATATCCCGAGTTCTTTTTCCCATAATCCGTTGATGCCTTTTGCTCCTGTGAACAATTTTCTGGTGAAGTCGTTGCCGTCCTCTAGGCGCACAATATAGGGAGCGTGTTCGCCGATTTCTTCTTGCGTTTTTCCCTGAAAAAGCGACTGATATTGTAAGCCACTACCTTCAAGGTAAGTGGTCAAAAGATAGGGCATGCGGCATCGAGAATGGCATAAGTGCCCATTGTCGGGACGTTTTCGGCATTGCCGCCTGCCGCCTCGATCTCGGCTTCTGTAGGCTCTGGTTGGCCAAATATGGCCTCTTGAAGCGCGGCGGGAACGGTCAATTTGGGATAAACACCCATCTGCATATCGAGCGGTTCGACATTTTCGATCTCCTCGATGATGAGATAGCTTTCGTCTTCTGGGGTCTCATCATGGGCGGCTTTCGGTTCAGAAAGCGCAACGGGAACCATGCCATCAACCTTGCGGGCAAGCCCCGCCATGAGGCCATTATGGCCGTGTTTTTTGAGCCAGTCGGTCGCCTCATGAACTTCTTCTGACCAGAGAAAGCTTGCGCTTTGATCGGCCAAATGCGCCTCAAGAACCGCGTCAAAATCCGCACGGGTCTCGCACCAAACCGCACCGCGTGCAATCACGTCCTTACCCTCCGCATCCTTGTAATGGATGTGACCGAGATAGGCCGAAAGCGCTTTGCCTTTGCCCTTGGTAGCTGCTGTCTTTCCCATGCCCTCAAATTCCCTGCGGCCAGTAATGACCTATTCAATTTCCTAAATCCATCATGCAAGGGTCGGCTTTTTTTGTCAATTGGCATTGCCAGCCCAATTTTACCTCGTCCGTAAATTTCTTGCACACATGTTTGTTTCACGCACAAAGTTGCATCCACTCAGCTAAGGCAGTTGCGCGTTTTTGTTTATAATTTTGTCTAGTTTCAAGGTGCCTCTGATGGTTAAAATGGTTATAAATCTGAGCGTGAACACTGGTGAATTTCTGGAGCATTGCAGGGCTTTTGAACCTCTGCATCGCCCTCTCTTGCCTTCGAAATGGCAAGTGCGAATTCTTGCATCTGTTGTTCGATCGACCGCCGCATAGTTGCCGATCTTCGACACCAATTGCCTTAAACGCTGCACGATATGATGGGAATTTATCGGTTGTGATGATATCTGGAAAACCATGCTTTCGCATTGTTTTCATTAAAAATTTAAGGGCCGAACGCTTATTTCGCCTTTTGGTAACAAAACATTCCAGCACTTCACCTTCATGGTCAATTCCACGCTCCGACAAGATGCCCTCAACTTGCCGAAAACTCAGCGGATATTTGACGTAATACATCACAGCTAACTTAATAATCTCAGGTGAAGAATTAAAATATTTAAATAGATTTTTGTGTTTCATTTCTGAAAGCTAGGAATAAAGCAGAAAGCCGTCAAGTTACGCTGACAAGGCCGAGAAGGGTTTTTGTAACGGTTTTGTTAGATGTTTGTCGCGGGCGGAATTTTCAAACAAGAACGACGGAAATTGGATACACTTACGTTACAGCTATAATGAGTCACCTATATTATTCTGTAATAAAGTCGATGAAAAGGAAATAACTCATGTCATTTTTCAAATTATACACCTAGAACCTTATAAACCGAACAAACCTTAGAGGGATGAAAAAATGAAACGAATTACATATGCAGCAATCTCAACGATGTTGGCTACCTTACCGTTGGCTGCCCAAGCGGAATTTGCCGACACTATTTTGTCAGGTGGAAAAATTCTGACAGCTGATGATAATTTCTCAATCGTTGAATCTTTGGCAATAAAAGATGGTCGTATTCTGGCCACAGGCGATTCTGACGCAGTTGCTGACCTAATTGGCGATGATACGAGTGTCATCGAATTGGACGGCAAAACCGTTGTTCCCGGGTTGATCGACAATCATCTGCATTTCATTCGAGGCGTGTGGAACAACCAAACAGAAGTTCGCCTAAGCGGCATTACTTCGCGCGCTGCGGCACTTGAACGGATTGCTGCCCATGCAGCACAAGCCGAACCCGGCGCATGGGTGACAACGATTGGCGGTTGGACACTGGATCAGTTCCTTGACGACACCACGCCTTTCACTTTGGAAGAGCTAGACGAGGCCGCTCCGAATAACCCATTGTACCTGTTGCAAAGCTATTCGAATGGATACGCTAATACCAAAGCGTTCGACACTCTGAATATCGACAGCGGCGGTTCAGCGGGTCTTTCGGGCCGTGACGGGCTGTCTCCTTTTACCAATGCTGTCACATGGAGAAACAAGACGTCCAGTCCCGAAGCAATTCTGGACTATATGTCGGTTCTGAATGGGATGGGTCTGACCATGGTGTATGATGTCGGCCGCCCCTCAGAAGGAAGCCTTGATTCTCTCGAAGAACTCGCCGCAACACAAGATCTGCCACTACGTGTGTTTCACACTTTACGGTATTCAGCCCGCGACGAGGCATCAACCAATGATGCGCTGGATCTGATTAATGGTGAGGCACAGCCTTTCTCCAATGACCTGCAATTTGGTTTGCTAGGCCTTGGCGAACACATCTATGTTCCTATGTTGGACAATCCTCGTCAAACAGAAGAATGGGAAGGGGGAATATGGGAACCCTTCAGCGAAATCTCTTACGCCGCTGCACGCAATGGCTGGACAGTTCACGAACATGTAATGAGTCAGGCAACGGCGATTCAGTATCTGGATCTCATCGAAGACATCTCCAAAGAAACTCCAGAGGTTTCCGAACTGCGCTGGACCTTTGCTCATGTCAACGGCATGCAAGATGAAGATATCGCTCGCGCCGCCGAACTTGGTGTCGCTTTTGCCGTACACTCTCAGGCTCGAATGAGCGTCCGAGCAATGGACGCTCCGAGGATCGGATCGTTTGCGCGCTCAGGTGCACTTTGGGGTCTTGGGTCTGACGCTGGTATCGTCGCACCAGCCAACCCATTCTGGACGTTAGAATGGGCAGTTGCAGGCACCAATGTAGCCGCGCAAACTGGTTGGTCCGAGGATCAGCGAGTATCTCGCGAAGAAGCTTTGCGCGCGCATACTGCACACAACGCCGAGCTTCTTTTTGTTGAAGATGACCTTGGCACGCTTGAGGTCGGCAAGCTTGCTGATTTGGTTGTATTGGATCAGGACTACATGACGATTGAACCAACCGAAATCTCTTCGATCAAGCCCGTCCTAACAATGACTGGCGGCGAAATCGTTTATCAAGGTGCCGACTAACGCATGACGGACGGTACTGTCAGGCAAACTTGACACTTTTGCTAGGTCAGTTTTTATTAGAAGCAGCATATAATTGTGCCGAGAATAATATTGTGATGGATCAGAAGGTGCTACGCATTACAAAATAACCTAAACCTCTCACTCATACCATGTAAGTATGATTCTGAAAATCGGAGATAGGGTTCATGAAAGACGTAAAACTGGATGATTCCCAAAACCCCAAAGTTGGGTATGGAGAGCGGCGTGGAAAAATTATCGATGCGGCAATCTTAGAGTTCTCGCATAAGGGTTTTTCAGGTGCTAAGATGCGTGGCATTGGTCAACGCGCTAAAGTGAACCACCAGTTGATCGTTCATTATTTTGATAACATGGAGGGTCTTTGGAGAGCTACCATGGAGCAGTTAGTTGATGAGGCCACTGGTTTACTGGAAAGTGGATTTGCTGAAATCGACATAAATGACCCTCGTGCAGTCCTTGAATCTGCAGTCCTTGCATATATTAACTTTTCGGTAGCTCGACCAGAAATGCATCGCATCATGTCAATTGAAGCTGAGACTAGCAGCGCGCGGATTGATTGGTTGATGGATACACATTTGCACGGATTGTATCAGCAATTCACCACATTTATTAAGAATGCACAAGAAAGCGGAGCTGCGGGGCCTGAGAGCCCAGGGGCCATGTTTTATGCATTAATCGGCGCAGTAAATTCAAGGTTTAATTTTCCAAAACAGTCCTTACTTTTATCTGGTGAAGTCTCTAACGATGCCAAGGCTATTGCCGAGTTGCATCAAATTTGTAGGCGGCTTGTTGGCTTGATCTAATTATTCTAAGCGAGCATTTTTTTGTACTTCGAAATAAATAGTTTTTTACCTTTGAATATGGATGTGAGCAAAGAACCTACAACTATGCCTTTCGCTCCGATGGGTAGGATTGATGCACCTTTTTAGGGGCCTAAAGGCAATAAAATTGGGGCGAGCGACCAAGGCTTGTACGCTTCACCGAGGTTATTCTGATCTTTTGTCCGCGCTTTTAGATGTTTTACGAACCACGGACATTGGCGCGATATACCAACAATTGTCATTGCGCCGCCCGTTGCTCCAGCATCCCCGATTACGTAAAGGTTGGGATGATTTGGTGATGCTCGTAGATAGCCCATCTAGCATCACTCTCCCCACCGTGTCGGTTTGCACTCCATCGATCTGCGTCACCAGGTTTTGCTTTGGGCGCCCGCCTATACATGGAAAAACCAAATCTGCGCAAATCTCTTCGCCGCTGGGCAGCGTAACAGTCCCTTCATAGAGAGATACCGTGGAAGTGAGTTCTTGCACCCGAGCAGACAAATGGATTGTAACTCCCATTTGTTTAAGTAGTTTCGCCAATTGGTCTCCTAAGCTTGAACGATACATCGGGAGAAGCCGATAGATGTGTGTCAACATCTGGGTAGGCATGCGCAATTTCGCCTGCCAGTTCGATACCAACGGTGCCTGCACCGACAATGGCTATTGTCTGGGCTATCCGCAGTTTTGCATGAACCTCTTTGAGGTTCTGGCGTAACGATTTGTAGGTGCCATCTTGCGGTTTGAAAGGCGACGCATAATCAGGCCCTGTTGCAACAACGATATAATCACCAAAGATCTTTTCCCTGGACATTAATATTACGCCAACATCCTCAATTTTAACGGTATCTTGGTGGCGTTTCCGTGCTTTGGAAAATCTCCAAAAGGCAAAATCACGGCGTCTGCAACATTAATAGCGGAAACATAGAACTTTGCAAATGGTAAATTTTTTGGTATGCAGAATGTCGCGTGTCATCGGCACGTCATGCCGTGAAGATATATTGTTTAAGAAATGTATATGAGCATTTCGTTCAAAAACCGCTTAGAGAAGGACGCTATGATGTCGCGAAATACCTTGAAATATCTCATCCTTGCACCTTTGTTTGCTGGAATGACACTGACAGCCTCAGCTCAGAGCGATAGCTTACGACTTGCAAAGACTGTAACCGTTACGTCGGATCAATCGGGAAACACGCGTCAATTTTTTGGTCATGTCGTGGCGAAAGAAACGGTAGATCTGGCATTTCAGGTGGGTGGCCAGATTGTCGATTTCCCTGTTACGGAAGGCCAGACTTTAGCGCAAGGCAATGTCATCGCAATGCTGGATATTGAACCGTTTCAATTGGCACTGGATCAAGCGCAGCTACAATTTGATCAGTCCGTTCGTACCTTTGAACGTCTTGAACGTTTACAAGGCGGGACGGTTAGCCAAGTCAATGTTGATGATGCCGAGACTCAGGTCAAAATCGCAGATGTCGCGTTACGTGATGCCAAGCGGGCCTTGAGAAATGCCGAGCTTACTGCGCCTTTTGACGCGCTTGTGGCGTCTCGGAATGTACCAAATTTTTCAACGATTGGTGCTGGTACGCCTGTTGTGAGGCTACATGATATGTCCGATTTAAGAATCGAAATTGCCGTTCCAGAAGTCGTTTTTCAAGAAGCAGGAGCAAATCCTGAAGTCACGCTGGTCGCGAAGTTTCCAGCAAGCGATGAACTATTTCCGCTGATGGTTCGGGAATTTAATGCTGAAACATCCGAAGTTGGACAGACATACCAGATCACGCTCGGCATGGAACCACCAGAAAATTTGGTAGTGCTACCAGGGTCGTCTGTCACAGTGTTTGCAACGATTGGCGGCCCCGCACAGCCGATCACAATCCCACAGTCCGCGATAATTAGTGATTCATCTGGCGGATCATATGTCATGGTTTACTCTCCGTCAAAAGAAAACCGAGGAATCGTTCAGTCTGTGGCTGTAACGATTGAACCTGGATCAAACGGCCAAGTCATCGTAGTTTCAGGTTTGGAGGACGGACAAGAGATCGTCGCGAGCGGGGCAAACATGTTGAGCGATGGTGAAGAGGTTCGCCGCTTTACTGGTTTCGCAAATTAGGAGCGACATTATGAATATTGCCCGTGGTTCTATTGACCGTCCGATCATCACTTGGCTTGTTATCCTTATCTGCTTGTTCGGAGGGCTATGGGGATTCAATACCCTTGGTCGTTTAGAAGATCCAAATTTTACTCTGAAGACTGCGGTGATTGTCACGCAGTACCCAGGCGCGGGAGCGGAGCAAGTCGCACAAGAGCTGTCCGAACCTCTAGAATCTGAGATTCAAAAAATGGCTGAGGTTGACGAAATTAGGTCGATGAACCAACCAGGGTTGTCATGGATCACGGTCGACATGAAATCCGAATATGACGGTGACCAGCTTCCAGAAATCTGGACGAAATTACGGTATCGTGTAGACAATGCAATCTTGCCCAGCGGTGCAAGCACGCCATTCGTAAACGATAGTTTTGGGGATGTTTTTGGAATTTACTATGCCGTTACTGCGCCCGGTTTCACCGATGCCGAAATCTATGAGTTATCGACGTTTTTGCGGCGAGAGCTACTGACCGTCGAAGGTGTTGCAGATGTGAATCTGTCAGGTGTACCGAACGAAGTTATTTATGTCGAACCAGATTTGGTTCTGAGTGTTAACCAAAATGTTCCACCTGCCATCATACAGGCAGCACTTTTTTCGGCCAATTCCGTGACAAGCGGCGGATCATTACAATCCGAAGACGGTCGTACACTGATCCAAGGACCAGATGGTGATGATACGGTTGAAGAGATTGCTGGATTGACAGTTGGCGTTGGTGGCGAGATTTTGAATCTGCGTGATTTTTCCAATGTTTCGCGAGAGAGAGAACAAAACCCCGATTTAATTATTCGCCACAATGGAGCAGAGGCATTTACAATTGGCGTCGCTGGTCAAAGCACCGAAAATATTGTCACTGTGGGCGAAAGAATAGATGAAAAGCTGGCTCAACTGGCCTCACAAATTCCTATCGGTGTAGAATTAAGCCCAATCTATCAGCAACATGTTGTTGTCGACGAAGCATCAAATTCATTCTTGGTGAACCTTGCTATGTCAGTCGCGATTGTTGTTGCCGTTTTGGCACTCTTCATGGGCGCGCGCGCTGCTGTCGTTGTTGGCTCAACGCTGCTCCTCACTGTTGTAGGCACATTATTTTTTATGGCAATTTTTTCCATTGAAATGGAGCGCATCTCGCTTGGAGCGTTGATCATTGCAATGGGTATGTTGGTAGACAACGCCATTGTCGTTGCCGAAGGCATGCAGATATCGATGCGCAATGGTAAATCATCTCGTGTTGCTGCCACGGAAGCTGCAGCAAAAACTCAGATCCCACTTCTGGGTGCAACGGTCATCGGAATTATGGCCTTTGCAGGTATTGGACTGAGCCCAGATGCGACGGGCGAATTCCTATTTTCGCTATTCGCTGTGATCGCTATTTCACTCATCTTGTCTTGGATTCTTGCGCTAACTGCTACGCCGCTTTTGGGGCATTACTTTTTCAAGCAGGGCGACGGTGGCACAGAGGATGCTTATGGCGGGGTAATTTTTCGTGTCTACCGCAAAGTTCTCGGCGTCTGTCTAAAGCTATGGCGGCTTGTTATACCAACACTGCTCGCCGTGACTGCGGTTTGTTTTGTTTTGTTTGGGCAAGTAAAGCAACAATTCTTTCCAGACAGCAACACACCTTTGTTTTTTGTGCATTATAAGCTGGCGCAAGGGGCATCAATTCATGAGGTATCCAACGATCTGGAGCAAATGGAAGATTGGCTGAGCAGTCAGGAAAATGTGATCGGGTTTACATCATATTCTGGGCAGGGTGCTGCAAGGTTTATGCTGACTTATCAAGCTGAGGATCCCAACCCTAGTTACGGGCACATGATCGTACGAACCAATTCTGTTGAAGAAATCGACCCCCTTATAGAAGAGCTTAACGAATTTGCTGAAACTCAGCTCCCACAGGGCGAATTCCGTGCCAAACGCTTGGCATTCGGACCAGGTGGTGGAGATCCCATTCAGGTGCGCTTTTCAGGCCCTGATCCCAGCGTGTTGCGTATGCTGTCAGAAAACGCGATTGCGCGTTTGCAAGATGCATCTCCGGATATCGTAGGCCCACGGATTGACTGGCGAGAGATGGAACAGGTGTTACGGCCTGTTTATGCCACTGATCGTGCGCAAGAAGCAGGCATCACCCGTGATAACGTTACTGAGACTTTGCTATTTGCAACGGATGGGCTAACGTCTGGGGTTTTCCGTGAAGGGGAACGTCAAATTCCAATTATCATGCGGGCGGATCAAGATGCAGGCTTAGCGTTGAATGATCACTTGGTTTATTCTGAAAATGGTCAGTCATTTATCCCTATTGAACAGATTACGAACGGGTTTGTTTTTGACGCGCAAAACACGTTGGTCATGCGGCGAGATAGGCAGCTTACGATAACGGTCGCTGCCGATGTCACAACAGGTATCACTGCCGCAGAAGTGCAGTCACAGATTCAATCTACGATCGATTCCATGGCGCTGCCTAGCGGTTACAAGATGGCATGGGGTGGTGAGTACGAAAGCTCCAGAGAGGCTCAAGCCAGCTTGGCGGGACAGTTGCCACTTAGCCTCATCGTCATGGTATTAATCTCGATCTTTCTTTTCAACGCGTTGCGTCAACCTCTCATAATTTGGCTTTTGGTGCCGATGTCTGTGAATGGTGTGGCATTGGCCCTTTTGAGCACTGGAGTGCCCTTCACGTTTACAGCGTTGCTTGGCCTATTATCACTGTCGGGTATGTTGATCAAAAACGGAATTGTGCTGGTAGAAGAAATTGACATTGTTCGCAAAGAACAACCAAACAGTACCCTAAGAGACACAATAATTGTGGCTTCCACCTCGCGCTTGCGACCCGTGATATTGGCAGCTGCGACGACGATTCTGGGTATGATCCCTCTAATATGGGATGCATTTTTTCAGTCTATGGCAATCACAATTATGGGCGGGTTGGCGTTCGCCTCGATCCTAACGCTGATCGCAGCGCCAGTGTTCTATTACGCTTTCTTTCCATCTGCACGCCGAGCAAACTGACCGAAGTCCTATCAGAGAAAAGTAGACTCCTACAAGTATGTTTGATTTAGACACAAAGTTGAAACGGCTCGACCAGAGCCGATCACATATTTTTGTTTGCAGGATGCCCGCTTTTCTAAGTGTCTTTCCTCGACATTGAAGGCCAAAAAAGTCTTAATCTCATCCTTTTTATTCGATGGCAAAGTACCGTGACATCTCACAATTGTTTGATTTTTACGCGTGCAAATTTTTTGTTGGGTTTATCCAGATAAAATGCCTCACCCACTCCCAACGTTTTGATATCATCTGGATGCGCTAGAAATTCCCTCAGGTTGCGAGCCGATCTCATACCTGTAACTCCATCGCTACTGAGTTGCGAAGTGATCTCTAGCCGTTTCTTAGTTCCAATCGATCTGGCCAAAACACCTGCGTCATTTGCATTATTCATCCCATGCACGCAGTAAACATTACAGTTTGCCAACACCTGCTCGATGAATAGATCAGGATTGCGTTCTACCTTCTGACCCAAGTCTGCGATTGACTGAATTGTTAGAATGGTGTGAAGATCCATAGAACGCCCTTGATTGAGCAAATTTAGCACTTTAGGCACTCGCTGCAAGAGTTGTAAACTCATCTACGGTCAGCAGCACCTTAGTATAGAGACTAGCCTTGAGGTCATTCACCATAAGTTTTCCAAGCGTATCGCTGAGCGCAGGAAGCGTGAACGGCGAGAGAGCAAAATATGCGAGCCCACCCTGATCAATTGTATCGCGAATATTGAGGCAATTTTCTTCACCCGCCAACAACTTACCAAGCTCACTGCGCCCCAAATTTCGGATCAGGCTTGAAATTTGTTTTTCAGCTTCTTCCATATCTTGAACTTCACCAGCGAGAGTTTAAGCTTTATCGCCCAGTTATTGACTATGCGTTCGAATAAGTGACCGTAGCTTTCCGCGACCCAAGTAATCCGCAACGTTGATCAAATTCACATTAATTTTACAGACTTCCAAAATTTTAAAAACTGTCTGTAAATAACCTTCGGCCAGCTTTCTATAATGTGCCTCTGACCATTCTCGCAATTCAATAACCCGATCCTTTTTCAAGCTGTAACCAACAGAATACAACGGATTATAATTGCAATTTTCTCCACGCATGGAAAATAGCTTCATATCTTGTCCGTGAAGCGCGCCAAACTGCTTGATTTGTAACCGATCATGTCCGTGGTCATATAAATTGGAACATTTGAGCTTGTAATTTATTAGATGCTCTAGTTTTTTTGTTTATATGATTATGC
>CANMUM010000044.1 GCA_947501025.1 uncultured Paracoccaceae bacterium | reverse complement strand
AAAGTCGCGCCTTCCTTGCTGAGATACGCCTCAAGCGCCGTGTCAAAATCCGCACGGGTCTCGCACCAAACCGCACCCCGCGCAATCACGTCCTTACCCTCCGCATCCTTGTAATGGATATGGCCAAGATAGGCTGAAAGCTCTTTGGTCTTAGTTGTAGCTGATGTTTTATTCATACCGATATTCCCATACGACCCCAAATCCGTGCCGCGTTCCTAGAAAGGAACATGAAAGGCTTAACGGTTTTTGTCAATTGCCGTGAAAAAGGATTGATCAGAATTTGATGCGCAATCTCAACGGCAGAGATGGGGGCTGTGATGCATACTGGAACATTTTGCTGCTGTTCAACTCTTTTCCCTCATCCTGAATTGGCGCAAGTTGAAGGAAAATTCAGAGATCAAAACACAGATATCCCAAACCAAAAAAAACGCCCCCAAAACCCGTGTTTTCTGTATATATAGATATATATAGCAATGTCGCATTGAGGATTTTTGTAGTCGTTTTTAGAACAATCGAAAAAATTCTACGGTTTACAAATCATTGATATTATTAGATTTTCCTGTTTTGGAGAAAATCACATCAAATCAGTCACAAAACATAATAATATCAATGTCTTAAGACCATTTTTAGGGAGCTGCGTCAGGTGTGACAGAAAACAGACGAGGAACGAGCGCCAAAATCAGCCGTAAATAACCTCCATCACATCATGGCAAACACAAAAAATGGGCAGAGATTTGCAAGGCTTCACAAGCGGGTTTGGAGAGATGTTGGAATAACCCTGTGTAAAGTACCAATATAACAGCTCTGAATTGGTACTTTACACAGGGTCTGCTTTCAATTGCCAATTCAAAATATGATCTTACCGTCAAGAATGTCCAGAAAGGCGCTCAGATGGCTCCAGAATTGATTTTTGGCTTCGCTGTCTGAAACGGAGCGCTTAAGCAAAGACATCACTCCACAGCGCTTAAAATCGCTCTAATGCGGCTTTATGTTCCGTCGCTGCCCTGCCAAAATCAATTTTTCTAAAGCCATTGCAGCATTTCAGATCAAAATAATGGTTATTTTGGAAGATCATCAATTGCCAAAATGGATAGACCCTTTCTTGATACCCTATGCATTTAGTGACAGGAAATTGAATAATCTATGCCCATCAAAACACCCAAAAACAATTAAAAAATATCAAAAACAAGCGCGAAGCGCCTATTATCTTTTTATCTTAATATATTATCTTCTTTTATCAGGGACGTTTTGAACCCTATAAATAAGGGGGTTGAGGGCGCATAGGTGAGGAAATGGGGGCGCATAGGTGAGGAGTTTGAGCAATAGAAGGGATCTGAGTGATGAATGAGATGAACAAGGAAATGCGTCAGATGCGGTTAATGCCTAGCATGGTTGCTGATGATTTATCTCGGATAGATATACAAGATGAAGAATTAAACAATGAAGAGTTGCAGTTTGACGAGAAGAATGCTTTGTCATCGACAAAGCCCATGCTGGGGATGAATAATATATCTGCTGATGTAAAGTGTTCAGTTGTAATCCGTAGGCGCAAATTCCAGATCGCTAGTTGAGGATGCTACATTCGCACAAAGTTCTATTGATGATCATCCAAGTGATGTAAAAAAACACTCAATAGTGCATCTGATGATTTGTTGTGGCTTGATCCTGTGACACTAAAGCCTTTGTATCAAATGCGCGCAAGCATTCCAAGAAGCAAGTTAAGCAAATCGTCAAATCAATGGAAAACGTTTCTATCTTTGGCGGGCGATTGACCATGAAGGCGACGTTCTATAATGTTACGTTACGAAACGCCAGAATAAGCGCTCGGCCCTTAAATTTATAACGAAAACAATGCGAAAGCATGGTTTTCCAGATATCATCACAACCGATAAATTCCCATCATATCGTGCAGCGTTTAAGGCAATTGGTGTCGAAGATCGGCAATTATGCGGCGGTCGATCGAACAACAGATGTGAGAATTCGCACTTGCCATTTCGAATGGCGAGAAAGTGCGATGCAGAGGTTCAAAAGCCCTGCAACGCTCCAGAAATTCACGAGCATTCATGCTCAAATCTACAATCATTTCAATCACCAAAGGCACCTTGAAACTAGACAAAATTATAAACAAAAACGCGCAACTGCCTTAGCTGAGTGGTTTCAACTTTGTGCTTCATAATTCCCATCAAAGCTGCTATTTAGAGACGAGTTAGAATTGGTCTGATAGCACCTTTAGAACTTATTAAAGATTGTTGCTCGTTATTCAATAAACATACTTGTGGAGTAAAACATATATAGCTAAGCATTGGAGTATGTGGAAATCTCAGGCTTTATTAATACTATTGGTTCTGGGTGTAGAATTTATTGTATATCATGTGGCTTTAAATATTTATACTCAGGCGGTCACGGCAGACATGAAAGCTCGACTATCATCATATGAAAAACCCCTTATTCATCGGATTGAGCAATATAGAAATTTACCTTTCATCTTCGCGCAAGACCCAATGATGCAGAACGTGCTCCAATTGGGAAGTGTATCACCGTTAAATGAGCGTTTGGTAGAACTCGCGAAGCGCACACAACTCAAAGCAATATATTTAATGACGATGGATGGGGACACAATTGCGTCATCGAATTGCAATGTTGAAGGTAGCTTTGTTGGTAATAATTATGGGTTTCTCCTTACTTTCGAAGCGCGCTTGCCGAAGGCTTGGGAGAGTATTATGGAGTTGGTGTGACCACGAATTCACCAGGATATTTTATAGCCACACCTGTTCTAAGTTTGCTCAAAGAAGTATTAGGTGTTGTTGCTATAAAAGTTGATTTGACTGAAATTGAGTTAGGATGGCAGACTGCGGGTGAAAATATTTTTGTAACAAACCAAGAGGGAATTGTTCTTTTGGCATCTAACAATGCATGGCATTATAAAATGCTTAGATAATTTATCGAATGCTCGCAAGAATGCCATCCAAGACAATCAACAATTTTCTGGCAATGAAATCACACGACTCGATTGGAAGCCAAAAAGTATAAATAATGCATTGTGAGACAAACAAAATGTACTCTGGGTTTCAACGAAATTAAATGGGCATGAATGGCATGTGCATTACGCAGTTCCTATGAATACGCTAACTGTTTCCGCTCGTCTTTGGCTCTCTATTTATATCGTAGTTGTGGCAGTGATGTGGTCTATATATCTCATAAGACGAAATCGTGCTATCGGTGGCGCTCTTGCTCAGTTAAAAACAGAAAGTAGTGAGTTGGCGGCGTCAAACAAACGCCTTGCGGCGGAAATTGAAAGACGTAAACGCGCCAAAAGGGAGTTAAAAATGGTTCAAGACGAGTTATCGCGCGCTGATCGATTTGCCGCACTTGGAAAAATATCTGCTTCTGTTGCACACGAGCTTAGCCAGCCTATTGCCGCAATGCGTAACTATCTTGTAGCTATAGAAATAGGTAACAATTTAAGCAAAGAATCTCAAATGATAGGGAATAGATTAAAACCCCTCGTAGAGCGTATGGAAGGGGTCTCTAAGCAACTTAAGTTTTTTGCACGTAAAGGCGGAAATTACGAATTTCGTGATACTGATCTAAGCACAATCATTACAAACACGCTGAGGCTTTTTGAAATTGAAATTCAACAGCGAAAAATTGAGATTAAAAGAAGCGGAGAGAACAGCAGAGTGATGATAATGGCTAACGAAACGCGCATATCTCAGGTCATTACAAATCTTATTTGTAACGCAATCGATGCGATGGAATATAGCGTTAAAAGACAGATTGACATAAAAATATTTGTTTCCAATAGAGTGGTATTAACAATTAGCGACACAGGTTGTGGCCTTAAAGGCCAAATGCTTGATGATATTTCGGAACCTTTTTTTACGAGCAAATCTGAAAAAGGTGGTATGGGGCTTGGCCTTGCAATTTCTCGTCAGATCATAAAAGAGCACGAAGATGAGATTGACGTTTCAGACAATGAGTTAGGTGGGACGATTATGACAGTGTCATTGCCAAATAAGAGCAAAGAGGCCTTATTATGAACGTAAATCATATATTGGTGGTTGATGATGGCGAAGCTAGCGCGAAAGCCTCACGGCTCTTTTGAATGTTGATGGTTATAAAGTGACTACTGCTGAGAATAGAAAAAAGGCCCTAGATCAAATAGAACATAATAATTTTTCAGCTATAGTTAGTGATTTACGTATGCCTGAGATTGACGGCATGAAGTTGCTAAGCGCACTCGTAAAGGATAGTATTGAGTTTTGATTTCCGTTCATGCTGATATACCTTTAGTAGTTGAGGAAATGGAAAAGGGCGCATTTCATTTTCCTGAAAAACCATTTGATCCAAGGCAGTTTCGTAGAATTTTAAAAATAGGGATTGAAAATTATAGATTAAAGATTGCTGCGTTACATATACAATCTGAAATATTGCGGTTGTCTGGCCTCGAACGGTTACTTATTGGGGGTTTAAAGCAATTGAAAGCATAAGGTCTCAGTTGCCAATGTTTGCGAAAAGCCGTGCACCTGTATTAATATAAGGGAAATCAGGAACTGGAAAAGAAATTATAGCACGCGCGATGCATGATCTTGAGCCTTATCCAAATCTTCCTTACACAGTAATTGATTGCTCAATACTAAACGTTGATAATTTTTCTCAGGTTATGTTTAATCGGCAGGGAGGTGCATCTATGTATAAGCCACTCTATTGATCGAGGCACGCTTATTTTTGATGAGGTAACAGAACTCACCCCAGAGTTGTAGGCACAACTGCTTAGGGTGATATATAACGGTCAGTTTTATCGGCGTGATAGCACACAATTGCATAAATTTAACGCTCGCATTATAGCCTCGACCAATCTTTTGTCAAAAATTCTTAATTTTAGAAAAGATTTTTTCTTTCGATTAAGTACATTGCAAGTTCATCCGCCACCCTTAAGTGAACGCTGAGAAGATATTGCGATCACTTTTTGGAGATTTTGAATTGAGTGATTTGCTTGCTGGGAATCATGAGCGTCATTCCAAGTCCTTCTATCTCAGAAATGCGGTCGCAGTTCTTGAGCGCGAACTTATCACTGGTGCACTGGTCAGTTGCAATACTAAAATGGATGATACAGCAGAGGTACTTGGAATTGGGCGCAGAACTCTGAATGAGAAAATTGTAAAGCTAGGCCTCGTCAAGCCAATCAGCCAACTTTGCGGTAAACTGCAGATCTGTAGCTGTGGATCCTGCAATTTAACTCATTGACAACAGCCCCCTTTCTTATGGTAAGCTACTGTAAATAATAAAAAGTGCCAAAAATGGCCTATAACACGGAGGAAACTATGAAGTTTACAATTGCAATTGCGTTAGCGACAACATTGGCATTGCCATCATTCGCTGAAAGCTGGGATGTCTCTTTATGGGGTAAGCGCCGCGCGTTTACTGAGCATGTTGAGAAGCTTGCTGAACTTGTTTCAGAGAAGACCGATGGTCAATTCACGCTCAATATTAATTATGGTGGGCTTTCAAACAATAAAGAGAATTTGGACGGAATTTCTATTGGTGCTTTCCAGATGGCTCAATTTTGTGCTGGATATCACGCGGATAAAAACCCTTCAATAACGGTTCTAGAATTGCCCTTTCTTGGTGTCGATAGTCTAGAAAAAGAAGTTGAGATCTCTCAAGCTCTTTATCAGCACCCTGCGGTCGTTGATGATCTCGCACGTTGGGATGCAACATTGCTAATGCCGTCTCCATTGCCGCAATATAATATAATGGGTCTTGGAGATGCACCAAAAACACTTGCTGATTATGATGGTTTAGCAGTTCGTGCAACAGGCGGAATTGGCGAAGCACTGAGCACGATAGGCGCCGTTCCGACGTCAATGAGCGCCAGTGAAGTTCGTCAATCACTTGATAGTGGTGTTATTAAAGCAGCGGCATTTGCGCCACACGCACATATGTCATTTGGTGTAGCGGATGCAGCGAGTTGGTGGACGACAAACCTCAACCCAGGAACAGTAAATTGTCCGGTTGTAGTGAATACACCTGCACTTGAATCTCTTTCAGACGCGCATAAAGAAGCTTTGATGAGTTCTATTGATGAGGCACTTGTTCACTATGTTGATTTCTACAACAACAATACAATGAAAAAATGGGATACATTGCTTGCCGGCGATACAATCGAGCAAGTGACTTACACTGATGAAGAGTTGCAATCGTTTAGAGACACGGCTGCTGTTCCGGCTCACAAGGCTTGGATCGAAGAAAACACGAGTCGAGGCTTGCCAGCTCAAGATATTTATGACTTCGTTATATCTTCTATTTCAAATTAAAACATATTGTGGTGATCTTTAAGATCACCACAATACAATTTAATTATAGGATTTGACATGGCAGGTAATAGTGTTGTGAGAACAGATGGTTCTCGCTTTAGTCGCGCGGACCAATTTTTACATAAAATCGAAACATTCATGATTATCATATCGGGCCTAGCTATTGCTGGGCTTGTTGTCTTGGCTGTTCTGTCTGTTTCTGGCCGATTGATTTTTGGACAGCCGTTATCTGGATATATTGATTGGATACAACAATTTATGCCAGCTATCGCATTTGCAGGTATTTCATATGCGCTTCGAAACGGCACACATATTCGTATGGATATGCTGATTTCGCGTGTGCATGGGCGGAGTTATTATTTTGTTGAACTCATCTCTTCAATTTTAGTTTTGATATTAACTTTGTTGCTTATATGGGGTTCATGGGCGCATTTTGATCGCAGTTTTGATCTAAGCCAGCCCTTATTTAGCCGCGACAGTTCCATTGATATTGGTTTACCTGTCTGGCCGTCAAAACTGCTCATTCCAATTTCATTTGGATTAATGTTCTTAAGAGCAACCTTGCAAGTGATTACCTATAGCTATGCATTAATCTCTAATCCAAAAGACGCAATTGGAGTGCCAATTATTCAAGATATAAATCAACAAGCAGAGGCCGAAGCAGCTCAGCTTATGGGGAAAGACTAGGTCATGGATAACGTTCAAATTGGAATGATAGTAAGCGCTTGTTTATTGCTAATGGTCATTGTTGGGATGCGGGTTGCTTTTGCCGCGGCTCTTTCTGGTCTTATTGGTCTCATATGGATATTTTGGGAGAAAAAGGATTATGCAGGAGATCAGTTTTTTTGGGCCTTAGAGGTTTCAGTGAAAACAGCAGGACAAATTCCACACTCGAAATTAAGCTCACATGCCCTTTCGCTGATACCGACCTTCATATTGATCGGATATCTGGCTTATCATGCGGGGCTGACAAAGGCTCTTTTTGATGCCGCTAAAAAATGGGTCGGCTGGGTTCCCGGCGGTATGGCCGTTTCAACAATTTTTGCCACTGCGGGCTTTTCTGCGGTCTCTGGAGCTTCCATTGCCACATCTGCTGTTTTTGCACGAATTGCTATTCCTGAAATGCTTGCCTTGGGTTATAATAAACGTTTAGCGGCTGGCGTTGTGGCTGCTGCGGGCACTCTTGCATCCCTCATTCCACCTTCGGCAATATTGGTGATTTATGCAACAATCGTTGAGCAAGATGTTGGTAAATTATTACTGGCAGGTTTCGTGCCTGGTGTTTTTTCTGCCATCATTTACGTCGGACTGATCATTGGTATGGCCGTAATTTGGAAAGGGACAGGCCCTTCCGTAAAAGGATTTACTTGGGCAGAACGCTTTAAGGCGCTTCCTCCAGTTTTGCCAATATTATTCGTTGTATTTACGATTATATTTTTCGTGTATAATCCCTTTGGTGGCGATGCATTAGGCACTCCAACAGAGGGTGGGGCGCTTGGTGCATTTGTGATTTTCTTGGTTGCCCTTGCAAAAGGAATGCGTTGGCCTGAATTTAAAGAAGCGTTGATTGAGACTGCAAAAATTTCAGTCATGATTTTTACAATTATTTGGGGTGTTCTGATTTATGTGCGCTTCTTAGGATTTGCCAATTTGCCAACTGCGTTTTCTGACTGGCTTGGTGGTCTTGCAATGTCTCCATTCCTCACGCTCTTAATGATTTTGCTTGCATATGCTGTGCTTGGGATGTTCATGGACGCCATCGGAATGATGATCTTAACATTGCCTGTAGTCTACCCAGCTGTAATGGCGCTTAATGGTGGCGTGGACGTTCATGCTGCGGATTCCGCATTTGGACTATCTGGCCCAATGTGTGCAATATGGTTTGGGATTTTGGTGGTGAAAATGGCAGAGTTCTGTTTGATAACACCCCCGATAGGACTGAATTGTTTTGTGGTAGCGGGCGCACGTGATGACTTGACTGTAGAAGATGTCTTTAGGGGCGTGACACCGTTCTTTATCGCTGACGCGGTTACGATTCTACTATTGTTGTTTTTCCCAGCAATCATCACATGGCTGCCAAGCTTGGTTGGATAAGGGTGTATTTTCGGCTAGAATTAAACCTACCGGCGCGCGTCGGTAGGTTCCTGTTTTAGTTCTAAATTTTGAACATGGCCGTTCCCAACCCATCCAAATATTTCAATTCTTCGCCAGAGCTTATTAAGCTTGCAGTGATGTATTACGTTAAATATCCGCTGAGTTTTAGGCAAGTTGAAGATATTTTGTCGGAACGCGGGATTGATATTAGTCACGAAACGATACGATTTTGGGTTCATCGATTTGGACCTAAGTTCGCATCGAACATCCGCAAGAAACGAGCGGGGCAACACTCGAATTGGCAGTGGTATTTGGATGAAGTTTTTGTAAAAATCAACGGTGAGCGATACTATCTATGGCGCGCCGTTGATCATGAAGGTGAGGTGCTGGAATGTTTTGTTGCCAAAAGGCGAAATAAGCGTTCGGCCCTTAAATTTTTAATGAAAACAATGCGTAAGCATGGCCTTCCACACGTAATCACAACAGATAAATGCCCATCATATCGTGCAGCGTTTAAGGCAATTGGTGTCGAAGATCGGCAACTATGCGGCGGTCGATCGAACAACAGATGCAAGAATTCGCACTTGCCATTTCGAAGGCAAGAGAGGGCGATGCAGAGGTTCAAAAGCCCTGCAATGCTCCAGAAATTCACCAGTGTTCACGCTCAGATTTATAACCACTTCAATCACGAAAGACATCTAGAAAACCAGACATGCTACAAACTAAAACGAACAACTGCTCTAAGTGAGTGGTTTCGCCTGAAACTAACATGCTTACCCGCAATTCAGAGACGAGTTAGAATTGCTCTGATAACACCGTTAATTCATTTTAATTTATTTTTTAATTTCAATATCTTATGGATTTCAATGATTGGCTCGTCCCTCAAATAATTCCCCAACATACACCACTTGTGGTCTATACAAATGTTTATTACAGTTTAAGTATGTGAAAATAAACTTAGCAAGGGTGGGTAGTGTTGTGAATAATTCCGTAGTCGAAAAGGGGGTAGCTGCAATTTACGATCAAGAGCGACTTCGACTTAGTGTAGTCTTGTAAAGCAGGGTAGCAAACAATTTTACACTTTAACAATGCCAAGTGAAGTGCCTGTGAGAACTTGCGATGTTTCGGCTAGAAAAGAAGATCAAAAACTTGAGTTTCAGCGTTCGTTAGATGTGAAAAGAGCACAGGCTATTGCTGAGTATATTGATTTAGAAAATGGAACAATACCCAACTCAATTGTGTTGTCCGCGCAAAAAGAAGCAAATTTAAAGATTGTTGGTAAAGGTAAAGCGCTAGAGCTTTCTGATGTAGAAAATGCATTCTTGATTTTGGATGGCCAGCAAGAGTATATAGATTTTCGGTTGCGGAAAAGTCTTTGCCTGTTCCCGTAGTGATTTATAATGGGTTGTCTCCGAAAGATGAGGTGCGTCTATTTATTTATATTAACACAAAACAAAAGTCCGTCCCCTCACAATTTTTGCTGGATATCAAACAGTTAGCTGAGCTGGAAACGGGGACGGAAGAAAATCTGCGCGACATTTTTGATCTTTTTGACGAGCGACCTGATAGTGCTCTTGGCAGCTTACTATCAGATTCAGAAGCATCTAAGTGGAAGATCACCCGCGTGACGTTCAATTCAACAATCAAACCACTGCTCTCAATATTCAGCGAAAAGTAAGCACTTTAAGTATATCAAATCTTGAATGCATATTTTTGGCTCTTAATGCTGAAATTTCTAAAAAAAAGCAGTTTGGCTTTGCTTGTAAAACCAGTGGTTTTTTTGTGCTTTATTGGGACTATTTCCAAGTATTGCACAATCGAAAAATAGTTAAAATTGCATTGAATTTATTTGACCATGCTTCTCTACAAAGTCGCATGTTCACAATTCCCATCATTGATTTACTTTACCGTGTAGAGCTTAATCATGTTGATCCGAAAATGAAGAAGAACGTTAACGAATTGAATAAACGCATGAGAAAATTTAAATATTTTATAAACCGTATATACGATGCCAATCCAGAAGATCATTCTAACTTACTCCATGAGATCGCAATGTCAACTTATTGGCTAAGTATCGACCAGTTATACTATATATTGTTAAAAGGAAGTGGCGATCTGGAAAAAGGTCTTTCACTATTTAGCAATGTAACATACCAAAGCGGGGACATAGTATTTGAAATAAATAGTCGTTTGAACATGGGCAAACAAAGAAACGAATGAGTAACTACAGCAGAAAAATTGGTTGCATGTTTAGTGACATAAATTTATCGTTACGCTTTGATTACACCCAAAATATCGTTACCAATCAAATGCAGATTTTGGTGCTTAATCGGCTATTCACATTGAGCATGACGCCCAGGTGACCGCACATATTTGTTTCCCGAGATATGAGCAAAAATTTGCAAATTTATGAGCTGAACAACCCCGATAGTCGATCATCGTGTCTCGCTTTGGTTCATCGAATGATGGATTGTTAAGTTTGTTTCATTTTGTCTTTGTCATAGTCTAGTAAATACAAAAACGGACTTTTCATGTGTTTCCGGTAAAAATTAAAATCACACTTGGGTTTAGAGAGTTGTAGAATAATAATTGGGACAGCCCCTAATAATTTTTAAATGCTAACTCGCGATTGTTCTATAGGTTTTCCTGATCACGACCTTCCGCCAACGGATGTCCTCAAACAATTCTTCGAATTGGGTTCATGAAAGTCACATCATCTCATCACGGACGCTTGGCCACACAAAACCTTGCCCTTCGATCCGTTTGTATATCATCACCATGCCAGTGCTATCCCAAACGATCGTTTTGAGCTTATCTGATCGGCGGGAGTAAAAGATAAATATGGCGCCGGAGTAGGAATCTAAATCAGACGCGTTATAAGGTTATTGTGATCTTTAAGTGTTGGATGTTTGAAATTTTGATTTGTGTTTAGCGGGAATTAAAACTCAACTCA
>CANMUM010000043.1 GCA_947501025.1 uncultured Paracoccaceae bacterium | reverse complement strand
ATCCTATATAGAGTTACTAGCCATTTTTTAGCCAAGCGTCAATTTAATTTTGGCTAGTTAAGTATATATACCCAAAATAAAACACGTTTTCCTTGTCATAGCTCAATCGTAACTTCTCATCGACATGGTGATCATGCTGGCCGCAAAGACGAACAGTAATGGCTTCACCTGTATCGCTGTTAAGCAAGAGATTTGTGTCTCCGCCTAAATTTTCGGCATGTGTGACCGTTGATGACTTTACTGGAGCGCTCTAGAGCATCAAAATATCTTGGGTTGACGACGGCTATTCACGAAGGCAATGGTATAAAAATGCAGTTAAAGGACAACCATCATGAGTGTTTTAGCATTCTTAAAACCTGAAGGCTGGTTATCTGTTGATGGCGGGCCGCGATGTTCTCAACTTCGCAATTTATCGGGGTGACGCATATAATTTTGTTGCCGAACTTCGTCTTGGAAAGGACTAAATACTAATGAATAAATCTAAAACCCAAATGCTGGCAGAAATTGAAGAAATTCCGCAAGCAGTAGAAAGGTTATTGCGCAATGGAGCGGTTGAAATGCGTGAAGCTGGGCAAAATTTGCGCGAGTTGGATCCAGCATTTTTGATTAGTGTTGCAAGGGGTTCATCTGATCATGTTGCGACATATTTCAAATATGCTTCGGAACTTATTTTAGGTATTCCTGTCGCATCAGTCGGCCCATCCATCGCCTCTATTTATAAACAAAAATTAAAACTTGAAAAAACAGCTTGTGTATCCATTTCACAGTCTGGAAAAAGTCCTGACATTGTTGAAATGGCAGGCATGGCACGCAAACAGGGCGCTCTTTCGATTGCAATTACAAATGATTCGTTCTCACCATTGGCAACACAAGCTGATTATACCCTTAATCTGCACGCGGGTCCTGAGAGGAGTGTTGCTGCTACAAAAACTTTTGTTACTTCAGCGGTGGCGGCCATTTGGCTCGTTGCAGAATGGGCTGATGATGATGGATTGCGCAAAGCCATCCATTCATTGCCTGAAGCCCTTGAAAAAGCAATCAATGTTGATTGGTCGCATGTACAGGGCGGGTTAACAGGAAAAGATTCAATATTCTGCCTTGGACGCGGTCCAGCATATGCAATTGCAAATGAGGCTGCATTGAAGTTTAAAGAGACCTGCCAAATTCATGCTGAATCTTATTCTTCTGCAGAGGTATTACATGGACCAGTTTCGATTGTTAATAGCGGTTTCCCAGTGCTTGCATTTGCATCTGAAGATGATGCGGAGCAAGCTTTGGTTGATGTCGTTGATCAACTTTCAGAAAAGGGAGCGAAAGCATTTGTGACATCTGAAAAGTCAAAGCGCGCTGAATCCTTAGAAGTTATACGAACAGGTAATCCCCTGACTGACCCCATCGCCTTAGTCGCGTCATTTTATGCAATGGTTGAAAAAACAGCCGTACAGATGGGAATAAATCCGGATCAACCACGCCATCTTAATAAAGTAACAGAAACGGTTTAATATGACAAAAATTGCTTACACTGGCGCGGACATCCATGATGGATGTAGCATTTACTCAAATAGATCCTTGGTCATCGATGATGGTATCGTTCAAGAAATTTGTGATGAAAACGAAGTGCTTGATGATTGTGTTATTGAAAAGCTAGATGGTGGTGTTATTTGCCCCGGCTTTGTGGATTTGCAGGTTAATGGCGGTGGCGGTGTTCTTTTTAATGATGATCCTTCGGTGGATACTTTAAAAATCATGAGAGATGCGCATGCCTCTGTGGGCACGTTAGCGATATTGCCGACATTGATATCAGATACAAAAGAAATCACCATTGCGGCAATAAAATCAGTTACGAATGCAATCGAGCAAGGTCTCTCAGGTATCATTGGTATCCATCTAGAAGGTCCTCATCTTTCCCAAGCACGTAAGGGCGCTCATGATTCTAGCGTTATTCGTGCGATGGACAATGAGGATTTAAACAATATTGCCGAAGCTGCAAAATCCATACCAAATATAATGCTAACTGTCGCGCCTGAAAGCGTTACAAACAAACAAATTAAAACCCTCTCAGATTTGGGAGTCATTGTTTCTCTTGGTCATAGCCAAGCAACATTTAGCGATGCGATCTTAGCAACCGATAGCGGTGCAAAATGCGTTACACATCTGTTTAACGCAATGAGTCAGCTCACAAACCGAGAGCCGGGCTTGGTTGGAGCCGCTTTGGATGATGATCGGTTAACCGCTGGCATTATCGCAGATGGTATTCATGTTCACCCGTCAACGTTAAAGGCGGCAATCAGAGCGAAGAAGTCCGAGGATGGCTTCTTCTTGGTCAGCGATGCAATGGCGACTGTTGGCTCGGATATTCAAGAATTTACATTAAACGGGAGAAGTATTTACCGATCTAATGGCAAGCTTACATTGGAGGATGGCACGCTTGCTGGTGCAGATTTGGATCTCAAAACCGCAGTGCAAAACATGATGTCTATCTTGGATATGTCTACTGAAAGAGCCATTTCAATGGCGACAGGCATTCCATCTAATTTGTTAAATTCATCTATGGGATTTGGACAAATCACGAAAGGCAGTAAAGCACATTTAATTTATATGAGCAAAAACCAAGATCTTACCCGATTGTAGTCATAATTTAGCTTTCGATTATCCTTACAATCTCAACTCAATATCGAGTTGAATTTATTATAGATTTGCAACACTATAATAAGGTGATAGGAACTTAATCTGAATAGAAAAAGCGCATTTAGATGCAATAAATTCAGGACAGTTTTCGTTTAGCCTTTCCAGTAACCTATTCATAAAGCCTTCATCTCGATGAGGCTTTTTTAATAATGAAATGTTGATCAAGACATTGCTGGTTTGAAACGTATTTGTAGGGTAAGCACGGCATTTGCATTCTCCCGAATGTTGATCCAAATCTGCGATGGAAACCGCGATTGTTGAGAATAACGATTCTAGATCAATATCTACATCATTTGAGTATTTAACGTCGATTTGCGGCATAATGTGATCCTTTATTGAGTATTTTTTCGCGCGGCTTCATATGTAATTATGGACGCTTTGCGCTCAAGCCCCCATTTGTATCCGCCAAGCTGACCATCCGCACGAATAACACGGTGGCATGGGATAAGAAAGGCAAGTGGATTTTGGCCAATAGCTGTGCCGATCGCGCGAGATGCATTTGGTTTCCCTATTGATTTCGCAATTGTTCCATAACTTGTGAACCGCGCCTCGGGAATATTCAACAGAGCACGCCAAACTTGGATTTGAAAAGCAGTTCCTAAAAGTGAAAGACGTAATTCACCACTCATGGATTGAAATGCAACTTCAACGTCTTTTAAACCCCGCTCATCATGGATGAACGTGGCTTTTGGCCAGCGCTTGCGCACATCTTCGATGTCATTTGAAAATTCAATTCCAGCCAATCTTCCATTGCGCATTGTCGCGATGGCTTCGCCAAATGGCGTGTTAATTTGAGACCACTCAAAGACGGTTCCTTGGCCTTTTTGTGCAAATTCTCCGGGTGTCACGGCTTCCCATTTCAAAACCAAATCATAGAGTCTGCCTGTTCCCGAAAGGCCAACATCATGCGCGGTATTAATTGTACCCATGCGCTCAACAAGCGCTTTCTTGGCATGGGCAAGCGTTAGATATTCAAGATATTTCTTAGGGCTTACGCCAACCCATTCGGTAAATATGCGTTGGAAATGGCTTGCGCTCATATTTTGGGAAGCAGCAATTTGAGCAAGGCTTGGTTGTTCGTGGTAATGCGTACGAATGTATTTTATGGCGCGTGCGATGATTTGATAGTGATAATTGTTTTCCATACACCAATCATAACGAATTGGGCTTGTTCTGCTAGCCATTTCTTGCGAAAACGATGCATGGTTAAACAATTAAACTATCAAACGATCACACAGATATTGTCTATATTTGAAACTGCTAACCCCGAGCCCGTTGGTGAGCTTGATTATCATAATACATATACATTGCTCGTTGCAGTTGCGCTTTCGGCGCAAGCGACGGATGTCGGGGTTAATAAGGCTACGAAAACTTTATTCAAAAAAATCAGCACACCACAAGACATGCTAGATCTCGGAATGGATGACCTCATCGACCATATCAAAACGATAGGGCTTTATACCACCAAAGCTAAGAATGTGATGAAAGCCGCAGAAATTTTGGTTAATGATTTTGGAGGAGTCGTTCCCTCATCACGCGCTGCCCTTGCTAGTCTGCCCGGTGTGGGTCGCAAAACAGCAAATGTTGTTCTGAATATCGCTTTCGGTATGCCTGCCCAAGCTGTCGATACCCATATCTTCCGTATTGGTAATCGAACGGGCATTGCTGTCGGCAAAAATGTGGATGCGGTTGAGAGAGCTGTTGAAGATCACATTCCAGCGAGATTCCAACAACATGCACATCACTGGTTGATTTTACATGGTAGATATGTTTGTACGGCGAGAAAGCCAAAATGCATGACTTGCTCCATTCGCGAGTTATGTCAATATGAGGAAAAAACCTATGAGTAAAATTGATTTAATTGCAATCGGTAACGCTATTGTAGATATGATTGCACCGATAAGTGATCAAGGATTGGCCGATCTTGGCGTACAAAAAGGTATAATGCAGCTTGTGGGTGATGATGAAGCGCTTAAGCTTTATGAGGGCATGGATAGCCCTGTTCAGACCGCTGGCGGTTCGGCTGCAAATACGGCTGTTGTGACAAGTATTCTTGGCGCCAAATCACAATATATTTCGAAAACGGCGGATGATGAAATTGGATTATTTTTTGCCGATAGCATGCAAAACGATGGTGTGATCTATGCGACACCACGCTCAAAGGAGCATTCAACAGGTCGCTCAATGATATTTGTAACACCTGATGGCGAACGTTCTATGAACACATATCTCGGTGCATCTGAATATCTTCATATGGATGATATTGATTTTGATGCGATTGCAAATGCACGCTATTTATATCTTGAAGGATATCGTTTTGATGGCCCAGATAGCCAATCAGCTTTTGCTCGTGCAGTGAAAACATGTAAGGATAATGATGGGATTGCAACCATCACTTTGTCAGACCCATTTTGCGTTGATCGTCACCGTGATGCTTTTAAAAATTTGATTGAAAACGGCATTGATATTGTGTTTTGTAATGAGCATGAATTGATTGCATATACGCAAGCGGCAGATTTTGAAGCTGCATGTGAAGCGGCGCGCAAACTCAAAACAGACTTCATTTCTACGGCTGGATCAAAAGGTGCATTTGTTATCGCTAATGGCGAAATCACACATGTTCCAACAGCTTCTGTAGAAGTGAAAGATGCTACAGGCGCAGGTGATTATTTTGCAGGTGGTTTCTTGGCGTCTGTTGCAAGAGGTGATGATTATATAAAGGCCGCCAATATCGGCTGTAAAGTTGCTGGTGAAGTGGTGCAAGTTGTCGGCACGCGCGTGACATCTTCACTTTTGAATTTGTTATAGCATACTGAGAAATGTTCTGGGCAAAGCAATTTTTGATATATGGGGTTTGTATTTCTGCATTTGTCTCTGCTCAGATTGGATATGCCCAAGGCATAACCGCAGGAGTTTCCCCTGAAGTTCTATCAGATGAAGGCAAGCGCCCAAGATTGGAAATGCCAGCGTCACAACAATCGCTTCTGGAGTTAGGGGCCGAACGATTAGATGATTACGGTAGTTTCATTTCGATTATTGAGCGATATTACGGTGTTGATCGCGAGCTTCTTATGGGCATTTGGGGCATTGAGACGCGATATGGTCTGAATGTTGGCAAAGCGCCGATTGGCTCCGCGCTTCTTAGCTTTGCAGCCAAAAATCCTTCAAAGCGGAGTTTTGCACGTCAACAGCTTCTCGCGGCGACAAGACTTGTGAATAAGGGAATAGTTGATCCCAATGATTTGGTCGGGAGCTATGCAGGCGCCCTTGGGCAAACGCAGTTCATTCCATCTTCATATGAGCGATTTGCGGTCGATGGTGATGGCAATGGAACGGTCGATCTTTGGACGGCACGAGACGCGCTTGCATCTACGGCAAATTATATGCGCGCACATGGATGGCATAAAGGGCAGCCATGGGGTTTTGCGGTAACGGTCCCCGATAAGTTTTATGATGTGCAAGCAAATGGTTTACGCCAAACTGTTGAGTATTGGCAAAAACTAGGTGTGAAGCCAAAATTTGATCGGGAATTTCCTCAAGAGGGTTCGGCTCGTGTCGAAAGATATAGGGGAGGGGATTATCTTCTTTTTGATAATTTTTATTCAATATTGAAATATAATTATTCACGTGAATATGCGTTTTCTGTTGCAGCACTTGGTGATCAAGTTGTTCATCCAGATCGTGAGGGCTCAAAGGAAATCGGCGAAAAATTCAATGCGGGTGGAAATATTCGCGCCTCAGATGCACCGAGCACGAAACCAAAAGGCCCGTGTCGCACTAAGATTTGCGGTGTTCAAATGAAGCTGAAGAAACTAGGCTATTATAGTGGTGAAATTGATGGTGTGTACGGGCCGGTTACAAAAGCCGCATTAGGACGATATATCCGTGATAACCCAAATCAGGCTCAGAGCTTGTTAAGGTAAATCAACGCTCCCATTTTTTGAAAGCATCTTCATCGGCATCTTTGGCTTCTACCCAATTCCCATCTCCCTCTTTTTTCCAAAATGGGGCGCGGGTCTTCAGATAGTCCATCATAAAATTCGCACCATCAAAAGCTGATTGCCTATGGCGCGATGCCGCTGCCACATAGACAATTTCTTCGCCAATTTCCAACACACCAACACGGTGAACAATGGCTGCATCAATCAGCGCGAATCTCTCTATGGCTTCACTTGCGATGGTCGTTAGCATTTTTTCGGTCATGGTGGGATAATGTTCAAGTTCCAAAGGGGATGTGTTGCCTTCACTGATTTCACGAACCATTCCGGTAAAGCCAACGAGCGCACCAATATCTTTGCGCCCTGTTCCTATTCTCTCACGAATTGATGCTTCATCAATGGGGTCAGCTGTGACGAGAATGAACATTAGCCACCTGTCATTGGTGGGAATATTGCGATTTCACGAATGCCTTTGATAGATTGATTGCCTCCAGCGATATTTTGGTCGAGTGCCACGCGCAGAATGCCACGATCGGCCAGTGCGGCTTGATATCCGTCCCCGCGGGTTTCGAGTTCATCAAGAAGCTCTTTGATTGTTAAGGCACTTCCCTGATAGGTTTCGCTTTGCTTTCCAATACGCTCACGCACCCATGCAAAATAACGCAACTCCATATCAGTTCTCCAAAAGCTTAAGGGCCTTGAAGGCATAATCCACTCCTGAAATTGCCGTTAATATTGCGGCAATCCAAAGGATAATAACGCCACCCCATAATATGGTGTTGAGATGTGTTGCGATTGCGAAAAGCATGATGCAGATCGAGACCATTTGAGTGGCCGTTTTCCATTTTGCAATTTGTGTGACCTTCAAGCCCTTTGCTCGGTCACCCAAAAATTCACGCATACCAGAAACCATGATGTCTCGGAAGAAAATTATTGAAATTGGCAGAACCAAAAACCAGCGCAAACCAAGGACACCAAGAATAATCGCGAGCACCATGAGAACGATTACCTTATCAGCAATCGGGTCGAGCATGCGACCAAGCTCACTAACTTGGTTCCATTTGCGTGCGAGATAGCCATCTAAAAAGTCAGTTACCGCGGCAAGGAGAAATAGCACAAAGGCCAGCATCGCAGCAGGTTGATTGGCAAAGAACAAAAATGGCCAACCGATAATCAGAGCAACAAAAAGTCTAAAAAAAGTGAGTATATTTGGAATGTTCATAATGTTCTCCTTGGCCCTTTTATGCCTCATCACTATGGAAATAGCCATAGATCGTTTCGGCCATTGCATTCGAAATTCCATCAGTGGCACGCAAATCTTCAATACGTGCGTCCTTGACAGCTTTCGCAGATCCAAAATGATGGAGGAGGGCACGTTTGCGCGATGCACCAATGCCTGGGATATCATCAAGCGCATTTTTGGTGATAGCGGCTGAGCGTTTGGCGCGATGCGTGCCGATGGCAAAGCGGTGGGATTCATCACGCAGTCTTTGAACGAAATGAAGAACAGGATCATTTTTGCGCAGAGCGGTTGGCCGCGCGCCAATGCGGTGGAACTCTTCGCGCCCAGCATCTCGATCAACGCCTTTCGCAACGCCAATCATTGGAATATCAAAGCCGTATTCCTTCATCGCGTTTGATGCGCGTTTGAGCTGTTCGGCACCACCATCAATTAACAAAAGATCAGGAATATTGTCCCGCGCATCCTCTCCAGCCAGCCTTTTGAAGCGACGCGATAAAACCTCATCCATCATCGCAAAATCATCACCAGGGGTGATGCTTTCAGATTTAATATTGTATTTTCGATATTGCGATTTGATGAAGCCTTCACGACCTGCAACAATCATCGCCCCAACCGCGTGAGCACCTTGAATATGTGAGTTGTCGTAAACCTCTATGCGATCAGGAATTTTATCTAGCGAAAATGCCGTGGCAAGCCCTTCAAGAAGGGCGGCTTGTGATTTGGTTTCTGATAGTTTGCGCGCACCCGTTTCTCGTGCATTGCGCAATGCTTCACCCACAAGCATCAGTTTCTCACCACGTTGGGGCACGCGGATATCGACATTGCGACCAAGTTTGTCGCTCAAAACCTCTTCAAGTAAGCTTGTATTATTGGGTTGATCAGAAAGCAGCAATAATTTTGGTGGCACACGTTTGTCATAAAATTGTGCAATGAATGCTTCCAATATTGCCCCTGTGCTGTCACTCTCATCGGCGCGTGGAAAATAGGCGTGATTGCCCCAGTTTTGATGTGAGCGGATGAAAAATATCTGAATAGAATTGATCCCGCCTTCATTGGAAAGGGCAATAATATCGGCCTCCTCAACGCCATCTGGGTTGATGTTTTGAGCGCCTTGGATTGATGTGAGTGCCGCCAAGCGATCACGTAAGGTAGCGGCTTTTTCATAATTCATAGAACTTGCCGCAGCCTTCATTTCAGATGCAATGCGCTTTTGAACATCGGGTGCTTTTCCTTCCATAAATGCGAGCGCTTCATCAACCGATTGCATGTAATCAGTAATTTCAATTTTCCCCACACAAGGTGCAGAGCAGCGCTTTATCTGATATTGTAGGCATGGCCGTGAACGTGTCTTGAAATCTCCATCTGAGCATGTGCGCAACATAAAAGCGCGCTCCAAATGGTGAAGGGTTCGGTTCACAGCGCTCCCCGAAGCAAATGGCCCAAAATATCGCCCCTTGGCTTTTCTCGCTCCCCGATGGCGCACGATTTGGGGAACGTCATGATCTTGACGAATGAGGATTTCGGGGAATGATTTATCGTCACGGAGTAAGATATTATAGCGGGGTTTGAGTTGCTTGATCAGGTTTTGCTCAAGGAGCAGCGCTTCAGTTTCGGTCTGTGTGGTGATGAACATCATGCGCGCGGTTTGGGCGATCATATTTTCAATGCGCCGGCCTTGGCCGCTTGGTTTGGCATAATTGGAAACACGTTTTTTGAGCGATCGGGCCTTGCCTACATAAAGCACTTCTTCTGTTAGCGAGAGCATTCGATAAACGCCCGGACTATGATCCAACGTTGGTATATATGATTTTATGACTTCCCAGCCAATTTTTGCACCAGTTTCTGCGTTCATTTCTTGAAAATAGTTCGAAATGAAGCAGCTTTAAACCCCACATCGCAAAACCCAACCATTTATTATGGGAATACCCTTGTCATTCACCGCCTCAACGCATAATTTCACGTTAAATTATTTAATGAAAAGGTTTCGCTATGACTTCAAGCACGTCTCTATTCTTCCCGATGATCGCAATGATCGTGATTTGGTATTTTCTACTCATCCGCCCTCAACAAAAGCGTATGAAAGACCATAAAGAACTCATTTCGAATATGAAAAAAGGCGATAATGTTGTGACACAAAGCGGCATTTATGGAAAAATCGTTTCGGTAAAGGCCGACGGCAATGAAGCTGAACTTGAAATCGCTAAAGGTGTGAATGTCAAGATTTTGAAGTCTACAGTTCAAAACATACTTTCTAAGTAAGCAAGAGTTCAAAACATGGTCAATCTCCCCCGCTGGCAACGCTTTCTGATCGTTATAATTATGGCGTTCGGTGTATTTTTTGCATTTCCAAATTCTCAATATAGTAAGGTTGAGAAAGCCAATGATGCCATAGCTCGCATTGAGATTGATAAGGCCGAGGCAGGGGATGAAACTCTCAGCACCACATGGCCGAGTTGGTTATCCAATCGCCTTGTTAATCTGGGTCTTGATTTACGCGGCGGTGTGCATGTGCTTGTGCAGGTCGAAAAAGATCAGGTTTATAATGAACGTTATGACGAATTTTGGGGGACGATTCGAGACGCGCTACGCGATAATCGTGACCGTTTCGGCTCTGTTCGTCGTGAAGCAACTGACGCTGCCATTCGCGTGAAGATTGCAAATGCAAGCGAGCTTCAAGGTGCGCTTGAAAAAATCCAAGAAACGGCAAGTGATCTTGGTGCAACGGAATATAGTTTTGCTATAAATGATGGTGGAATTGATATTCATCTAACAGATGCGGCTAAATCGCAAATCGATGAATTGACAATGGCGCGCTCACTAGAAATCGTACGCCGCCGTATTGATGCTGCTGGTACAAAAGAGCCGACAATTCAGCGTGTAGGCGAAGATCGTGTGTCGATTGATGTGCCTGGTTTTGGTTCAGTAGAAGAGGTTATGGAACTTCTTGGGAAAACAGCAAAACTGACCCTTCACGAAGTTCTCGAATTAACAAATGACCAAACGATGCGTGTTGGTTTTGATGAGTTACTACTTCCAAGTGTGGATGGCTCATATTACCGTTTGGATAAAGCTGCGGTCGTCTCTGGTGATTCAATTGTTGATGCTTCGCTGGGTTATGATCAAAACGGTCTGCCAGCTGTGAACTTCCGATTGAATACGGAAGGTGCTAAAAAATTCGGCGATTTTACAAGTACACATATTAACGAGCCGTTCGCGATTGTACTTGATGAAGAGGTGCTATCTGCCCCTAATATCCAATCATATATTCCGGGTGGCCAAGCGATTATTTCAGGTAATTTCTCGGTTGAAGAAGCAACAAATCTCGCGGTTCTCTTGCGATCTGGTGCATTGCCTGCACCGCTTACGGTTCTTGAGCAATCGGTTGTTGGACCAGATCTGGGGCAAGACAGTGTGGATGCAGGCCGAATGGCGGCTATGATCGCCCTTGCTTTGGTCGCGCTTTATATGCTCTGGGTATATCGTGCATTTGGTGTATTCGCGAATATTTCGCTCTTTTTTAACATGATTTTGATCGTGGCGGGGCTCTCCATTATCGGTTCTACATTAACATTGCCGGGTATTGCGGGCATTGTCTTGACGATCGGTATGGCGGTTGATGCCAATGTGCTGATATTTGAACGGATACGCGAAGAATATGCAGCCAAGCCTGTTTTGATCCGCGCTATTGATCAGGGCTTTGCTCGCGCTCTCAGCTCGATCTTAGATGGTAACGTGACAACATTAATTGCGGCTGCTGTGCTCTATTTCTTCGGCGCGGGCCCTGTTCGTGGTTTTGCAATCACTTTGATGATTGGTATTGTGACATCGGTCTTCACAGCCGTTTATGGAACGCGCCTATTGATGGTTCTCTACCTAGATTGGCGCAAACCTAAAGATTTGGGATATTAATCATGCAAAAACTATTTAGTACCAAAACACAAATCCCATTCATGTCTATGGCCAAATGGTGCGTGCGCGTATCGGCCATATTGGTCATTGTATCCATCGCTTTGTTTTTGATCAAAGGCCTTAATTATGGCATTGATTTTCGTGGCGGCACTGAGATTAAAATCGAAGTTTCGGAAACAATTTCGGTTGCCGATGTGCGTGAGCAAGTCAGCAATATTGTTGCTGGTGAGGTTAGTGTGATTACCGAATCTGGAGCTGATGCAGGCAAGCAAGGGATGAAAATACGGATCGCTGCAGATGGAGCCGAAGCAGCAATGAGCGAAGATGCCATCACGGCTGTTAAATCAGAACTCACAAATAAAATCGAGGGTTCTGAAGTCCGTGGTGTCACGTCCATTGGCGGCGCCGTATCGAGCGAGCTTGTTCAAAAGGGCATTATGGCAATTGGCTTAACGCTCATTGCGATTGGCATTTACATTTGGTTGCGTTTTGAATGGCAGTTCTCAATGGGAGCCATTGTTGCACTTTTCCACGATGTATCGCTCACGATCGGCATCTTTTCACTATTGGGCATGACATTTGATCTGTCGATCGTTGCGGCGATTTTGGCAATTATTGGTTACTCGCTTAATGATACGGTTGTTGTTTATGACCGCATACGTGAAAAGCTGTCCATGTCAAAAAGTGAAGATGTGGATATCGTGATCAATCGCGGCATTAACGAAACTTTGCGCCGTACAGCCATGACATCACTCACGACATTGCTCGCCATTGCCGCACTTTATGTGTTTGGTGGATCAGAGTTGCGTGGTTTCTCATTCGCAATGCTTTGGGGCGTTTGTGTGGGGACGTACTCATCAATTTTCATCGCAAGCCCTATCTTGACATATTTCGGCCTTGATCGTGGTGATAAGCCAAAATCAACAACCAAGTTTGCAGATATTGACGCTTGATATAGCATGGCCAATTTTGGCGGCTTTGATATTCATAGCATTTTTTGCTGGAACAGTGCGAGGCTTTGCGGGTTTCGGTGACGCCCTCATTTTCTTACCCTTGGCGGGGTTTCTGGTTCCGCCCATCACAGCCTTTTTCCTGTTTATGGTCATCGCCGCAGCTGGCCCATTCGTATTGGTTTATGATGCTTTAAAGACAGCCCCTACTCGTATCTATGGGATAATATCAGCTTTTATGGTTGTTTTTTTACCTCTGGGATTTTGGCTGCTCACAATTATGGATGCAGATATATTTCGTGCTCTCACATCATTATTGGCTCTTGCCCTCGTATTTTTAATGGCTGTGCTGTCAAGCCCCCTTTGTTTGTGCCAATTTTATGGTCGTAGTTTCGGGTATTGGTGGTCGCATTTTTAATGAGGCATG
>CANMUM010000042.1 GCA_947501025.1 uncultured Paracoccaceae bacterium | reverse complement strand
GTGGTTTCAACTTTGTGCCTAATTCAAACCCACTTGCCTGCAATTCAGAGACGAGTTAGAATTCGTCTGACAGCACCATCCGTAAAATTAGTCTGATAAGAGCCAGAAAAATAGATTATTTCGCTCTTGCAGTCAAATTGCCGATATGATCATTTGAAAAAAATGCAGTAGTTCTTATATGTTAATCAGAATTTTACGCATTTTGGCGATATTTGATGAAAGCAAAGGAATAATGATGAGAGATCCAGTAGACGTATACATGAACACGCTTGTGCCGATGGTGGTTGAGCAGACTTCACGCGGTGAGCGCAGCTTCGATATTTATTCACGCCTACTTAAAGAGCGGATTATTTTTGTGTCGGGTCAGGTGCATGACCAAATGTCAACTTTGATCGTGGCGCAGCTTCTTTTTCTTGAAGCTGAAAATCCGAAAAAAGAAATCAATATGTATATTAATAGCCCAGGTGGTGTTGTGACGTCTGGTTTGTCAATTTATGACACAATGCAATATATCCGCCCAGCGGTCAGCACGCTTTGTATGGGGCAGGCTGCAAGCATGGGCTCGCTTCTACTGGCTTCTGGTGAGAAGGGTATGCGTTTTTCATTACCAAATTCTCGTATCATGGTTCACCAGCCATCTGGTGGCTTCCAAGGTCAGGCATCTGATATTGCGATTCACGCGAAAGAAGTCCTCGATCTGAAAAATCGTTTGAACCAAATCTATGTGAAACATTGTGATCAGAAACTTGAGGTTGTCGAAGCCGCTCTTGACCGCGATAATTTCATGACGGCTGAGCAGGCCAAGGATTGGGGTCATATTGATGAAATCGTGACGAAAAAAGTTGATGAGGCCTAAGGTCTTGTCATTTTGATAATTTTGTGGCCAAATAAACGCAGATAACGGAGAACACCATGGCGAAAAAAGACACTGACAGCAAGAGCACTTTATACTGCTCGTTTTGTGGCAAAAGCCAGCATGAAGTGCGCAAGCTGATTGCAGGCCCAACTGTTTTCATCTGTGATGATTGTGTTGAACTTTGTATGGACATTATCCGTGAAGAGACCAAAGATGATCTTAAGACAAGTTCGGATGCTGTTCCAAGTCCGCGCGAGATTTTTAAGGTTCTTGATGATTATGTGATTGGCCAAGAGGTTGCAAAGCGTGTCCTTTCGGTAGCTGTGCACAACCATTATAAGCGTTTGGAGCATTCAGGCGTGCGTTCTGATGTTGAGCTTTCCAAGTCTAATATTCTTCTCGTCGGTCCTACGGGCTGCGGTAAAACATTGCTTGCTCAATCACTTGCACGGGTGCTTGATGTGCCCTTTACGATTGCCGATGCGACGACATTGACTGAAGCCGGCTATGTTGGCGAAGATGTAGAAAATATTATCGTTAAGCTTCTGCAAGCTGCTGACTTTAATGCCGAACGTGCGGAGCGTGGGATCATCTATATTGATGAGATCGACAAAATCACACGCAAGTCAGAAAATCCTTCAATCACACGTGATGTGTCGGGTGAGGGCGTTCAACAAGCCCTCCTGAAAATCATGGAAGGCACGGTTGCATCTGTCCCACCACAAGGTGGACGCAAGCATCCACAGCAAGAATTTGTACAAGTTGATACAACCAATATCCTCTTTATTTGTGGCGGCGCATTTGCAGGCCTTGATAAGGTGATTGCGGCGCGCTCAAAGGGCACGGGCATGGGTTTTGGTGCTGATGTGAAGGATAATGATGAACGCGCAACGGGCGAATTGTTTACCGATCTTGAGCCAGAGGATTTGCTCAAATATGGTTTGATCCCAGAATTTGTTGGCCGTTTGCCAGTTGTGGCGACTTTGACTGATCTTGATGAAGATGCGCTTGTAAAGATCTTGACTGAGCCAAAAAATGCAATTGTGAAGCAATATCAACGTCTCTTTGAGATGGAAGATGTGAAGCTGACATTCCAAGATGATGCTTTGCAGGCCATTGCTAAACGTGCAATTGAGCGCAAAACAGGCGCACGTGGCCTTCGTTCTATCATTGAGGCTATTTTGCTGGATACGATGTTCGATGTTCCAGGTCAAGAAGGCGTTGAAGAGGTCGTGCTTAATGCAGATGCCGTTAGCAAAAAATCTGAACCGATTATTGTTCACTCGAAAAAGAGCAAAAAGATCAAAGCAAGCTAAAATGCGCCCTCATTTGAAAAAGATGGGGGCTTTTTGAAGGGTGCTGAATAATTAGGGGGTCAGGCGGAGCCATCCCAGAACACGCTTATCCATAACATCGGCTTCATGGCGGTTGAGTGTTTTATGTGCCTTTGAGAAGGGGCTGTGATTTTGGCCGATATATTCAATGCTGCTCTGCTCAACTTTTGATATAATAGCAACATGACCAAAGCGGTTAAGCAATGTTGGTGCAAAGACAATGATGTCACCCGATTTGGGCGGTTGCACTCCGCCATTTCGATACTGATATAGCTCTCGTTTATTATTCAGGGCGCCATCAGCTAGATTCTTGTCGAAAAATGATTTGGCGTGCCCGTAACTATCAGGCATTTCGTGATTATAGTGCTCCAAATAATAGCGCTTGATGAATTCTACGCATTGCCAATTGAGGCCTATATTATAACCGTTCTCGCTAAGATTTCGACCCGATACCTGACCAACGCCCCCATTGAAATATACGGGCACATTATTGAGCTTTCCAATGATGTCGCCACGCGACTGTTTCCAATTGAGATTGGTTTTGGTCACAAGCTGGTGGCTGAGGATTAGGGTGAAAACAATTGCCATACAAATGATAACACGTTTCATTTTTACCCCAAACCTAGCCGCATCAAGCCGCGCTTGAGAATACTATCTTTTTCAAGTGCCCAAAGGCCGATATTGCGCATAGCTTTTGCGCGATCGAAACCAGCTATAGATATGGAGTTTAATGCCCCAATGCCACGCATGCGTATGGCGATGTCAGCTTTGCGCTTGCGTGCCCATGTTTCAAGCTGAGCAGGGTTTTGAAGTGCGCCTGTCTCGCAAACTCGCACGAGTGTTTCGATATCTTTAAGCGACATATTGAGCCCTTGAGCGCCAATAGGCGGTACGACATGAGCACTTTCTCCGATTAATACACAGCGATGATCATGAAGTTTATTTGCCCTCATTAGGATCATAGGGAATCTACCGATTTCGGTTTCGAGCTTCATGTTGCCGCGCAAATTATGTGAGCGAGCGTTGATAGCTCTTTCAAATTCTTTGTGGCTTAGAGTGCTCAAATTTTTGGCGTTTTCAGCACTATCCATCCAGACAATTGCAGAGGCTGGCCTGCCATTAATATCGACGCTTGGTACGGTTGTGAAAGGGCCGCCAGCGTCATGAATTTCGGTTGAAATATTTGCATGTGGGAGGTCATGGCTAACTGTAAAGGCTTGTGCCCATTGTCCATATTCATGACGTGTCGCTTGAATGCCGAGCTTGTCACGCAATGAAGAATTACGACCTTCAGCGCTAATGAGCAACCGTGTTTGAACGGGGTCTGAGTTTGATAATTTAAGATCGACATGATCAGAGAATTGCCTGAAACCTGTTAGCTCATCTTCATAAATCATTGTTATATTAGTATTTTTATTTGCTGCGTTTTGCAGTGTTGCCCTTAGCTTACTATTCATTATGTTAAATCCGAAATGCGCAGCGCCAATATCGAAGGCATCAAATTTTACAGATTTTAGCGGTGTCTGGGCTGCATCGACAATCTCCATAATATCAAGGGCGACGGCATCAACGTCAAGCGCATCCCAGATATGGGCTTGCTTTAATGTATCAATTGCAGGCATCAAAAAAGCCGTTGAGCGCAGGTCGGGTTCATGATGATTGGCACGTGGAAGCTTTTCAATACCAAGCACCGAAAAGCCAGCAGCAGCAAAGCGCAGCATAGCAATCATTCCTGCTGGACCAGCCCCTAAAATGGTGACATCATATTTCATTGGCATGCTCTATTGCTGTTGCAAGATTTTTAACGTGTATATCGATAAAATGAGGGGCATTACCGATTTTGAAATGGCTTTCGCCGATCAAAACAGTTTTCATGCCAAGCGAATGGGGGTAGGCGAGATTGCGCGGGCTGTCTTCAAAAAATACGGTTTTCTTTAGGTCAATATTTTGATTCTTGAAAACATGATCAAAGCTTCGGCGAAATGGCTTGCCCCAATATCCGACATCATCAAGCCCATAAAGGGCTTCAAAATGATCACGAATGCCGAGATGGGCGAGAACGCGTTCGCCGTGACGGTGAGAAGCATTGGTAAAGGCAATTTTACGTTGCGCAGTTTTTGTGAGCGCATCGATAGCTTGCAAATCCACTGAGATAGTTTCAAGAGGTACATATCCCTTAGCATCGAGAAAATTTTGGGGTTTTATGTTGTGGTGATACATAAGCCCTGGGAGGGTTGAGCCAAATTCAACATAATATTGTTCGCATAGCTCCTGCGCGCGCTCTAAGGATATGTCCAATTCTTGCTTGATAAATACGCCTATTTTTGAATGAAACCAGTCCTCCACCCCTTGTGAAAAAGGGTATAATGTATGGTCGATGTCAAAAATATATGTGTCGATTGTCATGGAGCATTGGTACGCGAGATAAGGGCGCTTGATCAAGTGGTTTCTTGAGGCTACTGTGCCGGTTATGGTTGTACAAAAAGATGCATATACCCTCATTTTGCGTGCGATTGACCGAGGGACATATCGCCCTGGTGATCGTTTGGTTGAAAATGAACTCGCTGATCGCTTAGGTGTGTCACGCACGCCCATTCGTGAGGCTTTGCAGCGCTTGGAGAGCCAGCAAGTTTTAACACGTGATGGTCGCTCGATGGTCGTTGCATCTTTGGGTTATGAACAATTGGCTGAGCTTTACACGGTGCGCGCCGAGCTTGAGGCGCTTGCGGCGAAACTTGCTGCCAAACATGCTGAAAAAGCCGAAGTTGATTTGCTTTTTGAATATATCGAGAAGGATCGCGGATATCTTGATGATCCTGAAAAGCTTGCCCAGAGCAATAAGCGTTTTCACCGTCAAATCCACTTGGCAAGTCATAATCAATATCTCTTACAGCATTTGCAAATTGTAAGCCGCAATATGGCGCTCATGGCGCATACTTCACTGGCAGCAGTCGGCCGTCCGGAGCTTGCGATTGAGGAGCATCTTGCGATTGCAAATGCTATAGCCGCAGGCGATGCAGATGCTGCGGCAACCGCATTGAGAACGCATCTCTTGGAAGCATTTAAAACACGTTTGCGCTCAATGGAAATTGATAGTGAGCAACTTTAATCACTGATGTTTGGGCGCTCGTGCATGACCGTGCTGCGTTTTGTCCCAATAATATGGAGCGATAACAAGCTCTATTGTGGCCTTATAAGCTGCCATTGCTCCAAGCGGCCAATAAAGCGGCATTGTTAAATACCATTTGAAAAGATCACGGGTATTATCATTTTTACGAAGCCCCATATAGGCAAGGCTAATATTGACGACTTGCGCGAAAAGCATGATGGAAAAAAACAATGACGAGAAAAATAATGGCAAAGCTGCTAAATTGAATGGGTCTATTCCAAACACGGAAAGCCACATGATCCAGAATAGGGGCAGGGATAGGTAATTAACAATTGCGCCCATAAACATGATGTGAAACCCCAAAAAACCAACCCATCCAAGATCCTTGAGAAGAGTGCTTGGGGAACGCATATGGCATAGCCATGTGACCATATAGCCCTTGAGCCAGCGTGATCGCTGACGAATCCATGAAATGCCTTTTGAGTTGGCCTCCTCCATGGTGCGGGAGCGTAGAACAAGGGTTTCATAACCATTACGCTTAAGGCGGATACCCAGATCAGCATCTTCAGTCACATTATGCGCATCCCAAGCGCCGATCTCTTCGAGCGCATCCCGCTTAACAAAAACAGAGGTGCCGCCAAGTGGCACAGCCATGCCAAGCTTTTGAACGATAGGTAAAACGGTTGCAAACCAGATTCGGTATTCGATTGTAAAACATCTTGTGAACCAATTCTGGCGGGTATTAAAAAAATCAAGCTCGCATTGGATACAGGCAGCGTTTTTGGGCGCGGTTGCAAACTCATGAGCGACCTTGCGAAGCTGCATCACATCAGGCTTATCTTCAGCATCATAAATGCCAATAATATCACTACGGCAAAAAGGCAGAGCGTAATTCATGGCCTTTGGTTTTGTGCGAAGCGTATCAGGAGGCACACGAACGATATCGAAATAATATGGAAGTTCGAATATATCGAGAGCGTTCGATGTAAGCTCATCATCAGCTTCTATGAGCAGTTTAATGTCCAGTTTGAATTTGGGATAATCAATCGAAATAAGGTTTTCAAGCAAACTGTGAAGGACTTCGCTTTCGCGATATAGCGGAATGAGCACAGATATACTGGGCCAACCGTCTTTAGGAGGGTGAATATTGAGGGCTTTGGATTCGACGATTGTCTGTTTATCTTTGGAGATATGAATGAGCGCTACAAGTCTTAATATAGAATTCCCTAAGATGAACATTGTAGCAAATAACGTTAGTGTAATCAGAAGTGTCATGGGAAGCAAATATGCACATACCGCCAAGAAGGATAGCGTTCCAACGGCGATAGCGCGACCAGATGAAAGCGCCAATGTTCGAACAGAATTTTTGGGCGGACAGGTTTCATGGGCGTTTTTAATCAGAGCTTGCCCGCCCATACGTCTGAGTTCCGCGTCAATGTCCTCAAGGCTGGCATATGCGGAAACAATGTCATCTTTATGCTCTGGATTTGATTTAAGGAATTCTTGTTTAGATGCCTCACTTTCACAAAGGATTACATAAACTGTGCCGAGTTTTTGCCAGGGGACAACGCAATGCTTACAACAGCTTAGGAGATCAAATCGAGAAAGCAAATTATCATCACATGGCGTTGATGCGACATCAATACTTAATAATTTATGTGTTTTATCCATCCACTGTTGCAGATCGATCGGTTCAAGTTCGTTGCGTTTGCTATATTCTTCAAACTTAATAAGATTTTGCTGCATGTTAAAACTCCAATGAGTTATTAACATGACATAGACTTCAATAATAAACCGCAAATTTTCAATGAATTAACGGTTAATCTTGGAAAAAAATGACTTTAGGCTACAGATTCCATGAAGCGCTCAAATAGATAATAGCTATCATTTGGACCAGGGCTTGCTTCTGGATGTTGTTGGACCGAAAATACAGGACGGTCTTTGAGCTTGATGCCACAATTTGTTTGATCAAAGAGCGAGATATGCGTCTCTTCAACATTTTCAGGAAGCGTTTTATTGTCCACACAAAAACCATGATTCATTGAGGTGATCTCAACTTTTCCTGTGACGAGATCTTTAACAGGGTGATTGGCCCCATGATGACCATGTGACATTTTTACAGTTTTTGCACCAAGTGCCAAAGCGAGCATTTGATGACCAAGGCAGATACCAAAAATCGGCAAGTTAGTTTCAAGCAATTCTTTGATCATAGGGACAGCATATGCGCCTGTGGCTTCAGGATCGCCTGGGCCGTTGGATAAAAATACACCGGCAGGATTCATTGCAAGGATTTCTTTGGCCGTTGTCGTGGCTGGCACAACCGTCACGTCAGCGCCAGCAGATGCTAAGCAACGCAAAATATTGTTTTTGGCACCGTAATCGACAGCCACAATTTTCTTGCCAGCAAGCTGCTCGCCATATCCTTTATTATATGCCCAACGTGTTTGCTTCCATTCATAGGGTGCTGCACATGTGGTTTCGATAGCTAGATCTAAGCCCACAAGACCATTAAATCCGTGTGCTTTTTGAATCATTTCATCAGAATCGATATTTCCATCTGCCGCATAGGCAATTGTGGCATGTGGAGCGCCAAGTTTACGGATTGCCAATGTTAAGGCACGCGTATCAACGCCGCCAATGCCGATACGACCGATTGATTTGAGCCAAGCATCCAGCTCACTTGTTGCGCGCCAATTTGAAGATAATGTTGGCATTTCGCGCGTTACCATGCCGAGCGCGTAGGCATTTTTCGCCTCCATATCATTGTCGTTGGTGCCGACATTGCCAATATGAGGGAAGGTAAATGAAATGATCTGACCTGCATAAGACGCATCCGTCATGATTTCTTGATAGCCTGTCATTGCTGTATTGAATACAAGCTCGCCCGTTGCGTCGCCTTCTGCACCAAAGCCATATCCCCAAAATAACTGTCCGTCACTTAGAGCTATTAGGGCAGTTGCATTTTCGGGGCGTTGTGTCGCTTTAGGCATATTCATCCAATCTGTATCAAGTTTTTGGTGCGTCTGAGTCGCAAAGCATAGGTAAACGGCTGCAAATTAAGCTCATAATCAAGCCTCGTCAACCCTCTATTAAAAATGAATAAGCGCAATAAAATCAATATCTTATATATTAACCTTTCTATTGTTTTGGCTTTCGAGAACTGATATGTTGGCCTTTCGATTAAATGAGGGTCTCATGAGAGAAAAAATTGCGATAGCAACAAAGACGGCGATGAAGGCAAAAAATGAACTGGAATTGTCTACATTGCGGCTTATGGCAACGGCCATAAAATCAAAAGACATTGATCTGCGTGGTGCAGGCGGCAGCGATGAATTGATTAGCGATGATGAGATCATTGCGGTCCTCACAAAAATGGTAAAACAGCGCCGCGAAAGCGCTGAAACCTATACAAAAGGTAAGCGCCCTGAACTTGCCAAACGGGAACTTGAAGAGATCGAAGTGATAGCTCAGTTTTTGCCCCAAGCCCTTTCAGCTGAAGAGACCAAAGCGGCAATTGAAAAAGCAATTTCAGATTGTGAAGCTTCATCAATTAAAGATATTGGTAGAGTTATGGCTGCACTGAAAGAAAACTATGCCGGCAAGATGGATTTTTCTGCTGCCTCCATTGATGTGAAGAAAATATTGAGCGGTAAGTAATTTGCGCAATTTTATATATCCTTTGATATGCGTTGCTTTCATGTCGGGAGCTGCAACCGCACAAGAACGCGCCAAAAAGATCTATGACAATGGCGCTGTTTATGATGGCGAGTTTGTAAACGGTGTCCAACAGGGTTTTGGAAAATATACAACAACAGACGGTTATTCATATGAAGGCGCATGGGAGGCTGGACGGATTGAAGGTTATGGCAAAGCCGTTTTTCCCAATGGTTCAGAATATTTAGGCGCGTTTGTGAATGGTCTGCCTCAAGGTCATGGTAAGATGATTTTGGTCGATGGTGGCATTCTGATAGGCAACTGGAAAGAAGGCAAAATCTCTGGTTTTGGCAGTGCGAAATACGCTAGTGGGATTGTCTATCAAGGTATGTTTTTGAATGGCTTGCAGCATGGGACTGGAGAAATTTCACATCCTAATGGTTATCGCTATAAAGGCGATTTTTCCGAAGGTGTTCAGCAAGGCTTGGGCATTATCACATTTGATGATGGCAGCTCATTTCAAGGCGAAGTCAAAAATGGCGAGGCCAATGGGCGCGGGCGTTTTCAGGATGTTGATGGCGGTTATTATATTGGCGAATTCGTGGATGGCGCACCGAATGGTAGTGGTATTTACCATTTTTCTGATGGGCGCAAACTGTCGGGTGAGTGGAAAGATGGAGAGATTATAGAAGTTATTGGAGATCAAGGGTGAAAAAGCTCACTGGATTACTCATTGGAGCGCTCGCCTGTGCACTAAATGCAGATACGGCTGGTGATTTTGATTACTATATTTTGTCGCTATCGTGGAATGCGGGATGGTGCGAAGTTGAAGGCAATGCCAAGGGCGCAGAAAGTTGCGAAAAGGGTCAAGACCGCGCATTTTCGATGCATGGGCTCTGGCCACAATATCATGATGGCTGGCCACAATTTTGTTCAACCCATCAATCCAATCCCTCACGCGCAGAAACAGGTCGCCAAGCCGAATTATTTGGCTCATCGGGGTCGGCATGGCACCAATGGAACAAGCATGGGCGCTGTACGGGATTGAGCTACCAAGATTATTACGCGACTGCACAAACCATGTTTGATGAGTTTCAGCAGCCTGAAATATTTATGCAAATCACCAAACCGCTCGAGATTGCGCCAAATGTGATTGAAGATGCAATTATCGAAGCCAATCCCGAACTTACAGGTGAGGGGATCGCCGTTATCTGTAAATCAGGCGCATTGATTGAGGTGCGCGTTTGTTATGATCGTGAGTTTGAGCCTATGGCTTGTGTGGGGAATGCGGCGCGTGATTGTTCCTATAGCCCTGAGGTCATGCCTGTTCGCTAAGTTCCATTTTGCGCTTATGAATAATCACCGCAATAAAGTATTTTCTGGACTCGTATATTTCACACCCCATATTCTTAATATATTTACTGGCCAGGCCAATGCTTCTCGCGTGACAATATATATCCCGTTGGGAATGATAGGGCGATAAAAGCTGCCCGCTGAGAGTAACTGAGTGTTTTGTGCCCCTAGAACTTTTGCCGTGAACCAGCAACGTGGCAGGTGAAAACCATGCGAAATTAAGATGACGTCTTTATTTGCATTCTCATCAAGCTCAAAAGCATAAATGAGATTTTGAATTGTTGATTGAGATTTGGTTTCAAACAAAATTGCATCTTTTGGAACACCAAGCTCAATGGCTATGTCGGCCATCATTTCTGAAATGGCCTTATTTTCTGGCTTATCTCGACCGCCGGTGAAAATAATTTTTGGCGCAAGCCCTTGTTTCCATGCCCGTGCGCCAGTTTTCGCGCGCTCAATACTAGGTTCCATAAGATTGTTGCCCTCACCACCTGCACCATGAACGACGAGAAAATCGGCAGGCTGCATATTGCTAAGATTTTGTGGCATGATGAAGGCGCTGATCGTGATGATCAGTGTAACGATGAGATAAGAAGCCATCAAAAATAATATGAGCTTTTTAAGCATTATCCTTTTTCCGTATAATGTTAATATAATTTGCCAAGATCAAAAATGCTGTTCCAAGAATTACGATTGCAGCGATTTTCTCGCCAAACAACACAAAACCCAAAAGGATTGATAAGGGAAGGCGAATAAGGTCAATCGGGGATACTATGGATGCATCCGCAAGATTGAGCGCATTGGCCATACAATAATGAGAAAGAGTTCCAAAAATTCCAATTAGGACGAGCCAAGGTACCATATCCATGATAAGCGGTTGCAACTCCCCCACCCATAGGATGATTATACCCGCGAAAATGCCCTGCATTAATGTCATCATTAGCAGAATTTCATTCACGGATTGAACCTTTGTGAGATATTTTGTGGCAATGATTGTTAATGCAAACCCAACTGCACATAAAATCGCTGATAGAAGGGCAAAATTGAAAGGCAAATTACTTGGGCCGGTGATGATATAGACACCTATAAGTGAGAGGACAATCACAACGAAGCGCCGAAAGCCGAAACCTTCTCCAAGTAAAATCGCTGCTATCACAATCACCCAAGCGGGGGTGGTGAATTCAAAGGCAATAACGACGGAAAGTGGCAATACAGCCAGTGCATAGAACCAGAGATTTTGTGCCGTGAAATGGATAATGTTGCGGATGAAGTGCTGTTTGAAATGTCCTAAGCGTACGGAGCGCAATTGTTTTGTTGTTAATAAGATGAGCAAAAACGCGAAAAAACCAAATATCGAGCGGTAAAACATGATCTCGAAAGTGTTGTATTCAGCTGAAAGAAACTTAGCGAATACAGAAACGCTAAGCAAAGAAGCCATCGCGCCGAGCATCCAAAGAATGGCGCGGATATTTTGTGGAATGAACATTGCAAACTGGTTGCATATCTCAATGCGATTGAGAAGTGCAAAAATGAAATACGTACATCACATGGCTCTGTTTGTACTCCTCATTCATGATAAAAAACGCTTTATCAATGGGGTAGATAAATATACCAGCTTGTTCTAAGCTAAGATTGCTTAAGTGATAAAATGTTCTTTAGACTTAGATCTTTGATGAATGTTTTTAATAACATTACTGATTGTATGACTTTATAATCGCATTTGCTCTTTTGCGGACTGATTCTCCTTTATCCTTAATGGATCTTATATGTTTTATTAGCTTGCATTGTGAGTTATATTGAATTCGTTTGTAGCCTCTTCAAGGTCACCTTGTGCGCTTATAAGTAAACAAAAACGGTCAAAGTCTTCTGTTGCGTTCTCTAATCTAAAGTCCATTTTATTAGTTTTATTGGAAAGAAATTGTTTGATGTTTTCGTTGACAGTATCAATATAATCTTTTGCTATTAACCGTTGATCTTTTTCTTTACATCCCATCATAATCCCTGCCCCCTGATAGGCAGCAATTATTCCTCCTTTCCGCTTAGCGAAGCTCGCCGCAGTACTCTCAACGTCTCTTGTTAAATGAACATAGAAAGCTTTATTGCCGTACTCTCTGTCTAGTCTGCCAAGTAACCACGAAAGTCTGTTATCACTTTCGATGTGAAATGACGGATAAGCAAATCTTTCAATTCCCAATTTAGAAGTTCTCGTTTCGTGACCAGATGAATAGTTTGTGAAATGATTACAAGCTCTAGCAAAAGTAGTACTACCACAGCGCCCTGTGCTTAATATAAATATATTGGCGAACTTCATATCTTTTTCCTACCTTCAATAAGCGATGCTTTTAGAATCCCAGCAGTAAAGCCGAACTTTTTGTAGAGACTTTTTACTTCTTTAAGCCCGTTCGCGTGTTCGTTTTTCTTAGTTTTCACCATTTGCTTCTGAATTCCTTCTGTTTCACCCTTATATTATAGATTTATTAAGTGGATGAACAGCATGTTTTTCTAATTTAATGTGTTGGACTTAGGAGAAAATATTTGTATTTCATCTCACTATATCAGTCAGTTATAGGGTCGACCATATGGGGAAGTATGTTCTGCATAGTTGAAGGTGAGCGTAAAGTTCTAAGTACGCAGCTTTACCCTTTTTAATTACGTTAGCTTTACTGGCGTGTACGTAGATTTTTGCGAGGGTACTTATTTTCTTTTAGAAGCCACATACGAAACTGCTAATACTCACTCCGCTTGAAAATAAAGGTCTCGTTCAATATAGGTATTTCGCCTTCATGAAAGTGTTGTTTTTTCAGTACAAAATTATAGTCTTTGAGTTAATACGAATTTTATTGGTTATACATTTGTATCGCATTTTTTGCATCTATATAAAAAATTAAATACTTATGATAAAATAGTTACTCCCACTCAATCGTGCCAGGTGGTTTTGACGTGATGTCATATGTGACGCGATTAATGCCTTCAACTTCATTGATAATCCGCGTTGCTGTTTCACCCAAGAATTCATGTGTGAACGGATAATAATCAGCAGTCATACCGTCAACTGATGTCACCGCACGCAGCGCGCAAGCAAAATCATAAGTGCGGCCATCCCCCATCACGCCAACAGTGCGCACAGGCAGGATCGCAACGAAGGCCTGCCAGATTTCATCATATAGGTTATGTTTGCGAATTTGGTCGATATAAACGGCATCGGCTTTGCGCAGAATGTCGAGTTTTTCACGGGTAATTTCACCGGGACAACGGATCGCAAGACCAGGGCCCGGGAATGGGTGGCGGCCGATAAAGCTTGCTGGCAGCCCAAGTTCACGGCCAAGCGCACGCACTTCATCCTTGAAAAGCTCACGAAGTGGCTCGACCAGTTTTAAGCCCATTTTTTCGGGTAATCCGCCAACATTATGGTGTGATTTGATGGTCACGGAAGGGCCACCTGAAAATGATACGCTTTCAATCACGTCGGGATAGAGCGTGCCTTGAGCAAGGAATTCCGCGCCTTCGATTTGATTGGCATATTTTTGGAAGACATCAATAAACAGGCTGCCGATAATCTTGCGTTTGGTTTCAGGATCGGATTGTCCGTCAAGTTCACCCAAGAATAGCTCTTGTTCATCAGCATGTATCAATTGAATATTGTAATTATCGCGGAACATCGCAACAACTTCATCGCTTTCACCTTGGCGCAGAAGGCCATGATCCACAAACACGCAGGTAAGCTGATCACCAATGGCTTCATGAATAAGTACCGCAGCAACAGAGCTATCGACCCCTCCAGATAATCCGCAAATGACCTTTTTATCGCCCACTTGTTCGCGAATTGTAGCAATGGCTTGTTCGCGGTAAAGCCCCATTGTCCAATCCCCAGTGAAGCCCGCGAGTTTTACGAAATTTTCGTAAAGTTTGGCACCATTTGGTGTATGGTGAACTTCGGGGTGGAATTGGACGGCGAAGAAATTGCGTTTTGTGTCAGCGGTAATCGCAAAAGGCGCATTTGGTGATGTGCCATAGACCTCAAAACCATCAGCAATTGCAGACACATGATCACCATGCGACATCCAAACTTGCTCTTTATCAGCTTCAAACCAACCATCAAGAAGGGGAAGTTTTTTGGCGCTTGGTGCTACAAATGCACGGCCGAACTCAGCGGTGCCATGGCCACGTTCAACCTTGCCGCCAAGCATTTGCATCATGACTTGTTGACCGTAACAAATGCCCAAAATCGGCACACCAAGATCAAAAACTTCAATCGGCGGACGAGGGGAGTTTTCGTCGATCACACTTGCTGGTCCACCTGAAAAAATGACAGCTTTTGGATCAAATTCAGTTAAAAATGCAGAAGTGACTTTATTGAAGGGGTGAATTTCGCAGTAAATGTTGAGTTCACGCAAGCGACGCGCAATCAGCTGTGTAACTTGTGAGCCGAAATCGATGATAAGCAGTTTCTGATGGGATATTTGTGTCATATCTGACGCCATAACTTTTTTGGAGTATATTTGGCAAGTATTTTATAAGAAGTAGCCCAGTAATTTTATATATTGAAACCCAATATTCGGTATTTATTAATAATTTTAAAAACAAAAAATGCGGCGTTTTTTTGCTGCCGCATCTTCATTGGATAAAATATACGGCCTTAGATTATTTTTGGGTATATATACTTAACTAGCCAAAATTAAATTGACGCTTGGCTAAAAAATGGCTAGTAACTCTATATAGGATTTTT
>CANMUM010000041.1 GCA_947501025.1 uncultured Paracoccaceae bacterium | reverse complement strand
CACGCTTCACTAAACATGCGACAACCAATACCCGAAACTACGACCCTAAATTGGTGAAAATCAATGAGGGCTTGATAGACCATACTATTTGAAAGTGCTTAACGCAGACCCGCCCGTGAACTCCACTGGAGCGTAGGTTTCATTTGAAGCCTTGCAAAAGGCCTATAAATCTATCCCAGTGATAAATGCTTCCTAATTTGTTGCGCAAAGAAATTATTGTTGAGTTGTCTCGGAAAACATGGTGGGCGACGGCAACCCTCCAGCGATGCTTGTAGAGTTATAACAAAGGCATTGGTGCTTTGCTTAGATCAAAGGTATGTTCGGCGTGGCGTTTGAGTAGTATATGCTGTGCGGTTCTTGCCTACTTAATGAACTAAGGTGCTGCAGGAATTCTAATTAATTTGGGTTGAAACCTGGGGATGCAGAGACTCGCTGATGGTGGCTGTGTTCTTAGACTTGTTAAATTTATTTATCTATTTTAGACTTTCTATAGAGTTGTTAGGGAATTTGATATGTCGTTGTTAGGAAAACTATTTGGCCATAAAGACGGAAATAAGATTTCATCATTTCCGACACCTTCAGAAATTCGTACACGCTGGAAGCGCGCAGAAAATTCTTTTACTGGAAAGATTTTGAGTTATATGCCACGCGTACAAAAATACTGCGAAACTGGACATGATGCTGGAATATTGAAAGATCTCGCGAACTGGCGTTCGCAATCCTCAAATAGCTATGCTGTTGTTAGTTGGTTTAGGCGCGACGGATGGGTAAGCAAGGTTGCTCATGAAATTAAATCAAACCCTGAGCAACTCGCTCGTTTCGCGTGGGTTATCGCTTCCGCTTCACAAGGAGGTTACTCGCGCAAGAATCAACGAGCGGTTCCAGTTTCAGTGACCGCGCTTGCCGAAACGATTTGGATGAAGGATGGCTATGTCCCGAGTGCAGAAGACATTCAGTGTTTTAAGCAGACATTAAATATTCTTGATGCGAGTTATGTTGATCTCCTTGAAGCTGTTTTGGTGAATTCTGGGGTATATACGATGATTAATCGTATCAATTTGAAATATCAGGCACTAGCCATGATCGCTGGCGAGGATGACAAGTTGATAGAGCTTGCGGGTCGCGTTGATGCTGAAGCAAAACATCGGATTTTGAAAACACTTGAGCAAGCGGGTATGAGCGCCGACGTTGTTTATTACGATTGCATCAAGGAGATGGCCGTTAGCAATTCTGCGAAACTTCGCGAAAGGGCCATCGATATTCTTGCAAATCAACACGAGAAACAGATTCTTCCTGATGCAATCGATGGGCTTAACGCGCGCAAAAAGTTACACCGAGAAACAATGATTCGCATTCTCGGTCAAATTGGTGGTGAAATTGCACTTGATGCCCTGGTTGGCGCCCGCGAAGGCGAGACGATTTCGGCAAATCAACAGCTCATTGATCAATTTCTTAACGTTGCAAATGACGATGCTGATGACAAATCTGGGTTCAGAGATATCCATGATAATTTTGTTGAGCTTCCTGCGCGTATTCCTTTGACCGAGGGGCGCTATGAATTCACCGAAAAAGATATGGAAGAGTTGGCCGACATTGATCGCAATGCAACTGAAGCATCACTGAAAAGGCGTAAAGAACAAATTGAGGCGCATAGAAAGCTTGGCCAAAAAATCCCACGTTACTTAAATAATGAGCCCCAGAAAATAGATCGTGGTGCCAAGTTGTGGAAGATGATAGAAACGCCACTCCGCGAAAGGAAAGCCGAAAAACTCACAATGTATTGGCGCGATAAGGATGACACAGAGAGTTGGGTTGTTGGTAAACTTGATCAAATGGGTACGGCACAAGCGCTGGAGTTGCTTTTTGATCGCTTGGATTTTGCAATGCACTACACGTCGTCGTATTACAGCTCAAGTATTTTCGATTGGTTTTGGGGGAAGCTTGAAGCGAATGCGATCGACTTTCGAACAGCAATGGAGCGAGCTGAAAGTAGTTTTGACTACATTGTAGAAACAACGCGACAGCAAAACCCACATTACATGCGCTATCGCCCTTCACCCTTTGCCATAATTGACAATTCTCTGTATGATGTAGCTTGGCCCTACGTTTATGAACGCATAGAAAAAGTTCGTGAGTTGCTACCACCTAAAGCACAGGCAATTCGCGACCATCAGTACGGCATTAGGAGACTTAAAATGATGCCATCTGTGCCAAAATCTATGATTGAGCCGTTGATTGGTTGCGCAACATCACCTTCTGCGGTATCGCGGAAAGCGGCGTGGCCACTGGTTGTGCAAATCCCTGGATTTGAAGGGCGCTTGGTTGAACTGTTTACGGATCGACGTCAACAGGTGCGTGCAAATGTGGCGCAAATTCTTGGTGATATTGGTGCCAAGGCCGCGATTAAGCCGATTGAAAAAGTGCTAAAGAAAGAGAAGTCTGAAGTCGCCCGAGCGGCAATGATTGTGGCACTGAAAAAGCTCGGCGCCGATACGAGTGCATATCTTTCACCTACCGAACTGGCGAAGGAAGCAACAAAGATTAACGCAAAGATAAAGCGCGATAAGCTTGATTGGCTCAATCTTGATACTTTGCCAGAGATTTGTTGGAAGGACGGCAAGCCGGTTGACCGTGATATTATTGATGGTTGGTTGCGTTTGGCGATGAAACTGAAAGACCCAAGGGAAGGCGCGCTATTTAATCTCTATTTCGACGAGCTACGAGACGGAGATGCCGAGAGACTATCGAATTGGGTTCTACAAAGCTGGATTGCCTATGATACGGAGACGCCGAACCGTGCAGACTATATTGAAGCTGCGACAGAAACCGCGAATGAGCGGATGAAGCAACGCGCTTATAGTTATTACAAAGATTGGACCCTGCAAGATCATATAACTTACATATTGTCATACTCGATGCCGACTTATGTGAATTCTGGCTCCGATACCAAGGGCATATTGGCGCTCACACATCATGCGAATAGCTCGCTTTTTCAATCGCAACTTTCAAGTTATCTGAAAAATCATGGCAAGCGCGTCGCGACGTCTAAATCGATTTTGGATTTATTGTCTGCAGTCGGATCACCTGAAGCGCTTCAGATACTTGTAGCCACATCAACGCGGTTCAAACAGAGAACCGTTCGTGAACATGCGGAGGTGCTTGTGAATAAAATTGCCGAGGAACGTGAGTGGACCAGTGACGAGCTTGCGGATCGCTCTGTTCCAACAGGCGGTTTTGATGAAGAGGGCAAAATGGAGCTTCCCGTTGGTGAGGAAGAGAAGTTATATCTCGCGACGCTCGGGGATGATTTTTCAATCACGATTCAAAACCCTGATGGAAAAGTTGTGAAGGCTTTATCTTCTGGCAAAGACGAAAACACGAGAAATTCGAAGAAGCTCTTGAGCGAGGCGAAGAAAATGATCAAGTCCACGGTCGTATTGCAAACAAACCGATTATACGAAGCTATGCTATCGGAACGGAGCTGGTCGTATAGCGATTGGACGCGAGATTTTGCGCAACATCCCATCATGCTGAACTTGATGTGCAACTTGATTTGGTTCGCTAAAACGGGGGAGAACGAAGTGCTTTGCCGTCCGAGTTTGGATGGTACGTTTTTGAATAGTGAAGGTAGCGATGTTGATCTTTCCCCTGAAACTCTGCTCAGTCTTGCGCATGGCTCGCGCATCTCACCAATTGAACGGGAAAATTGGCAAACACATATAGCCGATTTTGAGCTAAACTCAGTCTTTGATCAGCTGTCTCGACAGGCCTTCGAGCTCACTCCCGAATTACAAGACGAAACGCAAATTGTTGATCGGCGCGGTTGGATCATGGAGAATTTCAAACTACGATCTTTGGCGGGCAAGTTCACTTATCAACGTGGGCAAGCGGAAGATGGTGGTGTGTTTGTGGAATATTTTAAGGAGTTCAATTCTGCGGGCGTACGCGTTTCAATTGAATTTACGGGGAGTTATTTGCCAGAGGAAAACATTCCAATTGCTCTAGTTTCCCTATCCTTTGAAAAGCAGTCAAAACGTGCGCGGGGCTCATCGAAATTCAAATTGAAAGAGGTGCCGCCATTGGTATTAAGTGAAGCATGGCATGATTGGATTGCAATTAGCAAGGGCGGAGCCTTTGATAAAGATTGGCAGAAAAAAGGACTTTGGTAATGAGTGATCAAAGCGTAATCCGCAAATCGGCTGAAGAAGTTTACCACTATGAATTGGAAGCTCTTCGCGTGGCCGATAAATATCTGACGCCGCCTGGTTGGAAGCTTTCCCCAAAAATGGTTCGCCAATTTATTTTGGGCGATAAAAAACTCAAAATCATTCCTAAATTTGTGGGGGATCCCGCGTTGGTTGATCGGGCAATCGTGTCACTATTGGGCCGTCAGGGCTTGATGCTGGTAGGAGAACCTGGAACGGCAAAGTCGATGATTTCGGAGCTTCTTACAGCAGCAATCACGGGGCATACCAATTGGGTTATTCAAGGCTCGGCTGGTATCATTGAAGATCATCTTCGTTATGGTTGGAATTATGCGATGTTGCTCAATTCGGGTCCGATGGAAGAAGCTATGGTTCCCACGCCAATTCTCAATGCAATGCGCAAGGGAGAAATCGTTCGCATTGAGGAGATCACACGATGCGCCGCCGAAGTTCAGGATGTTCTCATTTCAATTATGTCTGAGAAGCAGATTGCGGTTCCTGAGCTTGGCGAAAATGTTGTTTATCGCGCAAAACCTGGCTTTAATATTATCGCAACTGCCAATCTTCGTGATCGCGGTGTTCATGAAATGTCGTCTGCATTGAAACGGCGATTTAATTTTGAAACAGTTCATCCTATTGCTGATTTGGAGACGGAAAAAGCGTTGATTTCATCACAACTTGAATCCCGCTTAAGCGACCAAGATATTGAAACACGTGCGCCTGATAAAGTGATTTCACTGCTCGCTGAAGTCTTTCAAGAGCTGCGTAATTCTCGCACCAAAGATGGAACGCCCATTGCATCTTTGAATGCGGTAATGTCAACTGCAGAGGCAGTTAATATCGCCCACGCGGCGTGTTTAGAGGCGCACTACTTTTCTGATGGAAAGGCAGATGGTTCACAAATTGCGAAACAGATTTTCGGTGTCGTGATCAAGGATAACCCAGACGATAAAGAGCATTTTAGAAACTATATTGATCATATTGTTCGTGAACGCGGACAAAGCTCTCAAGAATGGCAGCAATTCTACAAAGCTGCACGGGAGATTTTGCGTGGGGCAAGCTAATTTAACGGCGGACATGGCGCGCGAGCACATCATGGGCGTAGGGCGTGATGATGTCGTTTTTGCGCCGATACGTCATCATTCCCCAACATGCTCATGGATGCTTGAGAAGATGTTTGATGAATTCAAACCAGAGGTTATCATGGTTGAAGCCCCGAATGATTTCGAAGCGCTCATCCCCCTCATTCAGGATGCCGAGACTGTTTGTCCCGTTGCGATATTGGCGTCGACGGGTGATAAACTTGATCACAAGCAAAGCCATTTTTATCCGTTTTCAGAGACCTCACCTGAATGGCATGCTATTCGATTGGCGGGTGAGCGGGGGGTTGATATAAGCTTTATTGATGCACCAAGCGGGTTTTGGCACAAAGGTGAAGTTCAAACCAATGTGCGAAATCTCCAAGATGAGGCGTGGTTTTCAAGCGCTGACTATATCGTGGAAGCCTGTAATGAACTTGGTCTGCGCGATGGCAACGCTCTTTGGGATCATCTTTTTGAAACTGAGATCGGTGAGAGCGACTGGCAAGGCTATTTTGCGAAGGTATATGCCTATTGTTGGGCGCTTCGAGCATCCACGCCGCAAAGCCAGCTCGAGGAGGAAGGAAATTTAGAGCGTGAAGCTCATATGCGTGGACATATTGAAGCTGATAAACGACGTAAGCTTGTTTTAACAGGAGGTTTTCACACCCCCGCATTACTTGAAGGCAAGATGCTCCTGCCTAATAAAAAGAAGTTTGCGAATTCACAATTTTACCTTGTGCGTTATGGCGAAGCTGCGCTTAACCAGTTGAGCGGATATGGTGCGGGGCTGCGCTATCCCAATTGGTATGCGCGTTTGTATAAAGCAGCGGTTCAGGCGGATGCTCGGCCAAATTGGCGTGAGATACTCTTTGATTGCCTGATTGAATTTAAGAAAGAATGCACGCAAACAGGCCTGCGGATCTCAACGATTGAATTGCGCGAACTGATTGAAACGGCTGAGGGGCTTGCCCGCTTGAGGGGGCGGAACGAAGTTTTCTTGTCGGAAATTTTCGATGCGGTACAAACGACCTTGATTAAAGGGAGCGTTTCGAATGATCATCCCGCATTTGAAAAATTGAGAAAAACTTTTTCCGGGCATGCAATTGGTAATGTCCCGCGTAAAGCGGGCTTACCTCCTTTGGTTGATGATGCTCGGCAACGTAGCGCGCGTGCGCGTATGAGGACTGATACAAGCGAATTACAAAAACGTAAATTGGATGTAAGACGAAATGAGGGACATCATGCGCACTCTCAGTTTTTCCATCAAATGCAAATTTTGGGTGTTGGATATGCGAACTGTCTTGCAGGGCCAGATTTTGTAACGGGATACAGAAGCGAGATTTTATTTGAAGAATGGGAAATTCGCTGGTCGCCACATATTGAAGGCCAACTTGTTGATCTATCATTTCGAGGTGAGAGAATTCCTCAAGTTGCGGTTTCGATGTTATGCACTCAACTTGATGCACTGGAAGCGGCAGGAAACGGTAATGATATTGGTGCAATTTTCAATATTGTATTACGCGCGCTGCAAGCTGGGTTAGGGGCGCAGATTTCGCCTATATTGAATAAGCTTCATAGTGCGCTTACGATTACGCGAGATGTGACCGCAATTGTAGAAATTTGCTCTCGGCTTCAACTTGTTGATAGTTATGACGAAAAGCAGAACATCGCTTTGTCTGGGTTGGTTCAAGTTGCGTTTGATCGCTATATCGCGCTTGTGACAGAAATTAAAAAACTAAGCGATCCAGAAGAGGTGCGTATAGTCGTTCGCCAGATGGGGCGAATGGATGGCGTACTTCGCGGGCCACATGGTGAAAACTTTCGATTGGATCTTTACGAGGAAGCGATTGAGCGTTGTTTAAAAAGCACACTGCCGCCGTTTTTGCGCAGTGCGCTGAGTGCGGTTATGGTGCGCGCGGGAAGATTGCCTGTTGAGACTATTTCGCAATTATTGGTAGTGAATATTTCGGGCAAAGATATCAGTGGTAGCCAGCAAGCGGCACTTGAAGGGTTGATACTCGTCGCGCCTGAATTTCTATGGGTTCATTCGGAAATCTTGGATGCTGCGAATGATGTTATTGCTATGCTTGATGATGAAAGTTTCATAGCAATTTTGCCAGAATTCCGTCGCGCATTTGCGCAACTTGACCCTCACCAAACACATCGACTTGCCGAGAAAATCTCTCAGAAGTTGAGCGTGAATGTTCAAAATGTTGTGTCGGGCTCTCGTCTCTGGAGCGAACAAGATACGATGCTAGCATTGAAAATGGAGCACCGCTTAAACCAAACATTATTACAAGACCAGCTTTTGGATTGGATTTCTAATGCGTGATACATCTCAAAAATGGCGTATGCTGCTTGGAAGGTTTGCACAAAAAGAACTGGGTTCAATTTTGAGCACCCAAGACCAAAAGCGCGATCAATCTCTTGGATATCTATATGATCGCGAATATCAAAAACGTGGGATAAAGCTTGATGCAGATAGTTCTCGTGCGGGTTCCAATGATCCTTCCGAACCCAAAGCTCTACGTTGGCTTGATGAAGCTCAAACGCTTTTTCCAAGGCGTGTTTTTGAAAAAATTGAAAAAGATGCGATTGAACGTTTTCAGCTCCAAGAACTTCTTCAAGATTCTAAGCGGTTGGAGAAAATCACACCTAGTACCAATTTATTGGGGGTTCTTTTGCGAGAACAAGAGCGCGCGGAGGGTGCGCTCAAAAGCCAACTGCGACACATTGCACAAAATGTTATTGATGCGCTACTTGAACGATTGAAAACACGAATTCAACCTTCGTTTTCAGGCAGACGGAATAGGCGATCATCGACATCGCATCGCTGTGCTGCGAATTTCAATATGTCAAAAACGATCAGGCGAAATCTCAAAAACTGGCAGCATGATCATAAATTAATGATACTTGAGGAAGTGCATTTCTTCGCCCGTCAAAAGCGTCATTTGGATTGGAATATCGTGATTGCTGTGGACCAGTCGGGGTCTATGCAAACCAGTCTTATTTATGCGGCACTTTGTGCGGCAATATTCGCAGGCATTCCGGGTATTAAGGTCAATTTAGTTTTATTTGATACCTCAGTGGTTGATTTATCGGGCCAAGTTGAAGACCCGCTTGGGGTGCTGCTAAGTGTTCATTTGGGTGGAGGAACAGATATCGGACAAGCTGTCGAATACTGCGAAACGCTCATTACTCAGCCCAGCCGAACGATCTTTGTTTTGGTTTCAGATTTTTATGAAGGGGCTCATCCTCGACCCCTTCTCAATGCAATTTCGAGAATGAATAGCTCAGAGGTTAAAATGCTTGGTATCGCGGCGCTTGATGATAGCGGCACTGCTATTTATGAACCAAGGATTGCGCAGAAACTTGCGAATATCGGTATGAATGTTGCAGCTCTCACACCTGATGCACTGGCTGAGTGGGTCGCAGAGGCGGTAAGTCAATGATTGCTGATTGGATCTTAAACTTCGACGAGAAAGTCGCGAAGACCGTGACAACGCCTGGGGAGGCGAAGCGTGGAATAAACGCGCTTTCAAAGGTGGTCGAGATTGATATCGAAGCGCTAAAATTTCAGGTTGCTGGTCAGGATGTTCAGCTCTATGAGGGCGATATATTTCAGTCACAATGTAACTGCCGAAACCCAAAAACATGTTTCCACATTCTTGCGGCTGCATTTTATGTCAAAGAAAATGTACATGATGAAACTGAGTCGAACTCACCTGCTGAGCCCTTTAACATGCTCGCGATTGCAGATGTTGAGGCTGTGATGAAGTTTGCGGGTAAACAATATTCACTTGCAAAAGCGTTGAGCAAGTCACCTTGTGAATGTACGATTGATAGTGTTGCACGGGTTCGGTTTGTGGAGCACGAAGAAGAAGTTCACTTTCTCAGCGACAGTCAGCTAAAAACGGCTATTTATAAAGGTACACGCAAGACCCGCGACAAACTCGTTATTGCTGCTGGGGCGTTGGTCTTGCTTGCAAAAGCAGGCATTGAATCGCCTGAAGAAGCGATCAGTGCAACCGTTAAAGTTGAATTGGCCGATCTAAGTCATCTTGTGGCTCAACTTGAGCTTGCCTTTCAGTTTTCTGCGGGCGGAGCTCGGCAAGAAGCTGGCAGTATTTTGTTTGAGGCATCACTGCGTGCGCGATCAGAAAACAGCTACCGCTTAGCTGCTGAGCTGAATAATTTGTCGAAGTCTATGCGGATAGGCGCGCAGATTAACGCCATGGATCAAGATTGGGCTTGGTTTTTGTCATTGTCGCGTAGCTTCGCTTTATTGGCCACGCTTATTTTGTCGGGCCATGAGAAATATGGCGGCTCATTACATCGTGATTATGTTGAAGGGGGTACACAAATAATTCAATGGCTTGGCGCATGGACTTGGAAAAATCCAAGCGGTGCTTCTGGCTTGAGTTTATATGGCTGTGCACCTGATCAGCATCAGTTTTTTGAAGCAGCAATATCAAGGGAAACGGAATTTGATAGGAACTTCAGTCCAGAGCTCGCCTATCATAGCCAAATGTTATTTCAAATCTCCACGCCTGAAAAAATGATAGGGCAAACCGTGCAGTTTAATGAGCTGCGCATTGCCAATGGACAACGGCTCGCTCTGGTACAAAATGCACATTTAACCGACAGTAAGATCTGTTCCCCAAGTCTAGGTCAATCAATCACAGATTTTTCTTCTATTCGCGAATATTTGCGGGATCAAATTGGCTCGGGCCTTCGCCAGAACCGTGTACGACAACCGTTGTTACTGAAGCCAAGCCAGCTCCTGAAACCTGAATGGAGCGAATTGTACCAACAGTGTTGGTTGACGATTGTCGATCAAGACCATCAGGCTCTTCATGTTATTATGCCTGAAATATGGCGTGTTACGTTATCGGATTGGCTAAATGACGTTGAGTTTGTTTTGGTGCTATATCATCCCAACGAACTTGTTGAGAGGCGATTTGAAATTGCAGCTATTTGGCTTAATGGTTGGGAAAAACCTTTTCTTGCACAGTTTTCTTCGTTGCCTACGCGAGGACGTTTGTCAAAATTCGTTTCAAACTTCAAGCAATCTCGGTCAACCCGAAATCTGGCGTTGCCCGAGTCCAATTTGCCTATTCGAAAATTGTTGATAGATATCGCCGAGCTTTTGCCGCGCTTGATGAGTATTCGTTCGCTCGAAGATAAAGTGAGGGAGAAGTCGCATGCAGCAAACGAACTTGGCTTGTCACAATTGTCCAGTGCGATTAATCAATATTGTGATAAACCCAACGCCACGCAAGCGCTTAAAATCGGCTATATGATAGACGAACTTATGGCGTATCTTGATCCGTACTTGGGGGAGGGCATTGACAGAGCAACTTGACGGTTTTTTGGTTCTATCCTAGATTTTCCAAATGACTCACAGAATCTATTCAAATATTTCAACTCATCTCCAGAAATTATCAAATTGGCGGTACTGTATTACATCAAATATCCACTGAGTTTTCGGCAGGTTGAGGACATATTGTCCGAGCGCGGGATTGATATTTGTCACGAGACGATACGGTTTTGGGTCAATTTCAATCACGAAAGGCATCTAGAAATTCGGGCATCTTGCAAACAAAAACGAACAACTGCTATCGCCGATCGGTTTCAACTTTGGGCATAGATTAAACATGCTTGAACGCAATTTAGAGACCAGTCAAAATTGGTCTGACAGCAGCCACGCTTCCAGATACTCTCTGGAAATGGCCTGATTTTATGAAGAAAGCTTCATAAAATCAGGCCATAATTAAAACTTGCAAAACACTAGAAATTACGTGTCACTGTGAAGGCAACGCTTCTCGGATCACCTGGATATATCCGCTCATTATCACTACCTGCGTAATAGTAGGTTTTGTCAAATATATTTCCGATATTGAGCGATGCTGACCAATCCTTTTGTTCAAAATACATGCCAATATCTGCAACAGTATAACCTGGCAGAGTAACGCTGTCATCAAAAGAGATATCTGTTTTAACTTCATCACGATAACTGGCGCCGAAAGAGAAGCCCAGAGTGCCACCAAGCACTGGCTTTGGAAGATCATAACGGGTAAACAAGTAAGCGCTATTTTCAGGTGCATGAGCCAATGTTAATCCTGCATTTTCGCCTTCTGTTGCAACAGTTTCATTATACGCATAGCCAGCTTTAATCTGCCAGTTTTCGCTTGGTGTCCATTGTAAATCCACTTCTGCGCCTTTGCTTTCGACTTTGCCTATTGTTTCATAGACACCGCCGCCTAAAGATTGCGCAACATTATCCTTATTAATCTGATATGCTGAAACTGTTAGATTTAAATCCTGCTGAATTCCGTATTTAAACCCAGCTTCATATTGTAAAGATGTTTCAGAATCGAGTGCATCTCCATTTTCATCTATACGCTCTGCCGTGTAAGGATCATAACTTTGGGCGATGTTAGCAAAAAACGAAAGATTGTCGGAAACGCTATAAACCGCACCTAACGATGCTGTTGTGTCGAACACGTCTGTGGAGTTATCATCAACACATGTGCCGCTTACGCATGTGAAATCAATATGGGTTTGGTTGATTCTAGCAGAGGCAACTATATTGAGCCTATCATTAATTGTCATATTATCTTGAGCATAAATTGCTGCACTATAATATTCAGTTAGTCGATGATTGCCCTCTAATTCCTCCGCAGTGCCGTCTGTATCTGGATCATAAATGCTTACATCTTCATCGGCAAAACCACCATAAATTACTCTATCATAATCAGTCAGCCTGTACTCACCTGATATGCCAAATGTCACAGCATGGTTCACTGAGCCTATTGCGTAATCTTTTTCTAGGTACGTATCAAAACTATGCCACTCAAGCTCATTATATTGATGACGAAGGCGACGGCGCAAAGTCGTGTCAGCTATATCTTCACCAGCGTCTAAATCGACGTCATTAACCCTGTTGTTTTCAAACAAGTAGCGCTCATTTTTTTGCAAAACACTGCGCCATTTAAAGTGATACTCACCATTATCAAGCTTTTTTTCGTAATCTAAATTGAATGCATAACCTTCATCATTATCATAATCATAATCATCCTCATCTTGATAAACAGTATCAATGGGCGCAACTGTGTCGATATCTTGTTGAGCAGCGAAAAGTCCGTAATCGGCATCTCCATTTTGTGCGCCCGCTTCCAATGATAATGTTAAACTTGAAGTATCATCAATTTCCCATAGGATACTGGGGTAAATGTAGTATTCATCATTTGATACACCATCCCGAAAGCTTTCAATACTTTCAGCAGTCATTATCAAACGATAATATACATCATCTAGGCCTGCCAGAGATCCTGTTATGTCCAAAGTTCCTGTTGCACCAACATCTTCACCAAACTCAGAAACGTCGGTTGCATAGCTTTGAACTGTTGTTGTGAAGCTACCTGAGAATTCTTTTTCGGGTGTTTTCGTAACAAGATTAATCATGCCGCCTGTCTCCATGCTACCATAAAGAACGCTTGCTGGACCTTTAAGCACTTCAACTCTTTCGATATTGGCCAATGATGGCGAACCGAACCTTGTTGTGACACCGGACATACCATCCGTTTTGACATTATTAAAGTCAAGATCAAATCCGCGTATGCTAAAACCATCGACATCATACCCAGTGCTTGAAAGGCCTGTTGAATAGCCGACAAGGTCCTCAAGATTATCAGAATTGGTATCATTTATTAAAGCTTGATTGGTGGAAGTGACTGAATATGGAACTTTGTTATTATCCGATGAGCTTTTTAAGGCTGTTGTATTGCTGATCTCAGCGTAATTTTCTTCAAGGGCTTGTAGAACAACCGTTTCCAGCTCAATAGCCTGGTCTTGTGCGAGCAATGATGCAGGTGCGATCGCAGTTCCAATCGTTAAGCTAATAAATTTCGTCTTTATGTTAGATTTCATCAGGCATGACATCATATATCCCCTTCTATATAATAGTTTACTATTTTTATACACTATTAACCTGACTAAAATACTTGGGATTACTCGTCAACCCGTTTACATTAATATTTTATGGATTGTAAATATTCAAAAAAGCATGATTTTTTATAAGGGCGACCACAATCAGACTTCACTTCCAAATAAAATATAAGTAATGTATAGTAAATTACTAAGGTATATATTTATTAATGCAACGGATCAAGATAAGAGCAAAAAGCATATCAATCGCATATGGTCAAAACACTATTATTCATGATCTGAGTTGTCAGATTCAAACGGGTAAATTAACGGTGCTTGTCGGCCCAAATGGCTCTGGAAAATCGACCATTTTAAAATCATTCGCGCGCATTATACCTATCTTATCTGGTCAAGTTCTGCTTGATGATGAAGACGTTCATAAAACAGCAACGCGCGCAATTGCCAAAAAAATCGCTTTTTTGCCTCAAGGTTCAATTACCCCAGAAGGGATTAGTGTGCATGAGCTTGTTGCGCAGGGACGTTATCCGCATCAATCATTATTTAATCAGTGGTCTTATGAAGATGAGCAAGCGGTTGAAAATGCACTTGAGATGACGTCCTTGAAGGAATTGGCACAAAAGCCAGTTTCATCTTTATCAGGTGGCCAAAGGCAACGCGTATGGATTGCGATGATACTTGCTCAAGAAACAGATACGTTACTTCTCGATGAACCAACTACTTTTTTAGATTTGAAAGTGCAGATTGAGCTATTATCATTGCTTAAAAATATAGCGTATGAGCATGGTAAAACAATATTAGCCGTATTGCATGATCTTAATGTTGCAGCGGCTTTCGCAGACCAGATGATCATGCTGCGCAAGGGTAAAATTTATACCTATGGGGGTATAAAAGATGTTTTTACGTCGGAAAACTTAAAACATGTATTTGATTTAGATGCTAAAATTTATATGGATGAAACAAATAATATCCCTGTCTGTATCCCACATGTTTACGCAAGCAATCAAAAAATCGGTGAGGCTAGGTAGTGGGTTCTCTCCGATTGAATTTTATCATTTGTATCTTGGCTTTCACCATTGCCATTTTTGTTCATCTGAACTTCGGTGCGAAATCGATCAAATTTATAGATATATTTAATGCTTTTTGGGACTATGATAGTGATAATTTTGATCAAGTTATTATTAGAAATATGAGATTTCCAAGATTAATTACGGCTATATGTGTTGGTGCTGCGCTTTCTGTTTCAGGTGCTTTGATGCAAGGTGCAACGAGAAATCCATTAGCTGATCCAGGGCTACTCGCCTTGATGAGCGGCGCATCTTTTGGCGTGATTGTTGGTTCAAATTTATTTTCAATCAATTCATTCGCATGGCTTCCATTATTTGCAAGTGGCGGCGCAATCCTAACCTCGGTTTTGGTTCTCATTATTGCTACTGCGGCTCCTTCTAGATCTGTAGTCGGTTTATTACTTGCAGGTGCTGCGGTTTCGGCTCTTTGCAAAGCCATAGTCATTGTGATCAACTTATTAAACGAAGAAAGTTTTGCCACTTTCAGAGTATGGTTATCTGGCGCGATTACGAACAATGCCGCGAATACTTTGCCATGGTGTCTTCCATGGATAATTCTGGGTTTGCTTGTTGCAGTTTCATCCGCAAAAGGGCTCACAGCTTTATCATTGGGTTATGAAACCGCAAAGGGTTTAGGCGTCAACGTAAAGTGGCTAGGAAATAAAATATTTTTTTCTGTTATCGTTTTAACCGCTTCTGCCGTGGCCTTGGTTGGCCCGCTTGGTTTTGTTGGGCTGGTTGTTCCCCATATCACGCGATTAATTTTCGGCCAAGATTATGAGAAAATCATCCCATTTTCGGCACTTATTGGGGCGATATTTATGTTACTGGTTGATCTTCTCTCACGTATCATTTTAGCCCCAACTGAGCTTGCTACGGGTATTATAACATCTCTTATTGGGGGGCCTATATTCATAATATTGGTTCGGCGACTATTATGAGTGAAATCAATTTTCGTTTGTTCAAAAATAGAATCACTGGGCGTATTTCAAAACGTACAATTTCTTTGTGGTTCGTTTTGGTTCTGGGTCTGAGCGCGACATTTATGATCAACATCATGCTAGGATCTTATGATCTAACAATATCAGAAATCGTCAAAATTCTAATAGACCCGCAATTTAAACATATCGATTCAACCGTTGTGTGGCAATTACGAATGCCGAGGTTTTTAACAGCTGCGATGGTTGGCGCAATGCTGGCTCTTTCTGGAAGTTTATTGCAAGCTATTACACATAACCCCTTAGCTGATCCATCCTTGGTCGGCGTAAGCCAAGGGGCAAGCCTAGCAGTCGTCGCCTTGATAGTTTTATTTCCAAATACTCCAATTGAATTTAGAGCGCTTGCTGCATTTATAGGTGCCAGCGCGATTGCTACGCTCATTCAATGGATATCATATGGGAAACATAGTCTAGCATCACTAAGGTTTATATTAATCGGGATTGGGGTTGCGGCAACTATAAGTGCAGGAACAACAGCTATGCTCACTTATGGTCATATTAATAATTCGATCGCGGCTTTAAGCTGGATATCTGGTGGTGTACACACAGCAACTTGGGTGACATGTTTGGTGTTATTTATAGGCTTATTAATTATCTTACCTGTATTGGTTTGGAGTGCTTATAGCGTAGCGCCATTAAGATTTAGTCCTGAAATCTCTATTGGTATTGGGTCACGCCATGCCTTGCATCGCTTATTTATCATCATGATAGCTGTTGCACTGGCGGCACTTGCTGTGAGCGTTGCGGGCCCCATAGGCTTTATTGGCCTTATTGCACCTCAAATCACACATAAAATCAATTCCGCGAGACCAGGTTCATCAATGTTATTAACAGCTCTCATTGGTGCTTTAATGTTATGCATTGCAGATATTCTTGGAAGAACAATGCTAAGCCCTATTCAAATCCCTGCAGGTTTAGTTGCAACTTTGATTGGGGCCCCAGCATTTATTTTTCTTTTAATACGCCAACATCAAAAGCAAAAAATTTCTTTATAAAGGAAAGGTAACTGGATGAAATATTTACTAATGATAATCGTTCTTCTTTCAGCGCAATTAGCTTATGCTCAAGAAGATACAAGAATCTTTATTGATGGTCGAGGGAAGGAAGTCGAGATTCCCGTTCAAGCGAAGCGCATTATTGCATTGCGAGGTGAACAATTCACAGCACCACTCATCGAGTTAGGGGCGCCCGTTGTCGGTTCTGTTGGTAACATCGTAAGTGGATTTAATGATGGCAAGCCGTTTATGCGCGGAGCTTATGATTTATTTCATGCTGAATTTGGTGATCAAATAAATTTCATTGGGACATCAGCACAAGTCGATTTAGAAAAAATCGCGTCACTTTCACCAGATCTCATTTTGGTGCCTGATTTTGCAATGGAAAATGTAGAGCAGCTTTCTGCAATCGCTCCGACTGTTGTGATCAACATATGGTCCAATCCAGCTCTAGAGCGTTACCGAAGAATTGCTGACGCGGCCGGATATTTAGATGACTTTGAACGCTTAGAAAGCATATATAATTTTCGGCTTGAATATGCGCGCGAGTTAACCAAACTCATGGTCGGAGATCCCGCGGAAGTTTCTGTAGCGATCGCAGAAGTGCGCGGTCAGCGCTTTCGTGTTTACAAAAATTATGGCGCTATGAGCCATATCCTCGATGAGCTTGGCTTTTCAAAACCTAAAATTATTGCAGATATGAACGGAGAGCGGCTGGATCTAAGCCCAGAACAGGTTCAGGCGATTAATGCAGATTTTCTTGTTACGTCTTATTCTAAGAATTTCAAAATGTCTCCAGAAGATATCAAATCGAATTGGGATAGCTTGATACCTAATTGGAATAAGGTTCTCCACGCTCCTCAATTCAATCAACATATCCTCATTGCACGTGAGCCCATGCGCGCATTAAGTTTCAAATCTATGGAAGAAATTTTGAGTATTTATATTTCAAATATTGTCATGAGAGACTTTACGCCTTTAGAAAAATAGGATGCCCGTGTTTCGAGATATCTTTCATGATTAAAGTTATTATATATTTCAGCGTGAACACTGATGAATTTCTGGAGCGTTGCTGGAC
>CANMUM010000040.1 GCA_947501025.1 uncultured Paracoccaceae bacterium | reverse complement strand
ATGCTTTTTACATTCTTAATGCGCAAGATGGAACGAATACAACCTTATCCTCAATCGCTCAATTTGTTGCGCCCACTAATACAGCAATAGTTTTTACAAATGACAACAACGGAATGGTTTTATATTTAAGGCACGCTGATGGTCGTGAATTTTATTATGACGCAACCACGGGTCATTTACAAGAAATTGAAACTGATGCGGGTTATATTGGCATGGGCGTATCCAGTGCTGAAATGGCTGCTGTTAAGCAAGTTATGGATGCGGTTTCAATTTCACAAGGAAATGCGCCGCTAAATACAGTCGAGCCTTCTCCGCCAATCGCTTCCTGCTTTCTTGCTGGCACAATGATTACGATGGCTGATGGAACGCAGAAGCCGATTGAGAGCATTGTTAAGGGCGATTTGGTGATGTCTTATGACGATGATGGCAAGCTTGTAGCTGGTGAAGTGAACAAGACATTTGTGAATGATGTTGAGCATATCATCGATGTGTTTGGCCTTAAAATGACCCCTGGTCACGTGACTTATTGCGCGGATGGAAAGTTCGCGGGCCAACATGTGACGATGCTTGATATTTTGCTCTCAGACGGTGCGATTATGCGCGCGGATGGAACGAAGGTGCGTGCGGCGACGAATTGCGTTGTTGGATCTGAAGGTGATCGTTTTGTTCAGATTGTGACGGGGCCTTTGAAGATGGTGAGCTTCGTATTTGGCAAGAGGGCCTCTTGCGGATGGGAACACGTTTCATCTTGGAAAATGGCAATGATATATCGATTGGTGAGATGATTGCGCTTGGGAATGGTCATATCACGGATGATGGTCTTGTGATGGCTGATGGGCAAGATGCGCCGTCGCCGATGCATTTGCACTTTATTCGCGATTTACCAAAGCCAGAGGATTATATTCTGTCGCGTTCAGGCACTGATTTGGAGGGTATTTTCAGGGCTGATGAATGGGAGGGTTGCGCCCCGATCTTGGCTGAGCATGAATTAATAGGAAAATTAATGTGACACAAGATATTACAAGTAAGCCACAAACAGTCGATGCGTCAACTTTTGCGCAAGTCATGGACAATGCAACGTGGTTAATGACTATGTCGAAAGAGCATCGTAACCTTCCAATCAAAACTATTGACGCACGGGTTTCCACCGCCATTTTGTTGCGCTGTTTTAAGCTCTATTCAAAAGATAACAAGCCCGTCGCATTTTTAACGTGGGCAAGCGTTACTGATGAGGTCAAAGCGCGGATTGAAAATGGTGATAAAGAACTTGAATTTAAAGAATGGACCGCAGGAAAAAACTTGATTGTTGTTGATTGCGTGTCACCATTCAATCCAAAAGAGAAATTCGAAGAGATGTTTTTATCATCAATAAAGCAAGATTAAATGCAGACAACTCTGGGGAGATAGAATGAACCAAATATTTTCAACACAACAATTCTTCGATCAAATGACTGCGGCTTAAACATTTAGTCCTACGGCTATTGATGATTTTGATGGTGTTGCCCAAGCTGGAAAGCACAAGGTTTATAACTTTGAAGTTGCAAAATATCACACTTACATTGCAGGCGATGTGCGTGTTCATAACACATCTGTATTGGATGGTATGACCGAGCAAGAACTGACGATGATTGATTGGGAGAATAATCCGCCGCGTGATACGAATGGCGATGGATCCCTTGATTTTGCGGTGATCCGTGGTGATGCATTGATTGGTGAGTTTGATAAAACATTTGCGAGTACATCGAGCGGTGAGGTTCTAGTAGAGGTCACTCAGACCAACAGTTATGGAGAAATTTATCTTACGACCGTTGAGCGTGATGCAGATGGAAATAATATTCCAGGCACATTGAAACAGCAAAAAATCTGGGGGCAACAACTTGGCGAAGATGTCGCTGGTGTGTTTACACCGTTTTTAACCAGCGCTTTCTTGGGCGACAATGATAGTGTGTTTGCAAATGTTGCTGCTAATACGGTAATCGGAACCGTGATGGATAACCTTGGTGAAACCGTTGGAGCATTCATTCATAGATCATTGATTGATGAGGGTCAGAATTTCTCAATTATGGCACATATTGAAGAGATCGCTGAGATGTCTTTTCAAGATTTCGGTGGTGAAGTTGTTGTGAACGGAACTGGTGCTGTTATCTCAGTTGTGAACCAGTTGATCATGGCGGAAGTCTTTGAATTTACAGATGTTGATGGCATTCCTGGTGCTATTTTTCAAGGTGTTATATCTACTGGCGTCAATAATATTTTAACAGAAAGTGCTGGGGTGCTTTTGGGTACACCAGCAATGCAAGATCTTTTTGTTGCAGTTGGGTTATCTGATGAATCAATTAATACCATTAATAACTTTGTAACAAGTTCAGACGGACTAGAGTTCTCTCATATTGATATTTCGAGTATTGTGATTACAGCGATTCTCAACGAAGTACTTCCTCCTATTGAAACGACCGAAGGGCAAGTTGCTTCCTCACTAACGACGGTCGCACTCAATTTCCTTGGAACTTTTTCAGGATCCCTTGCTGGGCCAATTGGCTTGGTTGTGGGTTGGTTGGAAAATTATTTGATGCTATTTTTGCAATGGCTTCAATCGGATTTGATCCTGAAACGGGTCTCTATACAATCATGGACAGCTATTCACGCGACGGCGGCGATGCAGATTTGGCGATTGAATTGGCGCAAGCCTATGTTGACGGACTGAACGGGTTTGTTGAAACTGTTAGTTCACAATCTCACAATTTTGATGAAATTGGTCAATGGTCATGGGGTCATTATGAAGAGCAAATGAAACTTGCAGGTTCAAATGGTATGGACTTTAACGATTTTCAGGTCGCGTATGTTCATGCTTTCGTAAATGACATGCGCGATGTCGAGCTCAATGACGGAAAAATGGTAGCAGTTCGCGCGCTCGAAAACCTGAATGTGGATGAAATTATTTTTTGGGAAGAAGTGCCAGGAATCTCGGTTAATGAACCAATTATATATCCCGGCGGAAGCTCTGAAAATATGGCTCTATTTGTGGCTTGGAAGCTCAAACAAATGCAATATCTTTCTCAAAGTGATCCAGATCTCTTCTCGTTTAACGAGAATAACATTGTTGGCGTTTTGAAGGCAGCTATTACCAATCTACAATCCGGAACGGTTGGGGGCCTTGCTCAACAGCAAATAGATTTTATTCAAAATATGATTGATGATGGCGTCGTATCGCTTGCAGATTTCATGGCTAAATACAATTTTCAAACACAAGAGACAGTTTTTGTGTCTATAAATTCGGTACTCCAGATTGCCAACGATTATCATACCTATCTAGAAAATATGGATGAAATAAACGCACAGCTATCATTAGCACCAGAAAGTGCTTTTGCCAGCTGGCTGGCTTGCAACGCTGATGCAGGCTAATCAAATGGGGCTTAATGATGATTTTATTGTTGAAGGTGACAACGTCGATAATTTTATTCACACTGCTGACGGCAATGATACTGTAAATGGTGGGAATGGTGATGATATCATCAAAACTTATGGCGGTCATGATAAGATTTTTGGCGAAGCAGGCAATGACTACATTGATGTAGGCGTTGGTTCTGAAGAGGGTGGCACACAATACGCTTGGGGTGGACATGGGGATGATACCTATGTCGTTCACAACGGTATTGGACGAGCAAATATGGCGCGTGAGCAAATGCAATGGTCATCAGGCAATGATACATTTGTATTTGCTGATTCCAATCTTGCAGACTGGAATATTGAGTGGATCGGTGGCGATGAAGATCGTGCCATATTTACACGTGAAGGAACTTCAGATCGCGTACAGATAGATGGCTTGAGCTATATCGAGAACTGGAAGTTTGATGGGGGTCGCCATTTCCATTCTATCTCAATTCTTGATGATGGGCGTGTAGAGCTTATAGGCACAGCATCTGGTGATAAAATCATTGGTTCAGATTATGATGATGTAATTTATGGCGGTGCTGGCAATGATGTTCTCTACGGCCACAATGGCGTTGATGTACTTCACGGCGGTGCTGGCAATGACACACTTCATCTAGGCGGCTCAGTTGATGATGACGGGGTTCAATTCGCGCTTGGTCAAGGTGGCGACGATACATATATCGTTCATCAAAACATTGGTCATGCCGCAATTGGATATGAGGCTGCTGGTGGTGGTAATGATACAGTAAAGTTCAGCAATTTTAATTTGTCAGATTTTCTAATTTATGATGATCCTGATGCCAACCATCCCGATGCGTTGATTTTTGAGTCTAAATTGGATTCTAGTGATAAAATTCATGTTCGAGGTATGGACAACATTGAGAGTTATATATTTGCCGATGGGACTGAGTATACGGCAGAAGACATGTTTGCATTTATTTAGAAAGCTTAAGTTTAGCATCTGCTGGGCTTAATGGGGAGCATAACAAGTGCAATTCGTGACGCAGAAATTATTTTTATCGCTAGTCAACAGCCTTAAGCACGGTGAGAGCAGTTTGAAAAGCTGCATTATAAGCTGGTTAACGGTATAGTCAGTGACATTGGGCGGCAAAGTTAATGACAGCCGTGCGGCAATCGATTGGGAATATGCAAATGAGAATTTTCAATGATGTGGTCAACAAAATCGATTGCATTTGCTTGGGTATGTTTTGTGTAGACTTTCAAAGCACGTACACGCGTTGCATCGTCAATAGCGGTATATTGAAAGCGCCGCAGTTTTTCGCCCTTGTCCCTAATAAATGCTAGGAATTTTACGTCCATTTGAATATGGTGACCGGGCACCTGTTTTTGGTATCTCTTAGTTTGAACCTTGCGCATGCGCGTGCCTCTAGGTAGCCTATTAAAGCCATGGCGGCGAAGAATGCGAGAGACGATAGTATCGGATATCGTGATAGCGCTCCGGATACCAAACGATCCTAAACAAAAGGAGAAAAATCAAACTCAAAACCATTCAAACCCGCAGCTTGCAACATCAGAAAAAAGTGGCATAATCAAAATCAAGATGGAGCAGAATAACTCCCTTAAATAATTAAACCGAGAGTCCAAAAAACTCTGACAACGGACAGTCTGCGGCTTGCTTAAAGGTCTTCTCATTGGTTAGTTCACCACGTGCTTTCTTGCCGCGCAATGTTAAATACCAGTCCTCAGCAAAGTCTTTGGCTTGGGCAAGACTGTCAGTCTTCGTTGAGCTACGATGTTTTTATCATCAATATAGGCTGCGCACTGCCAATAAGGGCTGCCCTCTCTTAAATAAATATAGGCTTTACCCCCAAGAATCGGGTGCTTTGCCATGGAATTCTCCAATCTCATCATAGTGTGTAAGTGTATTTCGAGAAAATACGCCTGCCAAACACTGATATAAAATACTGATTTTATTTGATTTTTGGTTGCGGAGGCAGGATTTGAACCTACGACCTTCAGGTTATGAGCCTGACGAGCTACCGGGCTGCTCCACTCCGCGACAAAGTGATCTTGTATGATCTCGGTGTGGTGTATCTAAGCCAACATTCTAAGAAGCGCAAGCCCTCTTTTGTAAATTTGTTGGCTATTTCAAACCATCGCAAAACTTCTCAATACGCGCACAAGCTTCTTTCAAAATCTCATCAGATGTCGCGTAGCTTACACGAAAATGGGGTGACATCCCAAATGCAGCCCCGAAAACGACAGCCACACCCGCTTCCTCCAATAATGCAGTTGCGAAGTCCTCATCATTCGCAATGATCTTCCCTTTTGGAGATGTTTTTCCAATCAATCCCACAATGGATGGATACACATAAAAAGCACCTTGTGGTGTAGGGCAAACGATCCCATTAATTGAATCAAGAGCACTAACAACCAAATTGCGGCGACGTTCAAAAATGACCTTATTGTCTTTTAGAAAATCTTGTGGCCCGTTAAGCGCCTCGACTGAAGCATATTGACCCACAGCGCTGGCGCATGATGTGCTTTGAGACATTACTTTGCGCATTGCATCAATCAAAGTTTTAGGTCCACCAGCATATCCAATTCGATATCCTGTCATCGCATAGGATTTTGAAACCCCATTCATAGTGAGTGTACGATCCTTGAGCCTTGGCTCAATTTGAGCGGGTGTACAAAATTCAAAATCGCCAAACACAAGATGCTCATAAATATCATCGGCAAATATCCAAACATGAGGATATTTCAAAAGCACATCTGTGAGCGCCTTCATCTCAGATACACTATAAGCAGCCCCCGTCGGATTTGATGGTGAGTTCAAAATAATCCATTTGGTTTTGGGCGTGATCGCGGCTTCTAGCGCTTTGGCGGTTAACTTAAAACCTGCATCAATGCCACATTCAACAATTTTGGGAACGCCACCGCATATCAACACCATATCGGGATAACTCACCCAATATGGCGCTGGAATGATCACCTCATCTCCCTCATTTAAGGTCGCCATAAGCGCATTGAAGATAATATGCTTACCACCTGAAGCAACCAATATTTCAGAGCGCGCATAATCCAAATCATTTTCACGTTTGAATTTGCTTATGATCGCATCTTTTAACTCTGGTATCCCATCAACAGCAGTATAGCGCACTTTTCCATCGCGCATTGCCACAATTGCCGCGTCTTGGATATTTTGCGGTGTATCCATGTCAGGCTCGCCCGCGCCAAGGCCGATGACATCTTTACCCGCAGCCTTCATCTCCATAGCCAATGTTGAAATCGCAACTGTTGCAGAGGGCTTTACCAATTTGAGGCGCTCGGAAATCAAATCAACCATGGGTGTTCCTTTCAATTCATCTATCTGTCGCAAATCTTTCCAGAGAATTAAAGAAGAAATTTACAAAACTCATGATAAGTATGTAACAATGAAAGCGTGCTAACGAATTGACCATTGAATGATAAATGCATATCGGGAACTAAAAGGAATACCATATGAGCAAACCAAAAATCTTTGCAATATTAATTGCTGTAATGATCGGCCTCATTTGGTATGTGAACGCGCAGGATATTGATCTCGATACGATGCGTGGATGGCTCGCTGGCGCTCAAGAGTGGCGTGCAGAAAATACAGTTTTGTTTTTCGCATTATTCTTCGTGGCTTATGTTGTTTTTGTCGCATTTTCATTACCCGTTGCTACATTTATGGCGCTTGCTGCTGGTGCAATATTTGGATTTTGGCAAGGCACGCTTATTGGTTCATTTGCATCTACAATTGGTGCAACGCTCGCATTTTTGACATCTCGTTACTTAATGCGCGACTGGGCAATTGCCAAACTCGGCAACCGCGCCAAGGCAATCAATGAAGGCATGGAGCGCGATGGTGCATTCTACCTGTTCACTTTGCGCCTTATTCCCTTATTCCCATTTTTTGCTGTCAATCTACTTATGGGGCTGACATCCATTCGGACATTCACATATTACATCGTTAGCCAAATTGGGATGCTTGCTGGTACAGCGGTCTATGTCAATGCAGGAACACAGCTTGCGAGCCTTCAGAGCCTTTCTGATATTTTATCGCCGCGGTTGATCGCATCTTTTGTCCTTCTCGGGCTGCTACCTTGGATTGGCGTTCTTATCGTCAATATGATCCGCAGGCGTAAAGTCTATAAAGGCTGGGATAAACCCAAAAGCTTTGATCGCAATTTGATCGTTATTGGCGCGGGCGCCGCTGGATTGGTATCTGCATATATAGGCGCTTCTGTGAAGGCAAAGGTGACATTGGTGGAGGCTCATAAAATGGGTGGCGATTGTCTCAATTACGGCTGCGTGCCTTCCAAAGCACTCATTCATTCGGCAAGGCTTGCACACCAACTGCGCCAAAATGAAGGCGGTGCGGTTTCAGGCGGAAAACCAATAATTGACTTCAAAAAAGTTACCGCAAAAATCTTTAAAGCTATCAAAGAGATTGAGCCTCATGATAGCCCAGAACGCTACGAAAATCTCGGGGTTGAAGTGCTACAGGGCTATGCCAAAATGCTGGATCCTTGGCGGGTTGAGATAAAACTTGCAAATGGTGACACACAAGTCCTTACAAGTAAATCAATCATAATCGCCACGGGTGCGACTCCATTTGTGCCGCCAATCCCTGGAATTGAAGAGACGGGTTATCTGACTTCAGATACGCTTTGGGATAGCCTTGCCACACGAAATGCCCCTCCAAAACGCTTGGTTGTTCTTGGCGGGGGGCCGATTGGTTGCGAGCTTTCCCAAGCATTGGCGCGTTTGGGTTCAGAAGTCACACAAATAGAAATGGCACCGCTCCTCCTTCTTCGCGAAGATATTGAAATCTCTGAAATGGTCACCGCATCAATGCAAGCCGATGGTATAAATGTTTTGACCAACCATCGCGCTGTGAAATGCGGTGTAACGAATGGCCAAAAATGGATTGAGGCTGAGCATGAAGGCAAAATTATTCGTACGGAGTTTGATGATATGCTGATTGCCGTTGGCCGCAAATCTAGGCTTGAAGGATTTGGTCTTGAAGAACTTGGTATCGAAGCTGAGCGCGTCATTGAGGCCAATCCATATCTTGAGACCAAATACCCAAACATCTTTGTTGCAGGCGATGTAGCTGGGCCATATCAGTTCACGCACACAGCCTCACATCAAGCGTGGTATGCATCTGTGAATGCGCTTTTTGGTAATCTCCGTAAGTTTAAAGCTGACTACCGCGTCATCCCTTGGGCAACATTTGTTGATCCTGAAGTTGCGCGCGTTGGTTTGAATGAAACAGATGCCAAGGAACAGGGGATTGCATATGACGTGACACGTTATGATCTAGATGATCTCGATCGTGCCATTATTGAAGGTGAGACCGCTGGTTTTGTAAAAGTTCTGACTGCAAAAGGTAAAGATAAAATCCTTGGTGTAACCATTGTTGGTCATAATGCAGGTGAGTTGATTGCTGAATATATATTGGCTATGAAGCACAATATCGGACTGAACAAGATGCTGGGAACAATACATATTTATCCAACGATGAATGAGGCCAACAAATATGCAGCGGGCAACTGGAAGCGCGCGCAAACATCACCTCGTGTGATGGCATTTCTAGAAAAATTCCATAAATGGCGCCGCTCATGATTGACGCACAGATTCTACCAATTCAACATCGCATATTAGCGCCAATTGCAAAGATGTTCTTGAAACGAGATATAACTGCTGATCAGGTTACATTGGCAGGATTTGGCATTGGCGTTCTGGCCGCAATTGCGATTGCTCTTGGCTGGTACCAAATGGGTCTTGTACTCATTTTACTCAATAGATTTGCTGATGGACTTGATGGTGTTTTAGCAAGACAATCCAAATCCACGGATCGAGGCGCCTATCTCGATATCGCTCTCGATTTCGCATTTTATGCGCTCATACCTCTCGCTTTTGCGATATCAAACCCGGCACAGAATGCATTGGCTGCATGCTTTCTCATCACAAGTTTCGTAGGAACAGGCAGCTCATTCCTCGCCTTTGCGGTTATTGCTGCAAAACGTGGTGAAGAAAACCTCTCATTCCCAAGCAAGGGAATTTATTATTTAGGCGGATTAACAGAGGGTTTTGAAACAATTCTATGTTTCATCCTTATGTGCCTTTTTCCTATATATTTTTCAACTTTCGCGGTCGTTTTTGCCGTGTTATGCCTTATTACAACAATCATGCGCTGGCGCTTTGCTTGGCACAGCTTTAATTAAAGGGAGTTCTTATGAAATTTTCAATTCTTGCCATTTTAGCAATGGGTGCAAGCGTACCTGCTTTCGCTGACTGGGCCGAAACCGTAGAAGCCGCAAAGGGTCAAACCGTCTACTGGAATGCTTGGGGCGGCGATCAGCGCACCAATGATTTTATTGCATGGGTAAGTGATCAAACTGAAGAGTTATATGATGTCAAAATTGAACAAGTGAAACTCACTGACACGGCTGAGGCGGTTAGCCGTGTGATCTCTGAGAAATCTGCGGGCAATTTGGATGAAGGCACTGTCGACATGATTTGGATTAATGGTGCCAATTTTCTAGCGATGAAAGAGCAAGACTTGCTGACTGGTCCGTTCGTTGAAGAATTACCCAACGCAAAATATCTCGACCTGTCTCCAACATCGGCTGCATCTATAGATTTTACAACGCCAGTTGAAGGATATGAATCACCTTGGCGCTTGGCGAAGTTCGTGTTCGCATATGATAGCGCGCGCGTTTCTGATGTGCCTGCATCCATGGCTGAATTTGTGCAATGGGCAGAGGCTCATAAAGGTCGCCTGACACATCCAACTCCGACAGACTTCATGGGAGCAACATTTTTGAAGCAAGCTTTGGTTGAACTTGCACCCAATAAAGATGCGCTTCAAACGATGATCACACCAGAAAGTTTCACTGAAAATACAGCCCCTCTTTGGGAATGGTATGATGCGCTTCGTCCAAATCTTTGGCGCGAAGGTCAAGCATTTCCTGACAACCAATCTGTGCAGCAACAAATGCTCAATGATGGTGAAATTGATATAGCGCTCTCTTTTGACCCTGCTTCAACGGCAAGCGCAATCGAACAAGGATTGCTCCCAGATACGGCACGTGTATTTGTTCCAGAGAATGGATCAATCGGCAATATCAGCTTTGTCGCAATCCCGTTTAATGCTGCTAATAGCGAAGGCGCCCAAGTCGTTGCCAACTTCCTTCTTGATCCAGCAACACAAGCCCATATGCAAAATATCGAAGTGCTTGGCTCATATTCAGTTCTTGATCCGACAAAGCTCAATCAAGAAGAAGCTGAAATGTTTGATGCATTACCGACATCTCCAGCATTGCCATCTGTATCAGATTTAGGGCCAACTTTGCTTGAGCCACATTCAAGCTGGATGACAAGATTGACGGAAGAATGGGCAAAACGATACACCAACTAAGTTGAATATCAAAAAGAACATTATTGGCATATTTATTATTGCCCTCATCGTCCCGCCTATATTGGCGGGGCTTTGGATTGGTATCTGTGCAAGTTTTGGAAAGTTTGGCTCTATTTCGCATGGGCCTGTCAGCCTTGAGCCTTGGGGGGTTCTGCTCACTGAGCCAGGATTTATCTCTTCACTATCTGCAACATTAATCTCTGGATTTCTGTCCACGTTTTTTGCATTATCACTGGCGCTTATTGGCTGTTATTGGTTTCAAACTACATATAGTGAACGAAAGTTCTCACGGTTTTTAAGCCCAATTTTAGCAGCGCCACATTCAGCCATTGCGATAGGTTTTGCTTTTTTAATCACACCTTCTGGCTGGTTTATGCGCGCCTTCTCACCATGGCTGACAGGATTTGAATCGCCACCACAAATTATTACGAGCAATGATAAATTTGGAATTGCGCTTGCTTTGGGCTTGGCTATAAAAGAACTGCCCTTCTTATTTTTTATCGCGATTACCGCATTGCGCCAAATCCCCCTCAGTTCTCAATTGAAAACCGCAGCAGCACTTGGGCATTCCCCCAAAATGACTTGGTTCAAAATTATTGTTCCTCAAATTTATCGCCGTATCAAATTGCCTATTTTCATTGTCTTGGTATTTGGAATTTCAAATGTGGATATGGCAATTATCCTTGGCCCAACCCATCCGCCAACACTTGCCATCATGGCGCTTAATTGGTTTCATTCACCACAGCTTGAGGACATTTTTCCTGGCAGTGCGGCTGCGATATCTATACTGATCATTGCAATATTGTCGATAATGGTCTGGGAAATATTTGTGAAATATATAGGTAAGGCTTTCACTGCATGGGTCGTACTTTCGAAACGATCAAGCTCTATGGAACATCTATTTCCGATTGCCAAATCACTTATTCTTCTCATTGTGTTTTGCGGAATTACAGCACTTTTATCACTCATATTATGGTCATTTGCATGGCGGTGGAGTTTTCCGAATATCTTCCCAGAAAATTTTTCCATAGCAAACTGGCAGCGTGCAATTTCAAATGCATCCTCCATTATTTACACAAGCACATTTATCGCCATTTCTTCTGCGACTATTTCTTTAGCACTCGTCATCACATGGCTCGAAATAACGAGAGGCAAAAGGCTCCAAAAATTCGAATGGGTATTTTACTTTCCTTTGCTGATACCTCAGATCGCTTTCTTATTTGGAATAGATATAATGCTGACACATTTGGGGGCTCGAAATGCGTTGTTCAACGTTATCCTTGTTCATTGCCTTTTTGTATTGCCCTATACATTGATCACATTGGAGCACTCTTGGCGCAATATCGACCAGAGGCTGATAAAAACCGCAACTGCGCTTGGCCTCTCACCGCTCAGGACATTATGGCGCGTACGTATACCGATATTGCTTCGGCCTATATTGATTGCATTTGCAATATCAATCTCAGTGTCGATCGCTCAGTATCTTCCAACACTATTTGCCGGAGGTGGGCGCGTATCGACGCTCACAACAGAAGCCATAACCCTCGCATCAGGCTCCGATAGACGCGTCGCAGGATTATACGCCTTACTACAAATCATGATACCACTCATAGCATTCACGCTTGCTTCTCTCATTCCATTATGGGTATTTCAAAACCGAAAAGATATGCATGGAGGACGGGCATGACATTAGAACTCAGTCATTTTGTTTTGAAAACTGTTGATGGGAAGCCTCTTTTTTCTGCGCTGAATCTGAAAATAGATAAGGGTGAAGTCGTTACCGTGATGGGCGCATCTGGCATCGGAAAATCAACACTTATTGATGCCATTGGTGGCTATCTTGATCCGCATTTTATCACAGATGGAGAAGCCAAAATAAATGGTGTGAACATATCGGATATGCCTGCGCATAAACGCAAAGTTGGCATTCTCTTTCAAGACGCGAATTTATTTCCTCATTTGAACGTGGGACAGAATATCGCCTTTGGCTTGAGTGAGAAAGTCAAAGGCAAGCAAGCGCGCAAAAAAGCTGTTGATCAAGCATTATCAAAAGCTGGGTTATCAGGTTTTTACGATCGAGATCCTGCTTCGCTTTCGGGGGGACAAAAAACACGGGTGGCACTTATGCGCACATTGCTATCGAAGCCAGATGTCTTGTTGCTTGATGAGCCATTTTCAAAACTCGACCCATCGACAAAATCCGAAATTCGAAAATTTGTGTTCGATCATATCCGTGAACAACAAATCCCAACGCTCCTTGTCACGCATGACAAGGAGGATATTCATAGTGAATTATTGGAACTTACTGCGCCAGTTTAAGGCCACTCATATTTGCATTAACGACGCTGTTTGTATCATCGCTATCAGATGTAATCACAATGCCGATCAGCGCGCCACGCTCGCCGCCAAATGCCTGACTATAGTCTGAAGCCAAATTGACACTTTCGCTCCAATTGCCTTCGCCCGAACCACGCAGAACAACCGTTTTTCCGCGACCTTGCATATATGGATTTGCAAATGACGATCCACGGCCATCCTTGCCACCATGTGTGTAAACCAATGCTTTTGTCGAATTGCTTGATAACAGCTTGTTTATGCCCGCGTTAGATAATGCTTCAGCTTGGTCATTTGGTGCGAACACAAAATACACAGCGATATTGCGATCATCCCCACCTTTTACGCGAAGGTCTGTTGCTGCAACAGATTTGCTCACTGACCAATTCCAACTCGCAGATGAGCTTGACCAATCGCCCGAATTCACCTTTGTATAAATGGCTGAAACACCTGCATTGTTTGAAATGCCAAGTGAGTTACCGCTCGGACTAAATTGTGCGGCCGTTTTAAACGGGAATTTTTGAGTTTTCCATGAACCATCAAAGGCAACCGATCCTGCAAAAATTGGCATTGCAATGGCTGCCGTGGCAATGAGTGATATGATTTTTTTCATTTTTAAATCCTATTATTTGCGCCGAAATGGCATTGTTAAAAGCTGTATTAAACCTGTTTTGGTTTCATCTTGATATTGCGGTAAACCGATTTGCATCTCATCATGCCCAAGTTTTGGTTGATCAATATATGTATTAAAAAACCGATCCCATAGTGAAAGATTAAATCCAAAATTACTGTGTGTTTCATTGGGCATAGTGGAGTGATGAACACGGTGCATATCTGGTGTGACGATGAAGATGCGAAGTACACGGTCAAGCGCCAATGGCAGTTTTATATTGCCGTGATTGAACATCGCAGCGGCATTGAGAACAATCTCAAATATAACGATACCTAAAAACGGCACGCCAAGAATGACAACCGCAATGCATTTGATAAATGCAGATAATATGATCTCAACTGGATGAAAGCGAATACCCGTTGTCACATCAATATCTTGATCAACATGGTGAAGCTTATGCAATTGCCATAACATAGGTACGCGGTGGAAAATCACATGCTGCCAATATATCAAAAGGTCAAGCAATATGACGCTGAGTATTATGGCTACAAAATTGTTCAGGCCAATGAAGTGAAATATCCCAAAATTTGCATTAGCAGACCAAATCGCTGCTGCCGCTGCTGTCACGGGCACAAATAAACGTATCATGATATTATCAATTATGATCAATGATAGATTTCGAGGCCACCTGATCTGTTTTGAAACGCGCTGCGACCGTCTTGGCCATAACGCTTCCCAAAGAGCGACAAATGCCAACACACCAACAAATACAGAAATGCGCCAAATATCTTCGGTTTCCATGTTTTTCCTACGACTTCTACTGATCAATTCGATCTCATTGATCAATTTATTACATCAGTAAAGTAAAATATGGAAAACAACACTTAGTGATCGAAGAAATGTGCGATCCATTTGCCCATGATAATCGCATCGCTACCTGCTGCGATCTCCGTCTTAGCTTCGAAATGGGTTTGTGCAGAAATATCATGTTTTGAGAAACGATCATCCACATATCCTTCCATGAACATCTGAGTAAGTTCAGGATGGAATTGAAGGGAGACGATATGATCATCCTTTACAAGCATCGCATTGGGATTGCCCCGCCCAATAGCTACACGTTTCATGCCCTCTGGAATTTTCAAAACCTGCTGATAATTACCTGCATGAAGGCGCAGACTTGGCATATAGGGATGCATCCATTTTTGAGGATCAAGCACCTCAAGATGTGGGACACCTATTGTAATGTCTTTAGGGCCAATCTCTGCACCAAAGGCTTTTGCAATCGCTTGGTGCCCAAAGCATATTCCAACCATTTTCGTTTTGGCTTGGTCAATCATGTGGATATGCTTATATAAATCTTTCATCCACGGGTCATTATCACTCACCATAGCCGCTGATCCTGTTAATATCACACCATCAAACTCAGTTGGGTCATCTGGAAATTCACCATGAACAGTGTCAAATTGAACAAACTCATAATCAGGCATAAATGGACTCAACAAATTGCGAAACATTTCAACATCATTTTGATGTTCGCTCCCATATTGATGGCGCTCAGTCGCATTGTAATAAACAGCTATTTGTCTCATTAGAAACCTTTCACATTCTTTGACATAGTAAACTTACAATACCACAACACAAGAAATATATTAACCAAAGGCTAATAAAGGCTTATGAGAAACGTTCTTGTTGAAATAAACTATAAAATCCATGATAACGTGAACATTAAACCTTTCAAGGTAGTCATATGAAGAAATACCTAATATTAGTTCTATCTGTTGTTATGGCCTGCTCAAATGGAAGTTTTCGTGAAGATGAAAAATCAATAGAAACTGTTGCTCATTTTGATGCCGACCAATATCTTGGCACATGGTTCGAGATTGCGCGTTACCCAAATTGGTTTGAGAAAGGGTGCGTAGGCGTCACTGCGCAATATACCATGCGTGATGATGGGCAGATTGATGTTATAAATACATGTCGCAAAGACCGATTGGATGGAGAGATCTCCGTTGCAAAGGGCATTGCGCGTATTGAAGATGTTGGAAAACTATCAGTCACTTTCTCACCTTGGTTACCATTCGTCCGTGGTGATTATTGGGTGCTCGGTTTGCAAGATTATCAAGTCGCAGTTGTAGGAAACAGAAATGGACAAACCGGTTGGATTTTAGCGCGTACGCCTAGCATTACTGTCAATCAGCGCGAATGGGCACATTTGGTATTGGAAAATGCAGGCTATGATCCAACGCAACTGATTGATGTCATGCAATAGAAATTCATGCTAAGGATCATATATTTCCATTTCATATTATATATGCGATACTCATTGAATTATGGGGATCTAATATGAGTATGTCAGGGCGGTTAGCTCTTTTCAGTATTGTGTTTATTTTTTTACTGGAGATCACTTTTCTAGTGCCTTCCTTGACTTTTTATCGCTTTAATCGTTTACAAGAGCGTGTTGATGACGCGGCACTTGTTGCGGAGGCTCTTCTGAGTTCACCAAATACAGAACTCGATACCGAGCAATCTGAAGCGCTTCTCGAAAGCGCAAAAATTCTTGACCTTGCCATTGTTCGCGCCGATCGCCGTGAGCGTTTATTGCTACCTAAAAATACATTCACAATTTCAAAAACCGTTAATTTAACAGAGATGAGTATATTCCAAATTATGCTCAATGGTTTGAGCTGCCTTGTCAGCAATCCAAATGGTGTGATGCTCGTCGTCGGACAACCTGTTAACGGTTACAGTAAAATTGAAACCTCCGTTGAAGAGGCTCCGATTTGTAAAGATGTAAGAATATTTGGGTTCAATCTCCTTCTTATTTCAATGATCATCTCTTTGCTTGCTGGTCTTATCCTATTTGTCGCTGTAAGCCGCCAATTTGTTCGCCCAATATTATTTCTCACAAAGGCCATCACTAGCTATCAAGGTTCAAAAAATCCACAAATTAAAGTTGAAGCGCGAAGTAAAATCAAAGAATTTTATAACGCTGAAGTGTCACTTGGAAAAATGCAAAAACGTATTTCATCCGCGATGAGTCAAAAGGAGCGTCTAGCGAATTTGGGCGAATCCGTTGCAAAAATTCAACATGATCTGCGCAATATGCTTTCGACAGCTCACATGGTTGCTGACAATTTAGAAGACAGTCATGATCCCAAGGTTCGCAAATCCGCTCCACGTCTTGTTCGTGCGATTGATCGCGCTATTGAGCTTTCTTCACAAACATTAGAATATGGACGCGTTGGTGAACGCAAAGCTCGTATAGAAGCCGTTGATCTTTGGGAAACCATCGCAGAAATTGTTGAAGAAGAAACAGATCTAGCTCTTAGTCGTTCCGTTGATCTTACGTTTGAATGTGCAAATGATCTTTTTGCGAATGCTGACAAAAGCTTTACTCGGCGCATAATACAAAACCTTGTGCGCAATGCACGCCAAATTCTAGAAGAAGATAGAGGTGGGGTGGTCCATATTTCTGCTGTTGAAAGCGATGATACAATTCACATTAGCGTTTCAGATAACGGGCCCGGGATGAGTGACGTTGCAATGGATGGATTATTCCAGCCATTTAAAGGCTCTTCTCGTGTAGGAGGCACTGGTCTCGGGCTATCTATATCAAAAGAATTATCTGAATTAATGCATGGACGCTTAGAGTTAACCAGCTCCACCTCGAATGGAACGGCTTTTGTTTTAATATTACCCAAATAGTCTCAAAATTGCTCTTGCAATATATCGCTCCAACGGCTAAACCGCCCAAGCAGTGCACCCATAGCTCAGCTGGATAGAGTACCTGACTACGAATCAGGGGGTCGGGCGTTCGAATCGCTCTGGGTGCACCACTCACCTCTTGTAAAAGCCCTACATAACCTGCTTTTTTGTATGCTATTTTACCTGTTTGTAGCGCGACCTTCTGTTTTGCAGAGTTCTGCACGCTGTTTTGCAAAAACGCATTGTGTGAATTTTCCTCACACTA
>CANMUM010000039.1 GCA_947501025.1 uncultured Paracoccaceae bacterium | reverse complement strand
TATAGGCTATTTGCCTTTGATATCTCATTCTGTATATTCATAATGTCTCCACTTTGGAGGTCAGTTGCAACGCTTACTTTCTATATTAAGGCGCGCTGGGGCGCCTTTTTGCTTTTCAACATATTCAAAGCTTATTATGAAGGCATATGAAACCTATTCGCAAACTTTTATTTTATATCATAATCGGTGTTTTCTTATGGCTGTATTTTTCAGGAAAATCTGGTGAAACGCCTGTTGTTACACCGCCTCAGATTACTGAAAATAACGATGTGGAAATTCCGCCCGCTCGTGAAATGCTTAGCACTAAAAAAGGCAGTGTGGATTATATCTTTGTCGATAAATCAGCGCGTTTTATGGAGCTTTATGCGGATGGCCAGTTGGTTAAACGCTATGAAATTGCACTTGGATTTGCGCCTGTTGGACAGAAAACGATGCAAGGCGATGGCAAGACGCCCACAGGTGAATATGTCATTGATTGGCGCAATGACCAGTCACAATTTTACCGTTCACTTCACATTTCTTACCCGCGCCCTGATCAAGTGGAACAAGCCAAGCTTGATGGCCGCGACCCAGGTGGCGACATAATGATCCACGGTCAAATTAATGGCCGTGAATGGCAAGGTGATAGGAAAATTGAGGAGGATTGGACACTTGGCTGCATCTCTGTTTCCAACAATGAAATGGATGAGATTTGGGGCTTGGTGCGAAATGGTGCCAAGATCAAAATTGTCGAGTAATCAAACGCAATAAGTGAGATGAACGTTCTAATTTAGATCCAATCTGGAACGATGTCGCGCGCGATGATGTCTTCCACGCTTGGACGTTTGCGGATGACATCAAAACGATTGCCCGATACGAGAACCTCTGGGATAAGTGGCCGTGTATTGTATTCAGATGCCATAACCGCGCCATATGCGCCAGCTGTGCGGATGGCAACAAGATCACCCTCATTAAATTCCGGAAGTGGGCGGGATTTGGCAAAAAGATCGCCCGTTTCACAAATGGGTCCAACAATGTCCATATTTGTGCTTGAAGCTTGGTCAATCACAGGAACAAAATCATGATGAGCTTCATACATAGCAGGGCGCAGAAGGTCGTTCATCGCCGCATCAATAATCAAGAAATTACGATCAACAGCGCGTTTGAGATAGATAACAGATGTCAGCAAGATACCCGAATTTCCCATGATCATCCGACCAGGTTCAATCCCGATTTCTACATCCATATCCTTGAATTTCTCAGTGACCATAACGCCGTAATCCATAGGCAGAGGTGGGTTCTCATTGGATTGTGCATAGGGAATGCCAAGCCCGCCACCAAGGTCAATACGGTCGATCTTGTGGCCATCTTCGCGCAGTTTCAAAGCCAGGTTTTTGACTTTTTCAAAGGCCTGCTCAAACGGCGCAAGGGATGTGAGCTGTGAGCCGATATGGGTATCAACACCTTTGATGTCAATGCCGTCCATCTTCGCTGCGCGCGCGTAAATTTCGGGCGCAAGCGCAATGGGAATGCCGAATTTGTTTTCGGCTTTTCCTGTCGAAATCTTCGCATGCGTTTGTGCGTCCACATCTGGGTTGACACGGAAAGATATCGGTGCGCGCATACCAAGTGATATTGCGATTTCATTGAGGGCTTCAAGCTCGTTCTCACTCTCAACATTGAATTGATAAATGCCATTTTCAAGCGCATAGCGCAGCTCTTCACGGGTTTTGCCAACGCCTGAGAAAACGATATGATCGCCCGCAACACCCGCGGCAATTGCACGTTTATATTCACCGATTGATACCACATCCATGCCAACGCTAGATTTGGCAAGCAAGCTCAAAACAGCTTGGTTAGAATTGGCTTTAACGGAGTAGAAAATTTTGTGATCAATATTTGCAAGCGCTGTTTCGAAAACATCAACATGACGTTTAACCGTTGCGGCTGAGTAGATATAACAAGGCGTGCTAACTGCAGCTGCAATCTCAGTGAGTGCGACATCTTCGGCAAATAACACGCCGTTTTTATATTGAAAATGATCCATTATTGGTCCCGTTTTGGTGAGCGAAGGTAAAGATAAAAAGGCAGGGCGGCGCCGATGCTAAAAATGATGATCATAGGTATGGCCCAAAGAAGATAATATTCACGACGAACCAAGGATTCGTAAGTTGCGAAAATTGCAAGCGCGGATCCCGACGTGATTAACCAAACAATGATGGCCTGCCCAAATACGGATGTGACGAAAGAAAAGAGATCAGAAAGAGCAATCGACATATCCCAACCGATCAACCTCATGCCATTGAAGGCAATAGCCATTGGCGCAACGATGCCAATTAATGTGAGCAAGAGGTAAAGCCGATTAGGGTTCATTAAAAATTCTCAATCAATGTGCCGGGGATCGTTTCGGGCGCGCCATCAACCCCACATGATGCGAGGGCGATGAAGGCGATAAATGCAATTATTTTCATGCGAGGCGTTCTTTCCATGCTGTGATTTGGGCGCGGACATTGTCTGGTGATGTGCCGCCATATGATTTGCGAGATGCAACCGAGTTCTCCACAGTAAGGAAGTCGAATATATCGGCAGTGATTTCGCCATGTACGCTTTGCATCTGATCCAGCGTCAATTCGGATATATCAATACCGTTATCTTCGGCGAGTTTCACAATCGCGCCAGTGACATGGTGAGCATCACGAAATGGCATATTCAGTGTGCGAACAAGCCAGTCAGCCAGATCCGTTGCCGTTGAGAAACCTGTTGCCGAAGCTTTACGCATGGCATCAAAATTCGGTGTGAGATCAGACATCATCCCAGCCATGGCGCGCAAAGCGATGGATATAGATGCCGCGCCGTCAAAGACTTGCTCTTTATCTTCTTGCATGTCTTTGGAATAAGTCATCGGCAAGCCCTTCATAATCGTCGATAGGGCGACATATGCGCCATTGATACGACCAATTTTGGCACGAATAAGTTCTGCCGCATCTGGGTTGCGTTTTTGGGGCATGATGCTTGATCCCGTTGACCATTTGTCAGAGATGCGCACAAAGCTAAATTGGGTCGTTGACCATATGACAAGCTCTTCTGCAAGGCGGGAGAGATGCAATGCGCAGATCGATGCAGTTGATAAAAATTCAAGCGCGAAATCGCGATCAGCAACGCCATCCATGGAGTTTGCTGTTGGGCGATCAAATCCAAGCGCATCAGATGTTGCAAAACGATCAATGTTAAAGCCGGTTCCCGCAAGTGCCGCCGAGCCAAGCGGACATTCATTCATACGCTCAAAGGCATCTTGAAAACGCGTCAGATCACGACCAAACATTTCCACATATGCCATCATATGATGCCCCCAAGTGACGGGTTGTGCAACTTGAAGATGGGTGTAGCCTGGCATAGGCTGATCTGCACCGTTTTCAGCTTGGACGATGAGGGCTTCAATTAGATCATGAAGCTCAGTGATGCTTTGAGCTGTGCGTTTGCGCACCCACATCCGAAAATCGAGCGCAACTTGGTCATTGCGTGAGCGTGCTGTGTGCAATCTTCCTGCAGCATCCCCGATAATTTCACGCAGGCGATTCTCAATATTGAGATGAATATCTTCAAGTTCTTGTGAATACTCAAAGCGTCCTTCTGCGATCTCAACTTCAATCTGATCAAGGCCACCAAGAATCGCAGCACAGTCATCTTTTGTGATGATATTTTGCGCAACAAGCATATTCACATGGGCGCGTGATCCTTCAATATCCTCAAAGGCCATGACTTGATCATAATCAATAGATGAATTGATCGCGAGCATTAAAGCATCAGAGCCTTCGGTGAAACGACCGCCCCACATTTTGTTGGAACTGCCTGTTTGTGGTTTTGAAGGTTTTGCCATAGCGTCTATTTTGCCTTTTTATCGATTCGAGATGATATGAAATTCTATACGCTGATCTTATATGTTGCTTGTTTTGTGATTGCAAATACTGTGCGCTTAAATGCACAACCTGTGATCGAAATATATGGTGAACCGCGCCTTGCTCTCACGCAGAATTATTTTGATCAAGACGGTAAAAGCGGCAAGCTTGGGTCATCAAATACGCGTATTCGTATTGTGAATTTCTGGGCACTTTGGTGCGCGCCATGTGTCGCGGAACTTGGAAGTTTGGATCGACTTGATGCGATGTTCGATGATAGCGAAATCGATGTCATTACCATCGCCACAGGAAAAAATGCGCCAAAAGCCGTTGATACGCTTTTTGAAGAGTTAAAGGCTACGAATTTGACCCGATATTATGATCCAAAGTCGCGTTTGGCTGCTCAAGCGGGGGTTGTGACTATTCCTTACACCATCATTCTTGATCAGAATGGGGCAGAGATTGGGCGGGTGATTGGTGCTGCAGATTGGGATGATCCAAGCATGGTTGCACAGCTGAAAGCCATCACTTCTCCATAAATTTATACGAAATCTAACGAACCGATTTCATATGATAACCAAAACTTAACGATTTATGTGTCATTTAGGGGTGAACCCAAAACGCGAGTCCCTATGGCAGCTCCATTAATAAAAGATTTGCGACCACTTTCGCTATACGATGTTGCGCGTGCTGTGGAAGAAGATCGCATAGCACTGAATTTCCAACCAGTTGTCCGCGCGCGCGAGACAAGGTTTTCGATGTTTTATGAAGGATTGATCCGTATTTTTGATCAAGAGGGCAATTTGCGGATTGCTGGAGATTTTATTGATGTGATCGAAGGGACAGAGGTTGGCAATTTTGTGGACCAGTGCGCGCTTGAACTTGCATTGCATCGCTTGCAAGCAGATCCAGCGATACGCCTCTCGGTCAATATGAGCCCACGTACTATGTGGGATGAAGACTGGATGTATTTGCTTGATTCTGCTGGCAGGCGTGATCCGCATGTGACGGAACGCCTAATCGTTGAGTTTACAGAAAGCTCTGTTTTGGGTTCCAAAGATCAGGCACTTGATTTTATGAAATATTGCCGAAGATATGGTGTATGCTTTGCATGTGATGATTTCGGTGCAGGTCATACCGCGCTCGGTCATTTGAGGGATTTCAATTTTGATATGCTCAAAATTGATGGATCCATTTGCCAAGATTTAGGCGAAAATGAGGATAACCAGATTATATTCAAATCCATTCTAGCGATCGCCAAACATTTCGATATGACAACTGTTGCGGAATATATAGATAATGAGGCTGCAGCTACAAAGTGCAAAGAATTCGGCGTTGATGGCTTGCAGGGCTTTTTGTATGGAAAAGGCGAGCTTTATAATGTGGCATATCCCAATCTTGTTGCTCTAGCATCTTCACCAAAGAAAACGTGATTTCATTCTATTAAAACGCATATAAGCTTATGTGAGCAGGCAATAAAAAAGGCCCCTTTAGGGCCCATTTCGAATTTTATGATCACAAAGTTTAGTTTGCGATTGCTTTCACACGTGCTGCTAGGCGAGAAACCTTACGGCTTGCTGTTCTTTTGTGGAAAACACCTTTTGTAACACCGCGCATGATTTCAGGCTGTGCTGCTTTCAATGCGTCTTTAGCAACTGTTTGATCGCCACCTGAAATCGCTTCTTCAACCTTACGGATAAAACCACGGATACGTGTGCGACGTGATGTGTTAATGTCATTGCGTACGGCATTTGTGCGTGCGCGTTTTTTTGATGAAGGCGTGTTTGCCATTGCAATAATTCCTAAAATTCTGGGTTATATTCGTCGTTTGGGCGATGTTTACCGATAGAATGCTTAAGAGTCAACGGGAAATGGGCGTTTTTAGCAAGAGAAGCTCCATATGCTCAGCGATTGTTGAATTTGGGTTTCCGTTTCTCTAAAAATGCGCGCATACCTTCGTTTTTATCTTCTGTATCAAAAAGACCAAAAAATTGCTGCGCCTCAAATTTAATTCCGTCTTCAAGGCTTGTTTCGAGCGCTTTTGAAACAGATGCTTTCGCAGCTTGCAGTGCGAGTTGTGGTCGATTTGCGATATCTTTCGCAAGCTTTCTTGAATGATCAAAGATTTCAGCGCTCTCAACGCTGACAGAAGCTATGCCAAGGGCGTGAGCTTGTTCACCAGTAATAAATTCCCCCGTCATGATCATTTGATTGGCTTTTGATTTGCCAACGATTCGCGTGAGGCGCTGTGTGCCGCCCATTCCAGGAATAACACCAAGTGTAATTTCAGGAAGGCCAAGTGTCGCATCATTTGCAACGATCATAATATCACAAAGAAGGGCCAATTCGAATCCACCACCAAGAGCATAGCCCGAGACAGCCGCAATAATGGGCTTTGGAAAACGATCAATAATAGAAAGTTCTTCGACATATAGTTGCGCCTCACTCGCTTCCTTTTCAGATAGCTCCGCCATCACTGCAATATCGGCACCCGCTGCAAAAGCGCGTTCATCACCTTGTATAATTACCGCGCCGATTTCACTGTTATGCTCTGCGCCTTGAAGTGTTTTTGCAATTTCACGAAGAAGCTCCGGTGAGAGCGCATTCATGGCCTTTGGGCGATTGAGTTGAATGGTCAATACGCGTTCGTCAATTTCAGTTTTGATCAATTTTTCAGTCATTTTCGAGCCTATTTTTGACATTGAGCGCAAAAATATGTTGCGCGAGAAGATTGTGTTATTTTTTCAATCTGACCTTTACATTGTTCGCGATGACAATCTTGCCCTGCGCGTCCATATGCATCAAATTGATGTTGAAAATATCCAAGTTCACCATCAACCTTGCGATGATCTTTTAATGTGGAGCCTCCAGAAATGATTGCGGATTGCAAAACTTCTCGAATAGCCACAACGAGGTCATCAGCTTCGTTCATGATGAGAGAGGCCGCTGGGCGAGCTGGGTGGATTTTGGCGCGCCAAAGAGCCTCACTTGCATATATATTCCCAATGCCCGCGATCAAGTTTTGGTCAAGAAGCGTTTGTTTAATGCTTTGCGTTCGTTTGACACATTTTTCACTGAGATACTCGCCATGGAAGGCATTGCTTAATGGTTCAGGACCAATATCTTTCAACCATTTATGCTTATCAGAATTTTCTTCCCATAGATCCATAGCACCAAACCGACGTGGGTCATGAAAGACAACGCGGGACTTGTCAGTTGTGATAACGATATGGTCATGCTTGCGCAGCTCTTCACTCTTGCCGATTTGTCGCATGCTACCACTCATGCCTAAATGGACAATAAAGCCACGACCCATCATGTCAAATACGAGATATTTGGCACGGCGGTGGATTTTATGAATACGACAACCAATCAAAGCTTGCTCAAAGTTATTGGGCAATGGGTAGCGCAATTGGCGCTGCGAGACTGCGATGTCAGTAATCTTCGCGCCTTCGAGCCACGGGGCTAAACCGCGCTTAACTGTCTCAACTTCGGGCAGTTCTGGCATAGATATCTCATTTTCCTCTGGTCAATCTGATCTTAGGGGATTATTTTCACGAAAACAAAGGAATAATCAACATGAAACCCATAAATGAGATGAACTTTGAAGAGGCGATTGCTGCGCTTGAGAAACTGGTGAGCGATCTCGATAGCGGCAATGTGCCCTTGGAGCAATCGGTAGAGCTTTATGAGCGTGGCGCTGCACTCAAGGCGCATTGCGAATCTCGTCTCAAAGATGCTGAAATGAAAATCCAAGAGATTACGGGCGGGGCATCGGGTTCATTAAATGCGAAACCTGCTGATGATTTGCTGTAGATTATGAAACAATTACGCGCAGATGTGGAGCGGATTGAAGCTTTGCTTGATGTTGAGCTTCGCCAAAGCGGTCAGCTGATGGAAGCTGCGCGTTATGGTGTGCTTAATGGTGGGAAACGTTTGCGCGCACATCTGGTTTATGCATCAAGCAGGCTTTGTGGTGTTGAGCTGAATGTTGCGGATTTTGGTGCAGTGGCCATCGAAATGATTCATGCATATTCACTTATTCATGATGATTTGCCAGCAATGGACGATGATGATTTGCGCCGCGGCAAACCAACGGTTCACAAAGAATGGGATGATGCCACGGCAATTTTGGCAGGTGATGTCTTACAAAGCATGGCATTTGGAAAACTGACACAGGCACCGATAAAAGCCGATCTGCGTGTCGAACTTCTGAGTAAATTATCCAGAGCAGGGCGCGGAATGGTTGAAGGGCAAATGCTTGATCTTCTCGCGGAGACTTCAAGAAATCCGCTAACGCTAGAGGAAATTCGGGCGCTTCAAAATCAAAAAACGGGCGATTTGATGGCATGGTCAGCAGGTTTTGGCGCTATTGTGAGTGGGCGATATAGTTCTGAGTTGGAGCAATATGCGCGTGCTCTTGGCTTGGCGTTTCAAATTCATGATGATGTTCTTGATATTGAGGGAAGCACCCAAGAGCTTGGCAAGACCGCTGGTAAAGACATCATAGCAGGAAAGGCGACATTTGTGTCCCATCTTGGGCTTGAGGGGGCTAAAAATGCTGCAAAAATGGCAATTGATGAGGCTATATCGGCATTCTATCAGTTTGGAGAGGAAGCTCAAGACTTGCGAGAACTCGCGCAATTTGTCATAAGCCGTGGAAATTAGGAAACGTTATGCGCAATCGCCCAGCCACACCACTTCTTGATGCCATTGCATCACCTGCCGAATTACGGGGGCTTTCCGTCGGATCACTTAGACAAGTTGCCGATGAATTGCGTGCAGAAACGATCTCAGCGGTTTCTGAAACGGGTGGGCATTTGGGTGCTGGCTTAGGGGTTGTCGAATTGACGGTAGCCATTCATGCCGTGTTTGATACGCCGCGTGATCGCTTGATCTGGGATGTGGGTCATCAATGTTACCCTCACAAAATCATCACAGGTCGCCGTGACCGCATGAATACAATTCGTCAAGGCGGTGGCATTGCGGGTTTCACCAAGCGTGCCGAAAGTGAATATGATCCATTTGGGGCAGGGCATAGCTCAACTTCGCTCTCTGCTGCGCTTGGGTTTGCCATGGCGCGAGAAACTGGGCAGGTCACTGATCTGCCGGTTGGTGATGGCATTGCCGTCATTGGAGATGGCGCCTTTTCAGCTGGAATGGTTTATGAGGCGATGAACAATGCGGGGCATTTGGGAAAGCGTCTTTTTGTGATTCTAAATGACAATGATATGTCGATTGCAGCGCCTGTTGGTGCGATGAATAAATATCTCAATTCGATTTATCGCGGACCATTCCAAGATGTTAAAACGATGGCGCTTGGCGCGCTAGATTTATTGCCATCTCCGATGCGTGATGGTGCAAAGCGTGCCCGTGATTTGGTAAAACATGCCACAATTGGCGGGACGCTTTTTGAGGAGCTTGGTTTTCAATATATCGGCCCTATTGATGGCCATGATATGGACGAACTCCACGAAACTTTGAAGCTCGCCCATGACACTGCAACGGGCCCAGTGCTCATTCATGCATTAACAAAAAAAGGCAAGGGTTATGCTCCTGCAGAGGCTGCTGGTGATCGGTATCACGGTGTTACCAAATTTGATATTGCAACTGGAAAACAGGTTAAATCTAAGCCCAATGCGCCGAGTTTTACAAAAATATTTGCAGAAACGCTCACGGATTTAGCACATGATGATAAGCGGATCATTGCTGTGAATGCGGCGATGCCTGATGGCACAGGTTTGGATGTATTTGATAAGGCGCATCCTGATCGTTGTTTTGATGTGGGAATTGCAGAGCAGCATGCGGTGACATTTTCTGCTGGATTGGCGGCTGGCGGCGCGCGGCCGTTTTGCGCAATTTACTCGACGTTTTTACAGCGTGGATATGACCAGATCGTTCACGATGTCGCTGTTCAAAATCTGCCCGTTCGTTTTGCAATTGATCGCGCGGGTTTGGTCGGTGCAGATGGGCCAACCCATGCGGGTAGTTTTGATATCGCATATTTGGCGAACCTTCCCAATATGGTTGTGATGGCGCCCTCCGATGAGGCTGAACTTGTGCGCATGGTTAAAACTGCCGTGGCTTATGATGACGGCCCTATTGCGTTTCGTTATCCGCGTGGTGAAGGTTTTGGTGCTGATTTATCCGATTGCGAAGCGATAGAGATTGGCAAAGCCCGACTTGCTCAAAAAGGCGAGAAGATTGCAATCATCGCTTATGGTACAGTGCTTGATGCTGTCATGAAAGCCGCTGAGGAGCTTGGTTTTCAACCGACGATAATTGATGCGCGCTTTGCAAAACCACTTGATCGTGAGGTAATGCTTGATGCGGCACAAAACCATGATGCGGTTATCACGATTGAAGAGGGCGCTATTGGCGGATTTGGCTCACATGTGAGTGCGCTTTTTGCCGAGGCTGGTGTTTTTGATCATGGGCTGAAATTCCGTATGATGACATTGCCTGATAGTTTTATCGATCAAGACAGCCAAGATAAGATGCGCTCAAAAGCAGGACTGGATGCTCAAGCAATTGTCACAATGGTGAATTCGTTAGTTTAGGTATTTATAAACGCTGTCACGGTTCTCAGTTTTGTAAGGTTTTGATATAGTTTTCGAAGCTATGTTTGCCCATTGAAGCTTTTGGCTCAAGAGGTGTTGGCTGCGTTTTTAGAATCAATTGATATTCGTTATTAACGTCTGGATCTTTCATCAAATTTCCAAACATTTCTTTCCATATTCTGATGTTTTTCAGCCGCATCATGCTTAATCTGCCGTTAGATTTTTGGTCCATTGCGTCCATTTCAGCTTTCAATTGTGTATTGTATTTTTGGATTGTGAGATCCTGCTGCGTGTTCCAGTTCCACATGAGCCAATAGAGAAGGCCAAGATTGCGTGACGTATTGGAAGAGCTGCCTCTTACTCTTGAAAGCAATAGTGATTGAGCATCACGGGTCATATAGTGATTGATTTGGGCGATAGCGTATCTGTTATGAAGTTTAGGTTCAAAAACTTCGTTATTTTTTTCGGTTCGTCCAGATCCATATGCGATATTATTAATGGGTTTTTTCGGCCGTCTGGGCCTATGAATGCCAGGATGTACGTAAGACGCGGTTTTGAACAGGGTTTTGATTGCATAACGTGATATTCGATCATGATCGTCGCCCCAACCATAAGTGAATTTTTCACAATATAAATGATCCGATATCTCTTCATGCCCAGAGCAGCCAAATACGCGCCATGGCAATATGATTTGATCGGCATCGGAGAAATGATCCAAAAGATCTGTAAGTTGACCGTCCCCTATATGGATATTTAGAAATTCGTCACCGTCTAAGGCTATACACCATTCACATTCGGCGTATTCTGGCAGTCGTGAGGCACGTTTGTAGGCGCGATTTTGATAGGGCAATGCTTGTCCTTCACCACGATGAAATTCATTGCGAAAGTATTTGATAAATCCGTGACTTTCCATGACGCGCAGTTGACGGCGAGTGAGATCCGTAGAGCCATTCTCATAGACAACAATATCCGTGAAACCAATTGCTCGATGATGGGCGACCCATTCAAATATATTGACGCCTTCATTTTTGACAGTTGCGACAAGCATATACCGTTTCATATATCTAACCCTTTTCTACGAAAGCTACTTGGCTCACCAACGCGCGCAATTGTCTCTTCAAGTGGTTCGATGATGCATTGCATAGCAAAGGCGGTTGAATGGACCATCTCTTTATCATTGATCATCATGCCGACATGACCCTTCCAAAACACCAGATCATTGGCCTTGAGTTCAGATTTTTTGATGGCAGGTAAGGCTTGCTCCTGTTGATCACTGTCACGGGGGATATGGTATCCCGCCATTGAAAAGGCAAGCTGAGTTAATCCCGAGCAATCAATCCCGTCGGGTGAACCGCCACCCCATAAATAAGGCGCACCGAGACATTCCTTGGCCCATTCAAATGGTTCTTTTGTTTTTGGAAGCGTATGGGCAATCCAAACATGACCATCAATATTGGCGAGTTCATGAAATTTTTTGTAGGTTTTGTCTACATCTATCCACGCACCCATTGGTAATGTGGTCATGGCTTTGGATTTGATGTCTGGCTCAGAGAATGAAATTGTAAACTTCTCAGTCACACGCGACCTATTCTTTGAAATCGGCAGCTCTTTAATTTGCGCTCTATTTGTCCAGCCGAGATAATTATCATGGTCACCGCTCACCAAGATCCAGTTCCGATCAAGTGCATGGATGTGAACTTTTTCGCCAAAACGCAAAGTGCTAACCCGTGTTGTCCGCGCTCGGTTCAATAATGGTGCAAGAGCGACACAAACCACGCCCGCTTTGGGTTCATCTTTGATCGTTGCCCAGGCATTTGGGTTGTGGCGTTCATCGGTCATAACGTCTCTATTCTTTGCTGAGAGTTTCAAAAATGGCACGGATGGCTTGAGCGGCACCACCTTTCGCACGAGCAGGTTTCGCAATTGGTGTCCAGCCGTAAATGTCGAAATGTGTGTAAGGGGTCTCACCAATAAATCTTTTGAGAAAAAGAGCTGCGGTAATGGCGCCAGCAAATCCACCAGCGGGCGCGTTATCAAGATCAGCAATATCAGGTTCGATCATGCTGTCATAAGGCGCCCAAAATGGCAAACGCCAAACGGGATCTTCAACTTTCATTGCAGCCTGTGAAAGTTGTTCAGCATAGGTATCATCGGTTGTGAAAAAGGGCGAGAGATCAGGGCCAACGGCAACGCGCGCCGCACCGGTCAATGTTGCCATTGAGATGATTTGCTGAGGACTTTCTTCACTCGCATAAGCGAGCGCATCAGCAAGCACGAGGCGGCCTTCAGCATCAGTGTTATTGATTTCGATGGTCTTACCATCACGTGCGGTCAGGATATCCCCAGGCCTAAATGCATTTGCTGAAATTGAGTTTTCAACAGCAGGAATAAGAACCCGTAATGAAATTGGTAGTTTTGCAGACATGATCATCTGCGCAAGGCCAAGCACATTGGCCGCCCCGCCCATATCTTTTTTCATCAGCCCCATAGAATTGCCAGGCTTGATGTTTAATCCACCCGTGTCAAAACAAACGCCTTTCCCGACAAGAGTGATTTTTGGATCGCTTTCCTTACCCCAGCGCATATCAATAAGACGAGGCTCAACATCACTTGCGCGCCCAACGGCATGAATCAGCGGGAAGTTTTGTTTGAGTAGCTCATCACCAATTATGACATGACATTGCGCACCATGGGCATCTGCAAGTTGTTGGGCATGCTTGGCCAATCGTTCAGGATTCATCACATTTGCGGGTTGATTGATGAGATCTTGTGTAAGAGCGCAAGCCTCTGCGATCTGGGTAGCTGTTGGATCTTTTGACTTTAATGTCGCGGTGTTTACTGGTCTGCTTTTATAAGCATCAAAAGAATATTTGCCCAGCTCCCATGCCAATTGAGCCTGCTTCGCATCATATTCCTCACTTTCAACGAGATGATAACGGCCTTCGGGAAGTTTTTTTGGTAAATCACCAAATATAAGCCGCGAACGCTCACGAGCAGTTTTGTCACCAAGGCCAAAGAGAACCATGTCAATTTGACCATCAGAATTGGGTACCTTGAGGACTTCTCCTAGATTTGCGGCAAAACCATTTGCAGCGACCCATTTTTGATGAGATTCGCTTAGGCTTTCCACCAATTTTGGTAGTTTATGTTTTGAAACTGCATTGATTGCAATTGTAGTCATGATCGTCCAATCCGTCTGTTTTGGTGATCATACCGATAAATAATCAAGATGAGAAGGCAATAATATTACACGAATTTGGCAAATATGAACCAAAATATTGATATTGGTATCTTTACAAAAAACTTCTTTCCACTATGTTCACCCCGAGTGCCGCCCGCGTGGTGGAATGGTAGACACAAGGGACTTAAAATCCCTCGACCCTAGGTCGTGCCGGTTCAAGTCCGGCCGCGGGCACCAATTAAACATATTAAATGTATGATTTTATTATAATTTATGATTTCATGAAAAATTCTGCCCCCTAAATATATCCCTTTTGTCCCCATATTATTTTCGCTTTATGTCGTTGCACAAAAATATTTTGGTAGGATAAATATTTAGAAATCCATATTTTCATACCTATCAATTTCATAAGACAAAGCCTCACAGAATTCTTTCATGAGTTCTGGACTGTTCATTACCTTTTCATATGTGCCGTCACTTGAATATTGCAAAATACTATCTAGACCATATTCACGTAAATAAATTTCAGCAATAGATCTCCAACCACTAAACAACTGTTCAACAAAAGCATCTGTTCTTTCAAGAGTTTGAACAGAAACAGGTTTATTTTCATCACGGCCCCAAACGGTGAATCTTGGAATAGATTGACTAGGCAACAATTTTATCGGCACCGCTCCACAACTTGAGTGAAACCTAAGTGCCTCGCCCTGTTTACCTAATGCTCCATGCGCATAAAAGTTTCGTTGTTGGTCTCGATATTTTTGAAATTCCGAATAAATTTTCTGATCATCTGGATCAGACATGCTAAATATTTTTTTCGCTTTTGTTGTCCAGTTCTCTTGTAGCGAGACTTTAAAATCTTCTCCTGTCTTAATGACACCTTTCAATACAAGCAGATGAGTAAAAAAATGCTCTGTCCAAGAAAAAAATGCATCTACAGCGGCATGAGCCATCCAATTCGCTTGCTCAAGTAGTCGTTTAGGTTCTAGATTTTCATTCAGACGTTTACGAAGTTCAGTTGTTGCCAAGGCATTATCGTTTATCCAATCGGCCGGAGATTTAATATCTTTAGGATTTTTCTGGCGCTGATCTAATTCAATCTTTTTATTTTCTGAATCTTTATTTAATTCGAAATAACTACGCTTGAAAAACTCAAACTTCTGCCAAAGCTTCGCACTTGAATTGACCACATTCAAATTGCAACCCGAAAGACTATCCTCCGCCATTTTTGAATAATATTTTTCTGAAGCTCGAACCGCACCGATAATAACATTTTTCACAGGTTCAAAATTTGCAGCCTCTTCGCCTACCAAAACCATACCAAATTTACGATATTCAATTCTGAAAAAATTACCCTTATACTTAAAGGGTATTATGTACGCGATTTTTTCAAATGGTCCAAATTTAGTGAAATTTAAAAAATCTACAAAGAGAAAATAGACTAAGTAGTACTTTGGCAGCGTGCCGCGATAAACTTTAGTGCTTGAAATCTTCATTTCATTTAGATCGTGTATAGGTTCAACATCAACAAGTATTCTTGAAAGATTTTCACGTAAAACACCTTCATTGTAATCCATTAGCACTAGCCCTTTTCAACCAAAATTCACGGCTTAATCCCCAATTTATCAAAAAACGCCTCATGACGCGCCTTTGCATTAGAAATAAGCTCATTATAGGAAATCACTTCCATGAAAATCTTGTAGCTTTCATCCCAACGATAATAGGATTTCGTGCCAGCTTTTTTGTTAAAGCCGCCATAATCCTTCATCACTTTTTTTAATGTGGGCGTATCATCTGCAACGATTTGACACATAAAGGGCGTATTTTTTTCAATTGCTCGAAGTACCTTGCCGTCAAATTTGGTGGCCCCACCCGCATTTTTTAGCAATTCAACATATTGCTGGACTTGGCTAAATGGGTTGTCACTCATGGAATAGTCATCACGCTTCGGTCTTTTGAATTCCACGATTGTAATCGGCTCGAATGAAGCACTTTTTTCTAACCCAATACCCAAGTCAAAAAGGGTAATATCTGGTCGCTTCTTATCGTCGCTAGCTGACTGAGACTTCAATGCTTTGTCCGAATTGAAATACGAATAAAATGCCAAACGATCATCCACAATCCAAAGGTTGTGATCGTCGTAACTCAACTCTTCCTTCGAAGAATTCATTGGGCAAATTATTTCATGTACTATTTTTTCTAAGTGCGCATTCTCTTTTTCGACGTCGTCAAAGCCCGATTTTTCTTCGAAATAATCAATGATTAGCTTGCGTTTGTAGACATATTCCGCCAGCGACGATAGCGATTCACTTTTCAATTCTGAGACATAGGCTTTCGCACGTTCATCAAGGTCTTTTGAATTTTTCTTTTTGGCGGTGTTAAACTCGCGCTTAACTCTTTTATATTGGCGCAAGCCTTGCCGAGACAATTCCACAAAAATCTCTTCGTCGCCTTGCACGGACAAGTGTAATTTTTCGGCGATTTCTTCTGGATTTTTTGCAATACTATAGAAACGAAGATGCTCGTTCCTCACACGCTCAATTTTTTCAATTTGCGCGGATTTTAGTTCTTCAATCTCATCTTTTAAAAAGAGCTTGATATTCTCGATGCACTTTCGCTTGATTTCGTCGATTGTGTCATCATCTAGTGAAAATTCAGTACGGGTATCATTGACGGTTTCATTCAGTAAATTTGACTCAACATAGCTAAAACAAGCATATTTTCCGTCTATAGCTTTCAGCCCTATGACATCATCCATTTCATATCGTTTTACAGCTCGTCCATTTGCACCGAAAAATAATGCATTCGTGCCTTTCTCATCATCTGAATATTTTTTGGGTACGAGAAAGCAATTTAGGGAAAAGTCATAATCGGTTTCTTTGAATGTGTGTTGAAATTCATATAGCTTGTCTCGTTCCACATCTTCAGAAAATTTATCGAACAGGTTGATTGAGTCAGATTTGTCGAAAACGATGATTTTGGGTGGCGTCAACTTAACGAAATAGTTGATAAAATGCGCCACGGCTCTAACGGAAATCGTGTCGAGCTTAACAGGAATATGACTAGAATAAGCCTGCTTCAGCGGAGAGATTTTTACTGTCGTGCCAACTTCTGCACCAATTGTTTCAAGAATAGGGTTCTGAATTAGTGACTTCTCATCTAAGACAAAATCAAACGAGAGCGTTGATGTAGAACCACCATTATCATATGTGCTTTTAAGGTTAATTGTATCAGCTACTTTGAGCCACAAAAGCCGACCAACTCCTTTACCACCGAATGCTAACTTTTTCATTGAATCTAGCTTTCGAAACGATTCCAAATTATCGGAGTTTAGACCTACCCCATTGTCTGTGATCGAAAACCCGACATAATTGCCTTTATCATCACTAGAAATTTCAATGGTTATTTCGCCACTTGCAAGGCTATCTCGACCGAAGCGCTCTTCAATCGCATGAATTGAATTCATTATCGCTTCGAACAATGCCTGAAGCGTGTTCTTTGTATTTGGTGCAAGAGAGATATTATTTACCCTACCAATGGGATCGGAGAGCCAACTTGTTTCAATCATGCTTTATCCTATCTCGTTCAAAAACAATTATTTTCAAGATAAAAGTAACACCTTTTTCATTTCTATGAAAGTGCGAGAAATTATACCTTTGAGTAATATACAATTTTTCCATTCAAGATGGTCAAACCTTGAATGGAAAACATTAGTTGGAAAAAACATATGTGTTTAAAACAAATGTAATTTTATAGATTTACATTTGTTTTCGTAAGATTTCAAATTGTTATAAAAACGCCAAAAACATAAATAAAACTAGAATCATAACAACGCAAATCGTTCCAATGAGGGTTCGTTTCCATCCATATTTTTTTGAAGCTGAAATTATGGGTAGTGCTAAAATTGCAGTTATGATTAAAATGATAACAAAAATTAACATTAATCCTAAGGGTGGTATATTCATATTGTGTCTCCGACCAACGAGCGCCCTCGTATATTGACTGGTGATCGGGGTGTTAGTAAATCGCGATATCACGATCCCTGTGCCTTTAGCCGAGGCCTGTTTTATATCACAGGCACCCCGACCATATAGGTCAAAGTGAAATAGTCAGAAACTGACCACGATATCGGGAGGTTACTAAGCCCCAACACAAACGCGTCTTTTGTGTTGGCTAAAATATATCACTTTACAAGATGAGGCGAAAGTCCAAAACGATTCACAAATGTTTGTATTCATATTTTGCAAAGCCTAAGACATGACATAAAGCCATGCCGCTAGTGTCAGGGCTTTCATTCTGCCCATCAATTCCTAATGTGATGTTATATTTTAGTAAATTTTATTCTTCACCTTTAAACACTGCAGAACACAATATACCAAGGTGCTCATATTCAATTGTCTTATATGATGAGTAAGTTTGAACTTTCCCACTGCTGTAGGTGTCCTTGCCCCTTAAACCTGTGCCACTAATTTAGTAAAGCTCTGTTATTTGAAGGATAATTTAATGGCACGAAAGA
>CANMUM010000038.1 GCA_947501025.1 uncultured Paracoccaceae bacterium | reverse complement strand
TTTCGTGCCATTAAATTATCCTTCAAATAACAGAGCTTTACTAAATTAGTGGCACAGGTTTAAGGGGCAAGGACAGTTTCATAAGGCCACAAACACCCACCAACTGGCAGTAGTTTTTCGAATGCCTTTGTATCAACTTATCGAATATCAACTCACAGCAGCTTAAAATGCTTGTGGTGGCGACTAATGATCTGCTGTCTGGAATGAGTGGAAATCAATTTGAACAATCGTTTAAATCGTCCACTCCGATGATATTTGATGACGGTTGAGTAACAGAGTTCAAGTTTCATAAAATTATAAAAAACGCTCCAATTTGGGGCGTTTTTGTTTTGTATTTTCAATATAAAGTCATCTGCATAATTCACCACGATATAACTCGCCATTATTGGTAATCGTTTTGGTTTCAAAATCAAAACAGTTTTCATTTTCAGATGGCTGATAGCGCATATAATAGCTCTCGCCTTTATAATCATATTCCATGCTGCGCGTTCCGTCAGAATTTTGAATATATATAAGATCATCCACACCATCGCGTGGTGGGCGGCCTGCCTGAGGCGTTTCACCAGTGATAGCTTTTAGCGGGGAAACGCGAGGGAGTTTATCAAAATTAGCCACTTCGCCCATGAGACATTGAACAATATAAGGCGCAGTCTGGGAGCTATGATAACGATAGCCATATGTCGCATCGATTTGACCATTGCATATATCTAAATCACCATTTTTAATTTCAGAACCGTCAGGGTTTTTATCGCCGTAAATTGGGTAACCATCAAAGGCCCAGCCGATGATTGCATCATCACCTTTATTGCTCATCGCTTCGATCATACAGACTGGTTTTGCGTGATAGTGATAATCGTCACCTCGACCAGCATGGCCGCCACAAATGTCAAGTTGTTGTGTTTCGACAGTGTCGTGCTGAGCTTGATAATGAGCCAAATCAGCCTCACTCATTTCGCCGCCAGCGGTGTAATCGTAAATTGGAACACCATTAACCGCTACACCCAAAGCTGCATCACGCGTCAAAGGCTCGCCAGAAAATGTGGGCGTCAAAATGATTGGTGCGGCATATTCCGCTGGAACCGCAAGCTGTTCATTTGTCCCGACAATTCCTGTCATTAACTCATGATCGGGATATGTGTTTGAAATGATGAGAGCTTGATGATCATCACATTTCACTGTGACAGTATCTGAAAAACCAGCATTGGCGACAGAGGCCGAAATATCTTCACAGCGATCTTCATGCGCATTGGCATGGTGAGCGCTAAAAACAGCAAAAATTGTAGATAAGAGGGATAGAGCTTTCAATTGGTATCCAATCTGTGAAATTGTATTTCACATCTGAGGGGGTCAGATATGTTATTTATATGGTAACGATCAAAGCGCGCTTTTCCGTCGAAAAATTAAAATGTATCTGCTTCGATCACGCCTGCACATTGTGATAGCGCCATTTGCGCTTCTGCGCCAAGAGGGATCTCATCTTTGAGCTTCATTGTTGCCGTTGCTCCCTCGCCAAGCGGCAAGACCACACGCAGCTCGCCCTTTTTGCCTTGTTCACCTTCAAGTCGTTTAAGCATTTTGGATAGGCCTTCTATTGCATCTTCGTTGATAAGTGTCAGCTCCAAAATTGGGCGAGATTGATCATAATCGAGGCTCTCAATATCTTGCACAGATTTAAGATTGGTACGAAGATTTTCACCCATGCGTGCGACCTCAATGCCCATGACGATGTTTTGTCCGGGGGTCAAAAGCTCGCGATGTTTTTCAAGAAGTTCCGAAAATACCATCACCTCAAAAATACCCGAGGGATCAGAAAGTTGCACAAATGCAAATTTTGAACCGCGCGCAGAAATACGCTCCTGACGAGCGGAGACCGTGCCGGCAATTCGGGCTGCAAATGCTTCGGTTTCAGCACGTGCAGCAACTTCGGATAGGGGTTTGATTTGATGGCGCTTTAGAAGCTTTCGGTAGCTATCCATGGGGTGGCCAGAAAGATAAAAGCCAATGGCTTTTTGTTCTTCGGTTAGCTTTTCTGTAGGCAATAATTCTTCAGCTTGAATTAAACGCGGAGGGGGAAGATCATCCCCGCTATCTCCAAAAAGCGAGCTTTGTGAAGAGTTTGCCGCATCGTGAATTGCACCTGAGAATTTGGATAAGCTTTCGACATTGGTAAGGGCAGTGGAGCGGTTGCTCTCGATCTCATCAAAAGCACCTGCTCGTGAAAGCATCTCAAGGGGGCGCTTACCAATGCGGCGCAAATCCACGCGTCGCGCAAAATCAATCAGATCGGTATATGGACCATCAGCACGATTGGCTACAATAAGCTCCATGGCCTCAGGGCCGACATTTTTGAGCGCACCAAGTGCGTAAAGCACTGCGCCTTCCTTCACATCAAAACGCGCCGAACAACGATTCACACAACAAGGCACGCATGGGATTGCCATATTATCAAGCTCTTGTTTGAACACCGCGAGCTTATCGGTTAAATGCATATCGCCGTTCATCACAGCTGCCATGAACTCAACAGGATAGTTCGCTTTGAGATAGGCCGTTTGATAAGACACCAGCGCGTAGGCTGCGGCGTGAGATTTATTAAATCCGTAATTGGCGAATTTTTCGAGAAGATCGAAAACATCCGATGCAAGTTTTTCATCCACACCTTGTGCCTTCGAACCCTCCACAAATTTCGGGCGCTCTTTGGCCATTTCTTCGGCAATCTTCTTACCCATGGCACGGCGCAAAAGGTCAGCGCCCCCAAGTGTGTATCCCGCCATTTTTTGCGCGATTTCCATCACCTGCTCTTGGTAAACAATGATGCCTTGGGTTTCATCAAGAATATGGTCGATTGATGGATGGATGAGTTCACGTTTTTCAATGCCGTTTTTCACTTTGCAAAATTTCGGAATATTCTCCATAGGGCCAGGGCGATAAAGCGCCACGAGCGCGACAATATCTTCAATGCAAGTCGGCTTCATCTGACGAAGCGCATCGCGCATCCCAGGGCTCTCCACTTGAAAAACGGCGATAGTGTTCGCGCTTGCATAAAGGTCGAATGTTTTCTCATCATCAAGCGGTATCGTGTCGATATTCAGGTCAACCCCGCGTTTTTTAAGAAGCTCGACGGCATTTTGAATAACAGTGAGGGTTTTAAGACCAAGAAAATCGAATTTGACAAGACCCGCTTGCTCGACCCATTTCATATTGAAACCCGTGGCAGGCATGGTTGAGCGGGGGTCTTGATAAAGGGGCACCAGCTCATCAAGCGGGCGGTCACCAATCACGACACCTGCCGCATGGGTGGAGGCATTACGATAAAGCCCTTCGAGCTTTTCGGCAATACCCAGCATACGATCAACGACTTCTTCTGCGCGGGCTTCCTCATTGATCTTCGGCTCATCGCGGCGGGCTTGCGCGATCGAAACAGGCTTCACGCCTTCAACAGGAATGAGCTTCGAAAGACGATCGACTTGACCATAGGGCATTTGCAAAACACGGCCAATATCGCGAATGGCTGCCTTTGAAAGAAGCGCACCAAATGTGATGATCTGAGCCACGCGATCATGGCCGTATTTGTCTTGCACGTAATTGATCACTTCTTCTCGACGATCCATACAAAAATCGATATCGAAGTCGGGCATGGACACACGTTCGGGATTGAGAAAACGCTCGAAAAGAAGACCGAAACGTAGCGGATCTAGATCCGTAATGGTGAGGGAATAGGCCACAAGCGAACCCGCGCCTGAACCGCGACCAGGCCCTACGGGAATATCGCGCGCTTTTGCCCATTGTATGAAGTCGGCAACAATCAAAAAATATCCGGGAAAGCCCATATTTTCGATCACACCCAGCTCAAAATCAAGCCGTGCTTTGTAATCCTCAACGCTTGCAGCATGGGGGATAATTTTGAGACGCGCATCTAAGCCTTCATGAGCGATGCGGCGCAACTCTTGAACCTCATCATCGGCAAATTTAGGCAAAATTGGATCGCGTTTATAGGCTTTAAAGGCGCAACGCTTGGCAATCTCAATTGTGTTCTCGACAGCCTCAGGAAGGTCAGCAAAAAGGGCAACCATTTCTTTTTGCGTTTTAAAATAATGATTTTCGGTGACACGGCGGCGAGGTGTTGGTTGATCCACATAGGTTCCATCGGCAACGCAAAGCATAGCGTCATGCGCTTCATACATTTCGCGTTCAGGGAAGAGGGCGTTATTGGTTGCGACAAGCGGTAGTCCAAGCTCATAGGCAAGAGAAATAAGACCCGTTTCAGATGCGGCTTCAGCTTCCGTTCGTGGGGCTTCTCCCGTGCCATGGCGCTCGATCTCGACATAAAGCCTATCATTAAAACTAGCATGAAGCTTCTGCAAATGATCTCGTGCAATATCGAGTTTCCCAGCGGCAATCTTGCGCGCAACAGGCCCTTCAGCGCCGCCTGTAAGTGCGATTAAGCCTTCATTGTGAGCCGTAATGATTGCAAGCGGGACAGGAGTTCTATGCCCAGGGTTTGATAAAAAATAATGCGAAGAAAGTTTAAGTAAATTGAGATAACCTGCTTCATTTTGCGCCAAAAAAACCATCGGCATGGATGGAGGGAATTTGACATTGGGGTCTTGGTCAAAATCGCAATCAAGCTGAAGGCCAATGATAGGTTGAATGCCGTCGCTCGACATATATTCAGAAAATTCGAGCGCGCCAAAAAGATTGTTGCTATCGGTCAATGCCATTGCTGGCATCTCTTGATCGCGGCAAAGCTTTGCAAGGGTTTTCATTCGCAGAGCCCCCTCCAAAAGAGAGTACTGACTATGTGCACGGAGATGAATGAATCGGGGTTGGTTCATAGGGTGAATGTTACGCACTCACCCTATGAGATGCAAGTGATCAGTGATGAAATTTCGCTACTCTTCCATAGCTTCAAGTTCATCGATCAAGCCCGAAATCATATCAAGCCCCTTGTCCCAGAATTTTGGGTCACTGGCATCAAGGCCAAATGGCGCGAGCAGTTCCGAGTGGTGTTTTGAGCCACCAGCCTTCAGCATCTCAAAATACTTATCCTCAAAACCATCGAGACCATCTTTATAAACGGCATATAGCGCATTTACGAGACCGTCTCCAAACGCATAGGCATACACATAAAATGGTGAATGGATGAAATGTGGAATATAGCTCCAAAATGTTTCATAGCCTTCCATCTCATTGAATGATGGGCCAAGGCTTTCAGCGCTCGTTTCTGCCCAAATTGTATTGATCTGATCGGGCGTTAACTCACCGTTTCGACGCGCATCATGAACGCGCAATTCGAAATTGTAAAAGCTAATTTGGCGCACAACGGTATTGATCATGTCCTCAACTTTGGATGCAAGCATACGTTTGCGAGACGCTTTGTCGGTTGTTTCGGCAAGAAGTTTCTGGAAGGTCAGCATTTCGCCAAAGACACTCGCCGTTTCGGCAACTGTTAATGGTGTGCTGGAAAGCATCTCGCCTTGTTCAGCGGCTAAAACTTGATGAACGCCATGACCAAGCTCATGCGCTAATGTCATCACATCACGCGTTTTGCCAAGATAATTCAACATCACATAGGGGTGGACATTGGTTACGGTTGGGTGTGCAAATGCACCAGGAGCTTTGCCTGGTTTCACTGCTGCATCAATCCAGCCTTTATCATAAAATGGCTCAGCAATTTCGGCCATACGCGGATCAAAACCAGCATAAGCCGATTGAACGATTTCGCGCGCCTCATTCCATTCAATTTTGCGGTCATCATCTCCCGGGAGGGGGGCGTTGCGATCCCAGATTTCGAGCTTTTCAAGACCCATCCATTTCGCCTTAAGCGCGTAATAGCGATGGGATAGTTTTGGATATGCGGTAACCACTGCTGTGCGCAGAGCTTCAACAACTTCAGGCTCAACATCGTTGGAGAGATGGCGCGAATGCGATGGCGTTGGGAAGCCGCGCCAGCGATCCTCAACCTCTTTTTCTTTGGCGAGGGTATTGGTTATGCGTGCAAAAAGAGGCTGCGCTTCTTTGAACTTTTCAGCCAAAGAACGTGCCGCCTGTTCGCGCTTTGCACGGTCATTATCACTCAATCGTGTCAGAACGGCTTCAAGTGAAAGCTCTTCACCTTCAATTTCGAAACTCATTGCCGCCATTGTCTCATCAAAGAGGCGGTTCCACGCCGCTGTTCCCACAACGGATTGATCATGTAAGAACTTTTCAAGTTCATCAGAAAGCTGGAAGGGCTTCATTGCGCGCATACGTTCAAAGACACGTTTAAATCGTGCAAAGTCAGCATTTTGTGAAAAGGCAGTTTCAAGTTTTTCATCATCAATTTTATTGATTTCAAGTGAGAAAAATACGAGTGAAGATGAAAGATCGGTCAGGCGGGCTTGGCAATCTGCTAAGAATTTACCGCGATTGGCATCAGTCGTGTTTTGATAATAGCGCAGCCCTGCATAGGACATGATGCGGCCTTGAATTTGATCAATTTTCTCGTAACGTCCAATGCAAACAGCCCATTCATCACCGTTTAAATCGCTGAGTTTGCCTTCAAAATCGGATGCAAATTTTGGAATTTCTTTGCCCAAAAAATCAAAATCCGCTTTAATCTCTTCGCTATCTTCAGCAGTGTAAAGATCATCTAAATTCCATTCAGGCAGATCGCCAAAATCGCCCGTTTGGGCATCGCGTGCATCAAAATGTGGTTTCAAGAAAGTATTGGGATCGTTTTGAAATAGCATTGAAAATTCCTATGTTAATTGCTTTGAATTTATGCACGGTGCGCATTAATCACAACCCTCATTTGTAAAAACTTGTGTTTATTAATTATAGATATTTATACATTGTCAATTTGCGTATTTACCTTTGTGACATGTTAGGCAAGCATTGCGGAAGCCAGTGCAAACTGTCAGGCTAAAAATGAAAATATCCCGTGTGAAGTACTGATGATTAATGATCACTTTGATTGGGTTGAATGGTCAATGATTTTTACAGATAATCATTTTATGTTAAGCCTTTACTTAAATTCAACAGGTTGACGCAGAATTGTCCGTAATTTTTCAGGCTCAGTATTGCGAAAATCACTAAAATAGATTTCGTGATGTTTTCCTGTCATAACGCATTCATTTTGTGGAATGTGCATATCATGCATTTCTTTTAAAACGGGGCCTTCATCTTCAAAGGGTCCGATATGTAATGTTTGGACGCAGATTTCTTCTTCAATATATCGAAGTTCAAGCTCTGCAAGTTTTGGCGGATTTTTCTTTGCAAAAACTTCGCGGATCGCTCCATCATATGTGTGGCGCTGTATCCAATTTGGAACCATGATCATGGCCGTCCATTTCCATTTGGATTTGTCAAAATGGGATGTGAAAGCCGTCATGTCATCTGCCCACCAAAGTGCCTCTAAAGGAGGAACAACATAATCACGTCCTTTCTGTTTTGAGCCAAATTTAAGGTTATAGGCGACAGGATACAGGGTTTCGATAGCGAGCGCAAAGTCCTCAGACGCGGGTCCGCCATCGCCATCGATACAAAGATATTGCATAGGCGGCACCTCGATGAGGTCAAATTGCCCTTGCTTGGCCTTGTAGCAATCGAGCTCGTTTTTGAAGTCGGTTTTCATGTGTTGTTGATTTCATAGATAAGAGGGGGCTTCAACATGCAATAGCCGAATATTGTTTAGCTCTGATAATAATATGTTATTTTGTGGGCTATTTATCAATTAAAGCTCTTTAAATGCACGGATCAGAAGCTTTTGGCATCGTGATGAGAGATATGCTGACACAGATTCAATACCAAGTTTTCGGCGGTTCAAAAACATTGCAAGTGCATATGCGCGAGTGGGTTGTCTCATATAGCCAGACCATCCCGCATCATCAGCAGACTGCATTTGAAAAACACCAAATCCAGCAATTATGCACGCTAAATCAGTAGAAAGTTCATGCAATTCTTTTCCTCCTGGCATCTGGGATTCCAGTCCTGATAGTTTTGCATGCATAACTTCATGAGCCATCGTGCAAATTAACTGTATAGGGTGGTGCATATGTTCAGGGTTGTAGTGAATAATATGCGTGCCACCGACCTGTTGATATGTTCCAGCGATTTCAGATGTATTTTGATAGCTGTGACGGTACTCCACTGGCAATATATTTAAGGGCTGAAGTTCCACATGTTGATTGAAATTAAGAAGATTCTTAATATCATTTAGAATGAGCTTTGCTGTTTTGTGGTCGGTACCTGAAGGAGCTTTGAAAAAAGCTTTAGTTGGCAAAATAGGTTGCGTGGGCGGCTGAAAATTGGATTCAAACCATTCAAAGGAATTTGTAATCCACCTGCGAGTCTCTTCTTCAACGATTGGACGTGACCAAAACATACCGATGCTCCTTATTATAACTCAGATATTATGGTAGAGGTTTATTTGTGACAAGTGGGATAATTCGCAATCCTTATTCCCATAAAGAGCAAGATATTGAGTGGGTGAAATTTCGTTCCGCTTAAATTGACCTTGTTTGGCCTTGTAGCAAGCGAGTTTTTTTGAAATCAGTTTTTATGAGTTGTTGATTTTATGTTCGGCGTAATAGATTTGAATATAAAATTGCACCACATGCCCGCGACCATAGCCCGAGACCGATATGAGCGAAGTTGAGAAATATTGTGTCATTCATAGTTCCGCTCGCTTGTGCGTTCCATATGCTTTGAATGCCAATTGAACTACCAAACCCCAAAACGACATGACCCGCTATAAGTAACGCAAATGGCCCAAGCCCAAGAAATACGCCTGCGGTGCCTATGCGCTTGGCAGGGCCAGGTCGATGAAGTCATGCGGCGCCCCAAATGATGATGGCAATGAAAAGTGCAATGAGATAGAGAATTGCTGCGTTTATTTGGGTCTGAGCATCTGCTTTAATAGCGACTTCTAGAGCCAAACCCCCTGATTTCAAATCGGAAAAGTAAATTTAAACCTGCACCCTAGGCGTGCAAAGAAAATAACAGTTTCAACTGCTTTGGTTAATGCCATCAGCTTCAGTTTGTTGTGGTTTAGTAGCTTTTGCACCATTTTTTGGCGTAATCTCCGAGTGGCCGTATGAGCGCAATAAGCTCTTTGCCTTGTGGGGTCAGCGCATATCCTTGTGGTTCTCGATTGATAAGAGCGCAAGCGCTTAATTCCTTTAGACGTGTATTGAGGACTGTAGGCGAGGGGTTGCCACAAGCATCTTGCAGGGCGCGAAAGGTTAAAGTCTTATCGTTTAATTGCCACATGATTCCAATCGCCCATCGGCGAGATAAAAGGTCAAATAAAACCATTATAGGTTCGCCACTGGTTGAACCTTTTACGCTTTGACCTATTCGGGGTATATTAATTGACATCTTGCCTAGCTACTCCTATGCTACAAAAAGTGTAGCAAATAAATTGGGATAAAACAAGATGCGATATGATTATGTGGCTTGGCTAACTTTGGTTCTGTGTTGGGGGATTTCTTATCCCATGATTAAGCTTGCAACCGAAGGATTTACCCCAATTGGAATTGTAGCATTTCGCCTTAGCATTGCTACGGTGATATTATGCATATCAATAAAATTAGCTGGAAGGCGCATCGCGGATATTTGGCAATACCGATGGTTCTGTCTATCTGCAGGCATCATTTGGAATTTCTTACCATTTTATCTTCTTGGTTTTGGCGAGCAGTTCACTGAGGCATCGGTTGCTGGTTTGATTATGGGCATAACGCCAATCATGGCCATGATCTTAACCGCGTTTTTCATTTCTGAAGAGAGAATTACAAATTGGCTGATCATAGCCACAATATTTGGTTTCGGAGCGATCGCAGTCCTTTCTGGCAAAGATGCTCTTTCAGAATTCAGTATGACACAGATTGGTCAATTTGCGGTGTTTATGGCGGCAATATGCTATGCTGTTTCAACAGTAATTACGCGCAAATTTGGAGCAGGTGACCCACTTTTGCTAGCAACAGGATCAATGGCATTTGGGTCAATATTGACTTGGGTATTGGTTCTTGGAACGGGCTCGCCGCTCTTTTTCCAGCCTGAAATGGAGTCAATTTTTTCTGTTTTGTATTTGGGGATATTCGCCAGTGCATTTGCAAATTTGATTTTCTTTTGGCTCATGCCGCGTATTGGAGCCCATAAAATGGCATTGGTAAATTTCGGCGTGCCGATTGTTGCAGCAATTTCAGCAGTTATGTTTTTAGGTGAGCCATTAACATGGCGCCTGATTGTCGCGGCAATATGTATGTGCTGTGCTTTATATTTTGGACTTATTAAACATAAAAACGCCCCCGCAAAGCAGGGGCGTGATCGTTAGTTTTATCGTGATTAGTTCTTCGATTTATCAACCATTTTGCCTGCAGAAATCCAAGGCATCATAGCGCGGAGCTTGCCGCCAACTTGTTCGATTTGGTGCTCATCATTCGCACGACGTGATGCTTTGAGTGTTGGTTGGCCAACAGAGTTTTCAAGCATGAAGTCACGAACGAATTTACCAGATTGGATATCGTCAAGAACCGCTTTCATACGCGCTTTTGTTTCTTCGTAAGGCAAGATGCGTGGGCCAGAAACATATTGACCATATTCAGCTGTATTTGAGATGGAATAATCCATGTTCGCGATGCCGCCTTCATAGATCAAGTCCACGATAAGTTTTGTTTCGTGAAGGCACTCAAAATATGCCATTTCAGGCTCATAGCCAGCTTCCACCAATGTTTCAAAGCCGCAACGGATAAGCTCAACAATGCCACCACAAAGAACAGCTTGCTCACCAAAGAGGTCAGTTTCGCATTCTTGACGGAAATTTGTTTCGATGATGCCTGAACGGCCGCCACCGATAGCAGAGCAATATGACAAGCCGATATCCATCGCTTTGCCAGAAGCGTTTGTGTGAACCGCAACCAAGCAAGGAACGCCGCCGCCTTTTGTATATTCGCCGCGCACTGTGTGGCCTGGGCCTTTTGGTGCCATCATGATCACGTCAACGCCAGGTTTTGGCTCGATCAAGCCGAAGTGAACATTGAGGCCGTGAGCAAATGCAATTGCCGAACCTTCTTTAAGATTGTCATGAACATATTTTTTATATGTTTCAGCTTGAAGCTCATCTGGCATGGTGAACATGATCACATCACACCACGCAGCAGCTTCAGCAATGCCCATAGTTTTGAGGCCTTCACCTTCACATTTCTTGATTGAAGGTGAACCTTCACGCAGCGCAACAACAATATTTTTTGCACCTGAATCGCGGAGATTCAACGCGTGCGCGTGACCTTGTGATCCATAGCCCAAAATGGCAACCTTAAGGTCTTTGATTAGGTTTACATCGCAATCGCGATCATAATAAACTTTCATATTCTCATCCTATTTTGTTTTCTATTGTGGCAATTTAGGCTTTCTATCTGAGAATTAATGCAATGAAAACTTGATATGTGCTAAATTATATAGTTATATTATGCAGAATTTGATAATTTATAGATATTTTTATGATTGATAGTCAGGATCGACGCATTTTGCGCCTTTGGCAAGCTGATCCAAATAGGTCCCGCAAAGATCTCGCACAAGATGTGGGTATTTCACTTGGGGCGTTGAATCGTCGTGTTGATCGTTTGCGTGGCGATAATGTTCTTGGGGCGCGTCGCGCGGTGATTGATTGGGGTAAACTCGGCTATAGTGTTCAGGTGTTTTTGCGCATTACGCTCGATAAAACACAATCAGATGCGTGGGGCCAGTTTTTAAAAGCAGCAAGGGCTGTTCCCGAAATTACTGTCATTGAAACATTGGTGGGTCGTGTTGATGTGCGGATGGATGTGATGGCACGCGATCTTGAGCATTATCAAGAAATTTATGTTGAGAAAATTCTTGCACTCCCACATCTATCGGATGTCGAAAGTTTGATGCTGATTTCAGAGATCAAAAATAGCGCGGAGTTGCCGATATGAAAATTATTAGAAAACTGTTCACTATAGCTGCGTTTTTACTTGTGCCTCCTCTCAGATTAAATGCTGAGAATTTTCCCGATTTAAAGAGCTATTATGTCAATGATTATGCCGAAGTCATCAATGAAGATATTGAATACAAGATTCATGAGGACCTTAAAGAGTTTCGAGAAGATACGGGTGTTGAATTTACTGTCGTAACGATTGCATCGACCTCTAGCTATGATTTCCATGGCGATACAGATGAATTTGCAACTGCTCTGTTTAATAATTGGGGGGTAGGGAATTCTTACCACAATGATGGGGTAATGATGCTTGTGTCGATTGGTGACCGTGCAATCCGTATTGAGATGGGTGATGGCTACGAGCAAGCTTATAATAAAAAAATGAAAGCGATTATCGACAATGAGGTTCTTCCGAGCTTTAAAGCGGGAAGCTACGGAAATGGTATAATTAAAGGTGTTAATGCTATTATTCTTACATTAGGTGATGAAAGTTATACGTCACCAAGATCCAAGAAAAATATGATACTTCTCTATATCATTTGGGGGGCTATTTTATCAATATTTCTGAGTATTGGGGCGCCCATATATTATATTTTTAGTAAGCAGCGCAGAAAGAGAAAGGCGCGCAGAAAACAATATGATGGCGATACGAAGACAAGCCCAAAATGCTTAAAGTGCAGACGGCTTATGCGTTTAATGGAGGGGGATGATTTTGCAAGTCAGCTTGGGGATATAAAATATCAAGAAGATAGGTTAGGCACTAAACGCTATCTTTTATGGAAATGCCCACAAGATGGACATATCAAAGAATCAGAATATGTGATTGGAATGTCCTATACCAAATGCCCTAAATGCAAAGCATATGCGGTAAAATCAAGCGGTAGCGTCAATTCTTCAACGACTGAGTATAGATGCCAAATTTGCAACTATAGAACAACCAAAACAAATCGCAGAAGCTCATCGTCTTCAGGCCGTCGTAGTGGTTTTGGGGGCGGTCGATCATCTGGATCAAGTGGCGCAAGCGGGCGGTGGTAATGAGCTTTGATCAAATTGATATTGGAATTGCAAAGCTCATTGAGCAGAATGCAGATATATCGGGTGATGCGCTTGGAGCGCAGTTTGGGATATCTCAATCAGCGGTTTGGCGGCGTGTGCGTGCGCTTGAGGCTGCTGGTGTGATTTCGCACTATGCCCTTGATCTTGATGCAAAGGCTCTAGGTTTTGAAGTTGTCGTTTATCTTGGCGTGAAGCTTGCCCTTAAGGGGCGCCATGCTTTGGCGGACTTTGAGACGGCAATTGCATCCATTCCTGAAGTTGTTTTGGTACAGCATGTGCTTGGCGTTTATGATTATCGCTTGCGTGTTGTTGCGCGTGATCTTGCTGATTTTGAGCGTATTTTGCGCAGACGTGTGATGACGATTCCTGGGATTGGGCAGGTGGAAAGCAATGTGCGCTTGGGTAAAGAGAAGTAATTTGACTTGAAGATATTTTCATGGTAATTGTAAGTCATTGTATTTATTAATAATTCATTAACCAGCTTCGTTTGGGAGTCAATATTTGGCCTATATCTCAGAAATTCACTATAGAAACAATCATGCCAATGCTACTGGCATTAGTGAATATGTTGAGATCACATTATCTGCCGCTGAGGTCGCCCGCGCAAGCGATTTTGATGTTCAGTTTTATCAAGGTGATGGGGATCTTGGTAATAGCTATAATCTAGGTGATTATACACCTGTTCTTTCGAATGGTGTATATATTTATACCATTTATCAGAACATGTCACTCAACTCGCTTAACAACAACAATGACTTTGCGGCGGTTGCGCTTGGTGATAATGGAACATTGCTCGATTTTTATGATATTGAAGGTTCAGCTGCGATTGTGTTGCCGACAACAGGCATTGCCGCTGGCGCAACGCCAGTTGTGGTCCCTTTTCCGACTACGAATTCTATCCATATTGACCATAATGGCAATATTACGGTCGAACCCGCTTCATTAGGAGTTAGTTCGGCGGTCTGTTTCACAAAGGGCACTGTGATCGCAGCTGAGCAGGGTGATATATATGTTGAAGATTTAAAAGTTGGCGATAGGGTATTAACAGCTGATCGCGGCTATCAAGAAATCCGCTGGATTGGCCATCAATATTTTTCCAAAGATGATATGCTCGCAAGCCCCAATTTATATCCTGTAAAGATATGCAAAGACAGTATCCGTGAAGGAGTGCCCGCTAGAGATTTAAGTGTTTCGCCACATCACCGCGTCCTTGTGCAATCAGCCATCTGCGAGAGGATGTTTGGCGATAAGGAGGTTTTCATCGAGGCAAAGCATTTGGCGCAATGGATGGGATTTGAACGAGATAGAGATGTCAAGGATGTGCATTATTATCATATATTGTTTGATCACCATGAGGTCATCTATGCAGATGGCGCGCCATGTGAAAGCTTGCATTTGGGTGAGCAGGCGATGGATACAATTACAGAGGAAGGTCGTGCCGAAATTATGGCTATTTTTCCCGAGGTTTTTACAGACAGCTTTGAGCATAAGCTTGCAAGGGTTTCACCGCCTAATAAACGCCAAAAAGAGCTTCTTTATCGCCATGCAAAAAACTTGAGGCCATTAATGGAACTTGCTGGGTAGGGGATCCCCTTACATATGACCATCATTTTTTGCTTTTTTATGAGTTAAGTCGAGGCATATCGCAGCTTTATTGATCAGCTCATCTACATTGTCACGCGTCATGCAAAGCGGTGGAGCGATGATCATACGATCACCTGTTGCGCGCATGACAAGCCCGTTCGCAAAGCAAAATTCGCGACAGATATAACCAACAGAGCCTGTTTCACTTAAAAAAGACGCGCGAGTGGTTTTATTTGGTGTAAGTTGAATGCCGCCCATCATGCCTTCGATCACGGCTTCACCCACCAGAGGATGATCGCTTAGCTGTTTCCATTGATCGCGCAGATAAGCGCCTGCACCCGTTCGGACATTCTCAATCATCTTTTCATCTTCGATAATACGAAGATTTTCAAGAGCCACAGCCGCGGCAACAGGGTGCCCAGAATAGGTGTAGCCATGCGTGAATTCGCCATCGGTCTCAGACAGGTTTGCAGCAATTTTTTCAGAAAACAAGCTCGCTGACATTGGAATATATCCTGATGTGAGGCCCTTTGCGGTTGTGATGATGTCGGGTGTTATGTTGAATGTTTCTGAGCCAAACCAGTTCCCCGTGCGTCCAAATCCTGTGATGACTTCATCAGCGATGAGCAATATATCATATTCCTTACAAATGCGCTGAATTTCAGGCCAGTAAGTTGAAGGGGGAATGATCACCCCGCCAGCGCCTTGGATTGGTTCGGCGATGAATGCCGCGATTTTGTCAGCACCAATTTCAAGGATTTTATCTTCAAGCAAACGCGCTCTCGCAATGCCAAATTCTTCGGGGCTTTGCTCGGCACCTTCGCCCCACCAAAAGGGCTGATCGATATGGTGAATATCTGGAATTGGCAGTCCGCCTTGTGCGTGTATGCCCTTCATGCCGCCAAGCGATCCTCCCCCCATTGTCGATCCGTGATAACCATTCCAACGTGCAATAATATGTGTGCGTTCTGGTTGATCTAGATTGGCCCAATATTGGCGAACAGCTCGGATATTCGTATCATTGGCTTCAGAGCCAGATGATCCGTAAAAAACGCGGGTGATATGATCGGGTGCAATTTGAGCTAATCGCTCCGATAACGCGATTACGGGTGGGTGTGATGTTTGAAAAAATGTGTTATAAAAGGGAAGCTCTTGCATTTGACGTGAGACCACATCCGCAAGCTCTTTGCGGCCATAACCAACTCCTACACACCAAAGACCAGCCATGCCATCAAGCATTGTTCGTCCTTCGCTATCTGTGACATGAACGCCATTGGCCGAAGTGATAATCCGCGCGCCCTTTGCATTAAGATCTGCCTGATGGGTAAATGGATGCATGTGGTGAGCAGCGTCGAGCTCTTGCATTTGTGCTGTTGGTAAGTGGTTGCTGCGTTGGCTCATGCTATGCTCCGTCAATCATTTTGTTTATTATATTAAACATTTAAACTGCGTGTAACGTCAAGTGCTTTTTTGAGGGAACCCATCTTGTAATTGTTTGGCGAGCCACATATAAAACCGCGGACTGGACAGGTGGCAGAGTGGTCGAATGCGCACGCTTGGAAAGCGTGTGAACGGGCAACCGTTCCCGGGGTTCGAATCCCCGTCTGTCCGCCATCACTCATAAAATAAATATAACAATTTCAGTAACTTACAATTATTTTATTTATGTATACTAAAACCTGCTACCCATTTTGCTACCCAAATTGCTACCCTTTTCACCTTAACAATTGTACAGATATATGCCTATAAGAAGGCATGAGTATAGTCCTTCGAAATAAAACATATTGGTTAAAACGCAGGGTGCCAAAACAATATGCACGCGTAGAATCGCGAACGGTTGTTTGGTGTTCTCTCAAAACTGACGACCCAGATGTCGCAAAGGTCAAACATAAAGAGGTTTGGAATCAGTTCACAACTGCATGGGAATCTTTGAAGCAAGGCGAAGAGGGGATAGCCGAGGAGCGCTTTTTAGCGGCTAAAGAACTGGCAAAGGCTAAAGGTATAAAATTTCTAGACCCTCAAAAAGTTACACGTCTCCCAATTGAAGATATTCTAGACCGCGTTGAGCTTGCTGAAGGTACCAAAAATGTTTCAGTTGGTACAAGGGCCTATCTAGGGGCAATAGATCCGCCACCGATCACCATCACAAAGGCTCAAGAGCTTTTCTTTGACTTGGCCGTAGACGACACCAAGGGCAAAACCGCAGATCAAATTAGGCGTTGGCAAAATCCAAAGAAAAAAGCTTTCAAAAATCTCATCGGTTTAATTGGCGATAAGGATATATTTGAGATTGATCGTGATGACATGATTGATTTTTACCAATGGTGGCGTGAGCGCATTGAAAATGAGGGGCTGTCACCAAATTCTGCCAATAAAGACATGGGCGCGATCCAAAGCGCCTTAAAACGATTGCGAAAACATTATCAGTGGAAGCATGAATTCCCGATAGGTGATTTAAGTATCCGAGATGAGGGTGGATCATCGCGCGGCACGTATTCGGATGAATTTATTCAGGATATGATTTTACGAAATGGTGCACTTGATGGCTTGAATGATGAGGCTCGGATTATTTTGCTGCTCATCATCAATACGGGTGCGAGACCCAGTGAGATTGCTGGTTTGTTGTCAAAGCACATAAACCTAAGCCACAATATCCCTCACATCATGATTAGAGCCGAAGGCCGCAAGCTTAAAACAACGCGGTCTAGTCGCGATATACCTTTGTTGGGGGTAAGCTTGGATGCTGTGCGAGAGCTTGAATTGCAAGATGAAAAAGCATTTCCAAGATATTTTGGTAAGGATGCTATTTCGGCAGTTTTGAATAAATATCTAAAAGAAAATGGCTTGAAGGAAAGTCCTGCACATACAGTGTATTCATTGCGTCATGCGTTTGAAGATCGAATGTTAAGAGCTGGCATTGATCAGCGTATTAGAGCTGATATTCTTGGACATGATTTTGACCGTCCAAATTATGGTGAGGGTGGAGGTCTTGTTCATAAACAATCAGTTTTGCGCGCGGTTGTGTTCCCGCATCTCCCAGGCACCTAGTTCTTCTTTCAGGCGTTTTTTTATTGGTTCCACCATTTCTGCCTCACGGCCTTTCAACCGGTTTAATGTTTTGATTGATTGGATAATGCGCTCTTTTGTGACTTTACTCATCTACTAGCACTCCTTTTCATTCCAAACTTTCTTTAGTATTCTCGGCATATCCGCAAAGCTGTCTGAGTAAGCATAACGGATGGCCTCTCGCGCCTCCTTAAAAAACGTCCATAGAAATATCGGAATGACAGAAAGGCACAAAACGACAGACAAAAATAGCTTTGATAAAATTTCATCAAGTTCGGCTTTAGTTTTGCCCTCAAACGTGTATTCACCATTAAAGCCTTCGGCGCTCGACATAAAACCTGCACGAAACGCCGCTTTAAGCACCTCCAGTACGCTAATATTCATTTTCGATACTCCGCTAGTATTTTGTCGATTTTGGCTGCCCATGGACTTTCCATGACGTACGGGCAGTGTCAAGCCCCCTTTGTTTGTGCCAATTTTATGGTCGTAGTTTCGGGTATTGGTGGTCGCATTTTTAATGAGGCA
>CANMUM010000037.1 GCA_947501025.1 uncultured Paracoccaceae bacterium | reverse complement strand
TTTCGTGCCATTAAATTATCCTTCAAATAACAGAGCTTTACTAAATTAGTGGCACAGGTTTAAGGGGCAAGGACAACTGTTTCTTTTTCAACCATAAAAATACCAAAATTAAAAAAAATCAACAACCAACAGGCCCTGTTGTTGTTTAATATTGTTTAATAAACAACGTTTAATAATGTTTAGCTTTGAAAAACCCTTTAAAATCAACAAGAACTGGGGACTTGGGTGTATAAATATGGGGCTTAAAGTGTATGGATATGGGGGAAGGGTGTATGGATATGGGGGAAGTTTTTTTAATGCCATAACTTACTGAATTTAAAGAAAAAACTAACATCGTTCTTGGCTCATGCATCATGAAAAGTGTATGGATATGGGGAAAATAAGCAAAACCTTAAAAATCAATACTTTAATCTCCCCTATATTGAGCCATTTCACGTGGAAAGGTGTATGGATATGGGGAAAATAATTCAACAATTAGGGTTGTTTTCTCTTGCATTTCGTTAAGATTATATAGAATGGTGTATTAGGATACATTTAAAAATACACCGATGAATCAGGCAATTAAAAAGCAAGAAAAGCAACGCATCCTTAAAAAACATGTGGCGGCTATTCATATTAATGCGAAGCTCTCACTGCTCCAGCGTAAGCTTGCCAATGCACTTTTGTATAATTCATATGAAGATCTTTTAACCGCAAAAGAGCATAAAATCAAAGTTGACCTGCTTTGTGAGATGATAGGGTTTGATAGCAAGAATATTCCTTATTTGAAGGCCTCTCTCAAAGGCCTAATGGAAACAATCGTTGAGTTTGATATGCTCGATGATGATGGAGAGAATATTTGGCAAGCGGCCTCCCTGCTTCCAGAAGTTAGTATTAAAGGGAATATTTGCTCGTATTCTTACACCCGTAAGCTTGCCGAAAAGCTCTTTCATCCAGATATCTATTCCAAAATTAACCTTAGCGTTCTCAAGGAAATGAAAAGCACACATGCTTTGGTTTTGTATGAAAATTGTCATCGCTATATTGGGACCGAACACGGCCGCACGGCGGTTTGGGATGTTGATGTGTTTCGAAAGCTAATGGCTGTCGATGATATGGCAAGCTATAAACCATTCAAAGCGCTTAATCGAAATGTGATCCAGCCTGCTATGACAGAGGTCAATAAGGTTTCGAATATCAATCTTGAACTTATTACCCATCGTAAAGGCCGTGCGGTCGTTTCAGTGCAATTTATTGTAAAACCAAATCCCCAACTCTCTCTCTTGCCTATGGAAGACGACGATGAAATCACCGAACGCCGTGCCTACAAAGAGCTTTTACGTGAAGGCATTTCTAAAACTCTCGCCCGTGGCTGGGTTCTAGAATATGATGACGAATACATCATGAATAAAATTGCCTTTGCAAATGATCGTGCATCAAGTGGAAAGATTAATTCTTCGAAGTCTGGATTTTTGATATCGGCGATTGAAAAAGATTTCAAAAGCCAAAGAGAAGTGGACAAGGCTAAACAAGTCGAGCAAGATGAGCGCCGAGATGAGCGCCGAGATGAGCGCCGAGATGAGCGCCGCGCTCAAGAGGTGGAATTGGCCCGTTTGCAGGCACTTTTGAAAGATGTTGAACGCCAGCATCGTGCGCAATGCCTTGAAATAATTCAGACTGCTTTTGAGATTTTATCTGACGAGAAGGCTGAAAAGGTAAAATCTGAATTTCAGGCGATACTCAGCAATCGGATCTTTGTTGAGGATTTTAAGAAAAACACTTGGTCAGCAAAGCTGGTTTCTCAAGATGTATATAAATTTTGGGAAGCGCGGAAGCTTTCCCTCCCCTCCCCTGATGATTTTTTGAAAGATACGGCCCATAAAAGTATGAAAAGTATCCGAAAAGAAATTAAATTACTGGAAGAGAGGCTTGGCTAATCGCCTATTTTTCAATGTACTCTAGCACAAGATTTCGGAGCACTCCTGCTTGCGTTCGACCATCGAGTTTTTCTTGAAATTTATCCCACTCTTCTTCCGATAGATATGTGCTGACTTGTTTGTCTTTTTTGATAGCTTTTGGCTTCATTTTTGCTGGTTTTGCCATGGGCTGGATGTTCTCCGGCGTTGCGTCTGGTAAGGCGCTGATATCGGTGTTTTTCTTGAACGAAAATGTGTTGTTGTTGCTCATGTTGTGGCCTTGCGGGGTTAGGAAATGTACTTTAATAAACTTCTCACTTGCTCAAGTGGCTTTGAATAGTGAAAGCTGAATAGCGGATTTTCATCGACAAGTTCTTGCAAGGATTTTTTCTTCTCAATCGCGCGAGAAAATGCCGTCGATTTTTTGACTTCGGCGATTGGATATTCATATTCGAATTGGTCGAAAACTTCCTTGGCGCGTTCATAGTCACCCGCTTTGGCTTTATTGAGCACGATAACAATATTTGGATTATATTTTTCAATTTCGGCAATCGCGTTGATTGTTACCTGCATTTCTAGCGGGCTTTCGTAAATGATGGGTACAAACACAACGCTAGAATTTTTTGCCGCTTCAATGACACGTGCATCGGGATACCCGCCAAAATCATATATCAGGTCGATTTCATCTGGAACTTCGGGTAACGCGTCACGCATTCCCATGCGAAGCGCCCTATCCTCTCCGATGACTTCGTCAATGGGGCTATGCACGTCATTGGTGACAACGTACATGTCTTTAAGCATGGCCATTGCTAGGGAAAGTACGGTTTTCCCCTGCCCGCCTTTTAGGTTCCAAACTGTAAGTCTCATACACCGCTCTTATGGTATTTAGTTTAAATATTATTTTTAGTATATTCAGAATATTTAAACTATCAAGTGCAAATATGGTGAATAAAGCATGTATGGCAAATGCAATATCTGAAATATCTATACTAAATACAATTTCTATATTAAATATACTATATATTTTAATTATGTTTTTTATGGTATTTACCATAAAATGAAAAAGATTTGCAAAAACAGATAAAACAGCTATAATGCCTATACTATTTCATAGACTGGAGATTATACTCATGAAGACCATGTCCGCGCTTGACGCTAAAAATTCGTTCGGTGTATTTTTGGATTCTGTTCGCCGTGAGCCTGTTACGGTTACGAAAAACAAGCGAGAAGTTGCCGCAATGTTTTCAATGGAAGATCTTGGTGAGCTCGCAAACGCATTTCTCGCTGATCCGATTAAGGCCGATGTTGATGCGGGAAAAATTGGAATTATAGATGCGCTCATGGCGCAAGTTAAAATCAATAAACGTATTGAAGATGGTCGAAAGGTCATTGCTTCGGGACAGGGAATTGAGATGAATGAAGAATATTTCGTGGAGCTGAGAGCCCGAGCTTTAGCCCGTAGAAAATAAGTATGAGTATAACCGTTTTTGTTACGCTCGAAGTTGACGAGGCGATACTATCTCATATTGATTATGTCGATATTGATGCTATTTCAGCGGTTTTGAATTCGATTGAGAATGCAAAAAACCGCTTTATTGATACGATTTCAACCTTTCCAGAAGCTGGTGCCAAATTTACGGCTAACGCACAATTTTTAGCGTTTGATGGCTATGTATTTGTCTATGATTTTGACCGCGAAAATAATCAAGTAAATGTTCTTGATATATTTTTTCCTGGGCAGAATTGGCGATAAATATTTCTGTAAATATTATCCTATTTTCGTAATCAATCATGTTACGATGTTTGTCAGACGAAAATTTTCCTGATAAAAATGCTTTTTATGTTACTATAGATTGAAATTTAAAGGGGATTGGAATGACAGATCTTATATCAAATATAGAAAGAAAGTTGGATTCAAGGGAGGAAATTTCTAATGAAGACTTTCAAAAACTTCGAATAATTCAAGAACGAATAGATGATATCGCAGATAGAGTTGAAGGTTATCATTCAGGAATTGATGAAGGTATTCTGGAAGCAATATCACCGCTGGACAACGGCCTCGCGATTGTTGTTGGACATACTAAAAGGCGCCAGGGAGCATATGCAACCTATCCGATTAATCAAAATGAATACGAATGAAATAGGGATTTATCTACACAGATATCATCTCATTGCAGAGCTCTTGGTATAGACAGTAGAATTTTTTATCCAGACGGGATTGGCATATCTGGAGCTTACAAACAGGTCGCAAAAGCACAAGCTTCTTGCGTAGTTGAACTTCATTTTAATGCATTTAACGGTTTTGCAAGAGGGACTGAGACTCTCTATGACGCCGAAAGTAATAGATTTTCTAAAGCATGGGCGCAGATGTTACAGTCAGAAATGCTTAAAGCATTGCATCTAAAAGATAGAAAACTGAAAGAACGAGACCCGGGTGATAGAGGGTATAGGAGCGTTTCCGAGCTGAATATTCCTTCAGCGTTAATCGAACCATTTTTTGGTGATAATCCAATGGAAGCAAAAAGGGCGCATGACAACAAAGGCGACTTAGCTTTTGCGATTGCGAATGCAGCAAAAAACTTTTTGAATTCGGGAGAATAGAATGGGTGAATCAGATAGTTTATTTGATATTAAAATTGATGCATTCGAGCTTGAGCTTGAAGATGCAGAGACAATAGCAAATATTGATCGACAAGAGCGCCATATTTATCACGGAGGTGCTATTTGTGAAACAGATTCAATAGGATATGCTACACCTGATGGAAAAGATATCCAAGAACTCGTTTTACACGCAGGGCATGGTTTCATCCCTCTTTGGAAGAAGGGCGTTACTTTAAATTGGCGATTTGACGAAATATCTCTTCGTAAATACAAGAAATCAGAAGATGTTAAATTATACACAAGAAAATTGTTAAGCAAGGGCGTTTCGGCTTGGAAGGGTGCAGCTCCCATCAAGTTCAATGAAGCACAAAGCCCTTATGATTTTGAAGTAGTGATTAGAGCAGCAGATAGTTGTAGTGATGCCGGGTGTACTCTGGCTCGGGCATTTTTCCCAGGTCGCGGTCAAAATAAGCTGATATTGTTTCCAAGGCTATTTAAAAAGCCAAAGGAAGAGCAAGTTCAAGTGATGGCACATGAATTAGGGCATATTTTTGGATTGCGTCATTTTTTTGCTAAAGATTTGGAGCAGCATTCAGATAGTGAGATTTTTGGAAAACACAACAAATTTTCTATTATGAATTACGGTAAGGAAAGTGTGCTAACGGATCAAGATACTAAGGACTTAAGAAGGCTATATAGTTTAGTTTGGAGTGGAAAATTATCAGACATAAATGGTACAGGAATTAGAACTTTTTGGCCATATAGCTATACTCTGTCACTTGCTGATTTGTGATTTCTACATTCGCCACTTCCTCGCGACCTCAAGCGTCTCGAGTTCTTCGACCCCGAGATAGTTCTGTGTGGTGGTGATTTGCGCGTGGCCGAGGATGTTTTGGCAAACGCGGATGTTTTTGGTATTCTCGTAGATATAGGCGGGGCGGGTGCGTCTGAGCGAATGTGTACCATATAGATCGCTATTCAGCCCAATCGCGCTAACCCATATTTTTACCAAACCTTGGTAGGCTCGCTCAGAAATATGCTTTAAACCTTCTGAAAGCACCCGTGGCGGCCGCGCGCGGGTGAAAAGGTAATCATGGGGCTGTTTATCTTCCTCGGCGATCAGCTCGCGTATGAGCTGGCGCGTGTAGGGGGTCGGTTCAAAGGCGATACTTGCCCCTGTGCTGTCTTTGGTTTTGCTCGGCGTTACGCTAATGCGCTCTTTGACTTCGCCATCTTCTTGCACATCCATCACGCGGAGGCGCACAAGATCATGGGCGCGAAGTGAGCTGTCTATGGCGAGAGAGAAGAGGGCGCGGTCTCGCGCGGTTCCAATCGAGACAAGCACCGTGCGTATCGCTTGCACCTGTTCATAGCTGAGATGCTTTTTGCGTCCCGTGAGAGTGGATTTTGAGGGCTTCATAATGGCGAAAATAACTTCTTAAATATCGAGATAATACTCACAAACGGAAGTTATGCAAATGATGTTTTCACAAAATCCTTATTTTAAAGGGCGGGGCAGAGGAGCGCTACTTCCGTTTCTAGATCAAAACGGAAGTAATTGGTAAAGTGAATATTGTATGGCTTTTATAATTGAATCCATCAAAATCTATAATATTTTAAACAGGTGTTTTGTGATCGCGCGTAAAATACAGCTTGTGGAGCATGGATGGTTCTATAGCTTATAATCAATAGTTATAGTATAATGGGTGCTAAAAATGATGCCCGAAAAAAGAACTGTCTATTACTCAGAAGCTTATGTAATGATACGATCAGTTGGATATTTTTATTTGGCAAAATTGCTTGGCTTTGCCTAGGTGATCAAGTTCTAATCCATCTGTGGATATCGGTGATACATCAAGCTGCCGCTGTTGCAAGGCAGGGTTGGGATGTTCCATAGCCTAGCAACTCATGAGTAGTCCGTATAGAAGGCGATAATAATCCTCTTTTTCAAATCGACTTTAGGTAAGCTTTTCATTGATACAAAATTATGGGCCGTCCTATATCGTTAGATCATTTTCAGTTTTTATGAGATTTTTAGGACCGGCCGCATTTCTAAAAACTGTATTCAAAAGATGATTTTTCCATCTCTTCAAGCTCATCAATAAATTCTGAAATCATATTCAGTCCTTTGCTCCAAAATTTTGGATCACTGGCATTAAGCCCGAAAGGCGCTAGAAGCTCAGAGTGATGTTTCGCACCGCCTGCATTGAGCATATCAAGATAGATATCTTCAAAATTTTCTAAGCCTTCTGTATAAACAGCGTAAAGAGCATTTGCGAGGCTATCGCCAAATGCATATGCATAGACATAAAAAGGCGAGTGAATGAAGTGTGGGATATAAGCCCAGAATGTTTCGTATTTATCTATTTCTTTAAATGATGGGCCGAGGCTTTCATAATTTGTTTCCTTCCAAATATTGTTGATTTGATTGGGCGTTAGCTCTCCCTCACGGCGTGCATAATGCACACGCAGTTCAAAATTGTAAAAACTTATTTGACGCACCACAGTATTGAGCATATCCTCAACTTTTGAAGCGAGTATGCGTTTACGAGAGGTTTTATTAGTAGTTCTTTCGAGAAGTTTTTGAAAGGTTAGCATTTCACCAAATACGCTTGCAGTTTCAGCCAAAGTTGGTGGAATATTCGACAGTATTTCGCCTTGTCCTGCCGCTAGAAATTGATGAATTCCGTGGCCAATCTCATGAGCTAGCGTCATTACATCACGTGATTTTCCAGAATAATTTAACATTATATAAGGATGAACGTTTGCAACAGTGGGATGAGCGAATGCCCCAGGTGTTTTTCCAGGTCTAACTATCGCATCGATCCAATCGTTCTGATAAAATAGTTCCGCGATTTCTGCCATGCGCGGATCAAAACTATCGTAAGCACACTTAACAGTTTTCAGTGCATCACTCCAAGTAATTTCGTGATCCTCTAGCTTGGTTAAAGGCGCGTTGCGATCCCAAAACTCAAGCTTCTCAAGCCCTAGCCATTGAGCTTTAAGCGCGTAATAACGATGTGACAAAGTTGGAAAAGAATCTACAACAGCCGTTCGGAGGGCTTCTACTACATTGGGTTCGATGTCATTAGAAATGTGGCGGCTAAAGCCTGGACTAGGAAGGCCCCGCCAGCGATCCTCTATTTCTTTTTCTTTGGCTAAAGCATTCATAATCCGTGCAAAAATAAACTGCTTTTCTGAGAGTGTTTCTGCTAGCGCGCTTGCAGCTTGCTTACGTTTTTCGCGATCATTATCGTTCATTTGCGTGAGTACTGCTTTTAGAGAAAGCTCTTGACCCTCTATATCGAAGCGCATTGAGGCTATGGTTTCATCAAACAGGCGTTTCCAAGATAATGTTCCAACAGTCGATCGATCGTGAATAAATTTTTCAAGCTCATCAGAAAGCTGAAAGGGCTTTGTGGCTCGCATTCGATGAATAAAACGTTTAAAACGAGCGAATTCGGCATTTTCGGCAAATGCTGCTTGAAGTTTTTCTGCGTCGATCTTCGTAACCTCAAGTGAGAAAAATACGAGAGCAGATGATAATTTAGTTAGTTTGGTTTGGCAGTCTGCAAGAAATTTTCCACGACTAGAGTCGGTAGTGTTTTGATAATAACGTAATTCTGCAAAAGAGTTGATACGGCCTTTAACTTGCTCAATATTATCATAACGCGTGATACAAACAGCCCACTCATCACCGTCTAATTTGTCAAGCTTTCCAGAATAATCAGATGCGAATTTTGAAATTTCGGAGTTAAGAAAATCAAAATCCGCTTTTATTTTCGGACTTTTTTCTGATGTGTAAAGATCATCTAAATTCCATTCAGGTAAAATATTTGAATTTTCAGTTTGTGTATCGCATTCATTGAATTTTTGTCTCGAATAATCTTGAAATAACATATGAAACTCTATAATTTTTTATTGATAACGATTTGCGTTGGTTCACCGCAAGACTACTCCTCAAAACCAATTGGCCGTTTATGAGGAAGTTTATGCCCATGGACTAATACTTGAATTTCAGGTTCTAGAAAATTCATAGGATATCTAGGCGGGGATCTAGAAGCCGCGTCAAGCCGAGCTAGCTGTAAAGGATCAAGTTTTAGCGTTGCGGCGCCGACATTATTTTCGAGCTGACTTAATTTGGTAACACCGAGTACTATGCTAGAAAGTAGAGGTCGGGTTAGCATCCATGCTAGGGCTATTTTGCTCGTCGCTATGCCTGTTTCAGAGGAGATGCTTTCCAAGCAGGTAACTAAATTGACTGCGTGATCGCTGAATGGATCGACCGGTGAAGTAGTATGCCAACCGGCCGCCAGGCGACCTGTACCAATAACACGACGATTCGCTTGGTCGATTTTGTATTTTCCTGTAAGTAGACCGTCAGCAAGCGCGCCCCATGCAACGCAGCCACAGCCAAATAGACGGATAACATCTCCGAACTCGCTTTCAACGTGGCGTGATAGTAGATTGTAATTTAATTGAATTGCCGCGATTCCAGGTAATCCTGCCTGTGCACAGAATGCGTCGGAACGTGCGACGTACCATGCAGGAACGTTACTAAGACCGAAGGATCGAATTTTTCCTTGTTCCATAAGTGTACCAGCGGCACCAATAGTGTCTTCTACAGGTGTCGTACCATCCCATAAATGTAAGTACAGTAAATCTATAGTTTCCACACGTAATCTTCGTAAAGATGTTTCAACAGCATACATCATTGCTTCGGGCCTACTGCCACCTCTTTCGGGAGCGGTAGGATGGGTACGATAACCAAATTTCGTCGTGATAAAAAATCGATTCCGCAGATGTTTTGCGCTAAGAATAGAGCCAAGCATATTTTCGCTTTCACCGTTATTGTAAGAACTTGCCGTGTCAAGTGCTGTTATACCAAGGTCGTAAGCATGTGTTAATAAACGAGAAGCTTCCTTATAACTTAGTCGCCAACCGTCTCCCCAATTTTTGCCAAAGTTGGCCGTTCCTAGAGTGAATGCTGGAACGCTGATTCCAGATCGACCTAAGGGGCGCTGTGGTACGATACTGCCGCTCAAATTAAAGATCCTGCTGAACCACCATCGAGACGACAGACCATTCCGTTTGCGGTGTGTCCAAGTTTGTTAATGTACAGAACGCTTTCAAGACATTGTTCTAAGGCAATAAAATCGCTGATAACTAAATTTGGGTTAGATTTGCGCAAGAAGCGTCGCATAATTTCAACTTTGGTCAAGCCCGTTTTTTTGGCGATATTCGCAATCTCCGTATCTTTTTGTAAACTGGCGAGTGGGCCAAGTAATAATGTTGACGATGATGCGTTATTATTGCGGCATAAGTGAGCAAATGAAGTAGTTAATATTCGCAATGCCGCTTTGCTGGCTGCATAAGTACCTGATGATAAATCTGCGGCGAACATAGAATCAGAATTAGTGAAGATGAAGCTAGCAAAGGCAGAATCCGATTTTTGCGTAAGAAGCGTTTGGCTAAGGCGAATTGGAGCAAAAGTATTTATCTGAAAGACGCGATTAAGAGACTTGTCGTCTGCAAGCACACCAGAGCCAATTTCAGGGTAGGTGACACCACAATGTATTATAAGATCTGGGCATTTTCCCACCTCTTTAGCTAAACTTTCAACGTCATTTTCGTTAGCAAAATCAGCTGCAATATATTGTATGTTTTTGGGTAGGTTGGCATCAGCACTTGAACGACGACCGGTGGCAATGATTTCCCAATTATTTTGGTCGAGCGATAATGCACAATATTTTCCTAAGCCGCTACTTGCGCCAGTGATCAGGCAACGTTGTTTTTTATTATTCATGATTTTACGCTTATCATTAATCCTGTTTCTGTACCTATCAGAGCAGAAAATAAGCGAGGACTGCGCGCTACCGCACGATTATAAGTTGCGATTCCACGTAGCTCTGCTTCGGTTTCAGTTTGGCTTTCCTTAGAATAATCTCCATCACTGAAGATATCGTCGGCGATTAAAAGCCCACCTGTTCTTAGTAGCGGGTAAACAGCTTTGAGATACTCTGGATATGCTGACTTGGCACCATCTATAAAAACCATATCTACGCTGTCTTTTTCTATGGATCTAAGATGATAAAGAGCATCTCCCAAAACCACCTCAGCCTGAGCTGAAAGATTAGCAGATTTAAGATTATTCTGAGCTAATTTTGCAGCATTTTGATCTGTTTCAAAACTTATAATGCGCGCGCTTTTAGACAGGCCACGTGCTAAGTAAATCGTAGAATATCCAAAAAGACTTCCGATTTCTATTATTAATTGTGGCTTATGTAACATAACTAAACATTGCAGTATGCGTCCTGCATTGTCGTCAATTTGAATCGTAGGCATTTTTTCTTGTAGTAATGACGAGCGAAGAATTTCATCTAATATTGGATCACGTGGGCCAAAAAAATTCCGAGTGGTTTTATTTGTCGGGCGTTCAAAATTTACATGTTTCATCATACGGTTTTTATTTCTTCATTGGGTTGTGTTGAGCAAATTATCTATCGCGTAGACAGGAGGTATAGAACTCTGTCATTCGTATTGAGCTAATTTGTTGCGTCTTCATTTGAGCTGTAAAGCAAGGGGCGAAGAGATCTTCTGGAACTGGGCATATCTCTTGGGAAGGTTCCCAATTCGTAAAGAGGGAAAAGGCTTCCATGCTCCATGCAGCACCAAAAAGATAGCTGAAATTTGCGCCAGGATTGGCAGTAAACATCGGCCATGAAAAATATTGTGGTATATCTGCAAAACGCATATATCTACTAATGCCATACTGTTGGTCAAGATTTGAATAGGCCTGCCGCAATGTTAGGCCAGAGTGTTGATGGCACTGAAAATCAATTAAGGCTATAGTTCCGCGTTCTACAAAGGTGCTAATGTATTCTATTTTCTTGGCATTTTGACAAACTTTCAGACTTTCGCGCTCGTCTTCATTTATTTCCATGGCATCAGCAAAAGAACTATGATAAACCCACTTTTCCGCCCACATACTTAAAAATTCGAGTCTTTCAAGCGGTAAATACTCTAATCCCGATTGATTTGGGATGTGTGCATGCATTAATAAATGGTTCAAAGCATGGCCAAATTCATGGTAAAGGCTATGGGCATTTTGAAAAGTTATGTTACGTTCGCCATCTTGTGAAAGGGAGAACCTACATGAGACATATGCCTCTGGACGTTGGACTATTTCACGCCACTCTGCTCGATTTCGTAAGCCAATTGTGTAGTTAGCCCCTCGATCGCGGCCATTTTGTATCCAGAGATCAAAATTTATCCGGCCGACGGGCTGGTTTGAACGAGTAACATCAGCAATGATCACAGGACATTCCGGAGAGCTTTTAATGTTGATGTCTAGCCCGAATACTGAACGAGCAATACTAAATGCGAATTCTAGACAGAGATCAAGATTAAATACAGGCACAGTCTTACCAGAAAATTGTTTCCGTATAAAATGGCTCAAATGACTGAAAGGGGCTTCGCTATCAGCATATGTCTCTACAAGACGGGACTCAAGTTCTTTCTCTGCCTTTAGGGCATTATGTAAGTAATTTGATAAGAACGTAGTGATGCTATCTTGTTCAATACGACATTTACCAAGAGTTTCAATAAGTGGAGAATGTGTGCCATTTTGAAGTGATTTTTTGTGACGCAAAGCGATGATACGATCAATTATCTCAGATCTATTATCTACGTCCTGATCTGATATTTTATGCCATGCTTTAGTTAATTTAATTCTGAGATTGGGATTATCTGATCGCGTTATGAATTTATAATACGCTGCGGCAGGGCGACCAGAGGAATTTATTCCAAGTCGCGTTATGAAATTTTCTTGCGCGTACATTAAGCTAGTATCTGCAGCTTTGGACTCAGCTCGTAATTCTTCTACCATTCGCTCATTTTCAAGATCTGTATGGTTGCGTTTTTGCTCGAGTTGATCAATATATGCTAGCCGTGCCTGTTCGGTAATTTTTTCTTTGCAAATAACGTTGTATAGTTGTGAAAGGATGCGATCATCTAATTCTGAATTACAATAAAAAATATCTCTCCAATGGATAAGGTGTGAGTAACTAATTTGGTCGTCATTAGCTTCCAAGTATAAGAACACATAACTAACATTATTCAGGATTGCGGTGATTTCGACCAGTTCCTCCTCTGTCATCGTTGTGCTAGCTAGAATGGCATTTAACCTTTGCCACATAGCCATTAATGCCTGTTCTGTCTTGTCAAGACTACCTCGCGTGGGAGGGCTAAATGTATCATCCAATTTGTAGCTTACAGCGATCATGATTTGTGATATCCTTGTCGGTCAAACATAAATTCATATAGGTTGCCATCGTAAGAAGCTCCGTACATATGCCCAGAAGTACCTACAACAGGTGTAATATCCATTGCAGTTTCATGGTCTGGAAGTCCTAAAACTTGAGAGCTTTCCCACATAAAAGCACCTGTTTCAGCATTGCGACAAATCGCATTACCATCGAAATTTGTTGCTATAAAATCGCCCTCTGGATTGAGAGTGAAAGATGTATAGGATTTTGGAGCGCCAAAAGTTTGGCGCCATTTTATTGAACCTAATTTGATGTCAATACCAAACACAGTTCCAGATGTAGTTCCAAGAGAAAGAATACCCTTTGAAAGGGCGCCACTTGATATTATCTTCGCGTCAAGTGTAACACAAATTTTCTCGTGGCCGTCAATTAAGCCAATTAAATGGCAATCTCCAGATACTGTCGCTATTGCGACAGTATCTGTACGCTCACATATTACAGGGGAAGACTTAATCTCTGCGGACAAATTGACTTGCCAACGAGGTGTCCCATTCGATTTAAGGCACACGACGGTATGCCCGCAACAGACTATTAAGTCGCCATTAATTGAAAATTCTGGGCTAGAATAAGGGCTCCTGTACGCTGATTTTCCACCATAATTTTCATACCAAGGTGGTGGTAGATCGTATTTAAAAATAGTATTCCCTGTGTCGAGGTCAAGACTAATGGCTTTATGACCAAATGCTCCAATCCCTAAGCGTCTTAAATCTATTTGTAATGCCGGGGTGGCAAAAATTGGTGTGCCAACTTCTTTTTGCCAACGAATTTTTCCGCGCAGATCTAAGGCAGTTATCAGTCCAGAGGTTGCTGCAACAAGGACTTGTTCCGCGACGGGATCTACAACCAATGATGCATAGATTGATGATGGTAAGCGCAGCCGCCAGAATTCTTTATCCAGCCCAGTTCTAAAAAAGCGGACAAAACCATCATCACTTGCCAAAATCACGCCAAAATCACGAATAATTGCTGGACTGGCACTGACTGGTACTGAAATCATGCGATTTAGTTTGCGATTATGATACCTTAATTGACGATGTCCCGTCACTGCTGGTTCTTTTTTCCACACGATTTTAGATGGCCTTCGATGCGGTTTTAGTGTGTATTTATTTGGATTGTGTCTAAATGTAGAGAGTTTATCAGGCATAAAAACTCCCACCGTAATTCCAGCGTTGTTGGTATTGTCGCCAATAGATTATAGATAGAATAATGACAGATACGCCCTTCACGGCGATGGCAAACAAAGCGGATTTCCAAAAAAATACAGATATATATGCAAGCGGAATTGTTATCAAATAAGTTACAGCAGTTGACACTCCAAAGAGAAATGCGGACCGGTTATGTGCTGTCAGTAATTCGGCATAAAATTGTTCGATAATGTAAAAAGGGACAAACAAAAGATAAGCCAATAACATATCTTGAGTGAGCTTCACGTCTACTGCACCACTACCTATTATTTGGATTAAAGAAATAGAGGTAGATAGCGTTAGCGTTAGCACAATTAGAGTTGGCCAAGCAGTATACTTAAAGAGCCGCCGAACAGTAATGACAGATACCTCAGAAACTGGCTGGCGCATATGTTCTGATAAGCCATAGCTATAGTAAATATAGCTGGCGGATAAGGCTGCTTGCGGCACCCGGCAAAATAATGTGTATACTTTGGTAGCGATTGAAGCTGCGGCTACAGTACGAACATCCATCGTTCCTATAAATAAAAGTGGGAGTATCGCTCCAGAATAGTCATTTAATAAACGAACTCCAATTCCAGGAGCGGTTCTTATTAAAAAGAAAAAGTTGTTGTTGGCCGATCTCAAAACCTTTTTGTGCAGTACAGTTTTTGCTAGATCGGCTTTAGTAAGCCATAGTATAGTTGCGATTACTCCCATGAACGTATGTGCTATCACAGTTGCAATAGCAACGGCCGCTTCTGGTGTGCTAAAAAAAACAGATACGTTCGTATAAAGAAAACATGCGTTTAACAATATATTGATAATAAAACCAAAAATAAAAATGTATAATGCATGCGTTCTTTGGCCGCTAATTCTAAGAGCTTCGCTTGCAGCCATGTATATTAGAAAAGGAGCAATACCCAAAAGACGGTTATTAACATATCCGCTCACTGGTTTGATAAGCTCATCTACTTGGCGGAAAAAAACTAGTGATGGTTCGATCATAACCCTTAGGATCAATGCTAAGACGGTGCATAGTGCCACACTGTATAAAAATCCTAGTGCCAATCCTAAATGTTCTGATCGATGTACTTTGGAGCCTTCAAAGTTAGCTAGCCTTGAAGAAAAAATGTCTACAAAAGACACCGTACCTGCAAAAATAAATGTTATAATTAGATCCCCTAAGCCAACCGCGGCAACATGAACTTCCCCTAAAAATCCTATCATTAAAAGGTCTGCTATACTAAAACCAATAGTAACAAGACCAATTATAAATGAAATGATAGCGTATTTTGCGAAATTTTGAAGTGTCAGTTCAGTATGCGTTGCCATAATTCAATCCGCCAAATGCATTAGGTGGCGATTGTCTAAATATGGCCTAATTTGATCAAGAGCTCGGCTAAACAATTCAAATGATTCATGCCTAATCTTTCGCGCTAGCTTTGCTCCCGAAATTATTACCGCCTTGTTATTTGGGCTCATACCCAGCAATCTCACATAAAGCTCTAGTGCACGATTGAGCTCACCTGCAGCCTCATGGCAAGTGGCCGCAGAATAAATGTGGTGTCCTACATAAGGTGGCCCACAGCACGCGCCTTCTTCAAAATACGTGGCAGCAGTGGAAAAATCACCGAAATGACGGTGCACTTCAGCCACTTCACCAAAGCTGATCGACCAGACCGGATCCAAGCTTAGCAAAGACTCGCCTTCTCTAATCGCAGCCTGATAGTCACCTGTAACAAACATATGCTCCTTTATAGAAGACTCATGATATGTTTTTAGAAAGTGTGCTTCGTAAGCCCGTGGTCTTATTTTCATAGTAATATCTGCGGCACGGCGTGCAGCCAACATCGTTTCGCGCGTAGCAACTTTGTCTCCTTTAGCAGCTGGAATCATTGCAACCGCGCGATACCAAGATGATAGCGCCCCGCTCTCAATTTTATTAGTTGTAGCAAGGGTGGTTCCCAACGACGAGAACCATTTAAAATCTGTATCTTTTAGGATGCCCAATTTCATATGCCAGACCACAGCCAATGATGCCGCATCAATTTGACGCTCAAGCGGTAAATTTCCAACCTCAATTTGTTTGCGCATTTCGAGAAGAAAGTGCCGCATTTTATCATTATTGCCACGCCTGTTTTCTATCACGAAATGTAACATAGAAATTTCAAATTGATCTCGGTTCATAGTGGGTTTTCTGGAAGCAGATTGTAAGAGAAGATCTGCCAAATCGAATCGCGAGATGCTAATTAATGCGGCCGCGAAATTTACTGCTTCCATGGGTGATATAACGTCATGATTGGCAACTGCAGATCGTAAGATTTGGATAGCAGAACTATCACCGATCTCGAGATTGGTGAGTTGCGTAATCTCAACGTTTTCCAATTCAGCAATTTCGGCTAATACATAAGACTCAAATACTTGTGCAAAAAGGTAACCATAGCTATCCATCTGGCGGTTTATAAATTGTTCAACACATGCCATTGAAAAGAGATCTGGTGTGAAACTTTTGGCATTACGGAAGTGTAGATTACGCATTGTTTGATGAAAACTATTGGGATCGTAAGAATCGCGCCCGTTCAAAGTGTGCATAACGGCTCCTTTATGTTTGTTTATTAGTCTGTTTTGGCTCAGAAGTGCTGCTAGATTGGCGCGAGATGGCAAATAGTAAGTTGAGAAGAATGCGTGTAGCGCGCCCAGCGTCAGCTAACGTAATCGAGCTGCGATCTAGCTTATCTGCACAAAATTCCACAATATCGCAGCCAACAATATTGTTTGTTTTTGATAGCAAATCGATTAATGAAAGTAGGTTATTTAATGAAATGCCCTGATTAGAAGGATATCCTGTTGTACGCATTTCCTTTTCATGGAGAACGTCAACATCTATACTTATATAAATAGACCCACTATAACCAACAATCTCTTGTATTTCGATGTGATTTGATATTGCTGGTGAATTATATGGGATTTGGTGCCCCATGTCTTTGAGATTGCAAATAAAGTCAAACTCTGTTCCAGCGGGTAAAGCCTGTAGCGGATCAACTCCAATATGAACAATATTACCTGATCCTAGTAAGTCGTGAGCATATGACATTACATTAGTATTATATAACGGATCTCTATAATTCGACCAGTATTGAACATCCAAATGGTGATCAAAGACGATTAATTTTAGTGGACCTTTAACTCTTTTCTTTACAGCATCCAGTGCTGGGTATGTAATAGCATGGTCGCCACCAACCAAAATAGGAACGGTACTGTTGGAAAGTTTTTCTATAGCCATGGCAATATTTTTTGAGAGCTCACATTGATCGTAGCCTGTAATGTTTCCGCCATCAAAAGCGCCATATATGTCTGTGAAGGGCTGACTAATATCTACGATCCGCGTTTCTTTTGCCTGCCAACAATACGCTTTAGATAGATTACGTAAGAAGTAAGCGCCGTTATCTGCGCCAGGCATCGCTGAAGCGCAGGAGTTAGCGATACCGTAAATTACTGCTGGAGCATCCAACATAGCCCGAGAAGACAATAAATCTAATCCAAAAAAAGTGTTTACTTCATTCATAGGTGACATCAATTACCTATTTTTAAAACTACTTAAGCTAGCGAAAATAAAGGCGCTATATAAACAAAAAATTGGAGCCGCTCAAAGATTTAACGGCTCCAAAGTACGAATAGATTACTCTTCTTCCGTGCCTTCAGCGAGAAGTTCATCAAGTTCTGCATCTACATCTACATCAGACTCAAGTCCGCTCATTACCGCTTCGGTTTCCATTGCCTCAGCCTCAAAAAATAGCTCTGGCGACATAGCACGAAAGAATGCCGGTTGTTTTTCTTCAGTGTATTTTAACATTTTACTGTTCCTTTCATTCAGTTTGAAAACGAGTCCAAGTCACATGATAAGATAATAGTGTTATGATAGGCGACCGAACCCAAATATCAGATTATACGTGAAAATCAAAAAATCAACTAAAAAGAGCATATTGTAAGATAAAAATACACCTAAAGGATTTTTTTGGCCATTTAGCTTAATGGAAACCTGCTTCCCTGTATTGAAAGTTCCGTTGCCAATTTTGGTCTCTCCTTATTTGCTGTTTATAATTGTTCATGCGATGATCGATTACATGATTGTTATTGTAAAGGATATTACAGCCCTCGAGGTCGACGCCATTGTCAACGCTGCCAATAAGAGCCTTTTAGGTGGTGGCGGTGTTGACGCCGCGATACATCGCGTAGCTGGCCCAAAACTTCTTGAGGAATGCCGAACACTTGGGGGATGTGAAACAGGTGATGCCAAAATTACGAACGGGTATGACCTTCCTTCAAAATATGTGATCCATACGGTTGTCAAGCCCCCTTTGTTTGTGCCAATTTTATGGTCGTAGTTTCGGGTATTGGTGGTCGCATTTTTAATGAGGCA
>CANMUM010000036.1 GCA_947501025.1 uncultured Paracoccaceae bacterium | reverse complement strand
TCCACTAATGCTCGTTATATAGAAAGTTTCATCTGCTTTGCTGCTTGGCATAAAACCGTTCCGATAAAATATTGGTAGTGATACTTATTATAGAACACTAACTTAAATGATAAGGTAGCTGATTTCTAGTGTTGGGGTCTATTTCAATTGTTCCACCATGTGGCGGCACTGCCCGTTGATGGCAATCTGTCCTTGGGCATATCCGACATGACACACCAATCGGCTCAAAAGCCGTAGGGTTCTTAACATCCAAATCATCCGCATAGATCAAGTGATGTGCATGCTCAACCTCACATCCAAGACCAATAGCGAGACGCCTAACTGGCGCACGGTAGCTGCCTCCCTTTTTGGAGACGTCTTTTGCCAAACATAAATAACGCACACCATCAGGAGTTTCCGCAAACTGGCGCAGAAAATCACTAGGTGTTTCAAATGCACGATGCACATTCCAAAGCGGGCAAGCTCCGCCAAATCTTGCAAATTGTAGCCGCGTTGCAGAATGCCGTTTGGTAATTGTCCCCGACTGATCTACACGCACAAAAAAGAAGGGCACGCCTTTCTGGCCTGATCTTTGTAAAGTCGAAAGGCGATGGGCGATTTGTTCTATTGAGCATGAAAATTTAAGCGCCAATGCCTCAAGATCATGCCGCAACTCAAGGGCAGCGTGGGCAAATATTGAATACGGCATCATGAGCGCACCTGCAAAATAATTGGCCAAACCCATGCGACAAATATCACGTGCCTCTTGTGATTGAAACGCGGCCATATCAAGCGTTGCATCAAAGAGTTCCGAACATTTTAATAACCCGATTTGAAAAGCCATTTGGAACAGTTGCGTTTCAGGCTCCATATGCCGCGCAAGGGTTAGAGTCTGGTTATTCGCATCATAATGCCTCATTCCCCCATCACGTCGCTCTAAACGAATGCCGTTTTCTGTGAACCAGTTCAACATCGAAATCATGGGTGCTATATCTTGAGGAAAAATGTCCTGAGCCATCCGCTCAGCCGCGCGGTCAATAGCATCAATATAATTATCGCAATAATGAAAAAAATCACGCACCTCTTCCCATGGCATGGGATTCGGATTATTCGCCGTTGCGCCAATTGCAGTATCAAAACTCTGCAACCTTTCTTGTTGACCCAAAAATCTTCGGTGCAAATCTAATACTGCGCGGGCAGCAACGGGAGCGTTTCCAGCCATAAGCTGTATATCGGCTAGGCTCGGCTTGTTTACAAAAACAGGATCAGCAAACGCCTCCTGCAAATCTGCGATAAGCCTTGCACTATCACCCCCACCCAATTCTGAAACATCGAAATCAAAATCACGCGCCAATGCGAGCATGACCCCAGCAGCTATGGGTCGATTGTTATTTTCCATTTGATTGAGATAAGAAATAGACACATCCAAACGGTTAGCAAAATCGCGTTGCGTCAAGCTTAATTTTGAACGCAATTCTTTAAGGGCTGTTCCCGCATATATTTTTTGAGTGACCATAATGTTCACATATTTGCAATTTACAGAATCTATATATCACAAAATTTGCAAATTTGCCAAGTCTTGCTATCAAAATGCACATTAGTCGCCTATTAATATAAAAAAGCTATCAGGGAACCATCATGACCCATATTCTAACACAACTCGAAGAGCGTCGCGCGATTGCGCGTCTTGGCGGAGGACAAAAGCGCATCGATGCCCAACACGCCAAAGGCAAACTCACCGCGCGCGAGCGGATCCAAATCTTACTCGATCAAGACAGCTTTGAAGAATTTGATATGTTCAAGGCACATCGTTGTGTGGATTTTGGAATGGAAACGCAAAAATTTCCAGGTGATGGCGTGATCACTGGCTGGGGCACGATCAATGGTCGTCAGCTTTATGTTTTTTCTCAAGATTTCACCGTTCTTGGAGGCTCACTTTCTGAAACCCATGCCCAAAAAGTTTGCAAGATCATGCATATGGCTATGCAAAACGGTGCTCCTGTCATTGGCATCAATGATTCAGGGGGCGCGCGCATACAAGAAGGCGTTGATTCGCTTGCAGGCTATGCTGAAGTTTTCCAAAAAAACATCATGGCATCAGGTGTCATCCCGCAAATTTCATTGATCATGGGGCCATGTGCGGGCGGCGCAGTTTACTCGCCCGCTATGACCGATTTTATCTTCATGGTGCGCGATAGCTCATATATGTTTGTGACAGGTCCTGACGTCGTTAAAACTGTGACCAATGAAGTTGTCACCGCCGAAGAGCTAGGGGGCGCATCTACACATACGAAAAAATCATCTGTTGCAGATGGTGCATTTGATAATGATATTGAGGCGCTTCTTGAGGTACGTAGGCTTGTCGATTTCTTGCCGCAAAACAATCGCGATGGCGCTCCAAATTGGCCAAGCTATGATGATCCTTCACGCATTGAAAATAGCCTCGATACACTTATTCCCGACAATCCAAACACGCCATATGATATGAAAGAACTCATCCACAAATTATCTGATGAGGGTGATTTTTTTGAGATTCAAGAAGATTTCGCTAAAAACATACTTACAGGCTTTATCCGTATGGAGGGCTGCACAATCGGTCTGGTCGCCAATCAACCGATGGTTCTCGCGGGCTGTCTCGACATAGATGCATCGCGCAAGGCTGCCCGTTTTGTACGCTTTTGTGATGCCTTCGAAATCCCTATTTTGACGCTTGTAGACGTGCCAGGATTTTTACCGGGAACAAGCCAAGAGCATAATGGCGTGATCAAGCACGGCGCAAAATTGCTATTCGCTTATGGCGAAGCGACCGTTCCAAAAGTAACCGTGATAACGCGCAAAGCTTATGGCGGCGCATATGATGTCATGGCATCAAAACATTTGCGTGGTGACTTCAATTACGCATGGCCAACGGCTGAAATCGCCGTGATGGGCGCAAAAGGTGCGACCGAAATCATCTATCGATCTGAACTTGATAATCCAGATAAAATCGCAGCCCGCACAAAAGAATATGAAGAGAATTTCGCCACGCCATTTAAAGCCGCGGAGCGTGGGTTTATCGATGAAGTCATTATGCCTCATTCAACCCGCCGCCGTGTGACCCGTGCTTTTGCAAGCTTGAAAAACAAAAAATTACAAAATCCGTGGAAAAAACACGACAATATGCCACTTTAAAATATGTGATAATGGATAAATATATGTTTAAAATTATAACCATTACGGATCAGGGAGAGAAAACGTCTTTTCGTCACCAAATAGGCAATGTTCCGCTTCTACTAGAAAGTGTGGTTGATTTTATGCTGAAACTGAGCAATAGCTTTTTTTATTACAAAAACAATATAATTGAGGTAAAAAAATGGCTAAATTCACAACTCTATCAGCAATCGTTCTTCTCGCGCTTAGCGCTTGTTCAGATTTCAACGCTGTTGAATCAAGCAAAGCTGCCGCTGCAGGTGCTGCTGTTGGCGCAGGCGCAAACTATCTCGCTGGCGAAAGCGTTACAACAGGTGCTGCTGTTGGTGCAGTTGGTGGCGTTATCATTGACGAAGTGCTTAACTAAACCAAATCATCGACATTCAATTGAAACCCGCGGCGCCTTTGTGTGCGGCGGGTTTTTCTGTTCAGAAAAAGGCATTTAATATGTTAAAACATCGCGGTTTTCCTTCTCGCCAAAAAGGTACAGATTATCAATTCACTATCCGCCGAGATAGCAAAAATGGCGCTACTGAGCTCAAAGCCCGCGAGAGATTTAAACATCGCAAACCAGCTGATAAACGTGCTGATGAAGCTTTTCTTGAGGCTTGCATAGAATGTTTTGGTGAAGAGCCATTTGAACGCGGCAATTTGGATGCAGGTCGTTTATCGTGGTTTTTTGGTCGCGAAATAATTCCAGCTGATCCTGCAAATTTCAGCCCCACAGATTATGAGGCGGAGCTTATCTTAAACACAGATGTCATTCGCGAAACATTCCCTGAATTTGTTATTGATGATGAGTAAGAGCCTAATGATCAAGAAAATTCTTATCGCAAACCGTGGTGAAATTGCTTGCCGCGTTATTAAAACAGCCAAAAAAATGGGGATTAAAACCGTTGCGGTTTATTCAGATGCTGACAAGAATGCGCTGCACGTCAAAATGGCTGATGAGGCTTATAATGTGGGGCCATCGCCATCAAATCAATCATATATCGTCGTTGAGAATATCATGAAGGCGATCAAGGATAGTGGTGCGGATGCCGTTCATCCGGGCTATGGTTTTTTGTCAGAAAACTCTAAATTCGCAGAAGCTCTTGAAGCCGCAGGAATCGCATTCATAGGCCCTCCTGTGAATGCGATCGAAGCTATGGGTGACAAAATTACCTCCAAAAAATTGGCGGCCGAAGCTGGTGTTAATACAGTACCCGGTTTCATGGGTATTATCGCCGATGCCGATGAAGCTGTTAAGATTTCTAGCGAAATTGGCTATCCCGTAATGCTAAAAGCATCTGCTGGCGGTGGCGGCAAGGGTATGCGTATTGCATGGAATGATCTTGAGGCGCGCGAAGGATTCCAAGCATCTAAAAATGAGGCCCAATCAAGCTTTGGTGATGATCGTATCTTCATTGAAAAATTCATCACTCAACCCCGCCATATCGAAATTCAAGTGCTTGCTGATCAACATGGCAATTGCGTTTATCTTCATGAGCGCGAATGCTCAATCCAACGTCGCAATCAAAAGGTTATTGAGGAAGCACCTTCTAGTTTTCTTGATGAAGCAACCCGCAAAAAAATGGGCGAGCAATCCGTTGCATTGGCGCAGGCTGTGAACTACGCAAGCGCGGGCACGGTCGAATTTATCGTTGACGGTGATCGCAATTTTTATTTCCTTGAGATGAACACGCGCCTGCAAGTGGAGCATCCTGTGACCGAATTGATCACTGGCATTGATCTCGTGGAACAAATGATCCGTGTTGCCAGTGGCGAAAAACTATCATTTGAACAAAAAGATATAGCCATGAACGGCTGGGCCATGGAAAGCCGTATTTACGCCGAAGATCCTTATCGGAATTTCTTGCCATCTATTGGCAGGCTTTCTCGATATCAAGCGCCTCTCGAAATATCAGAAGATACGCGCGCCATTCGAAATGATACAGGCGTTTATGAAGGTGGTGAAATTTCGATGTATTATGACCCAATGATTGCAAAGCTTTGCACATGGGCACCTGATAGAAACGCGGCGATTATCGAAATGCAATCAGCACTTGACCATTTTGAGCTTGAAGGAATTGGTCATAATATTCCCTTCCTATCAGCGGTTATGGATCACCCGCGCTTTATCTCTGGCGACATCACAACGGCGTTTATTGAAGAAGAATATCCAGATGGTTTTGAAGGGATTTCACTTGATGAAAAGCGCACCGAACTTTTCGCATGTATTGCAGCTATGACATCCTATCTTCGTGAAACCCGCAAGCGCCAAATCTCGGGTCGAATGCGCCCTGCTGGTGCACCATATGAATCGAGAGTTGTTCAAATCAATAACAGCAAATTTGACGTTACGATTCAATCCATCAAAGGTGGCTTCAATGTGGCTTTAGGCAACAAAACACAGCATGTTGAAACAACGTGGCGTCCTGGTCAGACATTGTTTGCGGCCACGATAGGTGGCGCAAAAATCGCTGCAAATGTAACGGCATTTTCGGGTGGTGAAATCATCAAATATCGCGGCAGCACTTCAAAAGTAAGCGTGATGCGCTCTGATGTTGCTCATCTGCTGGACTTAATGCCCGTGAAGTTACCGCCTGACACATCAAAACTGCTTCTTTGCCCTATGCCAGGCCTCATAAAAACCGTTAATGTCGAGATCGGCGATGAGGTCCAAGATGGTCAAGCGCTTTGCACGGTTGAAGCGATGAAAATGGAAAATGTTCTGCGCGCAGAGCGCCGTGGTACAGTTTCAAAAATCAACGCAATTGCTGGTGATAACTTAGCCGTTGATGAAATTATCATGGAGTTTGAATAACCACTTATGCGTACAATCGTCCATATAGGTGCGCACCGCACTGGAACTACCAGCATTCAGACTGCATTGAGTGAAAATTCAGATCGACTGCATGATGAGGGCATAACCGCGATCACAGCTGTTGGCGCGCGCGAAATATTGTTTGACCCGTTACAAAAATATGCAGAAAGCCAAGATGAAACAAAAAAGCAATACAGAGATAGCCTCTCCATCATTTTTGATCAAATCAATAAAGTTTCAAAGAATTCATCAACTCTCATATACTCAGAAGAAAATCTAACTGGCGACATGGATGTGGTCTTTGAAGGTCACCCATTTGGCGCCAGAGCCGTTGAAAATCTTGAGGCGCTATCAGAATTCATTGGTGATGATTTTGAGATTGTACTCTCAATTCGTGAATATGCTTCATATTTCAATTCAATCTTCACATATAAATATGGAAAAAGCTTATTTCATTCATTTGATCACTATCGCGACATGTTTCTTACATGCAAATCTGGTTGGTATGATCTCACTTCCAGGCTACAAAAAAAATTCCCTAAAACAATGATAACGATCGTCCCGTTTGAATATTATAAAGATAATTTTTCATTGTTTTTTCCCTATATAGGCCTTCCAGAGAATATCGAAATAGAAACCCGCCATGAAAATAGAACGCGCAGCTCACTTGCAATAAGACGATTACAAAAACGGTTTAAAGCTGGTGAAACCCTATCAAAAGAAGCAATGAAGAAACTTGTTAAGCGCACGCATAAATTCCCATTTCAACCCTATGAGACGTGGAGCAATGAAGAGAAGGTGCTGCTTAACAATAGGTACCAAACCGATATTACAAAAATAAAAACCAAACTCAATGTGAACTTTATTGAATAAAGGATAATCCCATGACGAAGGCACAAGATTGGAAAACACTCGCGGAAAAAGAACTTCGCGGAAAGCCCCTTGATAGCCTCAATTGGGAGACAGCAGAGGGCATAAATGTAAAGCCCCTTTATACCGAAGAAGACCTCAAGGATATTGATCATCTGGGTACATATCCAGGGCTTGATCCATTTCTTCGTGGGCCGCGCGCCACAATGTACACAGGTCGCCCATGGACCATTCGCCAATATGCCGGCTTTTCAACTGCGCAAGAAAGCAATGCGTTTTACAGGAGAAATCTCGCTGCAGGCCAAAAAGGTGTATCGGTAGCTTTCGATCTTGCCACGCATCGCGGCTATGACAGCGATCATCCGCGCGTTGAAGGAGATGTTGGAAAAGCAGGTGTTGCGATTGATAGCGTTGAAGATATGAAAGTGCTTTTTGATGGCATTCCCCTTGATGAAATGTCTGTATCGATGACGATGAATGGCGCGGTTATTCCCATCCTCGCGAATTATATTGTAGCGGGAGAAGAGCAAGGTGTTTCCCGTGACAAGCTCACAGGGACAATCCAAAATGATATCTTAAAAGAATTCATGGTGCGCAATACATATATCTATCCACCAGAACCCTCTATGCGCATTATTTCGGACATTATATCTTATACATCAAAAGAAATGCCGCGCTTCAATTCAATTTCAATTTCGGGCTACCATATGCAAGAAGCTGGCGCGAACTTGGTTCAAGAGCTGGCTTATACCCTTGCCGATGGGAAAGAATATGTCCGCGCAGCGGTTGAAGCGGGCATGGATGTAGATGCCTTTGCTGGGCGCTTATCTTTCTTCTTTGCGATCGGAATGAATTTTTTTATGGAAGCAGCCAAGCTCCGCGCAGCACGGCTCCTATGGCACCGTATCATGACCGAATTTGGCGCGAAAAAAGCATCGTCAAAAATGCTGCGAACTCATTGTCAAACCTCTGGTGTCAGCTTGCAAGAACAAGACCCATATAACAATGTTATCCGTACCGCTTATGAGGCAATGTCCGCTGCACTTGGAGGCACACAAAGTCTACACACAAATGCGCTTGATGAAGCCATCGCTTTACCGACTGAATTTTCTTCTCGCATCGCTCGCAACACACAGCTCATCTTGCAAGAAGAAACTGGAATCACCAATGTTGTCGACCCCTTAGCTGGATCATATTATGTAGAAAGCCTGACCAAAGAGCTTGCGGATAAAGCATGGGAATTGATTTGCGAAGTCGATGAAATGGGCGGCATGACCAAAGCCGTTGCATCGGGCATTCCCAAGCTAAACATCGAAGAGAGTGCCGCTAAAAAACAAGCGCGTATTGACCGCGGCGAAGACGTTATTGTCGGTGTGAACAAATACAAACCAGCCAAAAATGAGCCGATAGATATACTTGACGTCGACAATGTCGCAGTTCGGAAATCTCAGATTGAACGCTTAAAAAACTTGCGCAAAAACCGTCATCAGGCTAAATGCGATGCCGCGCTCAAAGCACTTGAAGGTGCTGCCAAATCTGGCGATGGTAATCTTCTGGCTTTGGCGATTGATGCTGCGCGCGCGCGCGCATCTGTTGGAGAAATTTCAACGGCAATGGAAAATGTATTTGGCCGCCACAAAGCCGAAACAAAAACACTTAGCGGTGTGTATGGCGCGGCTTATGCGGATGACGAAAACTACAAAAATATCCAAGATGAAATCAAAGAATTTGCAAAAGAGCATGGTCGCGCACCCAAAATGCTCGTTGTCAAAATGGGTCAAGATGGCCATGATCGCGGCGCAAAAGTTATCGCAACAGCATTTGGTGATATTGGTTTTGATGTCCATATCGGACCTTTATTTCAAACGCCTCCAGAAGCCGCAGAGCTTGCGATCAGCAAAGATGTGCATATTGTTGGGATTTCCAGTCAAGCTGCGGGACATAAAACACTTGCGCCACAATTAATCGCCGAGCTTAAAGCCCAAGGCGCAAAAAATATCATCGTGGTATGTGGCGGCGTTATCCCACAACAAGATTATGAGTTTTTGTTCCAAGCAGGCGTAAAAGCAATCTTTGGACCAGGAACAAATATACCAGACGCTGCACGTCAAATTTTGGGACTAGCTGGGCAGCGCTCTAATCAGTGATGTTTTGGCGCTTGCTAAATTGAATTGTGATTGCGAGCGCGAAGAACAGCAAAAATACAGAATTGACTATTGGTATTGGCCTTAAAAACATGCGCGCGGTAAGGCCTCCGAAAAACAGCAAGCTCGTTGTTAAAACACAGATATAAATTGGTAAGTTATCACGGTTTTTATTGATGATCACAAATGCAATTGGCGAAAATATCACGACTAGGTAAATAACAAGCCCAATGAGGCCGCCACCGACAAGGTGATTCAAAATATCACTATGAAGATGGCCATGGTCTGTATCATATGGCCAATTTTCTTTTATAGAAGCAAATGTATTTTGTGGTCCAAAACCAAATAATGGTGAGCTTTTCGCTTGTTCAAGCCCAAGTCTCCACATCTCAATGCGAGAAGCACTGGAATAATCAATGCTATCACTTTGCCCAGTTAAAAACGAAATATTCGCATCCAATCTAGGCAGTGCATTTAAGTAGAATAAAGCAATTACAACTATTACCGCACAAGCAACAACCGCAATCAGAAGCGATAGGAAGCGTGTGATATTTCGCTTCCACCCATAACTCACATTTAAAAAAACATCGCATAGAAAAATTCCACCGCAAATTATATAGACTAGAAAACTCGCTCGCGATTCAGTGAGTATAAGTATTATATATAACCCCATCAGCCATGATGCCGCGGCAGTTGAACGCCATAATGTGCCTCTTGCTCTCCAATCCGCCAAGCAAATATGAACCCCACTCGCGATTAGCGTCGCCAAAATCAGAGGGCTTCGACTCAATGCTTCAACACGAGCAACATCATAAATATGCCTCTCAACCAGCGTAACGATTAACAACACAAGCATTGCGGGGAAAAGTGAATTCCCAGCAAACCTCAAAATTTTGCTTACGGATACTTTTTCAATATTTAATGCGAACAGTGCTACGAAGATAAATGCAACATTTTCAACAAAAAACCGGCTTGCACGTGCATCAATACCTTGATCATGTGCTCGCCATCCAAAATATAGATAATAAATCGTACAAATTATAGCAAAGAAAGATACGGCCCCAGAACTCCCTGAAACTCCATTTCTTATCAAAATCCAAATGAGATACATCCCCACAAGGGTCGCTATCAAAATAATCATGCCCCCAAATAAGAAAGATGGCCCAATTAACGCAACAAGAAACAAATTCAAAATTTGATATTCACGTTTTGGGATGGTCATTTGCTTAGTCATTTTTACACTTTTTGTTCGGGTTACTTGCTCATTCATATTAAGCCACTATAACAACATTATACAAACCGAAAGACTTAAATAATGCCCAATAACCAGCAAACCCCCAAAATTGCCATAGCTGTACAAAAATATCATCACCCGGGGCAAACTTTTGTTAACCGGCATATCGAACATTTATTTGGTGGAAATTGTTGTGTCATTGCCGAGCGGCGCTACAAGACACCTAAAGCGTTAGCGCCCAATCAATTCTATATGGGGTCAGCAGGATTAAATGTTAAAGACATTCTTAACCTACCAATTGCCATGGCAAAAAATTATAGCAATCATCATTGCTTTCGTGTGCCATTTGGAAATAATAGGAAATCGTTGATTGCGTTTTTACGTGCGGAAAAGGTCGATGCTATTTTAAGCGAATTTGGTTCTCAATCTATGTTGGTCACTGATATCGGTCGTGAGATGGATATTCCTGTATTTTGTTATTTTCGTGGTCGCGATGCAAGCTACTGGTTAAACAATGAAACGCGTTTAAAAGCATATCAAAAGGTGTTTTCGCAACTTTCAGGGGTTTTTGCCGTTTCACAATTTCTCCTCGATAATCTCGCGGCAAAGAACCTAAGTCATCCGAACAGCTTCGTCGTGCCTTCAGGCACAGATACGAACCTTTTCAATCCATCAAAAAAAGACCCAAATCTTGTGCTTGCGGTTGGTCGCTTTGTTGGAAAAAAAGCCCCGTTGACAACCATAGAGGCTTTTTTAAGCGCATCGGAAAAAATGCCAAGCATGCGTCTTGAGATGATCGGCAGTGGTCCTGAATACAAAAAATGCCTTGAATACGTCACCTCACAAAACGCATTAGATAAAGTTATTCTTCATGGTCAAAAAGACAGTCAATTTATCGCTGAGAGATTGGCTGCGGCTTCAATTTTCGTTCAGCATTCCATCACGGATTCTACTGGTGAAGCAGAAGGCTTACCAAGCTCCATTCAAGAAGCTATGTCTTCAGGCTGTGCAATTTTAAGTACAGATCATGCTGGCATTCCTGAATTGGTCACACCTCATGAAACGGGTTTTTTATGTGCTGAAAATGATAAAGCTGAATACACAGCTTTATTGGAGAAAATGCTTGCAAGTCCAAAAGCAGTGGCACAAATGGGTAAAAACGCACGGCAGGTTGCTCTTGATCGTGTTGATTATAAAAACCTATACAAAACCGTAGAGCGTGAAATAACCAAGACCATTGAGTTAAACAGGAAATCATCACTTTAACTTTTCAAATTAGCGCTATAGATTAAGCAATAAATAAGGAAGTCTTCTCGTGACTAAAGACAATAAAAATACTGAGAATGAACAAAAAAATCGCAATCGCCAGCTCGCTCTCGATTATCATGAGTTCCCAAAACCTGGAAAACTGGAAATCCGCGCGACAAAGCCCCTTGCAACACAACGCGATCTCGCGCGCGCATATTCCCCTGGTGTAGCTGAGGCTTGCGTTGAGATTAAAAACGACCCTTTAAGCGTAACAAAATACACCGCACGCGGAAATCTTGTCGCGGTCATCACCAATGGCTCTGCTGTTCTTGGCCTTGGAAATATTGGCGCACTTGCATCAAAACCTGTGATGGAAGGCAAGGCTGTTCTTTTTAAGAAATTCGCAAATATCGATTGCTTTGATATAGAAGTTAACGAGTCTGATCCTGAAAAGCTTGCTGATATCGTTTGCTCTCTTGAGCCTTCATTTGGCGCGATCAATCTTGAAGACATCAAAGCGCCTGAATGTTTCATTGTCGAGAAGCTTTGCCGCGAACGCATGGGGATTCCTGTTTTCCACGATGATCAACACGGCACGGCCATCACAGTGGGTGCTGCCGCAATCAATGCCATCCATCTTTCTGGCAAAGATATTTCTACTATAAAAATCGTTTCAACTGGCGGGGGTGCTGCCGGTATTGCTTGTCTGAATATGTTGCTAAAACTCGGCGCAAGGCGCGAGAATATCTATCTCTGCGATCTGGAAGGGCTAGTCTATAATGGGCGCGAAAAGGATATGTCCGAGCAAAAAGCAGCATATGCCCAAGGTCACAAAGCTCGTACACTTGCCGAAGTTATAAAGGACGCAGATTTTTTCCTTGGCCTCTCTGGCCCTGGTGTTTTGAAACCAGAATTTGTTGGAAAAATGGGCAAGAAGCCAATCATCTTTGCACTCGCGAATCCAACGCCCGAAATCATGCCAGACCAAGCGCGCGCCGTTGCACCAGAGGCGATCATCGCGACAGGCCGCTCAGATTTTCCGAACCAAGTGAACAATGTGCTGTGCTTCCCATTCTTGTTTCGTGGCGCACTTGATGTCGGCGCATCCTGCATAAATGATGAAATGGAGATTGCCGCGGTTCACGCCATTGCCGAACTCGCCCGTGCACCTTCAAGTGCTGAGGCTGCTGCTGCTTATATTGGCGAGACGCTTTCGTTTGGCCCAGAATACTTAATCCCAAAACCATTTGATCCACGTCTTCTTGCCGAGGTTGCATCAGCCGTTGCAAAAGCCGCGATAGATAGCGGTGTCGCCACGCGCCCAGTGCCAGACATGGATGCATATATCGAGCGCCTTCATGGCTCTGTTGTCAAGACATCAATGATCATGAAACCCGTCTTTGAGGCTGCGCGCACAAGCAAACGTCGTATCGTATTTTCCGAGGGCGAAGATGAGCGTGTAATCCGAGCAGCAGCCGCAATTATCGATGAGAATGATGATGTTCCAATTCTCATTGGGCGCCCCGAAGTTATGGAAGCGCGCGCCAAATCAGCGGGCATTGAACTTCCATCGGGCATTGAAATTGTGAATCCACTTCACGATCCACGCTACCGCGAATATTGGCAGAGCTATCATGAGACGGTTGCTCGCAAAGGTGTAACACCCGAGCTTGCCCAAACGGTTATGCGCACGAATACCACCGCAATTGGTGCGGTCATGGTTCATCGGGAAGAAGCAGATAGTCTGATTTGCGGCACATTCGGTCAATATCTATGGCATCTGCGTTACATCAATGAGATCCTTGGATATAATCGCCCACTTCACCCAAGCGGCGCGCTGTCAATGATGCTTGACGAGCACGGCGCTCTTTTCGTTGGTGACACTCAAGTGTTCCCAGAACCAACCGCCGAACAAATCGCAGATGTCACGGTTTCAGCAGCCCGTCATGTTCGTCGCTTTGGTTTGCAACCCAAAATTGCGTTATGTTCTCATTCTATGTTTGGCTCGCTCAATGTGGGTTCTGGCAACCGAATGCGAGAAGCATTGGAGATCCTCGATGGGCTTAATCTTGATTTTGAATATGAAGGCGAAATGCCGCTTGATGTTGCACTTGACCCTGATCTTCGTGAGCGCATTATGCCAAATAACCGCCTTACGGGAAAAGCGAATACGCTGATCTTTGCAAATACAGATACCGCTTCTGGCGTACGGAATATTCTCAAAATGCGCTCACATGCGCTTGAGGTCGGGCCGATCTTGATGGGTATGGGCAACAAAGCTCATATCGTCACAAACGGTATCACACCACGCGGCCTTCTTAACATGGCAGCGCTCGCTGGAACTCCAGTGAGTGATTACGGCTAATGCGCATTATCATTCACGCCATCATGGTGATTGGGCTAACCTTGCTCACACAGATTGGCGGCGTGATTTGGATTCTATCGCGTTTTTTACCAAAATATAAAAAGACAGGCTTCATCACAATTTATATCATTGCGAGTATTGCCATAACGTTTATTGCGCCATTTTTCGGGCGCGTTCGTTTGCCGATTCTGAACAATTCTCTACACGCGGCTTCCCCGATTTACTGGATGTTCAATCGTAATTTTGTGACCCCTGAACTTCACAATATGCTCATCGACATGGCCACGCCCCACGGCATTACCGAATACCCAGACGGTATTCGCTATCTTGATGCAAGCTTTCCATTTGGCTCGATGCCGCTTTTACCTCATCTCTCACATAACGACGGCAAAAAAGTTGATCTGGCCTTTTATTATCAAAACGATGTGCGCCGCACCGACAAACTTCGTTCACCCGTTGGTTATTTTGCCTTCGAATATCCAGATATTGAATCCTGCCCGCCTGCATTTCCAACATTGCGCTGGAATTTGGATTGGCTTCAACCGTTTTGGAGACGCTTAGAACTTGATGATAATTTAACGCGCGATATGCTCAACCGGTTAAAAGCGAATGCAGATAAACATAACATCAGCAAAGTATTTATTGAACCTCATCTTAAAAAACGCCTTGATGTGAGTGGCGACATCTTCCGTTTTCAAGGTTGCAGGGCTGCCCGCCATGACGACCATATCCATGTGCAAATCCGCTAAATATACATTCATATTGTTGATTAAATTGAAGTATTAAGAAACTTTCTCAACGATAACTACCCCCAAGATCTTTGGCCAAAATTGGCGCATTATCATAATCTTCTGGTCACAAAAATCCCTCCATGCTATCACATCGAAATGATACTTGGCATTGGGACTGATCTCGCAAATATTGAACGCATTGAAAGCACGCTTGAGCGCTATGGTGATCGTTTTCGAAAACGCATTTTTACAGAAACAGAACAACAGCGTGCAGCTCACAATGCGAAGCCCGCGGCTGTATTGGCTAAGAGGTGGGCTGCGAAAGAAGCTTGTTCAAAAGCGCTTGGAACAGGTCTTGCGATGGGTATATCTTGGATTGATATGTCGGTTAGCAATTTGCAATCAGGACAACCCACAATGAAATTAACGGGCTGGGCATTAAAAAGGCTGGAAGAAATAACCCCGAAGGGCTATACCGCCAATATACATGTGAGCATAACCGATGATCACCCATGGGCGCAGGCCTATGTCGTGATTGACGCCATCAAAAAGGACGAGCACAATGGCTGACCACAACCCACGCGGCAAAGACGAAGCTGCAGCGGCAAAAATTAAAGAGCAAAAAAACAATAAAAAGCGCGAAGGTTTTTGGGGCAATCTTAGAACGATTATAGAAGCTATATTAATAGCCGTTGTGATCCATACCTTTCTATTCCGCCCGTTTTATATTCCGTCAGGCTCTATGAAACCAAACCTTCTTATTGGTGACTATCTGATCATTAATAAATTCTCATATGGCTACTCACGTTATTCATGTTACTTCGCTGCATGCCCTATTGAAGGTCGCATTTTTGGCACAGGTCCTGAGCGTGGTGATGTCGCTGTATTTACAAATCCAAAAGATGGTCGCACATTTGTAAAGCGGACAATCGGTATCCCTGGTGATACAATTCAAATGAAAAATGGCGTTCTCTTCATCAATGGCGAAGAAGCTCCACAGGTCGCAATGGAGCCTTATAAAGAGCCACTTTCAGATCACAAGCATGAAAGCAATTGTATGTCGCAAGATAGTGAAAATTGTCTTATTGAACAGTCAGTGGAAACATTACCCAACGGCCAAGAGAACACAATTTTCAATCTTACGAATACTGGTCATCTCGATAACACTGCGGAGTGGACCGTTCCAGAAGGGCAGTATTTTATGATGGGCGATAACCGCGATAATTCTGATGACAGCCGTGGAAGCGTGGGTCTTGTCCCCGCTGAGAATTTTGTGGGCAAAGTCAGCTTGGTTGTGTTCTCATCAAGTGGTCCATCTATTTTGCAATTTTGGAAATGGCGCTCTGATCGTTTCTTCAAATGGGTAAAATAATCGAAGTGGCTGGTACGAAATACACCGTATTGCAGAAACGCATGAATTACACCTTTAAGGACCGTACATTTCTTGAAGAAGCCCTTCGCCACCCCTCTCTTTCTGGTGGCTCTGACAATCAGCGTCTTGAATTTTTAGGTGACCGTGTCCTTGGGCTTGTCATTGCTGAAGAGCTTATCATTCGTGATCCTAAAGCAAAAGAAGGTGAGCTTGCGCCGCGCTATAACCATCTCGTACGCAAAGAAGCTTGCGCGAGTGTTGCTGAAAGTTTGCAACTTGGCACTGAGATAAAAGTCGGGCGTTCAGAAGCCATGTCAGGTGGCCGCCGCAAAATTGCTCTTCTCGGAGATGTTACCGAAGCTATGATCGCTGCCGTTTATCTTGATGGTGGCTTTTCAGCGTCGCGTAAATTTATCTTGCAACATTGGGCAAAAATGCTTGATGAGGTTCCTGAAGATGCGGTTGACCCGAAAACGCGTCTTCAAGAAATCGTGCAGGGGCAAGGTGAAGCACCGCCTCGTTATGAACTCATAGAACGTAGCGGCCCCGATCACGCACCTGAATTCATTGTAGAAGTTCAAACAGTACAATATAGTGCCCAAGGTAAAGGCCTAAGCAAACGAAAAGCCGAGGCGAAAGCCGCAACCGCGCTTCTTAAACAAATAGAGGATAAATAGACATGACCAAATGCGGATATATCGCACTTATTGGCGAGCCGAATGCGGGCAAGTCAACGCTCCTCAACGCAATCGTCGGCGCGAAACTGGCTATTGTCACCCATAAGGTGCAAACAACACGCACGCGCATTCGAGGCATTGCCCTTGAGGGTGATGCACAAATGATTTTCATTGATACGCCAGGTCTGTTTAAACCGCGTCGTGGCTTAGATCGCGCAATGGTTTCTGCGGCTTGGTCGGGCGCTGAAGAAGCCGATGTAGTTGGACTTTTGATTGAAGCCAATCGCGGCCTGACAGATGGTGTTCAACTCATTTTAGATCGCCTAAAAGAGATCAAATCTGGCGCGCCTGTTCTTCTTCTCATCAATAAGATTGATAAGGTGAAAGCCGAAAAGCTTCTTGAACTTAGCCAGAAACTGAATGACGCATTTCCATTTGCCGATACTTACATGATCTCTGCTGAGCATGGTCACGGGCTTCCCAAATTGCGCAAAGACTTAGCTGAGAAAATGCCCGAAGACGTATGGCTATACCCAGAAGATCAAATTGCCGATATGCCGATCCGCATGATTGCAGCTGAAATCACACGTGAAAAGCTTATGCTGCGCTTGCATGAAGAATTGCCCTATCAGCTTACTGTTGAAAATGAGAAATGGGAGGATCGCAAGGATGGTTCAATTCGCATAGATCAACTCATTTATGTGTCTCGCGATGGACATAAAGGCATTGTCCTAGGGAAAGGTGGAGAAACGATCAAAGCTGTATCTCAGGCCGCGCGCGCTGAAATCACCGAATTTCTTGGTCAAACCGTTCATCTTTTCTTGCAAGTTAAGGTAGATGAAAAGTGGATGGCGAGTGCTGAGCGTTTTGAAAATATGGGCCTTGATATCAAGGCGTCAAAATGAGCAAGCGCCTCAAGTCATCTCATTGGTTTGACGCCTATAAATTGCGGCTTGGCGCGAATCTCATTCCATTTTATATCATCAAAAAAGGTGACCCAGATGCTGGAGCAATGTTCATCCGTGTTGATGAAACCGCGTTATGGACACCTCAATTCAACTATGACAATGATGCCCGTGAATGGGTCATTATAGCTGAAGGTGATGCTATAGAACCCTATCTCGCAAAGCTTAATAAAATTGATCCCGATTATTGGCTCATAGATGTTGAACGACATGGTGATCGCGAACTTTTCACAGACGGGCTATGATCAACTGGAGTGATACTGGTCTCATTATAGATTTTCGCAGGCATGGCGAGACAAGCGCTATTGTTGAAATTTTTTCAAAAGAACATGGGCGACATGCAGGTATTGTGCGTGGGGGAGCCTCTCGGAAAAACGCCCCTAATTTACAGCCTGGGCACATCGTTACTGCCGAATTTTCTGCACGACTTGAAGAGCATCTGGGAACCATGAAAATTGAGACCCAAGAAAGCCATATTGCCTCACTGCTTTCAAATCCAATGCGTTTAGCTATATTCCAATCCATTTGCAGCCTCATAAAATTTGGTATGACTGAGCGTGATCCACATCCAAAATTATATGAAGCGAGCCTTGCTTGGCTCTCATCACAGCACCCCATCGCAGCCTATATTGAATGGGAGCTCATTTTGCTAAGTGAAGCTGGTTTTCATCTCGAACTTGATAAATGTGCAGTGACTGGCGCAAAAGAAAACCTAGAATATATATCCCCGAAAACGGGTCGCGCCGTTACAAGTGATGCCGCGGGAAAATGGGTTGATCAGCTATTGCCATATTCAACTATTTTTGTTGGCGATCCAGAAGGCAGTCGTTCGGACGCCCTCAAAACCACAGGATATTTCCTCACGCATTGGCTCGCAAATATGGTTGGAAAGCACGAGCTACCAAAAGCGCGCGCTCGTATTATTGAGCTGCTGTCGCGGCGCTAGCTTCCGGTTCTTCAACTGCTGCAGCTTCTATATGCGCAGCATTGTCTTTGACTTGCTTTGCAAACCAAGCCACATATTCTTCAAATGTTTCTGGTTTTTTCAACTCAGCTTCTTCACCAGGTAAAAGCAAGGGCAATACAACAACAGGTGTTCCATTTGGCACGCGGTTATACAAATCAATAACATGCTCATTGAACATACGGATACAACCTGAAGATGATGCCGTTCCTATAGATGCTGGATTTGTTGTGCCATGAATGCGGTAAAGCGTATCGTTACCCTGTGCATCATATAAATACAGTGCACGCGCGCCAAGCGGGTTCTCAGAGCCCCCTTGAACAATCTCTGGCAAGTTCTCATTTTCTGCACGCATTTCAGGTGTAGGACGCCATGCAGGCCACTGCGCTCTGCGTGCAATTGTGGCCTCGCCTGACCATTCAAAACCATCGCGCCCAACAGCTATCGGATAACGAAGTGCAATACCCTCACTTTCCATTAAATAAACAAAGCGTTCATTTGGGTCGACCACGATTGTTCCCTGCGGATATTCAAATGGGACTGCAATACGTACCCTTAAAAACTCAGGCGACAAACTGCTAAAATCTACAAGCTTGGCATTATGCGGTTCTTTTTCAAACTGCTCTTTGGGTGTAGGCTCGATATACTGTGTTTCATATGTCTCAACACAGGCCGCCAAAGAACTCATTATTAATATTAACCCAATTATCTTTTGCATATAATCATCTCTTTTATCATTATAATTTCATATTCTCACAAACGATCAGTTTGCTAGTCTGTAAAAAGCATAGCTTGTTTTGGGATCATCATAAACTGCCTCACCCATTGCGATTGCTTCCCTTTCAATCGGTATCAACTTGTCTTTTAATATAAATGTTTCGAGATTAAATCTACGAGACATCCCCTCAACACCTAATCTCTCAAATTGTACAACATGTGCAAATTCATGAGTTATAATTTCTAAATAGCTCTCACGTTTTAACGAGACATATGGCTTCACAAAAATCCCATAATTCATTGTCAGAGCAACAATATCACCACCTTGATGTAGCTCATTTTCATCAATTGGAAATCGACTTGTAAAAAATATCCGAATTTTTTCAGGATGTGAGACACCTACACGCTGAGCTAAAATCAACTCTTCATCAGATAATGGCCGTCCTTTTTGAAGCGCTATAGCTTCGGCTTCACGAACACCCGCGCTCGCCTCTGGTACATATTTGTCAATGGCGCTGAGCAATTCTGGTGATGGGTTATCGAGCAATGCTTGTTCTTGTGGCGTAATTGCAGGCGGCTTTCGCTCAACAAATGTTACTGAGCACGCACTCAGTAAGGATAGCGCTAAGATTAACATTATTATTCTCATAGAGGCTTATTCACATATTTCAACATAAGTGTCTATATTTTTACCCAAGTATTCTTCGAGCTATAACTTGGGCTTGTATTTCTGCAGCACCTTCAAAAATATTCAATATACGTGCATCTGATCATGTTTTTATCCCTTAACCCTTAGCCATAATTTTTGTAAAGCTCTTTTATTCTTAGGATAGGATTATGGCGTGAAAGA
>CANMUM010000035.1 GCA_947501025.1 uncultured Paracoccaceae bacterium | reverse complement strand
AATATCAACGGATCAAGCTCCAGATCCGCAACAATACTCTTCAATGGTTGTTAAACTCCGCCAGTTTTGCGCGGCCCCATTAGGGCCCCGCATCAAGCTCTTTGGTTTATTCAGGTTTTGTTTGTGCTTTTGGCTTGATTGAATCAAGTGTAAGCCCAAGCAATTGCGCGACGCCATCGGCAGCTTCTTCGCCTTTTGTTTTGAGATGCTTGCGGAAGAAGTTCCGTTGATCTTTGTTTTCATGATAATGATGTGGTGTGAGTGAAGCTGAAAGAACAGGAACACCTTCATCCAAATTGACGCGCATGATGCCATCCAAAACGGCTTGAGCCACAAATTCGTGACGGTAAATTCCGCCATCAACAACAAATGCACAACAAACGATTGCAGCATAATCACCAGAACGCGCGAGCTTTTGCGCCGCGAGTGGCATTTCAAGTGCGCCTGGTACAACATGTACAGATACTTCGCCTTTGTCGCCGATTTTGGCAATAAATGTTTCTTTTGCATTATCAGTGATGTCTTCATGCCATTGGGCTTGGATAAATGCGATTTTTGGTGTGGCCATGATTATTCTCCAGAAATTAAATATTGATGGTATATGATGATTGAGGATAACAAGTATATTTACTCTGAACCTATTGTCCTAAATTCTATCTGTAGATATGCTTTCATGCTGATGAATGCAAGGATACTTGTCGTGCACGAAATATGAAGAAATCTTGCGATGGCATCATAGCCATCTTAAAATACAACGCAAGTTGGTAGCTTTGTCATACGGGATAATTTGGGTCTTGGTGGTAGCCGTGCGAACTCTGTAGAAACATTTCGTTATAATGTAGAAATCAGTTAACATTTTTCTCGTTATATTATTTGGTCAAACAACGAACGGCTCGCTAAGCATTTAAGGTGTTTGGGGTATGTTGAGAATGATCATGCAATTGTTTTCCAAATGGAGCTTCTGGATATCGCTTTAAAAGCCTCGTGCCAAATCTCCGACCATGTTGATGAGCGAATGGAGGCATTTTTTATAAAGAACAACGTTGATAAGGCGCGGGTTGATATCATGCGGCGGTCACAATTGAATAAAGTTTTTGTGACCTATGAGCACGAAGGCGCAATCGTCGGAGCGATATATGGGGCATATAAATCTGGCAGAGCTTGGGTATATTCGTTGGTGGTCGCTGCAAATATGCGTCGACAAGGCTATTGCGCGAAAAATCATGCAATCAAAATTTCATACACTTAGAATGAATGGTGTGAGTGAGATGGCACTGAGTGTCTTGCCAAGCAATCACGCAGCGATTAAACTTTATGCTTCGTTAGGGTTTAACAAAACCTCGGAATATTATTCTCTCGAAAGATTGGACGGCTGATGCGTTTAGTAATGATTGCTTTTATAACTGCTTTTTCAAGCGGTGCATTTGGGCTGACCACTTTTGTTCCAGAAAGCGCTACAGAAATTGAAACGCGATCTAATCAGAAATCAATTGAAATTCCAAGCGCTCCTTTCACACCGTCAAGCCAGCCGATAGAGTTTGTAACGGGTAAAGTGGATTTGCAAAGCTGGCGCGTTAATGATTTACCCAATTCAGATGCTATTCTTGAAGCTATGATCAGCGCATATGAACGTCAGGGTTATGAAGTTGATTTTCGATGCCATGCATCTGGGTGCGGAGGGTTTTCATTTCGTTATGCCCTAGAACTGGCAAATGCGCCAAAGTTTTTGGTAGATTTGAGTAACTTTGAATACATTTCAATGCGCAGCGAGCAAGAGATCGTGACGATTTTTGGATCCTATGTGGATGGCGTGACATATTTAAACCAAATCCATATTCAGCCCGTAGATAGTGATCCTATTGAGTTAATTGCCAAGGGTACGTCGGTTGAACCATCGGCTAGTTCAGATTCAAGATGGATATTGTCTAGTGTTCGCTTTGCTTCGGGTTCGTCTCAAATCTCAGAAAAAGATAACGAAGAGCTCCAAAAAGTTGCCGACCGCTTATCGGATTCCAACGAGACCCTATATATTGTTGGTCACACAGATCAAACTGGTGGGTTGCAGGGTAATTTGAGCATTTCGCAATCACGAGCAAATTCTGTTCGTGATGTATTGATTAAAGCACACGCAGTTGATCCAAATCGAATTATTGCGAAAGGTGTGGCTTTTCTTGCTCCCATTGCGGACAATGCGACCGAGGAGGGACGCGGCATCAATCGGCGTGTTGAGGCGGTGTTTTTGCAAAACTAGCTAGATGGCACGAATCGATTCGCTGTTTTTTGAGTTTCGACTGCCAAAGTTTTTCAGAAGGTTCAAGAATAAAGGATTCACGGAAACTGTGGATAGCCCTGTGGATAACTTATGCTAAATTCTTAGAAACTAACGAAAATTAAGATATTTATGGCGATTGATTAAAAAATAGGCACCATCCTAAGCCATTGATTTTATTGTGTAATATTTTATTTGAAAAATTTTTCCTTTGAATCAGGGCATTTAGCTGTCTTCGTTCATGGACGATATACGGGGCGTGGACAACTTACTATGATTCGATGCTAAGATACCTATCGAGTCAATGCGCGATCGTGAATTATTCAGGTAATTTCCAAATTAAATGTTGCCCGCCATCTATGGCAATCATTTGGCCAGTGACATTCTGCGCACTCATCAAATAGTCCAAAGCAGATAGAATATCATCAACATCAGCACCACGCTCAAGAATTGAAATTTTGCGGTGATGCTCAAAGTTTTCGTCAGTTTGATGCTCGCCTTGAAGGGTCGTGCCAGGCCCAATTCCATTGACACGGATTTTGGGAGCTAGCGCCATGGCAGCAGTTTTTGTCATTGTGTGAAGTGCCGATTTTGCCAATGTGTAGCTTGCATAATTTGGTGTGGGCCGTAAAATACGCTGATCAATCATATTGATCACTTGTCCTTCGCCCACACATTGCGCGGCAAAAGCCTGAGTTAAAAAGAAAGGCGCCTCAAGATTGGTGCGCATATTGCGATCAAAACTTTCATAGCCGCCGTCCTCAATGCGATCAAACTCAAAACGTGATGCATTATTGATGAGGCAATTCAGCGGCATACCAAGTGCAGTTGATGCATCTTGAACAAGTGTTGCCTGAACATCGCGTTCACATAGATCACCTTGAACGCTAGCAGCTTTGCCACCATTTGATATGATCTGTTTGACCAGTTTTTCTGCTTCTGCCGAACTGTTATTATAATGAACAGCAACTGCATATTCATTGGCGCCAAGATGCATGGCCATTGCAGCTCCAAGCCGCTTTGCAGCACCCGTTATGAGGGCCGCATTGCTCATATGATGAATTTCGCTAGATATGCGAAATAAGCGAGAACCATGCCTGCGCCAATTATACGTGTGATCTGAATGCGGCCAAGGATGAAAACACCTAAGAGTACGGATGTCGCAATCATAATCGGTATATCAAGTTTAATCAGATCAGGATCAATTTGACTTTTTGCAGCGACACCCGTGACACCTAATATTAGCAAGATGTTGAATAGATTGGAGCCAAGGACATTGCCTATGGCGACATCTGTTTCGCCTTTTATGGCGGCATTCATTGATGTTGCGAGTTCGGGTAGGGAAGTGCCGATCGCAACGATTGTAAGGCCAATCACGGCTTCAGGGATACCCATGCCTTTGGCAATATAAACAGAACCAGCAACGAGGCGGTCAGCGCCAAGTGGAAGCAAAATGATTCCGATAAGCAAGAAAAGCAATATGGTTTTTATCGGCAGATTTGCAGTTTCCGTATCGACTTCATCTTCAACGCATAGATCGCCTGATTTAGCCCGCTTGAACTGTGATAATAAAATGATAACGAAGAAGATCAATAAGATTGCGCCTTGCGGCCAGCCAAATGGGCTCATCAGGGCGAGGGCTATGAACAGCAGGGAGGCAAATATCATTTCAAACCATCCGCGCTTGCCATCACATTTATCCGTCGCAATCGGGGTAATGAGCGCGGGCAATCCGAGAATAAGCAAAACATTCGCGATATTTGAACCCACAACATTACCAAATGCAATATTCCCGTGACCAGAAAGTGCCGATCTTAGTGAAACGATGAGTTCAGGTGCAGATGTTCCAAAAGCAACGACTGTGAGGCCAACGATCATGGGTGAGATGCCATAGCGCAGTGATAGGCCAACGGCGCCTTTCACTAAGAACTCGCCGCCAAAGTAAAGCCCAAAAATTCCAAAGAGGATCCAGATATATTCCATTATTGTGGTGAACCTTTAATTGCAGCTACAAATGCCAAATTTTCCACAGCTCTTGCATTTGCGTTTTTGAATTGCAGTGCTGACCATTGCAATGATTGCGATAGAAAGTAGAAAAATTGTTATTATTTTGACGATCATACAGCTTAGATATGGCGAGAAAGGTTTAAGAACAAGGGCTAGGACACGAAAAAGTCAGTTACGATTTTCGCAAATATACTGGCTTGTTCAACATGAAGCCAGTGTCCTGCATTCTTAATATGGGTAATATAGGCATTGGGGAAGTAGGATTTGATCGTTTCGCGGTGCCCAGCTTCGATATAATCAGAATTTGCGCCTCCCACAAATAATGTTGAACCTTCAAATACCCCCTCAACTTCAGGCCAGCCAACAATATTTGGCATTGATTTTTTGAGAACGACAAGATTATTTTGCCATTTCGGCATGTCTCCAAATTTCAGGCTATGAAGAAGAAATGCTCGAACGCCATTATTGGGAATGCTTAATGAGAGAGCCGCGTCGGCCTCGCGTCTATTCGATACGGCATTCAGATCAAGGGCAAGCATTGCGTCAATTAAACTATCATGATCATGTGTATAAGTTACAGGCGCGATGTCAGCGACCAGCAATTTATTGATAAAGCTTGGTTTGAGAAGCGCAACCATCATGGCAGCCTTGCCGCCCATGGAGTGCCCCAGAAGGTCGATTTTTTCAAAATGAGAAAATGTCTCCATAATGTCAGATGCCATTGCGTGGTAGCTATGATCCTGACTCCAAGGTGCGCTTCCGTGATTGCGAAGGTCAACGGTGATGACATGACGATGAGTGCTGAGCGTTCGAGCAATGGCGCCAAGGTTTTTACCCTCGCCAAAAAGGCCTGCAACCAAAACAATAGGGATGCCACCATGCACACCGAATTCGCGGATTGGAAGTTTCATATCAAAATGGCCCCTAATGTCTCATTTTCAGTAATATCGGTGGTTGGGAAACCAGCAGCCTCAAGACGCGCAAATAGTTTGGGAAAATTTGCGGGATCATTGGTCTCGATACCAAGAAGAACGGTACCAAATTGGCGCGCTGATTTTTTCATATATTCAAAACGTGCAATGTCATCATTTGGTCCAAGCAAACCAAGAAAATCTTTTAATGCACCTGGGCGTTGAGGAAGTCTAAGAACGAAATATTTTTTCGTTCCTCCGAAACGCATTGCCCGCTCTTTGACATCAGGCAAACGTTCGAAATCAAAATTACCGCCAGAAACCACAGCAACAACTGTCTTGCCCTTAATATCGACATCGCGCATGGCATCGATTGCCAAAGCCCCTGCAGGCTCAACAACGATGCCTTCAATATTCAAAAGTTCTACCATGGTTTGGCATAAGCGATTTTCAGGAACTGCGATCACATCATCTGGAGAAAAGCCTCGCAGATATTCAAAGTTTCGCGCCCCGATTTGCGCAACAGCCGCACCATCCACGAAGCTATCCACACGCGGTAATGGCTTTGCTTCCCCAGAACGCAAAGATTCTTGTAAACTTGATGCGCCTTGTGGCTCAACAAAATGGTATTTTGGTGAGAGCCTTGCTGCTTTAAAATATTGTGTCAGCCCCGCCGATAAGCCGCCGCCACCAACCGGCATAAAAATGTGATCAAATTTTGGAAGCTCCGATATAATTTCTGAAGCGATAGTCGCCTGCCCTTCGATCACGTCTTCATCATCAAATGGGGCAAGGAAATACGCATTATTGGATTGGCAATACGCCTTTGCTGAATTTAATGTTTCGTCGAAATAATCGCCCGTGAGTTTGATGGTAATGTTTTCACCGCCAAAAACACGGGTTTTATCTATCTTTTGGCCAGGGGTGGCAATGGGCATGAATATAACAGCGTGAACGCCGAAATGCTTGGCTGCATAAGCCACACCTTGAGCATGGTTTCCTGCTGACGCACAAACAAAACGCGCATCTGGATTTTGAGCGATGATCTTGCGCATAGCATTAAATGCGCCACGAATTTTGTAAGAACGAACGGGGCTGAGATCCTCACGTTTGAGATAGATATTGGCATCATATTTTGCACTGAGATAGCTATTGTATTGTAATGGCGTAGGCGACAATATTTCTCGCAAGGCTGTCGCTGCCTTGGTGGTGTGTTCGATAAATTGTGAATTTGTCATTTGTGTGCCGTTTTTGCTTGTGGCCAATGTAGTGGCGCAAGGGAAATGAGGCAAGGGGTTCAGTGGGCTTCACTCTCATCAATAAAATATAGTCGATAGCTTGCATTGATCACAGCAAGTGAAAAAAGTAGATGAGCGAGATAAAATATTGTATATAGGATCTCATTGAAAAATATATATTCTTGCAGAATTGAAATAGAAATTAAAATCACGACAAACGCAACTACATAAATTGCGAAAGCCAATGCGGCAGGTTGGGTACGCTTCCAACTTTCTTTAATACCAAGGCGGGCACCGATTGCGGCACCTGCCAAAACTGGTGACAATCGAGCAATTATCCAGTAATTTAGTGATAAAATCAGCATAAAAATTAAATCTATCCTCATCACTTCAAATGCATTGGAAGGAATAAACATAAAAAGAAGCATGAATGGAGCAACCGCTAGTCCAGCAACAAGTGAATTGACGATCATATCTAAAATATACATGAAGGTATTGGCGGTATGAATGGGTGGTAAGAGACGACTAACACGCTCTCCAAGCAATGCGTTGCGATGGAATAATACAATGCTGTTGATGATGAAGAAAAGTATAGTGAGTGCGAGTACGAAGCTTGCTCCACCCAGCGATAGGCCAGCCATCTTTAGGAGGTTATCTAAAATCCACAAGACAGCTAACATTAGTGTTGGGAAAAGAAATATCTTGAACAATTGCAGCCAATCGCTTGAAATATAGCCCCATGCAAGGCGTGTAATTTTCCAAAATTCACTCATCTCTGCCCTAATTTCCTCTGCCTCAACAAATTCTAGTTGAGGCAAAATTTATGGTCAAGGTAAGTTTTAATTGAAATACCAAACAACCTCAAAATTATCCTTGGATATTTGGGTGATCTTTCTGCATCAGAAATATTTTGGCAAGGGGTAGAATTTATTGCGATCTTTGATTTACTTCAAAAGATAGAATCTATAAGTCGCAGCTAAAAATGGGAATGTTGCAAGACCACAAATTATTGGGCTTATAAGAATTAAGCCTGGGGCGTATCCTAAGAAATAAAATATAATTAGAATTAGCGATATGTTGAAAAGACAATAGACTGCCGCACATAAAATTACTGCTAATGATCGAACTGGCCAATTGTGTCTATACGAAATAAATTCAATACGATCTCCAATAGCAAATTTCATTATATATGGCGACAATTGAAAAACGAGCCAAAAAGCAAAGCAAATGATGACAATTATTGAAATCGTCATATAAGCCATTGCTAATTGGTCATTTGTAAATATCGAGCTAATGGCAAATTGAATAGTAAGCCCAACGATTGAAATTACAGAAACGATGAATGCTATAGCACAAATACCTAGCCCATATATAATTGTTCTCCACAGGTAAATTTTTGGACGCCAACCCGTAACATGTTCATTTAAAAGTGCATATCGATGGAATAGAACGAGGCTATTGGAACTGAAAAATAGAAGGCAAATAATCAGAAAAAATAGAAGTGAGAGCCGTATCAATGGGCTTGAATATTCATAACCAAATATCAGGGAAAGCACTATAAGTGCGTATGCGAGCAGAATCAAAAAAGGGATTAAAAATATTTTTATTGTCTGCAGCCAATCGCTTGAAATATAGCCCCATGCAAGACGGGTAATTTTCCAAAATTCACTCATCTCTACCCTAATCTTTTCTAATTAAATAGATGTTAGTTGAGCCGATATTTAGGGTCAAGGTAAGTTTTCAATATATAACTGGTGGGCATAAGAAGATTTCGCGTGATTACCTTGAATTCAACGCCACATTCTCATAAAGAGAGTTGCAATTAGCGGAGCGAAATCATGTCAAACAAACCCAAAAAAGTTGTCCTCGCCTATTCAGGTGGCCTTGATACATCAATCATCTTGAAATGGTTGCAAACACAATATGGCTGCGAGGTTGTGACATTTACAGCTGATCTTGGTCAAGGCGAAGAACTTGAGCCGGCACGCGCAAAGGCTGAGCTTATGGGCATCAAAAAAGAGAACATCTATATTGAAGATGTCCGCGAAGAGTTTGTTCGTGATTTTGTGTTCCCGATGTTCCGCGCCAATGCGGTTTATGAGGGTCTATATCTGCTTGGCACTTCCATTGCTCGCCCGCTTATTTCAAAACGTCTTGTTGAGATCGCTCATGAAACCGGCGCCGATGCGGTGGCGCATGGTGCGACGGGTAAAGGCAATGATCAAGTGCGTTTCGAACTTGCGGCCTATGCGCTTGATCCCAGCATTAAAGTGGTTGCCCCTTGGCGTGAATGGGATCTTTCATCACGTACGAAGCTATTGGCTTTTGCTGAAGCTCATCAAATTCCAATTGCAAAAGATAAGCATGGTGAAGCGCCATTCTCTGTTGACGCGAACTTGCTTCATACATCTTCAGAAGGCAAAGTTCTTGAAGACCCTGCACAAGAAGCGCCAGAATTTGTGTACCAAAGAACTGTGCGTCCAGAAGATGCGCCAGACACCCCAGAAATGATTGAGATTACATTTGAAAAGGGTGATGCGGTAGCCATTAATGGCGAAAAGATGTCACCTGCGACAATTTTGACGGCTCTCAATGAATATGGGCGCAAGCATGGTATTGGTCGTTTGGATTTGGTTGAAAACCGTTTTGTGGGCATGAAATCTCGTGGTGTTTACGAAACACCAGGAGGCACAATCTTGCTTGAAGCCCATCGCGGGATTGAGCAAATTACGCTTGATCGTGGCGCGGGACATTTAAAAGACGCGCTCATGCCGCAATATGCAGAACTCATTTATAACGGTTTCTGGTACAGCCCAGAACGCGAAATGCTTCAAGCCGCGATTGATAAAAGCCAAGAGCATGTGGAAGGGACTGTTCGTTTGAAGCTTTACAAAGGTTCTGCAAATGTCGTGGCCCGTTGGTCTGATAAATCACTTTATTCAGAAGCTCACGTAACATTTGAAGATGATGCAGGTGCTTATGATCAAAAAGATGCTGCAGGGTTCATTAAGTTGCAGGCTCTACGCTTAAGACTTCTTGGGCAACGTGGCTAAGTTTAAATTTGTTTTGATGCCTGGGCTTGATGGCTCAGGCCTTCTTTTTGATAGCTTTGTCGATGAGCTTCAATTTAGCGATGTTGAAGTTGTGGCCTACCCAAGCGATTTGCAGCCAGACTATGAAACCTATGTGGAATATGTGTGTGACTGTCTTCCTAAAGGGGAAGTTGTTTTAATAGCGGAGTCATTTTCGGCTGTGATTGCTAATTTGGTCGCATCTCGATCAAAAAATGTAATCGCAATCGTTTTTGTATCGAGTTTTCTATCATCACCGCTGGTTGGTATTTGGCGGAAGTTAGCAATTTGGGGATTGCCTGTATTGCGCTTTTTGCCAATGAATCATTTTTTGATGCGGCGTGTTTTGTTTAACAACTCTTATAATATGTCCAAGTTTATTGAGGTTATGTCACATCTTCCAAAAACGATGATTATTCAACGCTTGAGAATGGTTCTCTCTAAACAGAAAACGGATAGAATTGAAGTTCCTTATTTGGCTATCCATGGTCGATATGACCGATTGGTTCGTACACCGATAAGCGATGCGATATTTATAAATGCTCCTCATGGGCTGTTGCAATGCGCACCAACCAAAGCGGCTCAACTCATTCACGATTGGGTTGATCGTGAAATTTTAAAATGAAAATTTAGTAGAATTGCTTTTGAATTTACGCCAATGTAATAACTACGGCGTTTTTTCGTATTGGACGGTATATATTAGGAGAATGTGATGAAAAAAGTACTTATGATGATGTTGGCCACAACTGGATTCTCAACAATCGCGAATGCGGAAACGCTTGATAAAATTACCGTTGCAGGTGGTTGCTATTGGTGTGTAGAAAGTGATTTTGAAGGCGTAAAAGGCGTGATTGAAGCGGTTTCTGGCTTTGCAGGTGGTGATGTTGTGAATCCAACCTATAAGCAAGTTACAAGCGGCGGTACTGGGCATTATGAAGCTGTTGAGGTCACATTTGACAGTGAGATTGTATCACGTAGGCAGCTTTATGATTTCTTCTTTAGAAGCGTTGATCCAACGGATGCGGGCGGCCAATTTTGTGATCGAGGAGATAGTTACCGCACAGCGATTTTTGTGAATTCAGATGATATTGCCGATGCGGAGGCTGCATTGGCAGGTGCTCAAAATGCACTAGGCCAGAAGATTGTTACGCCGATTTTGAAAGCTGAACAATTTTATAAAGCTCATAGCGCTCACCAAGATTATTATAAAAAACATTCTCTCAAATATGGTTATTATCGCAAAGGCTGTGGCCGTGATGCCCGTGTCGCTCAACTTTGGGGCAGTGCGGTAAAGCATTAAAATAGTATATCTAAGGGGAGATATTTGTAACCTCACCATTGAGATCTCGGACTGTTCTCCCCTCAATTTCATCAATCCCCATTTTAGCCCAATCGGTTTTTGGAGGTAAGGCTTCAGTTTCGGTATCGGGTTCTGGTGGGATATTTTTTTGTATAGCTTCACCCAGAGCTTCAAGGATATCACCGATATTTCGCACCATGGTAGCGCCTTCTCGTATGAGATAATTTGGCCCTTCAGAGCGTGGGTTAAGTGGATGCCCAGGTACAGCCATTACATCACGTCCCATTGCATTGGCATCATTTGCAGTGATCATTGTTCCTGAACGTCTCGTGCATTCAATAACGATCGTTGCTGATGAAATACCAGCAATAATACGGTTGCGCTGCGGGAAATTGCTTGCCTGTGGCTTATGGCCAAATGGCATTTCCGAAATCAATAGCCCACGTTCTGCGATATTTTCTTGAAGTTGGGCATTTTGACGTGGATAGTGAATATCCAAACCGCCAGCGATGACGCCGACTGTATGCGCAAATAATGCCCCATTATGCGCACTTGTATCAATGCCCCGCGCCAAGCCCGACACCACACAATAGCCATTTTCACAGAGTTCTCTTGCTAATCCTTGCGCCATTCGTGCCCCTTCAAGGGATGCATTGCGCGCTCCTACAATTGCAATTTGAGGTAAGTCAAAGAGCTCCAAATGGCCTTTAGCCCAAATGAAAGGGGGAGCGGCTTCAGTCGTCTTAAGCAGCTTTGGGTAACTCGGATCGTTTAAGAATAAAAGTGATGCACCATATGCGTCGCCTCTCTCAAGCTCTTCCTTTGCATCGTCAAAATCACATAACAATTTATGATCGATTTTCTGATCTGTATAGGCTTGGCACAGGCTTTCCCAAGCATCTTCATAGCTGTTCGATTTTTGAACAAGCTTTGCATAATTGCGCGGGCCAACACGGGCTGATCTATAGATTTGGATAGCGCGTATGCGGTCTTCATATGTTTGTGGTGTAGCTATCTTCATTCTGTGAGTCATAATCAAACATGTTTAACACGAGATAAACGAAGATCGTTATGTAAATTTACTCAGAAAAAACCGACGGGACACCATGATCATTTACATCTTGAGCTGTTGAAATATCGACATCAAATTGAATTGGTGTTGATTTGGTGCCGATCAATTCAAAAACCCAAACTCCCTTAATCTGTCCATAAAAGTAGTCGGAATTTGAGAATTCTCCAAACTTATCAATGATCTCTGGGCTAGACTGAAAGAAATCATATTTAGCTTCCAGCAATGGCTGTTTATTTTTATTTGTTGGTAAGATGATCATTTGATCTTCATCTTTTTGTGGCCAATCGTAATCCACAAACATTTCGGAGCCGTTTATCCATATCCAATCAGGCAGTTCCTCTAATGAATAAAAGGATTTGCGTATCTCACTTGCAGTTTTAAAATGTACAGTGCCACTCACGCGCGCTGGTTCTTTTGCAAATTGTGAACGCTTATATGCGATATATGTAGAACCGAAAACATAGTCATTATAGCGATTGTGTTCTCCATTGATTTTGACAAATACTTCGTCGAGATGTAATTTCCAATTTGAATACAAACGAGTACGTTGTTTTCGAATTCTCGGCGTAAAAATTGATCCGAAACAGTTAAACCAAAACCGTATCGTTTCATAGCAAATATCAATTACCTCGTTCAGATAAAATATATTCTACTAGGCGAAAACTGAACAGGTATTTGAGTAGATTGATATTAGGCGTAAAAAAAATTTAGTGAGAACTCAAAAGCTGTTAACCTAACAAGGTCTCCAATATCAACTTCCTGCTTACAAGCTTAAGGACGCGGTTTTTCAAACGCCTTATCGGGAGTACCAGAAAAAAGCCCATTACATGCGGATAAGTCGCGGTAACAACATAGCCATAGACGCCATCTTGGAAAATACCATTTCTCCAATTCCTTCAACTATTCCCAATCGTCAATATAAGTGCCGTCATAAGTTCCCCCCGGGCCATTGTCGCCTTCTGGACATGTACCAGACTTCAACTGATAGCTTGTGGTTGCTGCGCGGATCGTGCCGTTATCATTTATGAAGCTACCATAAATTGGAAAACCGTCTGCCGCGACCAAATCGAGTTTTACTCCGTTCAGGAATATCGCGTTATCAATGCTTGGTGTTAGTGGGGCAGGCTCTTCAATTGCCGTCGGGTTTGCTGGAACTGTGTAGGATTGCTTTTGCTCAGCAAACCCATGAAAAAATCCGTTATCCTTGTTTAAATCATGGTTTGGAAGAGCATTCGATATAATCTTACATGTCTCTCCATCGGAGGTGATCTTTACTTCTGAACTATGTGCCGTTTTGATATGAAGCTGCGGCTGTAGTTGCAGCAGCATAATCCGCACAATTTGCAGAACACGCTGTTAGGATTGCATTTGTGATATCATGTGCATAGGCTTGTTGTGAAGTTGCTGAAGAGAGCACAGCTAGGGCAGAGATCATAGACATTTTGTTTTGAGAGGTCATGCTTAAAGAATTTCCTACAATTATTGGAGATTTCGTTCATTCATCAAATTCAAGAGCAAACCTAAAATTTGTCTTGCTCCTTAGATTGATGAAGTTGTTTTTGATTAGTAGGTTTTTTTAATCTACTATCAACAAAGAACTATTTGAATTAGAATTATTTTGCAGATCTGCGTCCCAAATGCTGAACAATAAATCGAGCGCTTCCTTAGGGTGCTGCGATAGAGCCCAGAAATACAAATATGACCACCCTACTTCAGCCAACTAAAATTTTTAAATGAGTCTGAGAAATGTAGAACTCATTTAACTTAATTTGATAAAGAAAAGAACCATGAAAGCAATGAAACGTATCAGAAAACTTTCATTACTTGTCGCATTGCTAGGCACTGTCGCCGTAGTGCTTATACTTTTTGGGGCACGTTTGGGGCTTTGGCAGCCGATCATAGGATTTGGGTTATACCGAACATATCTAAATCCATTGGGTTATATAATTTTAACTCTTGGCCTGTTCGCCATTTGCGTGCATTTTCTACGGAAAGAGACACAGGGCATCGTTACAGGTGGTATCGCATCCATTCTAGGTGCGACAACTTCACTTGAATATCGTGGCCCTGAATTGGCAGCTGCACAAGCTAAGGGATACCCCGACATAGCACCACTCTAAACAAATCTACCTGCGGATGCCGCTTTTAACCATGCGTTGTCTATCGCAGAAGATATAGGTTGGGAGATCGTTGGATCAGATGCTAACCGTCACCGTTTCGAGGCGATTATTGCCCGCTCGTCGGTTTTTTACTTCGCAGATGATGTTGTCGGGGTCGTAACGGCGCAAGATGAAGGCAGCCCTGTAGATCTGCGGAGCGTTTCTCGAGTTGGACGCAGTGATCAAGGGGTGAATGCAGCGCGCATTACAGCTTTCCAAGAAATGTTTAATGAGTAAGTCTCAATTTACTGCAGATGGCTACGTGACGGATTTCAATCAATCCTAAATTATGTCACGAAGTCATTGCTTTTATGCCGCTAGTTAAATGCTTAGTAAGCTATGAATTTATAACCAATGTTAATCCAGAAAGAAACTTTATCAGATATTTCTAGATATAGTTCTTAATGAACAACTTCTCTTTTCTCACTGTTCAACCTTTTGTTCGCTAAGCCAGGTTCTGAGCCCCACACCGTTATCCAGCGATAAAATACTGGCGTTAAGAATAAGGTGAATACCGTTGCAAATCCAAGTCCTCCGACAATCACCCATCCAACGGCGATACGCGCTTCAGCACCTGCGCCTGATGTAAGTATAAGCGGCAAGCCACCACAAATGGTAGATACCATTGTCATCATGACTGGGCGGATTCTTAGGCGTACTGAGTCACGTATAGCACTGTCGATGTCCTGACCTTTCTCGCGCAATTGGTTGGCAAATTCCACGATCAAAATCCCGTTTTTGGACATCACACCGATCAGCATAACAAGGCCAATCTCGCTATAATAATTCAATGACCCACCCGTGAGCCAAATTGCCATTAAGGCAGCAGCAAGCCCAAAAGGAACCGTGAGCATAATAACTACGGCACTGGCGAAGCTTTCAAACTGTGCGGATAACACTAAGAACACAACAATAAACGCAACACCAAATACAGTGTAAATTCCTGACTGGCTATCACCTAGAGCAGCCGCTTCACCCGTAAATGTTATGCCCATATCATCTGGCAAAACCTCATCCGAAATTTCAAGAAGGCGCTCCATTGAGTCTCCTAGATCCACACCAACACCCAGATTCGCGCTCACGGAAACAGCCAGCGAACCCGCCTGGCGCGTGACACTCGAATTGCTTACGACAGGTACAAGCTTTGCCGCTGAAGACAATGGAACAAACTGACCATTCGGCAAGCGCAGTGAGATCGACTCAATATCACTAGGGTCATCAATAGGCGGCCCACCAGGGACAACATTTACATCAGTTTCCGTGTCATTCTCAAATACACTTACAGCGATTGTTCCTTGCGTCATCATGCTGACTGTCGCGCTAATTTCGGCTTCACTCAAACCAAAAACAGCCGCCATATCAGGATCAACTTGCAATTCATATTGGGCTTGTACATTGTTAGCTGACAACTGAGGATTTACGAAAGTTTCATCCTCTCTCATTTTGGCAACAAGCTCATCAGCCGCTTGTGTCATATCGTCCAAATTTTTACCTGTTACAGCAAACCCAAGTCCTTGCCCGCCGCCACGAATGTTTAAACTGTTCGTAGAACGCGCGCTGACTTGAACACCTGGAACTGTGGACAATTGGGTATTAATTTTTGCAATGATTTCTGATTGAGATTGATCACGATCTGCCCAATCAGGTAATCTTACGACGATAAACGCATTTGTTCCACCACGAATACCAATAATGCTTTGAACTGCGCTAACCTCTCCAGATTCTACATATGGGGTTACAATATCTTCGATCATAGCAACTTGTGTATCGAGATAAGATACGGTTGTGTCGGCTGCACCACGTGCGAAAATCAAGAAAAAACCACGATCTTCCGTCGGTGTAATGCTTGAAGAAAGCTTCGATGCAGCACCAAGAGATATGGCGGCAAATGCCACGGCAACTGCCAAAACCAATAAAGGCTTTCGAATAGAAAAATCTATGACTTTATCAAAACGTGCCGAGAGAGAATTTGATATTTTAGTCTTTTCGGTTTTTTTATTGGTTTCAGGTTTTGTTTGCCCAGGATCAAGAAATGCGGCCATAATTGGTGCGAGAGTCAGCGCCGTTAGCGATGATAATGTCACAGCAAATGCAAGCACGAAGCCAAATTCACTAAAGACACCACCAGCTTGCCCAGGCAAAAATGAAATTGGAATAAATACGGCCGCGAGCGTTGCAGTTGTTGAAATAACTGCAAAGAAAACTTCATTCGCACCAGCAGCCGCGGCGGCAAAAGCACCCATGCCATTTTGTCGTTTTCTGACAATATTTTCAATGACAACAATAGCATCATCCACAACCATCCCCGTTGCCAAAACAAGCGCAAGAAGACTAATCGTATTCACAGAAAAACCAGCCAGCCATATCGCTGAAATCGTTCCTAAAAGTGCGATTGGAATGGTAACTGCCGGGATAAGTGTTGCACGCGGTGATCGTAAAAAAGCAAAAATGACGGCAATCACAATAATCGTGGCAAGACCAATTGATTTCACAACTTCAGAGATTGAGCCTTCGATGAAAACGCCATCATCTGAAGTTATGATGAGTTCCACACCTTCAGGAAGTTCGCTTTGCAAATCGGCAACAGCCGCACGCACTTCTTGTGAAATTGTGAGTGTATTGCCAACAGATTGGCGCGTGATATCTAGACCAATTGCGGTTTGCCCGTTCACGCGCGTAAATACACTACTATCTTCTGGCGTGAGCTGAACAAAAGCAATATCTGAAACACGTGTTGATGAATTTATCAAAACATCTGCAACACTCTGTTCTGTCACATTTGGATTGCCGACACGTAGAGAGACGCTCTGCGATGTTGTTTCAATTTCTCCAAGTGGCGTATCATCGCGTAATGCAGCCAACGCATTAGTGACGTCCGAAATCGTCAATCCTCGACTTAAAAGTGAGGGCATATTAACTGTAACACGAAACTCATTGGACGCACTTCCACGTATATTCACCTCAGCAATGCCGTCAATTGGTGAAAGGCGGTCATATATAACACCTTCGGCAAGAGCGGTCATTTCATCCATTGATGCCGTACCCAGAACCGCTAATCGAATGATCGCATCGGCGTTGCTATCGCTCTTGCTTACAGTGGGGTCATCATCAAGGTCATCTGGCAGCTGACGTGATGTTGCGGAAATAATTTCACGCGCTTCATTGGCAGCAACATTCACATCAGTACCCTCGGTGAGATCAATGGTTATACTGCTTGATCCAGTAGTTGAGCTTGATTCAATATAGGACAATCCATCAAGAGCACTGAGTGCATCCTCTAAAACTTGCGTTACCTCTTGGTCAACAGTTGATGGAACAGCGCCCTCATAACTTGTACGCACGGAAAGAACAGGGTTGTCCACATCTGGCATTTCACGAACATCAACCGAAGTAAGCGCCGTGATACCTGCGATTAATATTAGCAGGTTAATTACGATGCCAAGTATCGGTCTTCCTACGAATAGATCCGCTATGCCCCTCTGGCTTTTATCCCCGCTCATTGAGCAGAGCTTTCCGTTTGGGGTGATCTTAGAGATTGTCCATTTTCAGGCGGATTTGAATTCATTTCTGAAGTTGTAATTTTTGAACCCTCACGCAATTTATGAGCACCTTCTGAAACGACCATTGTACCTTCTGGGATATCTGCTTTGATCCAAACCGTTTCACCAAATCTATGCAATATCGTTACGGGGATTGCCGAGACAACACCATCTTTACTGACCCAAATGGATGATCCTTCACGCGACCATGTGATCGCAGTTGAGGGAATTGTGGGCAAAGGCTCGCTTATGTGAATGAGACGAACGGCGAATGTCATACCTGGCCAAAGTTCTTCATCTGTGTTTTCGATGCGGGCCTTGACGGTAACACTTTTTGTAACGGAATCGATACGACTATCATATGAAATTATTTCGCCGTCAAAAACTTGGCCGACAAATGTTGGTGTGCTCGCCTGAAGTTTTGCATCCTCAGCAAGAAGGCTAATAGAACTTTCAGGCAACTCAAATTCAACAATTAAGCTATCCGATTGATCAATCGTCACGATCTCGGTATTGGTTGAAATAACATCCCCAACATCAACGCCAGGTAATCCAAGCTTGCCTGAGATTGGTGCCATGATCGTTTGGTTTTCCAAACTTAATCGCGCAAGCCCAAGATCGACTTCAGCAATCTCCATGTCTAATCTCGCTTCTGTTAAAGTTACATCCGAAACATTAGAGCTACCCGATGATCTTAGCCGCTCATATCGCGCAACAGTCGCTTGAGCTTTTTCGAGCTTAACCCGTGCTGTTTCAACATTCAAAATTTGTGTGCGCGCATCGAGTTTTGCTATCACATCACCCTTTTCAACTATCGAATTAGGAACCATTTCGATGCTGGTTATCTCCCCTGAACCTTTAGAGGTCACAACCGCGCTAAAAGCCGAATCTGCATTTCCTATTGCACGAATAGTATGTTCATAAGGAAGCAAAGTTAGAGGGGTGAGTACGACAGTGGTTGGGGCACCACCGCCAGCTCTTCCACCTGGAGATCTACCTGCATCACCTCGTGCGCCACCCCCGCTCGCAGCATCCCCTTTTGTTTCACTTGAACTCTCTGTCAAATTTCCAAATGCTAGGATGCAAAGCACGGCCAAAAATGCGATTGAAATGATGATTTTGAAACGTGCCTGCATGATATAACCAACCTTGAAAAATGAATATATATTAAGTAACGCCTAACTGTAAGAATTCCGTCGCATGAAGTGTATATTTATTACGGTCTTAGCAATGATATGTCGAAGCCAGAAGGATGTCATCCAATATTAAGTCTTCTGGCTTCATGAAACGCGAGCTTACTCGCTTACAATGTCCCACTGCCTCAAGGAGGCATCAACTTCTTCACAGCTTAGCAATTCGAGATCACGCTTGACCCATGGGCCTGCTGGAAGTGTTTCTACACCAACCACCACACATTTTTCTTGATCCTCATTCAAATGAAGTGTCTTGTCAGCATCATTATAAACAAATTTCTGTCTTGGATGATCGCTACATTCAAGCAAAGCAAATTCAGCAATCGTATTGGTTAACAATGCCTGCATGCAGTAACCTTCAAATGGGTATGACTTTATCTGCATCGTTTCCTCATCATACTCAAAACGTGTGTCATTGCCCGCATAGCTACGTGGCTGGTCTTCTTTGGCAGGTTTGCATGAATGTGTTTGCATCAAATCAGATTGTCCCGCACCAAGCGTATCCATACAAAATCCGTAACCATTTGGCTCGTCAAGATTTGCGCTAAGAACGATATATGGCGCGTCCGACGGCACCTGTAAATCAGCCGCATTTGCCATAGCAACATTGCCAATAAGCATAGCTGTGAGTATTGCATATTTCATAGTTTCCCTTTCTTAAACTCAATTAATTTGATCTTGCTAACATAGCTCCAAATTAGTTTCAACTAGAACTATTCTTACCGAAACTTTTTTAGGCTTCGCGTTGAAACACTTTTCTTTCGTATCTTGTTCTCATATGATGCATGTATGAAACAGCAACACGCACAAATTCATTCTTTGCTACATTCAGCAGCAATTCTTGAGAAACAGCTTGAGAGCATGCTTGGAGCATCAGGGATTCGGCATCGTCAAGCTCTCGTGCTCGATGCATTAGACAAATTGGGCCCCTCTTCTCAGCAACATCTTGCTAAGCAATTTAGCGTTTCACCAGGAACAATGAGCTCGATGATTTTCCGGCTGGAAAAGCTTGGATATATTCAGCGCAAAACAAAACCGAACGATAGAAGAACAGATGTCATCATCATCACAGCATTGGGAATAAATGTGCTTGCTGATGTTTTGGGCATTTGGCAAGATGGTGATAAGATTATCGAAAATATACTTGGTCCTGAAGAAAGCAAACAGCTCTTTGCGCTTACACGTAAAATTAGTTCAGCTCTCGGCGGCGGTAGGCCAAAACCTGAATAAATGAGGCCATTGTCAGAATCAGCTTTCGGTTTAAGAAAATACTGGGCTTTATTCTCAATATTACATTTTTAAATTGCCTCTCATGAAAATAAATATGGAACGAAGGAGCTATATTGATGCTGTTTTCATTCCATTATTGTAATACCGCATCTTGAAGCAGATTCTGAACATAGTCAATTTCATC
>CANMUM010000034.1 GCA_947501025.1 uncultured Paracoccaceae bacterium | reverse complement strand
CTTTCGTGCCATTAAATTATCCTTCAAATAACAGAGCTTTACTAAATTAGTGGCACAGGTTTAAGGGGCAAGGACAGGAACATTATTGCGGGGCATCCCCACGCTTGAAAAGATACGGCAATAGGGCACAAAGCAAATTCCAAAATTGCCTTTGTTTTTGCCTTGCTTTTATTCTCTGCCCTGTTTTTTGCCTTGGCTTTTGCCCTGTTATTTTATCCCAAGGGCGCGTTTGATTGTGTCGTCACTGATATTTTCGCCAGCTATTTTTGAAACTTCTCTTGCTACTTTTTTCCATGTCATGCCCTTGATTGCTTTATGGCCGTTAGGGAAAATTTGATAGTAAATTATGAGCGCTTTTTGCTGTTTTTCGGGTAGCACAAGTTCCCTTTGCTGTTCGGGGGAATTGCTTTTGACCCACCGATAATCTAGGCCTATCCAATCAAGAAATGTTCAAGGCCTTTGCCCTTAAAGTCTCCTAAATCCTTAAAAGACACAGCCCAGCCTTCAAATTGCTTGGCAACATCTGCGGATTTTTCTACCTTAGCGCGGCTATGAATATCCTCAAGCCCTTCCACTAATTGAAAAGGTGTTTCACGATCAAGTTGATTGCGAATAGTGCCCGTTTGATGGTCAATAAAATAGAAATAGGCAAAAGGATCAATTTTTGCACCACCATATCCACCCTCAACAAAGTTATCTATGATTGAAATGAGTGGTTTGCTTTGTTCTAGGGGAAGTGAACACCCCACATGGCGGGTGAGAATATTATGTTCGATTAGCGCGGGGGCGGGTGAAAGCGTTTCTCCACTTGGTGCAGAAAAAACGTAATTCGGGTAATTCAGAAATTTGACCAGTAGCCACAGGCTAACAAATTGATGCTTTGTAAGCGTCCTATCAAAACTAGCGTTTTGCTCCACATAGGATAGCTTTGCGGTAGCCTCAATTTCCTTTTCAATGCCTCTATCTTGCATGAGAATACTGCTCTCCATAGTGAGTAATTCATTTGCAAGCATCTCAAGGTCAAATTTCATTTTTTCAAAGCTAACAGTGCCCACCGCCGAAAACATTATCCTAACCTCACGACTTTGGCTTGATCGCCTGTTACAAATTGCGCCCATCGTCCGATCAAAGGTTGATCTCTAAATATGGATTTCATTCTGATTTTTTTCATTTGCCGAAATACCAATCGTGCACATCTTGCAAGCTGCCAAATGCAGAAACATTCTGTAAAAGAAATACAATATTGCCTTTTGCTCCGTCTCGCGTAGTCGAAAAATCCTCAACTCTTTGTGCGCCAATTTGAAGCCACCAATACCATTGCCCGTTAGCGGTGGGTGCGGCGCTCGCTCGAATAGAGGGATCAACATGACGAAGATTTAAGGCTTTTGGTTTTTTTCATCAAAACTAAAGCCATCGTATTTTTTAGAATTTTTGCGTTTAGCCAATTTTAATCACCTTTCCCTTGTTGCCCTTCACAAATTGACCCCATCTATCCATCAGCGTCCTACGGCGCTCAAGCATAGTGGATCGCGCATAGGCTTGCTCGGTCTTATTTCCGAGCGCGTGGGCAAGACTCGCCTCGGCCACTTCGCGGGGCGCATTCGCAACTTCGGAGCACCAATCTCGAAATGTCGAGCGAAAGCTATGCACGGTTATGCCTTTTTCCTTTGACCCATGCGTCTTAGCACCGTCTCCATTGCCATATTGCTCATAGGCGTGTGGCGCTTTTGCCCCTCGAAAATCACAATATCCGATGTGCCCTTGGCGGCTTCAAGGATTTCAAGCGCCTCACCACAAAGGGGCACTTGATGTTCACGCTTCGCTTTCATGCGTTCGGCTGGGATTGTCCACACGGCGTTTTCAAAATCAATCTCTTGCCAGTTGGCGGCCAAAACCTCGCTTGTGCGCGAAGCGGTCAAGATCAAGAAACGCAAAGCAAGCCCGGCCACGGCCTCGCGGGTTTTCAATTCTTCATAGAAGGCTGGCAGATCGCGCCAAGGCATAGCACCGTGATGTTTCGGGGCGCTGTCCACTTTTGGCAAGACATTAAGCGCCTTGATTTCCTGCACTGGATTTTCGCCCGCCCGAAATTTGCGAGCCTTGGCCACGTCTAAAACCACGCCAATGCGTTGCATGACGCGCCGTGCCGTTTCGTGCTTTTGCGTCCAAATTGGTGAAATAACCTTGAGAACATCGGCGCTATCAATCTTATCCACGCCCATATTGCCGATTTCGGGATAGGCATAGGAGATTTCTCAAAAAAACCTTGCGGATTGGATTAGCTGTAGCAAGAAGACCGCGCAGACAGTTCTTACAGACCTAGATGACTACGGCTTCTTGCGTCGTGAACGCGCGGGATCTTTGAAGGGCGCTCATTCTGGACGCACAGCAATATATCGGCTCACATGGCAATATGACAACTCAGGAACTCCACCGACTAGAGACTATAAATCCTACAGAAACAATACGGCCAAATAGAGTAAAATTTACGAGAATACGCGGTAAAGAATATCCTTTGACGCAGTAAAATTTACCCTGTTGGAAGTTAGCAAATATTTATCACTTAAACACGTTTTATGCCAATTAACGTTGGTGTATTCTACATAGGTAGCTTTCCTAAAGTGTTAGGATTTTGATACATATATTAGTATGTTCCTTTTTAAACTCCAGTGAAGAACGGCGACAATCGTTTCAGTGGATACAGCGGCTAGGCTGTCCGCCCCAGAAACAACCAAATTGGCGCAAACCCGTTCCCTCCGCTCTTTCGTTCGCCATTGTGATCGAGCAACTTCTAATTGCTAGCATCAAAAACATTCATGCCGTCTTACTTCGGTTTATATTTGTAAAACGTCGCAGGGCTACTAATGCAAAATAATAAACACCAAGATTAGACGAATACAGCAAGCCTTTTTCGACCTGTTACCAACGGCATTCATCGCGTTTACAGCGGAAGCGGTAAAAGCGGTGAAAAATCATATATCCAATTGCATACACAGCTAACAAGACTATCCATACATTTATGGCATCATTGTTAAATGCAATGTAAGCAGTTGATATTCGTCCTACAGCGAAATCATTGAACAATGATGATACTGGGCTGCGGTTGATCAAGTCCTTGCATATTAGCGCCTACTTGCGACATTCTATCATTGGAAGTCGAGACTTCCTTTTGAACACACTGCGCAAATGCCTCAGTTCCAGGAATGTAGCCGTATTGTTCGCACAGAACAGCTCCCTTTTCAGCAAACTGAGCATCACATGCCGAAAGGAAAAAACCGCCAGCAATAAGTGCAACTATAATTTTATTCATTTTAAAACTCCCAAATAGATACTTATAGTCCGTAGCAATATAGTCATCACTTTGTTAATTCTTTGCGCATGGATCAAAAAGAGGACATTCGTAAAATATTTGGGAAACGTGTCCGCGAATTGCGTGCTGCGGCTGGATATTCGCAAGAAGGTTTTGCGCATGAATGTGGCCTCGATCGCACTTATATCGGTGGCGTGGAACGCGGCGAACGAAACGTTTCTCTGGTCAATATTGAAAGAATTTCAATAGCTTTAGATATCAAAATTTATTCACTTTTTGAAAAATAGATAGACATTTAAAACAAGCAGTTCTCACCATTTAATCCACGTTAATCCTTCATAATACATAATAGGCGATGTTTAGCCGCAGCGTTCAAAAACGACGAAATCGATTGACAGGAGTCCCGCGTTGATTCATATATCAGTGATCAGGAGAATGAAAACATGTTTATATCAGCGACACCGCAGTCCGAAAAATCTTTGGAAACTGTAAGACTTGTCCTCTCTATGGCGGCGAATGAAGCCGAATATCCCCAAGAGTTAAAGGCATATTTTTTGAAGGTAGTGAAGGATGCGCTAGAACTAATCGCAAATCCTGCCGAAAATGCAATGCGAGTAGAGAGAGAGGCTATATCACTGGCAGTTCTACTTACAGGATCAGATGAAAGCATTATGGATGCAATGAAAAATATTGTAAAATCTGATGAATTAGATCCAGGCGCAGCAAAAACAGCTTTAAACCGTATGGGGTCTCATTTTGAATCCGCAAATAAATTTACAAATATTAGCCCAGAGATTCTCTCAGCTATCTAATTCTACATTTTTTGATCCAGCATTTTCTACGCTGTCGCAAGAAACCTTGCGTATCATCAACAGCGTGAAGGAGGATGCTCACAAACATCCAGAAAAAATCGTACGGAAATTTGAACGAGACTTATGGCAAATAGTTCCCTTTATTAAAGGTAGCAGATCTAACGATGCTCCCAGAGAAACATTATTTGCGCTGAAACTTGCGCTATCGGAATGGGTTAGTAATCCAGTTCTAATATCTAGCTCATCACTAGAAGAACTGGATTTTTTCCTATCTCCTCTAGATTTATGGGCCACTGTTAAAAAGTACTTTCCAGATTTAACTAACGAGGATTACAGGCCGTTTGTAGCGCGCATTGGCTCTCCTATTGCATACAAGCATCGTCCACTTTTTTGCACCCCACTATTTCATGAACTTGGTCACTTCTTAGATATTTCTTTAGGTCTAACAGAACTAAGCCTGATCATGAATCCGATAGACATTGTGCCAAGCGGGCTAAACGAAGCCCAATTCCGAGAAATAACATTGAATCATAGGCGCGAGTACTTTGCTGACCTCTTCTCGGCGTGTTATTGCGGCGAAATTGCAGCAAAGTCACTACATGAACTTGCTCCTGATCATTCTGCATCAAACACACACCCTGCAACAAAAGATCGAATTCAAAACATTAATGAATTTCTTACTAAGGGCACAAATAAGAACGTGGAGATGTTCAATTCAGCCCTTGAAGCAAGGAAGTTAGATAAACTGTCTACTCGCTTTTCTACCCCAAATTTGAATGTAGCATTTGACGATTTTGTCCCATACCAAATATCGAGCAAAGAGGAGCTCTTTGGGATTTACATCTCGGGCTGGAATTACCTCTTTGATAAGCTCAAGGGTGGAACTGGGAAATGGGGAGAGCTGGAAGTAACAGACTTCGAAATCGAAAAAACAGTAAACGATTTAACAGAAAAATCTATTCGCAATTTTGAAATCCGAGAAAGGTGGAAAAATGGCTCTGCTGATTAAAGACGAACTTGAAGAGTTAATTCCAGATTCACGTGATAACTACGAAACTGGGAAAGTATTGATTGACCCGCTCCTAAGTCGAGATCAGATTGGTTCAATTTCAGTTGATCTTAGATTAGGTTATGACTTTCTAGTATCAGTGGTCAGCAACAAGGCAAGCATCCGACTTGAGCAAGATAAGCCAAGCTCTAGCCCTGAAGCATTTTTTCAACCCACAAGACGAGATATTGGCGACAAATTTTTATTGCACCCAAGTCAAACCGTGCTCGCAACCTCTCTAGAGTATGTTGCTTTACCTGATAATGTCTATGCGGAAATCTCAAGCCGCAGTAGCTTTCACCGACTAGGGGTTAGCATATCTTCTATGTTTCAACCTGGGTTTAGGGGGTGTATCTCTTTAGAGCTTTTTAATCATTCCAATATTCCTATTGAATTGATTGTTGGAAGCAGACTCGTTCAAGCCCGCTTTTATAAAACCGAAAAAGAGATTCCATATAACGCACAAAAAGGAAGGCGGAAATATATTGCGCAGGTTCGTCCAACGGTCTCGCGCGCCCCGCTCGACAAAGATATTGTGCTCTTAAAAAAAATATCAAACAGTCAGTAAATGTTGTCAGTTACATTCCTAGGTGAGTGCAAATAAAATTGCTATACTATAAAATTCCAGAGCTTAACTCCATATTGATCACACTTGATATGGGGGACAGCATGGGGGATGAAATAACTATATAAACCATAAGTCGTTGAATTCATATGACAAATTAAACGTCAATGGCGGAGACGAAGGGATTCGAACCCTCGATACCCTTATGAGGTATACTCCCTTAGCAGGGGAGCGCCTTCGACCACTCGGCCACGTCTCCAAGAATGCGTGTATCCGCTTTCCTAGGTGGATTTCAAGTGGAAAATGTGATTTTTCAAGACTTGCTCAGAGTCTGGCGCTATGGCATGAGTGGTTTTCATTCAAATAGGCGGGTTTTATGTCAAAAAATGTTCAAATTCTTACTATAGTTGCGCTTATTGCATTTGGCATTGATCAAGCGTCAAAATTTTATGTGACACATTATCTGAAGCTAGCCGAGGGCAGCTTTATTCCAGTGATCCCGCCGTTTTATAATATGCAGTATTTAAAAAACCATGGCATCAATTTTGGCTTATTTGGACAAGGTTCTGAGTTTTCGCGCTGGGCTCTCGTTGCAATTGCAATTCTAATGGTTGGGGCTGTGCTTTACTGGCTGCGCGATAAGCTAAATGCACGCATCGCAATTTGCGTTGGCCTGCTTGTTGGGGGAGCTTTAGGGAATATTTTTGACCGCATTGTCTTTGGTTCCGTCGTCGATTTTATCAATAATTCATGGTACACATTCCGCAATCCTTTTTCCTATAATATTGCAGATATTTGGATTTTTGTTGGCCTGATAGGACTGCTTATTTGGGGTCCAAAAGAAGAATGAACATGATCCATAAAATCACGAGGCTGGACGAGACCACCGCGAACCAAATCGCTGCTGGGGAAGTCATTGAGCGGCCAGCAGCGGTTGTGAAGGAACTTGTGGAAAACGCAGTTGATGCGCGTGCTACACAAATCAAAATTCGCTTTCGCCATGGCGGAAAATCGCTCATAGAAGTGATCGATAATGGCTTTGGCATCGCTCCAGATGAACTCCCACTGGCAATTGAGCGCCATGCAACATCCAAGATTCCTGATGGTGATCTGATCTCTATTCGAAGCTTTGGTTTCCGTGGTGAAGCACTTCCTTCGATCGGTGCTGTTTCCCGTCTTGAAATTCTATCCAAAAGAGAAGGTTTTGAAGCTTCTGCGATATCGGTGGAAGGTGGTCGAATTTCTCCCGCTCGGCCTTCACAACGAAACAAAGGTACAACCGTAACCGTTCGCGATCTTTTCTTTGCAACGCCTGCGCGATTGAAATTCTTATCTTCTGATCGCTCTGAAATGATGGCTATCGGAGATGTTGTCAAGCGTCTTGCAATGGGCATGCCACAGATCGGTTTTGAGCTTGAGGAGCTGCGTGATGATGGTTCCACGCGAACAATTCTCTCCTGTGCACAATGTGCTGATGATGGGTTTGAAGAGCGCATCAAGGACGTTCTTGGCAAAAATATACTTGAAAACACATTACCACTTCAGGCCAATCACAACGGTATCATTTTGCATGGCTTTGTAGGATTGCCAACTGCTGCGAAGGGTTCAGCTGCTTCGCAATATTATTTTGTGAATGAGCGTCCTGTTCGCGATAAATTGTTTTTTGGCGCGGTAAAAGGGGCATATTCAGATCTGCTTCCATCTGGAAAATTTCCCTTCATTATTTTGTTTATGTCAATTGAACCTCAAGACATTGATGTCAATGTGCACCCTGCAAAATCAGAAATACGTTTCCACGCAAGTGCATCGGTTCGCAGCTTTGTGCTGAACGCCATAAGGCACCAAATCGCAGAAGCTGGTTTGCGCAGCGACAGCGCCTTGTCGCAATCTATTTCGCAAGGATTTTCAAGCTTTCCTTCAGTCTCCTATCGTCCATCACATGGAGCAAAACAAGCGTCACTAGGTGCACAATTCCCTGGGCTTGCCGAGGCTGCCCCTGAATATGCCCCTCAAGAAAACACTGAAGATCCTAAGACTGTTGAGTATCCCCTTGGTGCAGCACGCGCCCAATATCATGATAATTACATCATCGCAGAAACCCGTGATGGGATGATTATTGTGGATCAACATGCTGCCCATGAACGCCTTGTTTATGAACGATTGAAAAATGAATACGCGCAAAAGCGTTTACAATCACAGCGTCTTCTCGTTCCAGAGATCATATCACTCGGCGCAATTGAACGCGAGAAATTACTCAGCATCGCGACGACACTCACCGAAATTGGACTTGAAATTGAAGCTTTCGGTGAAGATGCCATTGCGGTTCAATCTGTTCCATTGCCTCTCATAAAAGCATCGCCATCCAAAATTGTCCAAACGGTTATCGATGCCCTTGATGAGAGTCCAAAAGAAGCACTGAGCAAGAAAGTCGATGAAATTCTGGCCTCCATTGCTTGCCATGGTTCTGTGCGTTCTGGCCGCAAATTGCGTGTAGAAGAAATGAATGCCCTTTTGCGCGAAATGGAAGCCACGCCAAATTCAGGCACCTGCAATCACGGTAGACCGACCTTCATCTCACTGGATCTGAAATTCCTTGAAGCAAGGTTCGGGCGATGAACCAAACTTGGCAAGACATCATTGGCAATCCCGCTTTGCAGTATGCTATCATTGGGGCGGTGATTCTTCTGGTTGCCGTTGTGCTTATCAAGCTCCTCTCGATTTTGTTTTTTGCGCGTCCTGATGGAACGCAAATTGCACTTGAGCGCATGGATGATACTCAGCGTGAACTCGCAGGGGCGCTCAAACAATTGAGCGAAAGCCAAATGCAAAGCCATAATCATATCGTGGATTATGTAGAGAAACGTTTTGACAGCGCGCAAACACGCCTTGATCAATCTCTTGGACAAACGGGCGCGAGAACAGCTCAAAATCTCGGCGCACTTATGCAACGTCTTGAAGCCATTGATAAAGCACAAACCAAAATTGAAAAACTATCGGGCGATGTTTTGGGTTTACAAGATATATTATCCAACAAACAAACGCGCGGGAATTTTGGCGAAATCCAGTTATACGATATTGTGGCAAGCGCACTCCCAGCTGACGCATTTAAAACACAAGCCACGCTTTCAAATGGCACGCGTGCCGACTGCTTAGTGCTTATGCCGAACCCGCCTGGGCCAATTGCAATTGACAGCAAATTTCCACTTGAAGCCTATGAAGCCTTGAGAAGCGCAAATAGCGATGTAGAAATGAAAGCCGCGCAAACATTTTTCAAAACCACCATGCGTAAGCATATCCGCGACATCGCCGACAAATATATCATCGAAGGTGAGACTGCTGAAGGTGCCATCATGTTCTTGCCCTCTGAATCGGTTTACGCGGAGTTGCATTCCAATTTTCCAGAGATCGTGCGCGAAGGTTTTGCAAGCAAAGTCTGGATCGTTTCTCCGACCACTTGCATGGCCACTCTCACCACAATGCGCGCGGTTATGAAAGATATGCGCATGCGTGAACAGGCCAATCTTATCCGCAAAGAACTCGGTACATTGGTGAAAGATATCACGCGGCTTGGTGATCGCGTTGGGCAGCTTGATCGCCATTTTACACAAGCCAGTTCAGATGTAGAAGCCATCAAGGTGTCTACACAAAAAGTCGCAGTTCGCTCAACACGTCTTGAAACGCTTGAGTTTGATGAAGGCTTAGATTTAGATGTTCTCTCTAAACCCACTAAGCCATCAATTCTTTGATAGCTATGTTCTGCGCTTGTTGAATATCACGCAGCTCTTTTTGAACAAGCCGCCCTTCTTGAACCACATCTTCACCCTCAACAACGACTTGGGACGGGGAGAATGGGCCACAAAGAACAAGCGCGGCAATAGGATCCCATGCACCCGCAAAGGCAATGTGATCCATGTTCCAAATCGCGAAATCAGCGCGCATACCGACCTTAATCTGGCCAAGCTCACCTCCTCGACCTAACACCTCTGCGCCGCCCCTTGTAGCAAGGCGCAATGCTTGTCTTGCTGAGAATGCATCCGCGCCATTTGCTACACGCTGAAGAAGAATTGCTTGTCGCGCTTCTGATAAAATATGTCCGCTATCATTGCTTGCCGATCCATCAACACCCAAACCAACGGGCACAGCTCGGTCAATCATTTTACGTATAGGCGCTATGCCAGAACCAAGGCGGCAATTTGAGCACGGGCAATGCGCAACACCTGTTTTGGTATTTGCAAAAAGATCAATTTCAGTATCATCAAGCTGCACACAATGTGCGTGCCACACATCATCCCCCACCCAACCCAACTCCTCGGCATAATCACCAGGGCGCATACCGAATTTTTCAAGTGAGTAAGCGATATCTTCAACATTCTCTGCCAAATGTGTGTGCATCATCACACCCTTATCACGCGCAAGAAGAGCTGCATCACGCATCAACTCACGTGAAACCGAGAACGGTGAACAAGGGGCCACAGCAACGCGAATTTTAGAGCTCGCTGATGCATCATGATATTTATCAATCAATCGGATGCTGTCATTCAAAATCACATCTTCTTTTTCAACAAGCGCATCAGGTGGTAAGCCTCCATCGCTCTCGCCAATGGACATCGAACCGCGCGTAGCGTGAAACCGAATACCAAGTTCACAAGCGGCATGAATACTGTCATCAAGCGTGACACCATTTGGAAAAATGTAATGATGATCTGATGTCATTGTGCAGCCTGATAATAATAACTCAGCCACACCCGTCTGAACAGCCGCGTGAAAATGCGCGGGCGTCATTCGACCCCAAATTGGATAAAGTGTTTTGAGCCAACCAAACAAAAGTGCATCTTGACACTCTGGAACCGCACGGGTCAGAGTTTGATAAAGATGATGATGTGTGTTCACCAATCCAGGTGTCAGAATATGCTCAGATAAATTAATAACCTCACATCCATCAGCGTTAAGGTTTTTACCTATATCTTTGATGATCCCGTCAACAACCAGAATATCAAAATCTGATAATTCGCGAGAATCGTCATCCATAGTAACGATATGTGATATGTTTTTAAAAAGCCGCTTTCTATCCAAAGTAGATGAATGCATCACTAAAGCCTAATTGTTTCATATGCATCAATAAATTGTCAGCTGATTGCCCACTTTTTGATTTAACGCTTACAACTTGTAGACCACTAGAAACAGTATTTGTGATAACTTCATATCCAAGGTCTTTTAGCAAAGACACAGTGCTTTCAGCATTCTCTTTCATTTTAAAAGAAGCAATTTGAGCTATAACGCTAGAATTACTTACATTGGCTTGAGCGCCATTAAATTCTTCATTTTGAATAACTTGTAAATTCTGTGATGAGTTAGCTACATTATCTAGATGCACCCTATCATCAAAATCTGTTACGGTAATTTCTGGCATTCCGCCACATAAATGGCTCCCATCTTGAGTTACTTTTGGTGCCCAGCTGTTAGAGCCTACGCGCAAATATTCGCAACCACGACTATCTATCCAACTATGTGCTGTATAACCCTCTGGCGGCAGGCTGGAAGGGGCAGTCATCGGATTAGAAACAACCTCAGGCGCCGTATTCAGGCCCAGAAACCCACAGCCTGTGAGGCTAGTTATTATCACAAAACTTATTATAAATTTATTCAACATATTATCCGTTCCTTTTGAAAACTTTCAATCAGTGCGAATTAAAAATTCGATCACCTGCATCGCCCAACCCCGGAACAATGTATCCTTTATCATTTAACCCTCTATCAAGAGCACCACAATAGATTTTGATCTCTTTATCATAGTCATGAACAACAGCAACGCCTTCAGGCGCGGCAACCAAGCATACCAATCGTATATCCCAAGCACCCATTGCTTTTAATTGTTTAATTGCATCAACTGCGGAGTTCCCTGTTGCGAGCATTGGGTCTAGTAAAAATATTGGCGAATTTTGGATTTGATCTGGTAAATTGGCATAGTAGTTGACGGGTTTCAGTGTCTCCTCATCACGGTACATTCCCAAAAAACCAATTTTTGCATCAGGCAAAACATCAAGCGCCCCATCAAGCAAACCATTGCCTGCTCTTAATATAGACACCAATACCGGAGAAGCGCCTGATAGCCTATCGAGATCAACAGCCTCAAGAGGCGTGACTATCTGTGATTTCTGAATGGGTAAGTCCTTGGATGCCTCAATCATCAGATAATTAGCGACTTGGCGTAAATGGGCTCTAAATTCACTCGGTGTCGTTTTTACATCACGCAATTGATTAATGCGATCAATAATCACGGGATGCTCAGTAACTTTTAACATATCAATATTCCAGTTTCTCGCTAATTCGCGCTTTTATTTCTTCATCAACAAAGGCATGCCGAATAGCCTCCAGATTTGTTCGCTTAAAATCCTCGGCACTCCAGCCAAGATTTGCAAGTTGTGTATATTCGTTTTCCATATCCGTTGCAAAATATGGCGGGTCATCTGTTGAAATTGAAATACTCACACCCATATTTTTTAATTCATGTATTTGATGGTTTTTCCAATTTTGACTCGCTCCCAATGACACATTCGAGCCAGGACAAACCTCTAAATGAATATCTTTATCGATAATGTATTTTATAAGATCCAGATCCTCCACAGCACGCACGCCATGCCCAAGACGTGTGACACCTAAGCTATCTATGGCTTCACGAATGCTTGGTGGATCACACCATTCTCCCGCATGAACAGTTAGGCCAAGACCTGCATCACCTGCAATTTTGAAAGCTCGAGAAAAATCATTTGGTCTACCAAAATCTTCTGCACCAGCCATACCAAAACCCGTCAAACGCGGGGAAGATATTTGCGCAGTTAGCTTTGCCGTTTCTTCAGCTTTCTCAATCCCAAAATGCCGAACAATAACTGAAATATATCGTACGATTAAATCATATTTTTCCTCTGCTTCTGAACTTGCTTCCTCAATAGCGGCCAGCATTTCTTTCCACCTTACTGGATCATTATCTGACATTAATACCGGGCCTAAAAAAATTTCAGTATATTTCACACCCTGACCCGCAGATTGTGCCAAGACAGCGCGCATTAAATCAGCAAAATCTTGTGGTGTCGTCAAAACGGACATTACAGCTTCATAGGTTTTCAAAAACGCATCAAAATCTTTCCAGAGATAATTTTTTCCGTCAATGACGTGTGATAAATCTATATTTTTTTTCTTCGCTTGTGCTTGAATAAAGTCAACGGGCGCGGCTCCTTCGAGATGAAGATGCATTTCCGTTTTGGGGAATTTAAGCCAGTCTGTCATTTTGTATCCTTTAAAATATTCTTGCCAAAGGCACCGCATTCAACGTCCAAATGTGCAAGTGCTGTTGCTCCGATATCGGCAAAATCAATTTGGCCTAGCTTTTGTACTGCCATATTTGGACTATAAAACAACGCAGGCACACGCTCACGGGTATGGTCATTACCCTTATAAGTCGGATCATTTCCATGGTCAGCAGTGATGATCAATAAATCATCTTCTCGTAAATTTTCAAGTGCAGTGCCCAAGCGCCGATCGAACCATTCAAGCGCTCCAGCATATCCTTCGGAATCACGTCGGTGGCCATATAAGCTATCGAACTCGACAAAATTCGCAAATATAAGTGAACCAGCATTCGCATTTGTGATTTGTGTATCCAGATCATCAAAAAGCTCAGCATCAGGCTTGCCAGCCAAGCTAACATCAATACCACGCCCAGAAAAAATATCACTAATTTTTCCAATAGCAATTGTATGGATCCCTGCTTTTTGTGCACGATCGAGAATCGTAAGATCTGGCGGCGCTATGGCATAATCATGGCGATTGCTTGTGCGGTGAAAATCTCCAACATCACCCACAAATGGTCGCGCAATGACACGGCCAACTTTCATCGGATGTACGATTTTAGCGACATCTTTGCAAAGCTTATAAAGTCTTTCTAGCCCAAACACTTCTTCATGCGCTGCGATTTGAAAAACAGAATCTACTGAGCTATATGCAATGGGCTTACCCGTACGCAAATGCTCATCGCCTAGCTCATCAATGATTGCTGTGCCTGAGGAATGTCTAAGCCCGATAAACTCAGTACCCGCTTTTGACTTAATTTCATCCAGTAATGCATTAGAGAAACATGGTGTTTCATTTGAAAAATAGTGCCATTCCCATGGAACGGGAACACCTGCAATTTCCCAATGCCCGCTTGGGGTATCTTTGCCTTGGCTGTGTTCATTTGCCGCCGCCGCCGCGCCTATTTGATGCGCGCCTATCTCATCAAAACTATCGTTCGTTGCAATCTCTAGCGCTGTACCCAAGCCCAACTTTGCAAGATTTGGAACACAAAGCGGCCTCTTATTGCGCATATGTTCAATAATATGACCAACTGTGTTTGATCCTTCATCCCCGTAATCCGCAGCATCAATGGCGCCACCAATTCCAACAGAATCCATCACAATCAAAAATACACGTTTCTTGTTCATTGCACCCTATCTAGTATGAGTTTTTCGTAATGCGGTTTTTTAATAAGCGCTTCGTATAATCTCTCGCGAGCCATCTGAAAATCATACTCATTTTTCGCGTGTATTATTGCAATAACATCGCCTGATTTTGACATAGGCGCAATAGGAGATAGCTGAGTTTGCATATTTTGTGACGATAGCTTTATATTTCGTTTGATTGCGCATAAAGAATACTAAGCAACTTCAAGCCACACAAATTAGGTATGACATTGTCAGAGCGATTTTAGCGTGTTTCTGAATTTCCCGCAAGCGTGTTTAGTTTAGGCGCAGAATTGAAATTACTGAATTAAAACGTTCGTCCGTTTTTTGTTTGTAAGATGTCCGCGTTTCTAGATATTTTCCGTTATTGAAATGGTTGTAAATCTGAGCGTGAATACTCGTGATTTTTTGGAGCATTGCAGGGCTTTTAAACTTCTGCATTGCACGCTCTCGCTATTCGAAATGGACAAGTTCATCACGAAAAGTGGGCACCGGTTTTCAGATCAGTTGAGCGTTAAACTATGTATTAGACTTCTAGCATCTGTTGTTTAATCGCGTGCCACAAAGTTGTCGATTTTCAACGCCAATTTCTTTAAACGCGGCACGGTATGATGGACACTTATGTATTAGAATCGGTTGAATGACATTCATTGCTGCAATCCAACCACAACCTATGCCATCACAAGATCATTCTCTAGCTGATCTATTGTTGTACTCTCAACTGTTAATAAATCTCCATTTCCGAAGTCGAAAATGACATCATCGCCGCTTTGAGTTGCAAAATCAAACGCATCTAGGTCGTCTGCAAAGACAAAGTTATTTAGTTCTATCGTATCAATATTGTCTTCAAAGTCTTTTATGACATCATGGTCAACATTTAGGCCAAAGTAGAAGGTATCATCGCCTTCATTCCCGTAGAGAGTATCATCGCCAGCATTTCCAATGACTAGGTCGTCACCAATTCCACCATGCAGCCAGTCATTGCCGTCTCCACCATAAATCACATCATCGCCAAAAGATCCAAGGATATTATCAACATTGTCATCACCTCTGAGTTCCAAGCGACCATCCGCACGGATAGAGATATCGTGGAAATGACGTCCACCTTCAAACTGCCAGTTCTCGATTTGATCAAGATCATGGAAATGTGCAACATCACCAGTTGATGTGTTCCTAAAGACCAAACTATCAGAATGGCCATTGCTATGTTGGATAATCTCATATTCCGCAAGCGTTGTATTTGCAAAACGAATTGTATCAACACCATTATCCAAACGCACAGCATCCGAAGCATCACCCATCGTAAAGCGCCAGAAACCTTCCTCAAGCACATAGGTGTCATTGCCATCTTGGCCACGGGCTTGCTGCCATGCCAAATTGCTATCTGAATCGCCAAGGCCGACATTGATCACATCATTGCCATCGCCACCGTTGATATGGTCATTACCATTACCGCCATAACCATAAATAATATCACTATCATAAGAACCGATAATATTGTCTACATTGCCATCACCTCTAAGTTCCAGATTACCAGAGGAATTAATAGAGATGTCATGGAAATGACGGCCATTAGTAAACTCCCAGTTCTCGATTTCACTTGCATTGTGCACATATACAACATCACCATTTTCATTCTGCGAAGTAAATACAAGCGTATCTGTCTGAGATCCTTGAGTGACATTCCAGTTATTCATATTGGTGTTGTAAAAGTTAATCGTATCCGTTCCACCACCAGCTTCTTCATATCCAATATGGGCATAGCCAATTCCTGCGCTAATCATATAGGTATCATGATCAGCACCACCATTTACTAACTGATAGCCTCCTCCTCCATGTGTAGAACCAAGACCTACGTATAAGATATCACTACCAGAGCCACCATAAAGCCGGTCATTGCCATCACCGCCGTAAAGTGTATCGTCGAGATCACCACCCTTCAGCATATTGGCATTGCTATCACCCGTGAGAATATTCTTGTTGCTCTCTGAACCCACAATATTCTCAATGCTCACATAGCTGTCACCACTATTGTTCACACCTGTTGCAAGGTTAACCTCCAAGGTCTTATCATCACCAGCACCCCCCCTAAGAATATCACTGCCATCCCCACCATAAAGTTTGTCAGCACCAGCATCACCATAAAGCTCATCGCGGCCATAACCACCAGTAAGGTAATCATTACCATTACCACCTCTTAAAGTATCATTACCAGTACCACCTTTTAACTCATCGTTGCCAGCACCACCCGAAAGTGTATCATTCCCCTCTTGACCATAAATCGTATCATTGCCATCTCCTCCCCAAACAAAGTCGTCGCCATAGCTAACACTGATAATATCATTTCCACCTTGACCATTTATGCGCTGCACGCCACTTGAATATATCTTATAGACCTCACCAGACGCTTCAGCATCTTTCCAATGATCAGTTACTATATCGTCACCATTGCTCAGATTAAACGTCGACGTATTGCCACCCTCGCTCCGATACTGATCCATTTGATTAGGTCGCGTATCCTCAAATAGAGAAGTGGTATTAAGTGCCTTAAACGCATTATCAGAGAACATAGCGTTCCATTGCGCATTAGTTAAAGAAGTATACCCCTCATAACGCCGCGTATCACCACCATAACCAGTCGCTTTCTGGGTATCGTATCCGAATGTAAATGGATCATCGTTACGCTGGAGGTAAACCTCTTCAACATTTTTAATTTTTAAAGCGTATACTTTGTCATTATTATAGGCATCATTATTGTACCAAGCATTATTGGAATCACCACCTTGATCAACTATAGCGCCCCGTTCACCAGTTTGTGCGTTTTCATACCACGTGAACCGCCCATAAACATTTCTAAAATAAAGCTGATCGAATCCCGTGCCACCATCAACAGCTGCACCTGTATTCAGAAACCCTGATGTAAATATATCATCATCCCCACTTCCAGCAAAAACGACGTTCTTTGCTCCGACTTGATTAATCGTATCATTACCAGCACCAGCATATATAAGGTCTGCTCCCCCGCTATTGCTCAAGCTAATAACCGCGGCATTTCCAATATCTGCTGCCCACGGATTTGTCCATGAGTCTTGATTAATAATATCATTACCTGCTCCCGCATAAACCGTGTCGTCACCATCTCGCGTATAAATAATATCATTACCAGCGCCGCCATGAATTTCATCATCGCCAGAACCACCATCTATGAGATCATTGCCAGAACCGCCATACAAAGTATCATCTTCACCTTCGCCGTCTATAGTATCATTGCCAGCACCACCCCAAATGTAATCTGCCTCCGATCCACCAAGGAGATTATCGGCACCCCCATCTCCCTGCACAATATCATTACCTCTTCCACCAAAGATCCAGTCATTACCTGCCCCCCAAAGAGACTGTCATCGCCGTCATCACCACTAATAAAATCATCTCCGTTAAAACCATAGGCAATATCATCGCCAGCGCCACCCATAATGGCATCATCGCCATCACTTCCCTCAAGGAAATCCGCATCGTCAGTACCAACGATGATCATATCATATTTGTCATCGAAAGTGACAACTCGATCTATAAATCTTAGAAATTCAACGTTATAAAGCTCATTTGTCTCGAGGACCTCTTCTATACCATTTATGATTTGAATACGCTCAACGATTAGCTTTTCTTCTATGGGTCGAGAATCACCTAGCTCAAGAATAACACCGTTTGAATCTTTAATTCGGTAATCTACAAAATATCCAGAAAAGTTCGCAATATCATTGCCATCACCACCGTCGATGCGATCACTGCCCTCGCCACCAGTAAGAACGTCATCACCTGCACCGCCGTCTACAATATCATCACCTGCGCCACCGTCTATAATATCCTTACCTGCACCGCCGTCTAATTCGTCGTTTCCGTTGTTACCATCAATAGTATCGTCGCCAGCCAGTCCCATAATGATATCATTATGGAATGTACCAAAAACTTCATTATCGTTGGCATCAGCTTCAAAATTAACACCAAAATCTAGCCCAGCATTTGCATATCCGAGCTGCATGATTGCTACCATACTAGCATAGGCACTCTCGTTTTCTGTCATGCTAACTGCATTGATAATTGCAGAGTTTTCCGCAAAGTCCATATAAGTCCCAGCAGAACCTAAAAAGTCCGTAGCAAGACTGAGAAGGTCCGAAAACACAGATACATCAACCAAAGCTCCATCGTAGTCTTCAGTCAAAAATGCAGTCAAGCCGTTGTCATCAAGCTCCTCTTCAACCGCACTTTTCCAAGTATTAAAAGCTGCAAGAGCAGTCAAATCACCACCAGAGAAATCAAGATTGTAAAGAGACAGAACCGTAACAACTTGCGTCAGAGCTTGATATTGAGCGATTGAGTGAAAATCAGGTGCCTGGCCATCATCTTCAAGTTCTTCAATCAAATGCTCACTTAAAATTGAAGAGTACTCTGCTACAAGATCCTGAACTACTTCTCTTTCTCCCTCATCAAACTCCCCATTGCCGAGAAGCTCTAATAATTTTTCATTTAAGAGCCCTAATGTTTCTCCGCTTGATCGATCGGCTACTTCAACCTCACCATTAAGAGCATCTTTAATTTGCTCTAAAGACAAAACAGTTTGGAGTTTTTCAAGCAAAATAGGTTGAGCGTCTTCGGCAAGGTCTGTTATTCCAAGACTTTCCGCCAATGCGACCAGAAGTTCCAATGGTTCTGAGTTCTCATCAATCCCAGAATTCTTCGTTTCGCTCTTCTCCTCAATAAGTTCAGAAATTGCCTCTTGCAATTTTGTAGCCCCAAACTGCACACGCAGTTCCACAGCCAACTTATCTACGGCCTCTTCCGAAAGCGTAAATTCTTTGGTTGTGTCACCATTATTAAAGCGAATTTCTAGATTGTCTTTATCAAGACGGAAGTTGAAATTAATTTCATCTGTGTCACGAACTGTTCCAATTGAGCGAATGATTTCATTAACACTGGTAAGTACACTATCGGCAAGCGACCGAACAAACGCAGTGGACATTTCATCATTGTTCACCTCATCTAATACTAAGCTATTATTTTCGACGAATAAGGACACATTAGCCTCGGCAAACATATCATCATTATCGAACAAATCACCAATAAAACTGCCAATAACAGAACCCAAAAATGTTCCTGCAAAAGCTAGAACACCTCCACTCAAAGGACCCAAGGCAAATAAATAAGAACTCACACCCGAAAAATAACTTGAGCCTGCAAACAATCCACCCAATGATCCACCGATTTGAAATCCGAGCGCTTCCTCTGGAGAATCAATATCAACAACTGCTGACGCCAAATGACGCCCCAAAATGCTACCGATAGCACCATAAATTTGAGCGTCAAAATTGCTGAAGTCTTGCATTTGCTTAATTGCATCATCCAAATTAACACTGCTGTCAAAAACAAGATCCAGTATTGAATCTGTGTAATGACTTGTCCATGCACTGCCAACCGCTACAAAAATCTCACCCGCGACACCATCAATATTCAATTGATCAAATACATCCACCCAAAGCGCATTCGTGAAATGAGAGATAGACATACGAGAAAAGTTCTCGGCAAGCTCCCAGCCAAAATCAGACCAAACATCATTCATAAGCTGATCCGTATCAACACGATCGGTGAGATTGACTATTTCTGAGCCATCAGCATCAAGAAAATGACCTAAGCCATTTGCAACGATACTCATGTTATCAAATGACAGACCAATCATTTCAGCAAGATTTTGGGTCAACGTACTTGTTAAACTACCAGCAACTATTTTGGCAAATAAGCTGTCTCCAAAAATATCAGAAGTAAAGGCACCAAGGACAACATTAAGGGCATCACCGATAAGCTTCGCGTCGCCAGTCGCAATAATATCCTCAACTTCGATGGAGATGATAGCCTGATTTGTGCTATCACCTACAACTTCAATATGGCTGCGCACCATGACATTTTCACCTATATCAACTTGCTTGATGTAAGCACCCGTCGTATTCCCATTGGCATCCTTCTCTGCAAAGAGAGTGGTCTCCACCCTATGCCCTTCAAATGTGCCACTCGTGGTCACAGTTTCTATAGTCCCATCATCCCCAATCGTAATATTTTCGATGAAAGCATCATCAGCAATTAAATCAAGAGCCGAGGTGTTGTGAACGCGGACATCCCCAGCGATATAGGTATGATATTTTGCAACTTCAAAATTATAAACACGATGGGTCTGAAGAGATTGCTGGCCATCAAAGCCTTCAAAATCCGCCCCAATCCTTGTCTCAACATTCACATCAGCGCTAAGCAAACCTTGTGTTGAAAAATACGTACCCATCTGAAACTCCCTATAAACTCTATTTTACCGATAATCCAATTATAACCTATTGCAAGCGCACCGCACACGGTTGTCCAATTTGTGGCTGCATACCCTCCCATTCATCAGCCCTGAAAATACCCTCCAAATCAGTGCCTGAACGCGACAGAATATAATCCTCTGGCTTTG
>CANMUM010000033.1 GCA_947501025.1 uncultured Paracoccaceae bacterium | reverse complement strand
ATGCCTCATTAAAAATGCGACCACCAATACCCGAAACTACGACCATAAAATTGGCACAAACAAAGGGGGCTTGACACTTTAGCAACAACAGTAATCGAGCGATTCAGTTCTGGGGAATTATGACCGCACTAAAATCGTAAATCGGTGCAACACGCGCTCAAGTCAATAAAGTTAATAAAATCCATTTGGAGATAGCGGCATGAGCGACACAATACACATTAACACCACAAATCTATCTATTTCAGAGCTTTCAGAAGGACGCGCTGCTTATCGAGCTGCCTATAACAACATGAGCTTGCCTGAGAGCATATCTGACATAGCGTATAATGCATACAGGGCATTTGATAATGCTCTAGAAGCCGCAATTCCCGAAACAGCAGAAGAGTTCCTAATCCAGTGCGCTGCACTCATGGATAGACCCGATGATTGGGCAGATAGCGGCCAGCAGGTTGTCTATGAAAACGCAGTGAAATTAATCAACAAACAAGAGGCAAGCGTATGAATAAGCAAGCATCGATCTATTCTCACGAGCAAGCGGAACTGGACGCATTACCGAATGACATGAAAGCACTTGAAAAGCTTTTGTTCAATGAATGTAGTGGTGAGGTTAAGTTATCTAACATCACTATAGACGGGCTGTGTATTATTCAAAACATATCAGAGCTAATGCGCTATGCATCCCTCTTCCAAGACCGTGAAGACCATCTATTTAAAGCTATCGACATTGGTGCTTACATCATTGGCGTTATTACAGACGACCTTGAAATGCAGCGGAAGCTAAGGCAAGTTGTTAAAAGAAAGATGAAGATGCTATCGGTTGCTTAGTTGCTAATATTCAAGAGGAATGTTACCTTCACGCAGCATAATTTAAAGCCCACACACAGCGCAAACAATCAATTGGACACCTACGTAGAACAACATAAGATAGGGGCAGTCAAGAGTCTACGGATTAACCAAAGCCCCCGCTTAATTTTCACACAGACCAATTTAAAAAGGGGGGGTAGGGGTGCGCTATGCAGTTTCTTGGCAATTACACGCGCGCGAGGCGGGTTGAATTGTGAAAGAGATTGACTTAACCATTTAGGTGTGTTATTAAATAATCAATTAAAAGGGCTATTGAAATGACACAAATGATACATTCACAAATTTCAGCGGGAATCTCTGAGTTTAAGCAGAACCCGATGCGCACCCTTGAAGCTGGCAACGGCGAGGCTGTGGCTATACTTAACCGTAATTCCCCTGCGTTTTATTGCGTTCCTGCGGAGCTTTATGCAGATATGTTAGAGCGCATTGAGGATTTGGAGCTTAATGCGATTGCTGATGAGCGCAAGGGTGGTGAAACTATGCGCGTGACACTTGATGAGTTATGAACTTGAATTTCACATTGAGGCTCTAAAAGAGTGGCGTAAGCTTAATAAGTCAGTGCAAACTCAATTCAATAAGAAGCTCACCAAGGTTCTCGACAATCCTGAAATACCAGCTAATCGTTTGCGTGGGGTACAAAATCGTTACAAAGTAAAATTGCGTGATGCAGGTTTTAGGCTTGTCTATGAGGTGCAAGGTGAGCGTTTGATTGTGGTAGTGATTGCGGTGGGTAAGCGCGAAAAGCTTGCGGTTTATAGGGCGCAAGAGGAGCGGTAGGGCAATGAAGGAGCTGGCGACACGAATTGAGCGCCCAGAATAGCCGTTCAAATCCCTTCATTTCTATGAAATTTAACGCGGGTTTAGGGTTAGAAAAACTTAGTCTGTTTTTTCTTCATGTGGTAAATAATAGTATAGCGCACTGAGCTTCCGCCATCACTCAAAATCATGTTATATATATGCTTACAGGATAGTGATCAGAAGCCGTGAGAAATGCTTCCTGCCAATCTGATATTGCGCATATTTTTGGGTTATGAAATGGGTGCCAAATTTCCCATTTTTCTACATTTTCTCTCATTTTTCCATTCACAAAGACAAAATCAATCAGGGCTTCTTTAAATATCTTATCCTCACGATTGAAAAAACGTGCAGTTGTGTTTTCCATGGGTGTTTTGATGCTGGGATCCCAAAGTGCGCCACCAGCGGTCAAAATATCAATGCTCGACTGACCTAAAACGCGTTCAAGTTCGTCATGCCCTGGGCCATCATTGAAGTCACCAGCGACGATAAGCGGTTCTTGAATGCGAGCCACTTGCGCGCGAAGCCATGTGGCCTGTGCAATTTGTTTTCGCCTATTTTTGAGCCCATATCTTTTTGCCTGCTCATCATTGCGCGCACCATGTGGCGCTTTGGTTTTGAAATGCGCGCCAATGAGCTTGAAGTTGCGCTGTGCGATTTTATCATACAAATCGAGTTCAAGCGGCGGTTTCGAGAATCTATATGTTTCCGCATGATCACCATCGATTTTTAACTTATATTCATCTGAAAATTTCGGAGGATTTGGGCCCTTATGTGGACGATATTCAGCGCTTATTTTTTCGGGGTCATATAAAAAGGCAATTTCTTGATCTGTGCCAGAAGCCGTACCCAAAACCGCTCGCGTTTGGCGCAGGCCGAAATGCTTGGCAAATCCTTCAAGTGCGCGAACGGTCGCTCCCGTTTCATATTCATTTGGGGCTTCTAAGATGAGGAAGGCATCTGCATCTACAATGCGCAAAACCTTTGCAATTGCATTAAGTTGATCTTGTTTGGTGACGCCATATCGCGACGACCATTCATTGTGATTATTGTCTATTTTACCGTCATGGAACAATGTATTCATCCATTCCACATTATAGCTCGCAATTTTCATTTTATGCCAAATGTTTCATAGGCTTCATTTGCAGAGCGGATACGATTTTCGGCCAGAACAATAGCCTCATCGGGCATTCCGCGTGCGCGCATTGCATCAGGGTGGTTTTCACGTATAATTGCTCGATATGCGGATTTGATGTCATCAGTAGTGGCATTGTCGCCGAGGCCAAGCACTTGAAGTGGAGAAGGTTGAGAACCAGCTACATAGCGCGTTTTCAGCTCGTCATAAAAATATTTTCGTATTTTAAAAATCTTGGCAACCTCGGTGAGGAACGCGTCTTCATTCTCGTGAAATTCGCCATCTGCTATCGCGATTTGAAACAAGCTTTCGAATATTTCATCAAGCATTTCAGGGCGACCCACGAAAAGCTTTCTGATCTTCGTGGCATATTCGCGATAACCTGCGACATCTTTACGAGCGAGATCAAATACACGTGCAATATCATCCTCATCTTGGGCGTTGAATTGAAAAATTTGCCGCAAAGCGCGGACTTCATCACGTGTGACAGTGCCATCAGCTTTTGCCATTTTGGCAGAAAGCGCAATAATTGAGATTGTAAACGCCACCGAGTTTTCTGGAGGGCCACGGAACAAATCGATGAAGGGAAGGTTGCTCCCTAAATCTGAAATCAGTTTTGTAATGCGGTTCCAAAGTGACATGGGATAGGTTAACTTGATTTTTCTGACTTGACCACGCTTGATTGTAAAAATTTATATAAAAAGACGATATCAATCCATTGGTCAAATTTATATGCGTTTTGGGGCAGGCGACCCTGCTCAGAAAAACCATTTTGCAAATGAAAATCAATTGATCTTGTGTTATCTGACGTAATCACAGCCGTGAAACTATGATAGCCTTTTTTACAGGCGTGGTTTTCTATGGCCTTATAAAGCTTCAAACCTATGCCTTTGCTATGTGCTTGTCGCGCAACATACACCGAATGCTCCATTGAAAATCGGTAACCAGAGGCTCCACGAAATTGTTGATAATATGAAAACCCAAGGATGATATTGCTGTCTTCAGCCACGAACACACCATAACCATTATCTTCCATCAGTTTTAGTCGATTTTCGATCTCATCGGGCGTGTAAGGATGCTCATGCACATTATAGCTGCTTGTTGTGATAAAGATGTTCAAGATCTTAGAGATTTGCTCTGCATCTTTAACTTGAGCTGGTCGAATATTAATTGATCTCATGAAGGAAAGCCTCCACGCGCGCGCGATTAACCCCTAAATCTTTTCGACCAATACGAAGTCTTGAGTAAACCGCGATTGTTGATTGATTTTCATTGAGTTCAATCACCCGAATGCTGAGATAATCAGGAAAGGCGAATAGGCGTGATCGGAAGATATATGTTGCATATTCTCCATGTATATCACCCGCAATTAATCTGCCGTTTTCGGTTATGATTTTATTAAGTTTCTGTGCGAGATCAGACTTGCTCATCTCAAATATCGGCGCGATCTCATCTGCATGATTTGGCGCTATAAAGAACCCACCTTCATTGCCCTTAGCGCCCTTTATCAGCGGATCGACATGATACTTATCTGCATTAATTGGTAATAACCGCATGGAAGTTGCGAGTAGAAATAAAGATAAAAATATTATAATAACAATAACTTGCAAGGTTTTCATGATGTTTTTACTCTCGACATTTCATAGGCTACGAATAATAATGCAGCGCCGAGGGTTTTGTTCATGATGTTTAAGAATAAGGGCTTGATGCCCGATCTGGCAATTTTATCGCCAAGCATTGCATAGCCACAATAAACGAGCCACTGCATAACAATACAAGATGACACCATGATGACGAGCTGAAGAACAAGTGGTCGCGATAAATCAAGGAATTGCGGCAAGACAGCCGTGAAATACAGAACAGCTTTTGGGTTCGAAAATTCGACCATAAAGCCTTGAGCGACACGTGAGAATAGTGATTGTGCCTTGAATGCTTCGGGTTTAATTTGCAATGCACCTGATTTTAAAAAATGGCGCTTAATCCCAGATAAATAAGATATCCAACGCCAAGCCATTTAATGATCATAAATGCTGTTGCTGAGGCCACGATGAGGGCGGTGATGCCAAGCGCAGAAAGTATAAAATATAAAGAGGTCGCACAATTGAATCCGCCAATAACGGCCATGCCTTTTCGTGTGCCTTGGGATGCGCCTTTTGAGAGGACGAGAATGGCTGATGCGCCTGGTGACAAGATCACAAAGAAGGTTGAGATAATGTAAATGAATAAGTGTCTGGGTTTCCATAAGAGTCTCCTGTAACGATTATTTATAATCATCGGTTAGGAGAAATAACAAGCCGAAACGTGTCATAAATGCGTTGAGGTGAGAATGAAGACTTTAATCGAAACCTTATTCTTTTATGGGCTTGATCGCGATGATCTTATCCATTGGCAGAAATACCAAGTTCTCGTTTGTTCGATCCCAAACAGTTATGCCGTCACTGCTTTTCAAGATCAGCGATATTTGATCAGTAACAAACCCATCGATCTGTTCGGTTGTGATGATCTCAATTGGATTTGCAGTTTTGAGGTAATTGCCACGCATTAAACCAGAGTAGCTTGAAACCAAGCCGATGCATAGGATCATCAGTAAGATTAAAGCAACTTTATAACCGTAGTTTTGTTTGGACCGTAATTCGATTGAGCTACTAACAAATAAGAAAAATAACACAAGAAAAATTAGTGTATATAAAGCTAGTAAATACCCTTCTCGCGAATTCCACTGCATTCCAAGATAAGCTGCGATAAAAAATAAAATCAATATGAACATAGCGAGACCAAAAGTACGAGAAAAAATATTACCGATTGGAGTTGTCGTCCAAGTTCTCCAATTTTGTGTGAACTTAATCCCTAATAGCAACAAATATATGATAGCGCATATTTGGCCTAATGCAAAAATTTGCTGAGTTATGAAGGCTACCCCTAAAAAATCGAGTGAAGATTGCCCTCCAAGAGATCGCATCATAAAAACGAAATGAAGGCTGAGTATTGTTGGAATACCAAGAAGCGTTGGAATGAGCCCAAAGTGTTCGCGAAGATAGTTCCAAACTGGCCATAGGCTTGGAAATTCTAGTTCCGTAAAGTTATCAGAAAATTTCTTTATTTTATCCCACATTATCACATACCCTGTATTTCACGGGTAATGATGACATAAATGAGGTGTAAGTTAAAGCGGGAGCGCTAGCCCAATGCGGCTTTTACAAGTTCTTTTGTGTATTCTTCTTGCGGATTATCGAAAACTTCATGTGCTGGGCCTTGTTCGACAACTTCACCCGATTTGAGCACAATGATACGATGGCATATCGCGCGCACAACGGCAAGATCATGCGAAATAAAGAGATAACCCATGCCATATTTGTCTTGTAGCGCGATGAGCAATTCAACGATTTGTGTTTGAACGGTGCGATCAAGCGCGGATGTTGGTTCATCAAGGATAAGCACTTTGGGGCGCAAAATAATCGCGCGGGCAATCGAGATGCGCTGGCGCTGTCCGCCTGAAAACTCATGTGGATAACGGGCAATCCAATCCGCCTGAAGGCCGACTTCGGCCATGACTTCCAAAACACGGGCTTGGATATCGGCTTTGGGGTCATGAATTTTAAGACCTTCACCAATAATATCGCCGATGGTCATGCGAGGGGATAATGATCCAAAGGGGTCTTGAAACACCATCTGTATATTGCGGCGCGCCGCGCGAATAGTGCGGGCGTTATTGCCATCAAGGATTTCATCGCCCAAATGAACTTCGCCTTGAGATGCAATCAGTTTCATCATGGCAAGGCCGATTGTTGATTTGCCCGAACCACTTTCACCAACAAGCCCGATAGATTCACCTGCACGAATTTCAAAATTAATGGGCTTTAGTGCGTTAAATTCAGTTGATTTGCGCAAGAAAGCAGCGGGTTTGCCATAGGTCACCTGCAAATCATGACTTGATGCAATGGTCTCGCTTTTGCCTTTGAGCTTTGCTCTTGGCGCGTAATCGGCGGCCGAGATGAGCGCTTGAGTGTAGGCCTCTTTGGGAGAATTGAGTATCTGATCTGTCGTGCCGTGTTCAACAATTTTTCCTGATTGCATAACGAGCACTTTATCCGCAAGTCCAGGCAAAATTCGTAGATCATGGGTTATAAAAACCATGCTTAGCCCCATCTCGCGGCGTAAATCTATCAATAGATCAAGGACTTGACGTTCAATGGTGGCATCTAGGGCCGTGGTTGGTTCATCAGCCACAAGAATTTTGGGTTTATTGGCTAATGCCATTGCAATTACAACACGTTGGCGTTGGCCGCCTGAAAGCTCGTGAGGATAGGAATTTGTGATGCGCTGGATGTCTTTTAACCCGACCTTTTGAAGGATATCATCTATCGCGATATCGAGCGCATTGCCTGATAGGCCTTGATGCAGAGCCATGCCTTCGGCGAGCTGTTTGCGGATTTTGTGAAGCGGGTTGAGCGCTGTCATTGGCTCTTGAAAAATATACGAAATCTCATTGCCGCGCAGTCTGCGTTTTTCGCGGCTTGACGCGCCATTCATCTCCGTGCCCGCAGTGATCACCTTGCCAGAAAGCGCTGCACCATCAGGCGTAAGCGCACCAAGTGTTGCCGCTGTTAATGATTTTCCAGAGCCGCTCTCTCCAACAATGGCAAGCACATCACCTTCATCGAGATCAAATGACACATCCGAAACGACTTCATTCTGGCCAAAGGCAATTGAGAGATTTTGAACAGATACAATACTCATTTAAATACTTTTCTCGGATCAAAAGCATCACGTACGCCTTCAAAAATGAAGATTAGCAATGTCAGAATGACGGTATAGGTTGCGAATGCTGCCCAGATCAACCACCAGCCTGAGCTGATCGCGGCGCTGGCTTCTTTGGCCATTTCTCCAAGTGATGGATAGGCGGCTGGCAAGCCCACACCAAGATAATCAAGTGTTGCTAATGTGCCGATCGCGCCTGTGATCATGAAAGGCATATAGGTCAATGTCGCCACCATTGCATTGGGCAAAACATGGCGGCGCATAATCGTGAAATCACCAACACCAAGGGCTTTCGCAGCGCGGACATATTCAAAATTGCGGGCACGTAGGAACTCGGCGCGTACTAAATTAACCAGTCCCGTCCAATGGAATATTGTGACAATAAGAACCATGAGCAAGAAAGTGATGTCGAGAAAAGAGGATAGAATAATGATCACGAAAAGCGTGGGCATAGTTGACCAAATTTCGACGAAGCGCTGTGTGTATAAATCCACGCGCCCTCCAAAATACCCCATGATAGCGCCAAGTGTGATGGCAATGACTGAAGATGAAAATGTAACAAGAAAGGCGAAAATGACCGTGAGACGAAAACCATAAAGCACGCGGGCAAAGACATCTCGTGATTGGCTGTCTGTGCCAAACCAGTGGCGCGCGCTTGGTGGATTGAGCGAACCATTGCCTTCTTTGGCGATTGTGTTGAAACTATATCGCACAGGCGCCCAAATGATTTTGCCGTTGCCTTGAGGCGTTTGTGTATCTTCAAAACAAGTTTCATCACCGTTTGAACGGATAAGGCACTGAACGACGGGATCGAGATAATCGGCCTCGGTTTGATAATCGCCACCATAATCATATTCAGAATAAAACTTGAAAATCGGAAAGCGCGTTTTACCGTCATAGCGTACCATAATAGGCTTATCATTGGCGACGAATTCGGCAATCAATGAGAGAACAAATAAGGCAAGAAAAATCCATAGCGCCCAAAATGCACGTTTATTGGCTTTGAAATTCGAAAGGCGGCGCTTAGTGATCGGTGTCATGAATTGCGCGCCTCAAAGTCAATGCGGGGATCAACCAAAATATAGGTGAGATCAGCCAGCAAATGCACCGCAAGACCGATGAGCGAGAAGATGAATAATGTGCCCATAATGATTGGGTAGTCACGTTCAAAGACGGCTTCAAGCCCAAGTAAACCTAAGCCTTGCAAAGAGAATGTCTGTTCAACGATGAATGAACCCGTGAAAAACACAGCAATGAAGATAGCAGGGAAGCCCGAGATAATGATCAGCATCGCATTGCGGAAGACATGGCCATAGAGAATACGCCCCTCAGAGAGGCCTTTGGCGCGCGCTGTCATGACATATTGCTTTTTGATTTCATCAAGGAATGAGTTTTTGGTGAGCAATGTTTTGGTTGCAAAACCCGCAACCGTCATCGAGATAACGGGCAGAGTGACATGCCAAACATAATCCTTGAATTTGCCCCAAGCTGTGAAGCTGTCATAATTTTCATCTTGGAGGCCACGCAATGGGAAATACCCCCAATCGGCACCGCCAGAAAAATACATGCGCAGCATAACAGGCAAAATGATGGAGGGCAGGGCATAGGCCAAGATGATAATGGCTGATGAATATGTATCAAATTTTGTACCGTCCCGCACGGCCTTGGCTATGCCAAGGGGAATAGAAACGAGATAAATGATCAATGTGGACCATAGCCCGAGTGCGATAGAGACGGGCAGCCTTTCTTTGATTTGATCAAGCACGGAAATATTTTTATTTTTGAACATCGGGTAGCCAAAATCAAACCGCGCATATTTGACCATCATGATCCCAAAGCGTTGAAAGAATGGCTTATCGAGCCCATATTCGGCTTTAAATTTGTCGATGGCGATTTGATCGGTTGTGTTGTCACCGCTAAAATCGTCTTCACGCTGCGCGCTTCCACCCCCCATGCCCGTAAAGTCTTCTTCACCTGCAATACGGGCTTTGAAAGTATCAATAGGGCCACCTGGCACGAATTGCAAAATGGTAAAATTGATGAACAATATGCCGATCAATGTCGGGATCATCAGCAATAGGCGTTTGAGGATATATTGGGCCATAAATGTCACTTAACGTAAGATTTTAAGCGCGTCTAGTGCCCACATGATGTGACTTTAAATAGACCATCAAAACTTGCATAAAACTGACGAAAAGTAGCAAATACCAGCTTGTTATTTTCATAGGATCGGTAAAGGCTAGACCCGTTGTGCCACCATAAACCCATGTGCCTGTTAGCGTGCCGATATTTTCGGCCAAATAGAGAAATAATGAGGAGAGAAAAGCACATAGAACCAAGGGTAGGCGCCATATCCGTTCAAATGGTTGAAAATGGATCCATGTTTGGCCAAAAATAACGGCCGTTAGAACGATTAGTGCCCAACGAAAATCGGGGATATAGTGATGGGTGAAAAAATTGAGGTAAATGGCAATGGCGAGTAAAAATCCAAAATATGGTCTTGGAAATGGATCAAAGCGCATATCAAAAATTCGAATAGTACGCGCCATGAATGAGCCAACCGATGCGTACATAAACCCTGAAAATAAGGGAACGCCACCGATTTCAAGAATGCCTTGCTCAGGATAATCCCATGACCCTTGTGCGAGCTTGAATATCTCCATAATTGTTCCAGATATATGAAAAAGCAAAATAACTTTGACTTCCTGTAAGCTCTCTAAGCGCAATGTGATCATGCATATTTGAACGACAAATGCCACAAAAGCCAAAAAATCGTAGCGCGATAATAGAACTTCGTTTGGATATGCATATTTGGTCACGATGATTGCCATAAGCAATATGCCAGCAAATAAGCATGCCCATGCAAGTTTGGCGCCAAATAATATGAACTCGGCAATGGCTAGAGGTAGGAAGCTGCGCAACCATGAGCCGAGATATTTTTCAATATAGAGTTTTTCAGTTTGCATTTGAACTTACCCTAATAAAAAGGGCGCATTAAGCGCCCGAATTCAACATAGATTATATAATTATTGAAGTGAAACAAGATAAGCGATTAAGTCCGCGCGGCGATTTTCTTTGTTTACTCCTATAAAACCCATTTTTATACTTAGAGCTGTGCTTCTCACTTCCTCACGAATAAATATGCTTAATGTGCCGCATCAGTGTGAGCATCTTCGTTGCTCTGAGAATCTTCAGCTGGAGCTGTTGATGCTGAATAATCAGCAGCGTTAAAGTTCGGTGTTAAATATGCAATCAAATCAGCACGTTGCTGTGGGTTTTTAATGCCTGCGAAGCTCATTTTTGTGCCAGGAACCGTACCTTTAATATCGCCAAGAAATTCAACAAGTAGCTCTGGAGTCCATTCGCCGCCAAGTGATGCCATTCCATCTGAATACGAAAAACCTGCAACTGAGCCAACAGCGCGGTTTACAACGCCATCAAGATGTGGGCCAGTGCCATTCGATCCGTCAATTGCGTGACATGCTTTGCATTTTTTGAATACGTTTTCGCCTTTTGCGGGATCAGCCGATGCCATAAGTGCGCCCACATCAATCGCAACAGGCGCCTCACCTTGGCTGTCTCCAGCTTCAACTTCGATAGAATAAGCTTGAGCCATTTCATGGTCGCCGTGATGTTTGCTAGGCTCATGTCGTGAAAAAATGGATGTGGCGGCCCATTTGCCGAACAAGAATACAAGTCCAGCTACACAAAATGCGCCGATAAGTTTATTAAGATCTAAGTTTTTCATATGTTCCCCGCTGATTTCACAACAGTAATTGATTGACGTTGCGCTCTTTTAACCGCTTCACATTGGTTTTGGCAAGGTGTAGAAAGCTAAAAAAGTGCGGCGAAATGTAGAGAGGTGAATTTATGAAGATAGCTTTTCAAGGTGAGTTGGGTGCTTATTCACATCAAGCATGTTTGGATAAGTTTCCAAAAGCAGACATATTGCCGACACAAACATTTGAAGGTGCTTTTGAAGCTGTTAAGCAAGGCCATGCTGATTTGGCCATGATTCCTGTGGAAAATTCGACTTATGGCCGTGTTGCCGATGTTCACCATCTTCTTCCAAATGCTGGCCTTAATATTATTGGTGAGCATTTTTTGCGAGTGCGGATCAATTGGCTCGCGCGAAAGGGTGCTAATAAAAAAACGATTTCGCGCGCGATTTCTCATCCCGTTTTGCTTGGGCAGTGCCGCAAATTTATGATTGAGAACAATTTGGAGTGGCAAAGCTGGACGGATACAGCCGCCGCAGCGAAACATGTTTCGGAAACCGCTGATGATACAGTTTCAGCTTTTTCATCACCACTTGCAGGTGAGCTTTACGATCTTGAAGTGCTTGCCGAGCATGTCGAAGATCAGAGCAATAACACCACCCGCTTTTTGGTGCTTTCACCAGAATCTAAGATGGCAAAGCAAGGTGATCGTGTGATGACAACTTTCATTTTTGATGTGCGCAATATTCCATCGGCACTTTATAAAGCGCTTGGGGGATTTGCGACCAATAAGGTGAATATGACGAAACTTGAAAGTTATATGATTGGTGGAAATTTTTCAGCAACGCAGTTTTATGCGGATATTCAAGGTCACCCTGATGATGAACATGTGAAGCTTGCATTTGAGGAGCTATCATTTTTTACCCAAACGATCAAAATTCTGGGTGTTTATTCTATGGATCCCACCCGTAAAGCTGAATAAACTTGTTTATTGGCGGTAGGATTTTTCAAGGTAATCTTTAACTTTCCCGCCAGATTTTTCAAGACGCTGAGCCACGCGGCCACGTGAAGCTTTCAAAGATTGCACCAAAATACGTCCGAGTAGGCCTTTTGGCGAGATAAAGCTGTTAAACTCTACACGTGAGGAGTTTTTATCAATAGATGAGATCTGAATGCTGGATTTTGAATGAATACGATTACTTGTTGTTGTGAAACCTAAAAAACTGCCCTCAGTGACATCCGTAATTTCGGTTTGCAATGCGAATTTGCGGCCTGTTCTTTGTGCGCGCACGACCCATTGTGAGCCAGTAACAAAGCTGGAATGATCACTTTCGGAACGCAAAACAACGTTAGATGGCAAATTTTCTGTAATTGATTCCACATCTGTAAGTTTTTCAAAAATAAATGATGCGGGAACATCAACGTCAATTTCGTGCTTAATATCCATTATTTATATGTCCAATTATTTTCTACTTATCGAAGTCGTGTTAACGTTTTATTTCTTATTATACAACTAAACTAAAGATCATAACGAACAGTTTCAAGCGTGGTGGAGTTTATTATATGAAAAAAATTTCAATTATAGGTGCAGGCATCAATGGGCTTCTGCTTGGGGTTGAGTTTAACTCACTTGGATTTGCTGTCGATATTTTTGAAAAAGATGCGATTGACCAGATTAATGGCCCTTCATCTTTGGAACACCAAATCATTAGGCCTCAATACACCAATGAATTTGGCTGGGGACTTAGGGTGCAAGGTGCGCTTGATGCATGGAAGGGTGTTTTTAAAAAACTTGAGAAAAATTATCTTGTCATGAGCGGCGTTGCGGCTGTTTCGTTTGAAAAAAATGATTGGGCTGATCGAGTGATGCAATCTGTTGAAAAGCAGCAACTGCCACTCAGGCGAATTGAAAAAGATAAAATTCGCAATTTGATGCCTGCATTTGATTTGGAACATTCAAGAGGCGGTATTTTCGCTGATTTCGGTGGCGTCATTCATGCCAGATCCATGATGAGTGATATACGAAGCTATCTGCTTGAGAAGGGTGTTGTGTTTCACGAACATTCAGAAATAACCAAAGTTGAAGATAGCAATATTTGGATCAAGGGTCGCGATTTGCCTGTCAGTTCTGATTGGGTTGTTGTCACGTCTGGGCATAAGCAATTAATGCCAGATCATTTTTCCGATGTCGCAATGTTTAATTCTTATTTTGCCGAAATTGAAATTCAAACCGCAGCACAAAAAGCTTTCTGGCATTTTACACCGAATTGGGTTGATTTGGGCGGCGACGGAAATCTCTGGGGTGTTCCGCGTATTGGTGAAGGACAGTGTTCTATACGGATTGGTGCTGGGTCTTTAACTCATGAAATTGATGAAAATGAACAGCCGAATATGAGCGATATAAAAGAGCGTTTCTTTGGCTATTACCGCAAACTGATTCATAATTTTGATGATTATAAACATGGTGAGATCCAATCATTATCTTATTCGGGGTATAATGATGGCCGCATGAAACTTGTCCGCGATGGACAAGCGTTGGGGATTCTTGCTGATAGTGGTCACGGTTTTAAATTTGCAGCGCAAAATGCCAAATATGTAGCCGAGGCGTTTGAGCATGAAAGTTTTGGCATGGCGGCAAGACGTGTTGCAGGTGCATTCTAAGGGCTTGCAATTTTGATATCAGCGTCATAAATACAGCGCGAGAGGTTGTCTTGGACGAACTTATCGCCCAACGGGTCAGGACCGGAAGGTAGCAGCCCATGTGATTTTCATTCGGGTCATGTACAATCTCTCACCTTTGTCTGTTGGTGAGAATTTCCGTTTATAGGTATTTTTTGCAATGTCTAATGATGTACAGATGATCGAGGTTGTTGTTTTCCAGAAATTGACTTCACATATATTACTTTTAAAGCGTGTAAACCCACCTTGTGTGTGGAGTACGGTTACAGGTGGTGTTGAAAACCAAGAAACAACGATTGAAACTGCAAAACGAGAAATAATGGAAGAAACGGGTGTGAATTGCAGTGATATTTATGACTTAAAGCATAGCTATCGTTTCTCTCCTCAGCACGACCCACGCCATTTCACATGCCATTGTTATTTTGCAGAGTTTGAAAATAATAAAATTGAATTGAATAATGAACATGACGCTTATCAATGGCTCGATTTCCAGCGCGCCATTGAGCTTATTCCCTTTGAAGATCAAAAAGAAAATCTACGAAAAACACAAGATCTCTATCATTTATTAACTCGTTAAGTCCGCATTTAAAGTGAGTGCCAATTCTTTTGCGAATAAGAATCCACTTCATACCAAATATGATCAACTTATGCCAAACATCTTTTTCCAAAGCAAAAGCGCAATGCTGATAAATACGACGGCAAATACACCTTTAAAAATAGACGACATGTCTTGATATTTCCGCATTAGCCAAGGTGTAGAAAAAAGCAACGCATAAAGCACGTGCCAAATCATTGAATTAAGAAATGCAAGGCAGACCAAAAGTGCTGGTAGCCAGATTGGCGCTCCAGTTTTTAACCCCAACATTCCAAGCCCGACCCAGACAATAATTGATTTTGGATTGCTTATCTGGATAAAAACACCTGCAATCCAATATTTAAAAAGGGAGCCTTGTGTTTCGGCATCCACCGATGCGTTCACTGGATTTTTAATCCCACGGAGTGTTTTGATTCCGAGATAAAGAAAATATGCCCCACCAAGAAATTCAATCACTGTGATGATTTTTGGAAATTGCAACACGACCGCAGAAAGCCCAAAAAGCGCAATTGATGCCAAGACAAATGAACCAAACCCAATGCCCAATCCCATAGAAACACCATTTGCGCGCCCTTTTTCGAGGGAGGTGTTCATAACGGCAAAAACGCTTGGACCTGGTGAAAGAAGTGCGGCTGTTTGTGCGCCTAAAAAGAGCAACAAGCCTGGGATATATGGTGTGATGGATTGCATTTTTGTTTTCCTTTGTTGATTTTCGTTTCATTTAGCACAGCTTTATGCAAAAATGCTTCGTTAATGATCGAATAATGAAAGTAAATTATATGCGCGAAGGTCCAGACATCTCCAAAGTTGCAAGTTTAATTGGCGATCCTGCGCGTGCAAATATACTGACGGCATTGTTAAGTGGCAAGGCGCTGACCGCACGTGAATTGGCTTGTGAAGCAGCTGTGACCGCGCAAACGGCAAGTGCGCATCTGTCGAAACTGGTGGAGGGCAAGCTTGTCTCGTTTAATGCCTCTGGGCGACATCGTTATTACAAGCTCATGGACGAAGATGTCGCAAGCTTGCTTGAGAGCATTATGGTATTTGCCGCTTCAAAAGACATTTTAAAAATCCGCACAGGCCCCAAAGATGTACAGCTCCGTGAGGCGCGTATTTGTTATAATCATCTTGCAGGAGAAATGGGGATTGCTTTGTTTGATGGTCTTTTGCGTAATGGTGCAATTGAGGTTGAGGGGGAGTATATTGGCCTAGGTGATACCGAGATATTTGAAACGCTCGAAATTGATTTGGCATCACTCCAAAAACAGCGCCGCCCCATTTTGCGGTTATGTTTGGATTGGAGTATGCGCCGTCATCATCTCGCAGGATCTTTGGCGCAAGCCGTCTTGGAGAGATTTGTTGAACTGGGCTGGGCAAAACGCGTTGATGGGACGCGTATAATTGAGTTTACTCCAAATGGGCGAAAAAGTTTCGAAAATTTATTGGCTTAATGATAATTGTGGATCGTTTTGTAAGAATTAGTCACGACCACCAAAACGCTCAATCAGTTCATCACGCGTTTCATCATCAATTTTAGCCACAAGGTTTTCAGGAACGGTAAATGGGGTTCCAGCTTTTGGCGTATGGGGCAGGGTGCTTGGCCAGCTTGTATCATTTGAATTGAGCACTTCTGCGAGCTGGGCTGATAGATGAGGGATAAATGGCGCAGAAATGCGCGCATAAAGATCGAGTAATCCAAAGCCCATGCGCACAATGGCAGCGGCACGCTCTGGATCTGTTTTGAAAACGCTCCAAGGTGCCGCTTCTTGCAAATACTCATTGCCAAGCGCCCAAATTGCGCGCAACTCGCTCGCAGCTTTGCGGAGTTCGATTGCATCCAAATGCTTGGTCAGAGTTACAAGGCGGGCATTGACCTCCTCACGAAGTTTTGTTTCAAGCTCGCTGTCTTCGCCGCCATCTGGGAGTGTTTCGCCGAATTTTGAACGGGTGAATTTTGTCAAACGGCTTGCAAAATTGCCAAGAACATCTGCGAGGTCTTTATTGACCTGTCCTTGAAAGCTTTCCCAAGTAAAGTCAGAATCAGAACCTTCGGGTGCATTTGAAATGAGCCACCAGCGCCAATAATCGGCTGGGAATAGCTCCAAGGCTTGGTTCATAAAGACGCCGCGACCTTGAGATGTTGAGAATTTTCCACCTTCATAAAGGAGCCAGTTGAAGCCTTTAATATAGTCGACCAATTTCCACGGTTCTTCGGAACCCATGATGGTCGCAGGGAAAGATAATGTATGGAATGGGATGTTATCTTTGGCCATAAATTCGGTATAGCGCACATTTTGCGCGCCTTCATCATTGCGCCACCAAGAGCGCCAATCGGCATCGGTTTTGCCATTGGCTTGTGCCCATTCCGCCGTCGCGCCAATATACTCAATGGGGGCATCAAACCACACATAGAAAACCTTGCCTTCCATGCCAGGCCAAGGCTCATCTCCACGCTTAACAGGCACACCCCAATCAAGATCGCGCGTGATCGAACGATCTTGCAATCCATCGCCATCATTGAGCCATTTCTTGGCAATTGACGTTGTCAAAATGGGCCAATCTGTTTTGCTGTCGATCCATTCTTGGAGTTTTTCGCGCATCATAGATTGCTTTAAATACAGATGCTTAGTTGCCCTGACTTCAAGTTCGGTTGAGCCTGAAATGGCAGAGCGTGGATTGATGAGATCAGTTGGATCAAGCTGCTTTGTGCAGTTTTCACATTGATCACCGCGCGCGTTTTCATAGGCGCAATTTGGGCATGTGCCCTCGACATAACGATCAGGCAAATAGCGCCCATCCGTATGGGAATAGACCTGTTCTTCATCAACTTCTGAGATCAAACCATTTTCATAAAGCTTGGCTGCGAATGCTTGTGTGAGGGCGTGATTTTGCGGGCTTGATGAGCGGCCAAAATGATCGAAGGAAAGCCCGAAACCATCGGCAATATCGCTTTGGATTTTCCACATATCTTTGCAAAAATCCGCAACGTCTTTTCCAGCTTTTGCAGCAGCAAGTTCGGCTGGGGTTCCATGCTCATCGGTAGCACAAATGAACAGCACCTCATCACCTTTGGCGCGCAAAAAGCGGGCATAAACATCGGCGGGGAGCTGCGAGCCGACAAGATTGCCCAAATGTTTGATGCCGTTGATATAGGGAAGTGCAGATGTGATCAGATGTCTTGTCATAATGTCCTCGTTGTTGAGGTTTCTTAACGTGACCTGAGACGATTTGGAAGAGGGGATGGGCGTTAACTTTTCATTGCTCACTGCATGACCAATCCCAATACATTGGCACTCTGAATAAGCAATCCTTAGCTCAAACATCAATTCACCTAATAAAAAATAGATAAACTACACTATGAATTATGAAGTTAAATATAAACCATTTAAAGTAAGATACCATTAAACATATTTTGAAATCCCCAATTTATATAATATTTTAAGTATTTACATGTGCAAATATACATGAACTTTACACAGAAAGGTGTACTAAAAGCTATTGTTAAAGCGAAAATAAACAAATAGAGATCATGGTTAATAAAGTATTAATAATACATGGCCCCTAAAAAGGTTAATAAAAATTTAATTTTATAGGTAAAATAATGGCTGAATATATTACAACACTGCACGTCCTTGATACTGATTTTACAGCAGACGGCACATCATTTGAAGATAACGCCATCACAACAATGGTCATTACCAGTGATGGACAAACTATTGGAATAGAGGATGATATTGAAACCTTTATGCAAGGGTCTGGAGACGACATAACGAGCACAGACGTTGAGCTTACGAGTGTCGATGGCGACCAATATGTCATAGTTAACGGCGCAACCTATAATATTGCAAGCGACGGCTACTATTCAGCAGATGGCGACGATGGCGTTACATATAACTTTGTTGTAGTGGATATCGATTATGATGGCGATGGAGTCTATGATGGTGATGGAGATAGTCAAGCTGTAATATTCTTTGACAACCAAACTATTAACGACACTGATTATACCCCTCCAGCCATATCAGTAACTTTAACTAATATAGAGTATCTAGCACCAGGTGGCCTTATCTATTCTCTCCTCAGTGAATCAGTAGATGACGGAACAATTGAAGAAACTTTACTCACATGCTTTGGTCAAGATACACTTATTAAAACAGCACAAGGCGATCGATCAGTACAAACACTGAATGTTGGTGATAAAGTCATTACAAGTGAATCCATTGAGCCATCTATTATTAGGTGGATTGGTTCGCGCGAAGTGATTTTCGACGGGTCACTGCCTAACGAAGAAAAGCTGCGCCCTGTTCGGATTACGGCAGGTGCCCTTGGCGGCGGCTTACCAAAGCGCGATCTTCTTGTCTCTCGTCAACATCGTATGTTAGTTAAATCTTCGATTGTGGAGCGTATGTTTGGCACGAGAGAAGTCCTCGTACCAGCCATAAAACTCATCGAGATGCCTGGAATTTTTATTGATATGGATGTAAAAAGCATTACCTATTTCCATATCCTTTTCGATAAACATGAAATCATTTACGCAGACGGGGCACCATCTGAAAGTTTCTTTACAGGGTCAGTCGCTTTGAACGGCATAGAAGAGCAAGCGCGCGATGAAATCTTTGAGCTCTTTCCAAAACTTGCTCAACATAATTATATACCTAATACCGCTAGAATCGTACCAACTCATAAGCAGCAAAAACAACTTATAGCTCGGCATGCACAGAACAATCGAAAACTTATACAGATTGAGTTAATTTAAAATATTATTCGAATGTGGTAGCCAATCCATTAAAAACATCAAAGCAGGTATTGAACTATATGATATGAAAATTCTTACCTGCTTAAATACAAAGCATTTGTTTAGCTATACGGGGTAACACGAACGTCATCTAAGACCTAAAAGCTTACCCTCTTGGCAAGGCACAAGCGCTAATTGACATCAATTTGAAAGCTACTGATTTGAAATGAATTTCAGTATATCAGAACACTTTCGTAGAGCCCCATTCCACTTATTTGAAAAATTAACAGTTGCCAGTTTCATACAATCATAAAACTGTTTTCATACATATCCCAAAAACGGGGGGAACAAGTATTGAATATGAACTTGGTATGCATGGCGAATTAAAAACCATTGGACGGGAACCATATACAAAACAAAATTAAATAATGAAACTATGTTTGGGCAGGGCAAGTAACATCTCACCTCTGAAGAATTACGAGACCATCTGGGTGAGGGTTTATTTTTTCATATTTGTAATTGGCTATCGTGAGAAATCCGTGGGACTGGCTGGTTTCACTTGCAGCTTGGAAAAATAAACCTGGTGGATTTGATGCACAAAACCCAAATCAAAAATTAAGCAAGGAGCAATTTGGTATCTTTTTTGATGAACAGATTGCTAAAATCATCAATGGCATTGTACTGGATGGGCATTTGGCAACGCAGGAAAGTTATTTAGTTAATAACACTGGCAAAATGATTATAGACAATGTCGGGAAATTCGAAGATCTTGGTGATTTTTGGAAAATAATTTGCAAGAAATTGGGGATTGAATTGCCACTTGAAAAACGAATGAGATCTGCTCATGAACATTATTCTTATTACTATAGTGATGAAGAAGCCAAGTTGATCGGAGAGATTTACGCAGATGATTGTAAATTATTTGATTATCGCTTTGAGAGAAAATAGATTTTCAGAATTTTTATTGATTGAATGTAATAATGACAATTTGTCTGTGATGTCTTTATCAGCTGATTTAATATTATAAAGCCATAATATCATGCCAAGATTTGTATTGTGGTGTGAAATTTCTCCTTTAAGTAAATATTTATGGTTTAGTTTTAGAACAGGGGCAATATTGCCAATAAGAGCTGAGATACTTTTGATATTGGGTGTTTTAGAAAAGTTGTCTTCATATGCTCCTTGTTGGGCAAAAAAGTGGGGGGGAAACGCTGATAATGTTTCCACAGTTTTCCAAATTTTTTCAAGATTGGGATAAGCATCCCGCATTTCCTCAAAGAGGAAGTGTGCCCATAAATATACAAAGGTGGAGGCTTCACCATCTTTCCAGTATTCGTAGCACAATTCTAGCCATTCTTGAACTAACACATGACCCTTGTTTGCGGCTAAAAACCAGGTAGAGAATCCGCCACCCGCTGTATTTTTTTTTAAATCCCCAAAAGCCTTGATTCATTTTAGGGAGCAGCCAGCTATTCAACGGTTGAGTGCACATAACTGTGGAATCAACCCACACACCACCATGATTATTGAGCAAAGAGATGCGAATTATATCGCTCTCTGCTGCTGGCCGCATTGGAGCAAGACGTTCCAAATGGGACCGTGTTTTTGGGTCTAAATAGTTATAGATGGACGTGCGATCCAACGCTTTTATTTCCCATTCAGGATTATGATAACCCCAGCTTTTTAGGCAAGCCTTTGCTATATCGGGCGCATCACGCCATCCTTGAAACCACAACATCCATATCGTTTTTCTCATATCAGTCATTTCGACAAGTTTGATAAATATGTTAATGTTTAGGTTATCATTGAGGTTAATCGATTAAAAAATTATGGTCAAGATGTAATATACGAGCAATGAGGTGATGCTCTTAAAAGTTAATAGGAAAGAAGTTTTACAATGATCTTTGTAGAATAATGATTAAATTTTATTTGAATTTATCTTGCGAGACAAGATTTTTTCTACGCGCTTTTTTTATTGCTTGGTTGAATATGGTGTCTCTTTAAAAACCATAGGAGGAATTTTTCGTATTCAAATGTGGCATGATGAATTTCTGTCATGGCCTCTGTAAGCTCGTCCACGGTTTTGATGGTTTTTGTGACATGATATAAAATCAACATCGGTCGCAACAATGCTTGTCACGCCAGCTAAAATCGAGGCTAAGCAAGACGTGGCGGCGCTTTTGATGCGCGGTAAAGCTTGGACGGTAAACGACCTTGTAAAAGTTCTTTCGGGATCCAGCCCAATGGGTGCAATCGGTGATCTTGTGACAACTGTAAATTGTCAGCACCTTATGGATACGGTGTCCAGATTTGCTAACGGAGGATTTTTGCTTCATCGTAGTTAGATAA
>CANMUM010000032.1 GCA_947501025.1 uncultured Paracoccaceae bacterium | reverse complement strand
AAAGCAACTAGTGGTGTTGTGAATGGCGAACGCCGTGATATTTTTAAGGACCCAAAAACTGATAATGGTATAAAACGATCTGCGAAAGGAACTACAAAGGGAGCGCAAAAAATCATTTTTCTAAGCCCATTACCGAAACGGCACAACAGCACGAAATAATTGAGCTTGCTGAAACAAGCTATAGCCCGTTTATTGAATTGTTTGAAATAGCGCCTACAACTCAACACCTAGAACTCCCCAGAACATTTTGGCAGCTTTATTGGCACCCAGCATCAAAACCACCCTAATCAATAACTGGCTCGAACGCATACTAAAAATGCACTTAGAGCGTTGGGTGTATTTTTCAGGCAAGCTCTACAAAGGCCACCGCCATGGGGAAGATTGAAAGGAGATAATGCATATATATCTGCAAGGAAAAATTTGTGACCTTATAAGAAGACGTGACGTCAGGTCCTCAAAAATCAAATGCGGTGAATACGGACTTAAATCTCAAGCAGAAACGTTAAAATATCTTCGTCTGAGTAAAACTTGACAGCCATAATCTTAAGCCACTAAGACAAAGTAGATTTCCTGGTGGGAACGCAGTGAATACGCTAGGCTTTCATGGGCATTCAATTAGTAAAATTTCCAATCTTTGGGTTACAGAAGCATATCCAGCGTTTTCTTAGTCGGTAAGCGTGATGCTTCAACCGTACGAATGAGCTCCAGCTTTTCTGATGCATGGCACCTTATTCCTCACACTCACCACTCCCTTTCATGCTTTTTTAAAAGACCGCTCTTAAAGCCAAGCTCGGCAACGCATTCTTTAAATGCTGATACTTCCGAACATAAATCTTTAACTTCTGGCGAAGTCGCTTGACACGCAGTGTCGCAAGATAAGTGACGCTTATTAAGCCTACCCCCCTTGGAACAGCACAGAAAGTCTTTCTTCGCAGCGCAGACCCACTAAAAACAGACTAATCCACAGCAAGCGCAGGTCCATAAATCTCATTAGGCAGCCATATTGATAGCTGTGGAATATAGGTAACCAGCACTAAGAAGAAGAGCAAGATCATCAACCAAGGTAAACTTGCACGTACAACACTCATCATCGACATTCCTGCAACACCAGAAGTCACAAAAAGATTGAGGCCAACAGGCGGTGTAATCATACCAATCTCCATATTCACAACCATAATTATGCCAAGATGGACAGGATCAACGCCAAGGGCAACTGCAATCGGAAAAACAAGTGGTGCCACGATCACGATAAGGCCAGATGGCTCCATGAACTGTCCACCGATTAGCAAGATCAAGTTCACCATCAACAAGAACATGATTTTGTTAAAACCAGCAGATAGCATCATTTCAGCGATATGTTGTGGAATTTGTTCGTCAGTTAACACGTGCTTCAAGATGAGCGCATTTGCAATGATGAACATCAACATAATGGTGAGTTTTGATGCATCGAAAATCGTGTCCCTGCTTTCTTTCATCATACCTGCTGGAATCAGCCATATGAACATATCCAGTATACCACGACCGATATTTTTTGCGCCAAGGGCCATGCTTTGCAAATATCCACGCCCATCATCCGCAAGATCTTCGGCAGCCGTTTGGAATGCATAGAGCATCATTGCTGGCGACATTATCAATGCAATGCTTGTCATGATCGTGAGCAATATACGCAATGGAATTGATCTTAAATCGTTTCCAAATATCAACATCCCAACATAAATCGCAGGTAAAATCCCTAGCAATGTGATTGCGCCAAAGGTCAGCTTTCCTTGATGAACGCTACGTGCTGTGACGGCATAAAGCCCGCCTAAAACAACGCAAATCAATGCAAAGAACGCTGATGCGATATAAAAATGTTTCATGAGGAAAACAGGCACATCTGATTTGATCACATACATTGACCCAATTATGATGTAGAGCAGTGCCGTTGCGATCGCGAAACCAATCACCCTTGCGCCAAGCAATGCACTTTTGCGTTCCCTCGGATTGATCCATGGGCGTGATTTGAGAGGCCCCATATCACGATAGATAAACAATGCAACAATCATCGCATAAACCGATGCAACAGCTGCCGCCTCGGTTGGCGTGAAGATACCACCATATATTCCGCCCAAAATAATGATCATCAGGAACAGCCCCCAACTCGCATCAAGTAAAGCTGCAAAGAATTCCCCCCACCCTACAAAGGTGCCTTTAGGAAGATTATTGATGCGCGCGGCGATATAAATACCGACCATTAGCATCAAGCCTGCGGTTAGACCAGGAATAATCCCCGCCATAAATAGCCTACCAACAGACACATCGGTTGCACTTGCGTAAACAACCATCACGATAGATGGCGGGATCAAAATGCCCAAAGTTCCTGCATTACAAATGATTCCTGCCGCGAACTCTTTTGAATATCCAGACTTGCGCATTGCAGCAATTGTGACCGAACCAACGGCAACAACGGTTGCCGGACTTGAACCTGAAAGAGCTGCAAACATCATACACGCCATAACACTCGCAATCCCAAGCCCTCCCCGCAAATGGCCTACTGTAGCGTTGGCAAATCGAATAATTCGTCGCGCAACTCCGCCGGTGGACATAAAACTGGAAGCCAGAATAAAGAAGGGAATGGCAAGCAGTGTAAAATGCTTAAACATCGCATTGAATAATGTACCAGCAATCGATGCCAGTGAGCTATCAGAATAAACGAGTAAAAACAAAATTGACGAAAGCCCTAGCGATACACCAATAGGTGCGCCCATCAAAAGCAAAGCAACAATTACAATAAAAAGTAGAAAAACTTCCATACCTATGCATCCTCAGTTTTTAAATTATCAATTGCATCTTCAACTTCATGACTTGCGATCAAACGATCAGAAACACCACGAAATATGTCAATAAATGCAAATATAAAACGAATGAGCATCCACAATACTCCGAAAAACAAAGCTAAATATGGAATGTTTTGGGGTAGCTTATGATAAGGTGCATCCCCCTCATTTAGGAATATTGGTTCCCAATATGGGCGCAGCCAATCTGGCATCGGAATATCAAACACGGGTGTATAACCTTTATTGTGATAAGGCTTCATTTCCTGAAAGCCAGTGGGAATCACACGCCCTTCTGTAGACGGCAGGTTGTAGAAATTTGCACTGTAATCATAAGCACCTTTAAGCAATAGCAGCGCATAGATGATACAGATAAATGCAACGAGCATGCCAAGAATTTTGCGTTTCGGCTGAGAAAAAATATTTACAACCGCATCAACACCCAAATGAGAGCTTGTTCGAACAAGGTAACCAAGACCAAGGAGAACTAACCAAGCGAATAAATAGAGCGTGCCCTCAAGACCCCAAAGAATTGAGCTATTATACCAATTGCGTAAGATCACATTGATAAACGTCAGTGCAGCCATCATAATCAATATTGTGACAAGAATTGTTTCTTCAACACCATGCCACCACTTTCGCTCTTGTTTTAAAGCGCTCATGCGAGACCTCCCAATTGATATTTTAGCCTGCCCTAGCGATTTAGGGCAGGCCTGTATTTTATTTCGAGTTCAAATCTTGAATAAAGTCGATATTTTCTTGTCCGACATCACCTGCAAATTGTTCCCAAACAGGTTTCATCACATCAACCCAAGCTTGGCGCTGCTCATCTGTGAGTTCGCGGATCGTGCCACCTGAATCTAAGATAGATTGGCGCGCTTGTTCCGTAACTTCTCCAACAGCACCATTTCGCTCAGCAGTCACATCGTTAAAAATTGTTATGAATTGCTCACGCACATCAGCGTCTAGCCCGTCGAGCCATTCCGTTGATGTCACCACAAGATAATCCAAAACACCGTGGTTTGTTTCTGTAAATCCGTCTTGAACTTCTTGATATTTTTGGCCGTAATTATTTGACCATGTATTTTCTTGTCCATCAACAACACCCGTTTGAAGCGCGCCATATACTTCCGAAAATGACATCGGCTGAGCAGATGCATTCAGTGCTTCCATTTGCGCAACAAGCACATCAGATGTTTGAACACGGAATTTAAGCCCAGCTGCATCTGTAGGAGCGATCAAAGGCTTATTTGCTGAAAATTGCTTGAGGCCATTATGCCAAAAACCTAGCCCAGAAAGACCGCGATTCTCCATGCTTATAAGCATCGCTTGGCCTTTTTCACCAAGTTGAAATTCATCAACAACAGAGGTACTTTTAAACATGAATGGTAAATCAAAAATACGGAAAGCAAGCGTATATTTTTCAAATTTTGAAAGTGATGGAGCAGCCAAATGGACATCGCCTTGCAGCATAGCTTCGAGTACAGCATCATCATCATAGAGTGTAGAGTTTGGATAAACTTCCATACAAGCCTTACCATCCATCTCGGCATTTATCCGTTCTTGAAGAAGTGATGCCGCTAGGCCTTTTGGATGCTTGTCAGTATTTGTGACGTGGCTAAACTTGATGACCATTTCGCCATCATCACAACCCTCAGTATTTGCCGATGCCATTGTGGCAGTCGAAATCACAGCCGCCGTCGCAAAAAGAGTTAGAATGTGTTTTTTCATATTTTTCTCCCGTTTATTTTTAAAACCACTTTCTGTGGATAGTTAAACACTATACAAACCGTTGTATTAATCAATTATAAAATTACCAGATTTCAAACTATTTTCTTTATCAGGTTAACTACCCTTGCTATCAGGCGAATTCTAACTGGTTTCTGAATTAACTGTAAGTTGAAAATTGATGCTACATAGAGTTTACAGCAGCAAACAAGGGATTGCTCACGAATCTTCTTAAACAAACTCAGACTCAAGATGACGTTTATACTTCTCAGGACATTGCTTGGCGATATTCCATCCGATAAGAATGAAAAACAATTATGGAATCAGGACCAAGCAGACGTAAAGCGCTGTAGTTTTTTTTCATACTGCTAAAACAAGCCGCCGATTTATTCTACCTTCAAAAATTAAGATATAGTTTTTGAAATTTACTGTTCTTGTATTAGGCGACGAGACCATCCGAATATCAAATTTCAGGCAAGACCGCGCGATATGAACTCAATTTATACGTTACAAGCCAGCCCTCATGCATACAAAAAGTCTTAAGCACTCATGAGAAAAGTATCATCGAGCGTAATCTATCATACATCACCGCAGATTTGATTCGCTCGACAATCAATATATCTAAGCTTAGTAGCTTCTATTCTACAACAGCCGACTGCAATATACTTTTGTTGTTTTTAGCATGACGCGCGATGATCTTTTTCTGCTGTTTAGCTTCAGGAAAAGGAAGAGCTTTTTCTTGACAGAAATTCTCATGGCGCAACTCTGGAAAAATCTCATACAATTCTAAACGAGCTTCTTTTGAAACTGTCTTTATCGCGCATTGGCCTAGGTAAAATGACTCTGCAGGAGCTCCATCAGCGTAGACTATTTCATGTCCTTCAAGGGCAATATGGAAATACTCCACATCTTGGCAAGTATCATCAATATAAATACCTGGAAGCTCGGTTAACTTAATTGCTGCAACAAGAACATCTTGGCTACCTGTAACCCTTTCTGCAACACTTGATGAAACCATCATACGGTGTTGTCTTGAAACCCAAAGGTCTCGCGTTGGTAGATTCCGTCCAAGCGCCCCAGCTTCAATTTTAATAGGCTGAAGCTTGGGTTGTCGTTTTATCTGTTCAGCGCCAATCTTTGATCGACCAACCCACTGAATCTTTTTAAACGCACCAGAATGGATTTTAACCTCGTCTTGCACGGTAAGATCCTCGACACGAACCTGCCCTTGTCTACATTGGATAAGCGTTCCTGCGGAAAAGCAAGTAATTAACGCGATATCATTGAAGTCAACTTCAAGCTGGAACCGAGTTTCTGATGTAGTCTGAAGCGACGCGCTTGCCTCAATAGAAGTTATCCCGTCTGACCAATCACCGTCAGGGTAAGTTTCTTCAAGGTAGTCTAGGTCAAACACATAGTAAGCCAAAGCCTCGTTTGAAATGCGCGTATTTGCGTTTGAAATACCACCATCGTCATCATACGTAATCTCTGAAGCTGATTCATATGTCCGAAGATCATCAGAAAACGCAACATCAATACCATTGATGACAATGTACTGAGTTTCTGTAGTATCCAAGTGGCTGGCGCGATATGTAAATGAAGTGACTCCATATCCTGCTGAGTCAGCAAATTCGACTGTAATTGTTTCATCGATATCAGTTCCATTTGAGCTATCAATGTTATCAAAACCAAAAAAATCGGTAGTACCAGTATATGAAGAGTTAAGAACAGCATCTTCTGTTGAAGAGACTGTGACAGTTAATTCGTTGCCATCATCAGAAGTATATGTATCGCTGGATGAGGTTATTTGTACGGTTGCCATGTTTTATATATCCATTATTAAATTACATACAATTTATTAAAAATGCATGCTTTAAGTTGTTGAAAATGTCGTGATTTATCGTTTAGTTAATTGCATATTTTTTTAGTTATTTAAAAGTTTTTTAATTATTAAGGCTTAGATTCAAAATTTGAAATAAATACGTTTTTAATTTTAGTAAAATATTATTAATAAGCTGTTAACTAATATAGAAAAAAATACTTGTCAAGCTTTACAGTCAATAAAGCCGCATTGAAAGCCCAACCTAAACACACCAAATATACTAAATTTAAGCTCAAAACTTTATCACTGTGTGAGATTATCCGCGCATTTTTTGTTTATAGAATAGTCTCGTTTTGAGAGACCATTCTTGATTGAAATGGTTATAAATCCTAGAATTAACACTTGTGAATTTCCAGAACATTCAATAGCTTTTGAACTTTAACCTCGCCCAAATGCCCATTCCCATTTAAATGACAACCTACGATATTCCTTTCGAAGCTCATTTGATAACACCAGATCAGCTTGGCATAAGTTCAGTTAAAATCAGACATACATACAACCCGCAAGCTAAATAATTTCAGGGCTCACCTTGACATATTTATACCAGCCTTGAATTCAACATGAGATAAAAGTTTATTTTAATCACTTTCCATATTTGTGCGACGGAAATCTGTATAAGATACGTTTTCATAGAGACATATAAAATATTAGATAAGGAACCGCTATGAAATTTTTAATTCCAGCATTCACAATCATTGCAATTTCTAGCGCTCAGGCTCATGAGCATGCAGATGATCAGGCGATAAAACTTGAGAGCATTGAGCGTTTTTTTGAAACAGCACAAATCATTGAAGGTCCAGAAATCTTAGACTGCACACTTTCAGGCGGCGCAAAGACGCAGTGTTTTTCAATTACGGTTAAGTCAGAGCCGTCAAACTACACCCCTGGCCCTTGGTGCCCGTCCACAGCAACGAGTGATGATGGTGGCATTTGGTTAGATGATGGCAAAGTGCATAATGTTGACGGCAAATTTATTTCTGATCTTGGGGACTTTTATAATGATTCAGAGTGGAGCTTGGTCAATGATGATGGAACTATAAAAATTACAGATACGCTTGAGGCGTGCCAAGGAGCTGCGAAACCGAACGTCGAGGCGCAGTACCAAAATCACTGCGTACAATGTGAGCTTGCCTACATGCCTGATGATGCCAGCATGACTTATGTAATCCCACTTGTTCCTGTTCCAACAAATGGCGCAAATGCGACTTTGCAATCTGGATCAGGTGTTGCGTTTAATGGTGTACGTTTTGATGCTGCTGCACCTGTCGATGCGATTTTATCAGCTCATACACTGGCGCCATTTGATGAATGTGGCGGTCATGTAAATTTGCACGTGGGCTACCACTACCATGCAGTGACCGAATGTTTGACGGAAGGACGGGATAATCGCGCAGCCCCAATTGGAATGGCGATGGATGGATTTCTCATTTATGCGCGTGAAGGTTTTAAAAGCGAAGAATTAGCATCGCTTGATCAATGTAATGGCCGTGAAACGGAAGGGCTTGGCTATCATTACGTTGCTGGAGAAGCGGGTTCAAATGCAATTTTGGGCTGTTTGAAGGCGCAAGCAGGTTGTGCACTTGTAGATGGCGGAATTTGTGATGCATCGGCTACCACTCGAGGCGGCCCTGGTGGAGGAGATGGCCCAGATTTTAGCGAGGCCGCGACAAAACTTGGTATCTCAGCAGAAAAACTAATAAGCACTATGCAACAAGCTGGCGGCCGTGATGCGGATTTAGCTGAAGTTGCTAAAATGCTTGAAGTGAATGAGGAGGCGCTTCGCGCAGCACTTCCGACGCCTCCAAGTCAATAAGCCCAAAAAGGCGAGGCAAAATTGTCTCGCCTGATAGATTAAAATGTTATTGTCAGACTAAGGAGACATTTTTTAACTTTCACTCTGACTTCTAAAGATGACCAATTTCAATTTATTTAAATATCTCAACTCATCCTCAGAGATAGTTGAGTTCGACAAAAAACTTTTGGAGCATTGACTGCAATGTGTCCTGCCTAGCAGAATACAAAATTAAATTTCTCTGACCAAATGGCTAGGTTTCTAAGTAATTACATCAGGCCTAACTTTGCCAATAAATTTCTTTAAATTTAGCAGTTCATGGGCAGCAAGAATGATTGGTTCTAATGCTTGCTGTGTATCCAATTTTATATTTTCTTTATCATATAGCTCAAGATAAAGCCTCAGTGTAGCGTCTGACGTACCTGTCCCTGAGAGCCTAGCCACGATACGAGCATCGTTTTCAAAAATCACCCGGAAACCTTGGTTATTTGATGTCGTGCCGTCCACTGGATCAAGAAAAGAAAATTCTTCTGCTGTTTTAATTATTAAATCATTCAGCGAAGCCCCCTTCATGCCTGACATTCGAGAGCTCAAATCTGCAATCATCGCATCAGCTTTATCACTTGGAAGATCTTCAAAATCATGGCGAGAAAAATAGGTGCGACCAAAGCGTGCCCAGTGTTCTTGCAGAATTTCTGATACAGACTTTTTTGAAACTGCTAATATATTAAGCCAAAAAAGCACAGCCCATAACCCATCTTTCTCGCGTATATGATCTGATCCTGTACCAAAGCTTTCCTCACCGCATAAAGATACACGCCCTGCATCCAAAAGATTGCCAAAGAACTTCCATCCAGTTGGCGTCTCATAACATTCAATACCTAACGATTTTGCAACATGATCAACAGCTGACCCTGTTGGCATAGACCTTGCAACACCATTGAGACCTTTAGTATAAGCAGGGATTTTCAAAGCATGCTCAGTTAAAATGGCCAAAGAGTCCGATGGAGTTATGTAAGTATTCTTACCGAGAACCATATTACGATCCCCGTCACCGTCAGATGCAGCACCAAAGTCAGGAGCATCAGCACTCATCAATTCATCCCAAAATTCATGTGCCCAAGTTGGGTTTGGATCAGGATGCATCCCTCCAAAATCTGGCAACGGGGCCCCGTGAACAACCGTCCCCTTAGACGCACCCAATCGTTTTTCAAGAATCTCTTTAGCATAAGGACCAGTAATTGCATTCATAGCGTCGAATCGCATGCTAAAGCCCGATGCAAAAAGCCTTTTGATCGCAGTAAAGTCAAAGATTTGAGCCATTAAATCCGCATAGTCACTAACACTGTCAATAACATTTACAATCATACCATCAAGATTAATCTTTGCAATTTTTGACAGTTCAATATCAACCGCATCAGATATTCTATATTCAGCCAAAACTTTGGTTTGCTCAAAGATTCTATTTGTAATGCTTTCATTCGCAGGGCCACCGTTTTCAGCATTAAATTTAACCCCGAAGTCTTCCTCAACTCCACCTGGATTATGACTTGCAGACATAATGATTCCACCATCAGTTTTATTGATACGAATGAGATGTGAGGCGGCGGGTGTTGATAGTAACGCATTTTGGCCAAGGATAACTTCCTTTGCACCATTAGCTGCTGCCATTTTTAAAATCGTTTGGGCAGCTTCAACGCCAAAAAAACGCCCATCACCACCGAGTACAAAGCGTTTACCATCCACACCGCCAATGGCATTGAATGTAGACTGGATAAAGTTTTCTAGGTAGTGTGGAGACATAAAAAGCTTGGTCTTTTTTCGTAATCCAGACGTTCCAGGCTTTTGTCCCTCGAACGGTTTTGTTGTTACTATTTTATACATTCTATCCCTCTTTAAAACTTAATAATACCATTGACTGACCCACAACATGTACCGAATTATCTATCATAATTTCATCAATTATATTTGGATCCGACGTACAAATATGTTTAACCCAGTGACCTTCATCAACAACTTCAGGTAGTTTAAAATTTTCATCACTTCCTGCATTCAATGCAATAAAAACAACTTCATTGTTTTTACCTTTTGTATCACGAATTTCTAAAGCAATAGATTTCCAATCAGGATTGTTCCAATCCAATGAGCTAGGAAGCCCGCCATCAGCCATATGCCAAGTGATATCAGGCATTTGATCAAACTCACGCAATTTGCCGTGCAAAAACTTGTCTTGTCGCAACGGTTTAAGAGTTTTTCTTAACGATATCAGCCTTTTTGTAAACTCAAGAAGTGTTTTGTCGAATCCATTCCAATTTAGCCAACCAATCTCATTATCTTGTGCATAGGCATTATTATTTCCAGATTGAGAATTCCCAAATTCGTCACCAGCCAATATCATCGGCGTACCTTGTGAAAATAGCAATGTTGCTAGTAAATTTCTCGCACGTTTTGATCTTAACTCGTTAATTCTTGGATCGGAGCTTTCACCTTCTACGCCAAAATTATCTGAGCAATTATGGTTATGCCCATCATTATTATTTTCTTTATTGGCATAGTTATGTTTTGCAATATATCGTGTTGTGTCTGCGAGTGTATAACCATCATGAGCCGAAATAAAATTGACAGATGAGGATGATTTCCTACCATTGTGATCAAAGCTTTCAGATGAACCAAGTAAACGTTTAGCAAGACTAGGCATCATTCCTTGGTCTCCACGCCAGAACCTACGGATATCATCACGATACCTATCATTCCATTCAAGAAATGGTTCAGGCCAATTACCCATTTGGTATCCGCCCATGCCAAGATCCCACGGTTCAGCAATAAGCTTTACATTCTTCAATACTGGATCTTGATTGATCGCGTCCAAAAACCCCCCTTGTAAATCAAAGCCGTTTTCTTCTCGCGCCAAAACAGTAGCCAAATCAAAACGAAAACCATCTACATGCATGACTTCAACCCAATAACGCAGACTATCCATTACCATGCGTAAAACTTGCGGATGCGTAAGATCAAGCATATTCCCAGTGCCTGTGTCATTTTGATAGAATCGTGGATTCTCGGCCAAGCGATAATATGATGCGTTATCTATTCCACGGAACGAAAGTGTTGGCCCAAATTCATTGCCCTCCCCTGTGTGATTATAAACAACATCCAATATAACTTCTATTCCAGCCGCGTGAAACTGAGACACCATCATTTGAAATTCAGCAATTTCATCATTGAGCATATATTTAGGCTCTGGGGCAAAAAAGCCTATCGTTTGATAACCCCAATAATTATTCAAATTAAGCTTTGCTAAGTGGCTATCAGTAATGAAGGATTGAACAGGTAATAACTCAACAGATGTGATGCCAAGTTTTACCAAACCTTCAATGTTTGCAGAGGATGACATACCTAGATAGGTTCCTCGGAGAGCTTGAGGAACCTCTTCATTTTGCATCGTCATACCCTTAACATGGGCTTCGTAAATAATACGATCAGTATCATCAATTTTTGGTTTATTCCCACCATCAAATATAGATGGACTCACAACCACAGATTTCGGCACAGAAAATGCAGAGTCACGTTGGTCAAATGATAAATCTTTACGATTCGATCCGACATGATAGCCCATAAGCGCATCTGACCACTTCAAGTGCCCAGCTAGCTTCCTTGCATATGGATCGATTAGTAATTTATGCGCGTTAAACCGATGCCCTTTTTCTGGTTCATAATCGCCATGAACACGGTAGCCATAAAGTGTTCCTGGTAGCATTCCACGCAAATGTATATGCCAAATATCACCACTTTTCTCAGTCAGCTTATAGACTGCAATTTCTTTACCATTCTTTTCGGAAAACAAGCATAAATCAACCGATTTGGCATTAGCAGAAAAAATCGCAAAATTTACACCTTCCCCGTCAAAAGTTGCACCAAGAGGAAAGGACTTTCCTGCCCCAACGCCAAATTGATAATTTGCGTCTTCGCTATATGATATTTTATGCATAAAATGAGAGTACTTATTAATCTGTGTTTAAAATGTCAGAGTAAATTTTGTAATAAACTCTAGCTGATTCTGACCAATCCACGACCTGTATCATCGCATTTTTTTGCATGGTTTTCCAAACACGTTTTTGTGCATAGATATCAATCAATGAATTAAGTGCCTCCATAAGCGCAGCTGTATCAATACGCGTCATAACAATTCCTGTAGCCGTCTTCTTTTGTAATGCGGCAGTATTTGCATTGATCACAGTATCGGCAAGGCCACCAGTATTTGCTACAACGGGAAGTGTACCAAAGCGCAGTCCATATAGTTGTGTTAATCCACACGGCTCAAATCGTGATGGAACCAAAACGGCATCAGCACCAGCAAACATTCTTTTCGATAAAGCTTCATCATAACCGATACGCAACCCAAATTGGTCTGGAAATTTTGCGCGAAGCTGATGCAATGCGATCTCAAGATCTGGTGCGCCAGACCCAAGTAAGCACAACCCTCCCCTGCGCGCAAAGTAACTTGGCAATGCATCAATCAACAAGTCTATACCCTTTTGGTCTGTTAATCTACTCACAACAATTGCAAGTGGACCATCCATTTTAGGCAGACTAAACTCTTTTAAAAGCGCCGTACGGTTTTTTGCTTTATTCCCAAGAGATTTTACATCATAAGGTAAAAAATCATCGGATTTTGCGGGAGACCAGACATCGTCGACACCATTCAATATGCCCGTTAAATCTCGTGAACGATTATTGAGTACGCCCTCAAGCCCCATTCCAAATTCTGGAGTTTTTATCTCACCTGCATATGTAGGGCTTACGGTTGTGATTGCATCTGCAAAAACCAAACCAGCTTTTAACGTTGACAATTGTCCCCAATATTCAAGAGACCCAGCATGAAATTCTTCTGCAGGCAAATCAAGTTGCTGAAGAGCATCGGCGGACACCCAGCCTTGAAATGCAATATTGTGTATCGTGAGAACAGAGGGAACTTTACATTTGCCTCGAAGCTTAAGATATGTCGGAGCTAAACCTGCCTGCCAATCATGCGCATGGAGAATATCAGCTTGCCATCCATCACTTAAACCTTCTTCAACAATCATCGCCGCGGCCATGGAAAGCACTGCGAAGCGCATATGATTATCGACATAATCTGCACCTTCACCATCATTGTAAATCCCACCTTCACGATCATAAAGAGCAGGGCAATCAAGAAGCAAAAATTGGATACCATCTTTCACCAAGGCAAATGCACGAACCTCATATCCAAGACAACTCTTTGTTTTCCAAAGGAGGTTCGCTTTATCCATCAATGGCCGCAAGGTATTATATGCGGGCAGCAAAACACGCATATCCACATCGTGCTCATTTAATGCTTTTGGTAAAGCGCCTGCAACATCAGCTAAACCACCTGTTTTTATAAGTGGTATCGCTTCGGAAGTAATTGACAATACCCGCATTAATTATGCTCCAGCTAAAATTGATGCGCGTTTATCAAGCATGTCCTGCGTAATCAAAACGACTCCTTTATCTGTACGCCTAAACCATTTTTTATCTTCATCGGCATCTTCACCAACAACAAGGCCTTCAGGAATTTGAACACCGCTATCAATCACACAATTTTTCAAACTGACATTACGGCCAACTTCAGCATATGGCAAAATAACGACGTATTCGAGCATTGAATAACTCCTTGTGCGAACACCAGTAAACAACAGCGAGTTACGAATTTCTGTGCCGGAAATAATACAGTTACCTGAAATAAGTGAAGAGACTGCAAGGCCACGTCGATCATCTTCATCATGAATAAATTTTGCAGGCGGCACTTGCTCAGAATACGTCCAAATCGGCCAAGAACGGTCATAAAGATCAAGAGATGGCTCAAATTTCGTGAGATCAATATTGGCTTGCCAAAAGGCATCAATCGTACCTACATCACGCCAGTAATGCTCTTTCTCAAGACCAACTTGCACACAACTATCAGAGAATAAATGTGCCTGTGCTTTTCCAGCCGCAACAATTGATGGGATTATATCGTTCCCAAAATCATGGCTTGAGCTATCATCATCGGAATCTGTCAAAAGTTCGTTTCGCAGGAATTTCCAGTCAAAAACATATATACCCATGGACGCCAGAGAGTGAGCATCATCCCCTGGAATACTTGGCGGGTCTGACGGTTTTTCAAGAAAATCGGTAATTTTTTGGGTCTCATCGATAGCCATAACCCCAAATGCTGATGCCTCTTCACGTGGCACAGTCAGACATCCAATTGTAACATTAGCCCCAGTTCTAACATGTTCTTCAAGCATCAAGGAGTAATCCATTTTGTAAATATGATCTCCTGCCAAAATTATAATATACTCGATATCATAGCTATCAATAATATTGATGTTTTGGCGCACAGCATCAGCTGTACCCTTATACCAATTCGTTTCATCAATTTGCTGCGAAGCTGGAATGATGTCGAGATATTCATTACGCTCAGCTCTAAAAAATGACCAGCCACGCTGAAGATGACGCACCAAAGAATGAGACTTATATTGTGTTGCAACAGCCATCTTTCGAATGCCAGAATTATATGCATTTGATAGTGCGAAATCGATAATACGCGTCTTTCCTCCAAAATACACCGCAGGTTTTGCGCGAGTATCTGTGAGTTCTTTAAGCCGAGATCCACGCCCGCCTGCAAGTACAAAAGCGAGACTTCTATTTGTTAATCTTTGATGTGATTTATTGTCCATATTTTACTCCCTCTGTAATTTTTTATTTGATCTCGAAAAGCAAAGTTGACAATGGAGGAATATAAATTTCAGCCGATTGATCTTGTCCATGCCAAGATTGACCCTCTGCAATAACAGTACCAAGATTGCCGCGATTTTCGCCTCCGTAAAGTTGACTATCTGTATTAAATAGCTCTAACCACTCTCCTCTTATAGGCAAGCCAATGCGATAATTCACTCGTTCCACCGGTGTAAAGTTTGAGACCAATACAAGAATTTCGCCATTCTTTCCTTTGCGCAAGAAAGCAAATACACCGTTTTCAGCATCATTACCCTCCAACCATTCAAAACCTTCATGGTTACAATCTTGACTATGCAAAGCAGGTCGAGACTTATATATTCCATTAAGATCTCGAACTAAGCTTTGCACGCCTTGATGGGAGGGATGGTTTAACAAATGCCAGTCAAGACTAATGTCATGATTCCACTCACGATTTTGAGCAAATTCACATCCCATAAATAGAAGTTTTTTTCCAGGATGTGCCCACATAAATCCGTAGTATGCGCGCAAGTTTGCAAATCTATCAAAATCATTTCCAGGCATCTTCTCAATCATAGAACCCTTGCCATGAACAACTTCGTCATGGCTAATTGGCAAAATAAAGTTTTCCGAAAATGCGTAATTGATACCAAAGGTCATTTGATGGTGATGATGTTTACGATGGATAGGATCCAGCTCCATATACTTCAACGTATCATTCATCCAGCCCATATTCCATTTGTAGCCAAAGCCCAAACCTTCGTGATCGGTTGGTCGTGATACACCTGGAAAGCTTGTACTTTCTTCAGCAGCGGTCATAATCCCAGAGACTTCGCCATATGCAACACGATTCATTTCTTGTAAAAACCAAATCGCTTCATAGTTTTCACGTCCTCCATCCTGATTTGGAACCCACTCCCCATCTTTACGCGAATAGTCACGATAAAGCATGGAGGCAACCGCATCAACACGCAGACCATCAATATGATATTCTTCGAGCCAATAGAGAGCATTCGAAATGAGATAATTTGAAACTTCACGCCGCCCATAATTATAAATCAGTGTATTCCAATCTTGATGGAAGCCTTCTTTGGGATCCGCGTGCTCGTATAAATACGTGCCATCAAATTTTCCAAGCCCATGGGCATCTGTAGGAAAATGACCTGGCACCCAATCCAGTAAAACTCCAAGCCCTTTTTGGTGTGCCGCCTCAACAAGAGCGCGGAATTCATCGGGCGTTCCATAACGAATAGTTGGAGCGAACATACCAACAGGCTGATAACCCCATGATCCATCAAAGGGATATTCGCTGATCGGCATAAGTTCGATATGTGTAAATCCCATATCAATCGCATAATCGACAAGTTCATTTGCAAGCTCAAAATAGCTCAGCCTACGACCATTATCATCAACCTTACGACGCCACGACCCAAGATGCACCTCATAAACAGATATCGGCGCATCAATATGATGAGCTTTTGAACGTTGTTTCATCCATTTTGCATCGTTCCATTTGGCCTCACGAATATCACGCACAACGGAAGCCGTCGCAGGCGGATGTTCTGCGCCAAAACCAACTGGATCAGCCTTAGATATTAACGTGCCGTCTTGCCCCATAATCTCAAATTTATATGCCTCACCTTCACCAAGTGATGGCATAAATATTTCCCAAATGCCGCCACCACGTTTACGCAGAACATTGCATCGTCCATCCCATTGATTGAAATTACCAACAACAGATACGCGCTGAGCATTGGGTGCCCAAACCGCAAAGTGAACACCGCTAACTCCCTCATGCTTCATCACATGAGAGCCGAGTACTTTCCAAAGACGCTTATGCGTGCCCTCAGCTGCCAAATATTCATCCATATCGCTAATGACAGGACCAAATCGATAAGGGTCTTCATATTCCCATTCTGCACCAAGCGCTTGGCCTATGAGCTTATATTTTTGGCGTTTCGGAAAGGCTGCCGTAAAAATATTATGAAAACCCACTACGCGATCAAGCACAATTCGCTTTTTTCCAACTAACGCAAAAACAGCATCTACATTTGTAGCAAAAACATTCAGATGAAATGAACCATGATCCTCTTGCAAGCCTAAAATTGAAAATGGGTCGCTATGACAACCATTTTCTAAAGCATTATAGGCATCTGCAAGACTCATTAATTCTCCCTTATATTAGCATGTTAACACGGTTCTTTATTAAGTGAAGTTTTTTATTAAATTATTTTAATCCACTCTCAGCATTCCAGATATCTGTCATATAGCCCAGAATCGTGCGATCAGATGAAAAGAACCCCATGCGAGACGTGTTAAGAGCTGCCATTTTAGACCACTTATCTTGCTCGAGATAGGCTGCATCAACGTCACGTTGAGCGCGATAATAGTCCTCAAAATCAGCGGCGACAAGATAGTGGTCATGGTGCCAAGCCCTGTCAACAAGTCCATGATAGCGACTAGGGGCTTCTGGCGAAAACACACCCTGTGCGATATCATTCAATACATTTTTAAGGGCCGATGAATTGTTAATTGCATTTTTAGCATGCTCATGATCTTGGCGCTTACGATCGACTTCATCGGTATCCATGCCAAATAAGAAAAAGTTCTCTGCGCCAACCTGTTCACGAATCTCGACATTAGCACCATCAAGCGTACCTATCGTCAGCGCACCATTAAGAGCAAATTTCATGTTACCTGTGCCAGAGGCTTCTGTCCCCGCCGTCGAAATTTGTTCCGACAAATCAGCAGCTGGTATGAGAATTTCGGCCATCGACACATTGTAATTTGGTGGATAAATTACCTTTAATAAACCACGTGTTTCAGGATCATTATTAATCGTTTTTGCAACATCATTAATGAGATGAATAATCTCTTTCGCAACAAAATATCCTGGTGCGGCCTTTCCACCAAAGAATTTTACACGCGGTACAAAGTCACGCTCAGGATTGTTTCGAATGTCGTGCCAATGGGCTATGGTTTCCAAAATATTCAGCAGCTGGCGTTTATACTCATGAATACGTTTTATTTGAACATCAAAAAGTGCGCCTGGGTTAATTTCAATGCCCATTGTTGTGTTAACCCAATCTGCTAAAACAACCTTATTTGCATGCTTCACATCCCTAAATTCTGCACGAAATTTTTCGGTTTCAATTGCAGGCTCAAGGTCATTAAGGCGATCAAGATTATCTTGCCAACCCTCACCAATCGTTTTCGTAATGAGATTTGAAAGTGCTGGATTTGCATTTGCAAGCCAGCGGCGAGGCGTAATGCCATTTGTTTGATTGATCACACGATTCGGATGCATTTTATCAAGATCGTAAAACACTGTATTTTTGACAAGTTCACTATGAAGAGCCGAAACGCCATTCACCGTATGAGCCATAATAAACGCTAGATCTCCCATACGTACTTCATGATTTTTTACAATTCCAACATGCTCTGGTCGTGATGGGTTCTGTGCCAAATGCCAAGCATCTATCTGCTCTATAATCTGCATATGTCTGGGCAAGGTTGTGCCCACGATAAATGTGGACCAACGCTCTAAAGCTTCTGGCATCAATGTATGGTTCGTGTAAGCAAGTGTATTGCGTGTAATCTCAACCGCTTCGTCAAAATCAATACCGTGATCATCCATTAATATACGCATAAGTTCTGCGCTTGCTATCGCTGGATGCGTATCATTAAGTTGAATTGCCACATGGTCGGATAGTTTACGAATATCACCATGATCGTCAAAAAAGCGACGCAAAATATCAGCAATGGATGCGGCGGTAAAAAAGTATTCTTGTTTAAATCTTAGCTCTTTTCCAGCCGGCGTAGTGTCATCTGGATAGAGAACGCGAGAAATGGTTCGCGCAATATTTTCGTCTTTTGCAGCGAGGTCAAACTCTCCACGATTAAATTCCTTAAAATCAATATTTTCAACAGATTGTGCCTCCCAAAGACGAAGAGTATTTGCCCATTTACCCTGCCAACCAATAACGGGCGTATCATAGCACGTCGCAAGAACCTCGACCGCAGGAACCCATTTTGCGCGATTATTCTCAACAACAACGTTGCCGCCAAAACCAACTAAGTGAGCAAATTCTGGGCGCGGAAATTCCCAAGGATGGGATTGTGAGAGCCAATCTTCTGGCTTTTCAATCTGCACACCATTTTCAAATTCTTGACGGAACATACCGTTTTCATATCTAATGCCATATCCAATTGCAGGACACCCAATTGTTGCCAAACTATCCAGAAAACACGCAGCCAACCGCCCAAGGCCTCCATTGCCAAGAGCAGCATCGGGTTCGTTCTCAAAAATTTCATCAAGTGTAAATCCAAAATGAGATGCCGCTCTATCTGCTTCATCCTTTAAACCCAAATTAACCAAAGCATCTTCAAGCAGCCTTCCTATCAAAAACTCCATCGAAAGATAATAGACGTGTTTTTTACCGCTATCATGGCCCTCTTGGATAGATTTGTGCCAAGGTGCCATAACGCGATCACGTACCGCCATGCTCAAGGCTTGGCGCAGATCAAAAAGTGTAGATGTATTTGGGCTCTTCCCCAAAGAATACATTAAGTGATTTTCAGTTGCTTCGACGAGATTATCTGGACGTTTCATTGTAGCCTTTTATGTTTTTGTTATTTCATTTTGAATACTAGGAAAAACATGGCAAATAAATATACGCATGTTTTCTATTTCTGCTTGAACTGATAATTTTTAAGTAGCCCCATTTAAAAGCATAGCACAATTTAAAAACTATGCTTAAAAAGTTAAAATGTTTTGAGCCCTTTGATCAGGCACTAATTCTTAATTTCTATTCATAGTTTCCTATATATCAAACAAGGTCAATACTCTATTTTTGACTTTCGGCAACTAACCCAATTTCAAAAATGCACAGCCGCGTGCTTCTAAAGATAGCTCACTATCCTTATGAAAAGCACCTAATGATATATCAGAAATCATTTTTGCGTTTTCAACTTTGGTCTTTTGCTGTTTGCTAGATAAATTAAAGATACACAATATATCTTCCCGTCTATATCCAAGTAAAGGCTCAATGATATCTATAAATTTGATATCATCTCCCATTATTGCTGGCGTATTCTTGCGGAATGCCAATATTTTTTTATAATATGTATAAACCGAATTTTCGTTACTAAGTTGCAGGTCGGCTGCGCGCGATTGTTGGGGGGACTTCACAGGCAGCCACGGCTTCGTATCAGAAAACCCTCCATGTGAGCTTTTCTCGCTCCATACCATCGGCGTACGACAGCCATCACGGCCTTTGTTTTCTGGCCAAAAACGGATACCTGGTGGATCTGTAAGCTCATTAAATTCCATTTCTGTTTCAATTTGGCCAAGTTCTTCACCTTGATAAAGACAAATGGATCCATATAATGAAATTAATAGCGCTGCTGATTGTTTCGCGAGCGGATCAAGCGCTTCACCCTCCTCTAACCAACGTGATAAATGGCGGCGCACATCATGGTTTGAAAACGCCCAACATGGCCAACCATCTGGCGCGCCATCCCGAAATTGTTCAATTTTCTTACGGAAAAAATTTGGGTTATTGTCGTCTCCTAAAAACTCAAAACTATAGCACATATTGAGACGATTATCGCCTTTGGTATACTCTCCCATCATCTCTATTGAATGATGCGCCTCGCCCATTTCTCCTACCATTGCGGCACCATACTCATCACAAAGCCCGCGCATTTTTTCAAGAAATGCTATATTTTCAGGACGATTTTTTGAGTAAATATGATACTGCATATCATATGTGTTAAGATACCGTTCAAGTTTACGTGGATCAGCTGGATTATCGCGAAGTTTTTGATCATGGAAATAAAAATTCACAGTATCAAGTCTGAAACCATCAACACCACGCTCAAGCCAAAAACGCATATTATCGAGATGCCATTTTTGGACATTTACATTATGAAAATTAAAATCAGGTTGCTCAATTAGAAAATTGTGCAGATAGTATTGCTGACGTTTCGGCTCCCATTCCCACGCAGATCCACCAAACACTGCAGGCCAGTTATTTGGTGGAGATCCATCAGGATTTGGGTCAGCCCAAACATACCAATCTGCTTTCTCATTTGTTTTTGATTTACGGCTTTCCTTGAAAAAATCATGTTGATCTGATGAATGTGATAGCACTTGATCAATCATTACTTTCAAGCCCAATTCATGCGCATGCAACACCATATCATCAAAATCTTTAAGTGAACCAAATGTCGGATCAATGTCTATATAATCTGATACATCATACCCCATATCCTTCATCGGACTTGTAAAAATGGGACTGAGCCATATTGTATCCACACCCAGATCCGCAACATAATCTAAACGCGATGTTATCCCCTTAATATCCCCAACACCATCACCATTACTGTCTTGGAATGAACGTGGGTAGATTTGGTATATTACACTCCCACGCCACCAATTTTTTTGTTTTGGAAGATAGTTTTGTGTGATAGTTTTAATCTGTTGTTTCATAATATCCCTCACCTCATTTTATATTTTGATGCTCCTGCCAGATCAATTCCAACTGGTCTCTAAGTAACAGATTTGACAAGAATTATGAAGCACAAATTTAGAACCACTCAGCGAATAGCTTTTGCTTGTAGGACGCCCTCGTTTCTAGCTGTCTTTAGTGATTGAAATGATTCTATATTTGAGCATGATAGCTGATGAATTTCTGGAAAGCAGTGCAATATGATAGACATGTATCGGTTGTAATTACATGCAGAAATCCTTGTTCTTCATCGGTGCTGTCAGACGAATTCTAACTCGTCTCTGAATTGCAGGCAAGTGGGTTTGAATTAGGCACAAAGTTGAAACCAC
>CANMUM010000031.1 GCA_947501025.1 uncultured Paracoccaceae bacterium | reverse complement strand
GCTTGTAGGTGTGTTTGTATTTTGAACAGAAGCTTCTCCAAACACATAGTCGACAATGCCATCATTGGATGTAATCACAAAATCACCATTGTCATCTGTAACAGTACTCACCTCACTATCATCAGGCCAAGTTGTTACAATGGTTGATCCTGCTTCAGCTGTACCGACGATCTCAACAGCACCATTCGCAATAATATTCGTATTCAGCACCGTTGGAGCCTTAAGCGTCGTATTAACTACATTCGATTCCTCATTATCAATGTCAGCCATATCTTTAAATAACCCGGCAGCCACAAAAATTGTCACTTCGCCATCTGTTACAGGCTTGATTGTCACCGTGTAACTTGTATCAGAATCTTCTGAAGCTTCTAGCGATATTAATTCACCGTTATCCACGGTAAAATCTTCAAGTTCAAAACCCTTTACAGCTTCGCTCAACTCAATCTTTGATGTGTAAACACCATCCGCAAATGTCAATTCACCAATCGTGATCGTCGGAGCTGTGGTGTCATAAGTCTCAGTCACTACATTTGATGCAGCACTATAGTGGCCAATCGTGCTAGAAAACGCTCCAGCAGCCACACTCAACTTCACTTCACCATCAACTTCTGGCGTGATTGTCGCCGTGTAACTCGTACCAGAACCCGTAAGTGTCGCAGTGCCATTGGTGACATCCAAATCAGCAAGTTCAAAATCATCTGTAGCTTCGCTCAACTCAATCTTTGATGTGTAAACACCATCCGCAAATGTCAATTCACCAAGCGTAATCGTCGGAGCTATACTATCATATTCATCCGTCACCACAGTCATCACAGACTTAGCAAAGTTTTTATTGACATGCACATCTCTACCTACGCCATTAGCGAGATGTAGGCTAAGTGCCCCTGGAGAAGTTGGGGTAATAAGTGCCGTAAACGTCTGACCATAATCATGTATAACACCCCTTCTTGATACAATTTGAGTTGTCTCCGAAGTTATCTTAAAGTCGCTTGCCACTGCATTCGTTAATTGAATAGCATCAATATTGAATTTTTTTAACTTTACAGGCTCTGACCAGTTAAACGTCACAGTGAAGGGAGCATTTATAGTTTCAGAAATACCATTGATTTCTACCGTTGGGTAACCAATTGGATATCTAATCATAACAATACCAGAACCACCATCACCAGCTTCTGAATCTCCACAAGCACCGCCGCCGCCGCCTCCAACATGATCAGCTCCATCACCAGCTGAAATATTTAGATTGCCGCCATCTCCGCCGCCGCCAATGCCGCCCTGCGCAATAGATTCATTACAGCTACCGCCAGCACCACCTGCACCATAATACACTGGAAAACCCGAAAAGTTTGAGAGAATACCACTGCCACCAGCACCAGCCATAGCATCTGTAGCATCTCCACCCGTTGAACCAGCACCGCCGCCGCCGCCGCCATGCCCACCATCAGCAAGATTACCAAAAGCATTGCCCGCAGGATTTCCACCAGAATATGAAGGGTGAGTAGATATAATGGAATCACCACCTTGGCCAGAGCCACCAGGCGACGCCGACGCACGACCTTCCCAACTATCTCCATCTGCACTACCAGCGCCACCAGCGCCACCGCTTACAGCTCTTTCAATTTTTGTCCCAGATAGAGTAAGTGGTGCTATTGTTGTGTGGTCAATATGTTTATACCTCCGTGCCCTACCTTCTTCGGCAGTAGGTGCAGAACGACCATTACCCACCTGAACCCCATAATTGCCAGATGCATTCTTGATTATACCCCGTCTAACCCTACCGCCGCCGCCGCCGCCGCCGCCTCTAATATCATTAGACATAGAGCGTCCGCCTGGCGCACCGCTGCCGACAATGAAATATTCCATTTCTTCAATCGTCTCACCAGGAAAAATATTAAACTGTTGATCAACTATACTATTAGTTGAATAAAATGTATGAAGACGGTAGTGTACCCCGTTTTCCCAATAGTTAGACGTTTTTCCACCTAAAGCCTCTTGAGCAAAAGCACCACTGGCCGCGCCAATAGACAACAATATTACCGTAAGGGTTTTCTTTATTCGCACCGATGTCTTGCTGCGAGATTTTGGTAACCCAGATTTGAGGTTTGAGTGATTATTATCTAAAGTATCGCTTATATGTTCTATATGCATTGTGTCTACTCCGTATAAAAAATGTTGTTGTGATGTGACTCTTTTTAGAATGTTATTTTTCTTAATGTCTTGTGGGGGATCGACATTAGTTGCTTCATGCAGGCCGTAAAATGCAGGCACATAATGAACTTCAAGAGAAGTTTTTCTGCTTGATTTTTGTGCTGCTTTTTTGAAGCACGATAGAAAGGACGTAAAATTCGACATAGTTAAAACTCAAAGTTATGGTTCTCGAGCAAACTATGGGAGTGGCATAAATTACGGGTGAATCACTTTTCTTAAAAAAATCAAAAAAGAATCAAATTTTATAAAAATTCTGTGGGAACAGGTCGCTCACCTTATAAAACAGCTGTTTTGAAACAAAATGATCTATTATTGGCAATGAATACATCCACCAAATAGAACTTCAATTGGTCGTAAAAAGCGTATCTTGTGCTAAAATCCTAATCGGAAATTAACTTTGTAGATCAGAATCGTTGGAAAAATTATTCTAGTGTTTCTAAAAACGGAAGGATTTCACCTTCAAGTTTATCGCCAGTTATTGGGCCAAAGAATCGATAAATAACTTCGCCCTCTTTGTTCACAAAAAATGTTTCGGGGACACCAGATACACCCCAATCAATCGCCACGCGACCTGTTTCATCGGTGAGCACGGTTGCAAAAGGGTTCTCGAGTTCAGTAAGAAATTTTGCGGCATTTTCGGGCTTGTCTTTATAGTTGATACCGATGATCGGAAACCCTCGTTCTTGAAGCGCAATAAGATTCGGATGCTCAGCACGGCAAGGTCCACACCATGATGCAAAATAGTTAACCAAGGTCACATTATGGCTCGCAATAATCTCGTTAAAGTTTTCTCCCTCAAATCCAGAAAGAGATGTTTCTGGAAGTGCTGGCATCGCATTTCCAACAAGAGCCGATGGGATTTCATTGCCCGAATTGTTACGAAGCCCCGACAAGAACAACATACCAAAAGCAACAATCACAACCAGTGGGATAAGGTATATTATACGCTTCATTTATCTTCCTTTTCAATCACATGAATAGCCGAACGAATTTTGCGTTGATCACGAATTGAGAGGGCAAGGAGAGCGCCAATTAGAGCAAGTGACGCGCCGTAGCTTGCGAGAATTGGAAATGCGTATTTGCCAAGATCAATCATTTAACTCTCCTTTTTGAGCGCGAAGTGCGAGCAATCTGCGCTTAAGAATTTCAGTTTCTGTACGGTATAATGTTAATGATACAAATAAGAAGATGAACCCCACAATTGCAAGAAGCAGTGGGAAAAAATATACATCGCTCACATTTTCTTCTTTATCAAGTGATAATGATGCCGCTTGGTGCAGGCCCTGATTCCAGAAATTAACAGCATATCGGCTCAAAATTGCAAAAACGCCACCGACAAGTGCGAGTATAGATGTCATATCAGCGGCTGTTTGATAATCCTCGATCGCAGGCCAAAGCGCGATATAGCCAATATAGAAAATGAACAGCACAAAAAATGAAGTCAGACGCGGATCCCATGCCCAAAACGTACCCCACATGGGCTGCCCCCAAAATGCACCAGTGATCAATGTGATGAGCGTCATAACGAGGCCAATTGGCGCCGCCGATTTCGCAGCAAGAGCGGATACATGATGCCTGCGAATGAGCCATATCAGCGATCCAACAACCATCATGAACCATGCGTTAATCGCTATCATCGCCGCGGGAACGTGGAGATAAATAATCTTTACGGTGGAGCCTTGCTTATAATCATCAGGAGTAAAAAAGAAGCCCCAAATTAGTGCAACCACTACAAGTATAACTGCAAGCGGGTCTAAAAATCGCCGAATCTTACGGCTCATTTCTAAGAACTTCACTGGGTTTGCATATTGCCAAATTGACATGTTTTCTCCTAGTTCTGATGCCGCTCAATGATTTTTGCACTGACCCAAGGAGCTAGCACAAGCGCAAGTAAAGTTAATCCGCCTAAAAATGCCAATGCTGCAAATTGTCGCGCCCCTGACTGAGCGGCCATTGCACCGTATATAAGTGTTGGGATGTAAAGTGGCAATGTAATGAGCGCTTGGATAAGACTTGCCCGCTGGATGGATAATGTCAAAGCCGCGCCAATAGAACCGATGAGACTAAGCGCTGGCGTTCCAATAAAAAGGGACAACATGAGTGGCAATGTTTGCTCAAGGCCTAAGCCAAGAAGTATTCCAATAATTGGCGTGAGGATAGTTACGGCAAGACCTGTTGTCAGCCAATGCACAAGTGACTTAGTTAAGACAATATAACTCAGCGGCACATTGGAGAGACGCATTTGGCCCAATGTGCCATCTTCTTCATCTCGGCGAAACATGCGATCAAGCGAAAGTAGCCCAGAAAGAAGCGCTGCTACATATATCACAGGCGCACCGATTTGGCGCAGCACGCTCGTGTCATTTCCAACTGCTAATACAACGAGAAAAATAACGATGAGAAAAAAACCCAAGCCTTGGCCAAAACCGCCGCCCGCACCAAGTGCCAATCGCAAATCACGGATGAATACAGCATTCATGATACACCCGCCCATTCATCTCCCGCAAAGGCATCAGCTGCTCGCATAGCGGTTTTTTCAAATGGTGTCAGTTTGAGCTCGCGCACTTTAAGGCCAAGATCAACATGGCTTGTATAAATGATCATACCGCCCGATTTGAGATGAGTATCACAATGAGTGACAAAATCTTTAACACCATCTTGATCAAGCGAAACTGAAGGTTCATCCAGAACCCAAAGCTTTCGCCTCACAATCAAAAGCCGCGCAAGCGCAAGGCGGCGCTGTTGACCAGCCGACAACAAATAAACGGGAATAGATTTGCGCGGGGAAAGAGCCATAGCATCAATAGCCGCGTCAATTTGTGAACTGCTTGCATCAAATAATTTTCCGTAAAATGACAATGCTTCATGCAAAGTAAGTGACGAAGCATTCGCATTTTTATGACCGCAATAAGCAAGCTCGCTGTGATAAGAATCAATGTCGTTTGCAACATCTTTGCCTTGCCAGAAGATCTGATTATTTTCAAAGCGACGGAACCCACATATCGCTTCAAGCAATGTGGACTTACCTACACCATTTGGTCCACGCACCCATAATGCTTCACCAGCCGACAGCTCAAACCCAAGCCCCGATTGAAGGAGCCGTGTGCCACGTACGAGATCAAGGTTTTGAGCTTGTAATTCCATCGCGCATAGTTAACGCATTTTCTAAGCTTCTGGAAGGGTGATATATATGATGAGAATTATATGTTCACGACATTAATATATTTTAACACCATTGAAACCCTTCTTCATCTTTACTATCTCTTTTGAAAGCCTAAGGATAATTTTATGACTGATCTCACACCTCGCGAAATCGTTTCTGAACTCGACCGTTTTGTCATTGGACAAAAAGAAGCCAAACGTGCTGTTGCCGTTGCGCTTCGCAATCGTTGGCGCCGCCGTTTGCTTACACCAGAAATGAGTGCTGAGGTGTATCCCAAAAACATCCTAATGATTGGGCCAACAGGTGTTGGTAAGACCGAAATTTCGCGTCGTCTTGCAAAGCTTGCTCAAGCGCCATTCATTAAAGTTGAGGCAACAAAATTTACAGAAGTGGGTTATGTGGGTCGCGATGTTGAGCAAATCATTCGCGATCTTGTAGAAATCGCTATTCAGCTTGTCAAAGAACAAAAGCGCGAAGCCGTGCATGACGCTGCTCACCATGCCGCCGAAGAGCGCGTTATCTCTGCGCTTGCTGGTGAAGAAGCGCGCCCTGCCACACGCGACATGATCCGTGAAAAATTGCGCAATGGCGAATTTGATGATCGTGAAATTGAGCTTGATCTAACCGATAACTCAAACCCTATGCAAATGCTCGATATCCCCGGCCAGCCTGGAATGGGTATGGGCATGATGAACATTGGTGATCTATTTGGAAAAATGGGCGGTAAAACACAAAAGCGCAAAATCAAAGTTGCCGATAGCCACAAAATCCTTCTTGAAGAAGAAGCTGACAAGCTCATAGATCAAGAAAGCCTCAACAAAGAAGCGCTTATGGCAGTTGAAAACAATGGCATCGTTTTCCTTGATGAAATCGACAAGGTTGCAAGTTCGAGCAGCCGTGGTGGTGCAGATGTCTCGCGTGAAGGTGTTCAGCGCGATCTTTTACCCCTTATTGAAGGTACGACTGTTTCCACAAAATATGGATCGCTCAATACTGACCATGTATTGTTCATTGCTTCTGGTGCTTTTCATGTGGCCAAGCCTTCAGATCTACTTCCAGAGCTACAAGGCCGTTTACCCATTCGTGTTCATCTCACAGATCTGACTTCTGATGATTTCAAACAAATTTTGACTGAGCCTGATAATGCACTTACCAAGCAATATGAAGCATTGATGAAAACCGAAAATGTGACGATTTCATTTGCTGATGAGGCGATAACGCGCCTTGCTGAGATTGCTGCGGATGTGAATAAGAACGTAGAAAATATCGGTGCGCGCCGTTTGCATACGATTTTGGAAAAACTGCTTGAAGAGCTTAGTTTTAATGCACCTGATCGTGATGGAGATGAAATCATTATTGACGCGGCTTACGTAAATGAGCGCCTTGAAGAGCTATCCACATCGGCTGATCTTAGCCGCTTTGTTCTCTAGTTTAATGTTTTCCAAAGTGGTTCTTTAAGCGTTTCGATAAATGCGTCATGCGCTTCTTTTTCTGCTGTTGAAATACGGGGAGGAAGTTCGTTAGGGCGTTTATTTGCCACAGTTGATATTGGTGTGTTGCGCACGGCTTCGGCATCTGCTTTATCAAAGCTCATGCCTTGTTGGCGACCGCCGATCAATTCTAAATAGACCTCAGCCAAAAGCTCACTATCAAGCAAGGCTCCATGAAGCTCACGATTTGAATTATCCACGGAAAAACGACGGCACAACGCATCCAGCGAGTTTTGCGCCCCCGGGAATTTTTTGCGCGCCATATCCAATGTATCAACAGCTTGTTTCCAAGGAAGCTCGGGTTTATTGAGCCATTTCAACTCGGCATTTAAAAATTTCATATCAAAACTTGCATTATGAATAATCATGGGGTCACTGCCAACAAACGCCAAAAAATCATCGACAATTTCTGCAAACTTAGGTTTATCTTTTAAAAATTCATCACCAAGACCGTGTACCTCAAAAGCTCCAGCGGGCATGGATCGCTCTGGATTGATATACACATGAAAAGTCTCGCCTGTCGGCAAGTGATTGACAAGTTCCACCGCACCGATTTCAACAATGCGATCGCCACTTAATGGATCAAATCCTGTGGTTTCTGTATCAAGAACAATCTCACGCATTCTGAACTCCAATCTCAATTAATATCGATTTGACTTGCGCACGGGTTTTTTCAAATGATGTATTTGTATCAATCACAAAATCTGCGCGCTCTCGTTTTTTAGCATCTGGCATTTGACGTGCAAGGATCATATTAAAAACAGGGCGTGTCATAGTTGCGCGCTCCATTACCCGTTCAAGCTGAACCTCAAAAGGGGCTGAGACAACAATCACATGATCAAACGCCTCCGCCATATCGTTTTCAAAAAGCAAGGGAATATCGCAAAGCTTGGCTTGATCACCTTGCTCTAAAAACTTGTTGCGATCTTCACGAACTTTGGGATGAATATAGGATTCGAGCATGGTTATAACCGTGTCATCTTCGCGAATTGCAGCACGCAAAATATCAAAGTCTATGTGATCCGTTACAGCCTCTGGAACAAGCTCTTTAACCAAATCAAACAACCCTTGATCATTGGCATATAGTTTTTTCACAACACGATCTGCATCCCAAATCTCAATGCCCTCATCAGCGAACATCTGAGAAACGGTGGATTTACCCATTCCAATTGATCCGGTTAATCCGAGTTTCATTTGAGCATCATCTCCCGAAGCTCCTCGTCAATTTCAGGAGCCTCTTGCTCAAACCAAGCTTTAAACCCTGGGCGGCCTTGCCATAATAACATGCCCAAACCATCCACTGTCCGAAGACCAGCATTTTTGGCGTCTTTAAGCAAACCTGTCTCCAAAGGACTATACACAATATCGTTCACAATCATGTCGGTTGAGGCATTCGAAAAATCAATCTTAATATCATTTTTGCCATTCATACCAAGCGATGTTGTATTAATCAGTGTTGATCGGCCAGCTAAATTTTCTGACACCTTATCCCAACCAATAACACTAACTTTTTCGCTTATTTTGGCAAGCTCATTGGCACGTTCAATATTGCGATTGACAACCATGATATCACTTGCACCTTCGGTCAATAACCACGCAATAACGGCACCAGCCGCACCACCTGCACCAAGCACAATATGTGAGCTTTCTACATTCCAGTCAGGAAATTGACTTAGAATATTATGGCCAAATCCATAGCCATCAGTATTATCAGCATGAATTTTACCATCTTTGAAAACCAATGTATTTGCAGCACCGATTTGACACGCGATTTCACTGCTTGTGTCAGCAATTGCCAAAGCTTCTTGTTTAAAAGGCATGGTCACATTCGCTCCTGCAAATCCATCAGCCATCAATTTGCGTATTTCAGCCTCAAAACCATCTAATGGGGCAAGCTTAGCAACATACTCACCATCAATCCCAAGTTTTTTAATCCAGTGATTATGCATACGCGGTGATTTAGATTGGGCGATTGGATTACCAAAAACAGCGGCTCTTATTGTCATTGTTTTAATTCCCCCTGAACACGCAAGAAATCAAGAATATTGAGCAATGGCAAACCCAAAACTGAAAAATAATCGCCCTGAATTTTGCTAAATAATTGCGCACCAGCGCCCTCAATATGATAACCTCCAACAGAAGATTGCACCGCTTCAAATTGATCCTCAACATAGCTCGCAATAAATTCCTTTGAGAGTATGCGCATCGACATCCGCGCAACACCGACAAATCTCCAAATGGCAGCCCCATCCTTATATATTACCGCTGCCGAATAAAGATCATGATCATTGCCCGAAAGCTGCTCAAGCTGTGAAGCTAGGTCTTGTTGGCTCTCTGGCTTTGAAAATGTTTGTCCGCCAAAATCTAGAACTTGATCCGCACCAAGAACCCAACCTGAAACTTTACTTGAAACTTTTTGGGCTTTTGCATCGGCTAAACAATCTGCAATATCACGCGCTTTGCTATTTTCAGCAATAAGCGATGCGCGTATACTTTCCTCATCAACGCGCGCTGGATATGTCGTCACTTGAACACCTGCATTTTCCAACATGGTTTTGCGAATGATCGAATTTGAAGCCAATATAATCAAAAGTCATCCTGTGGATAGATTGTGAACAAAAAAGGATAAATACCTCAATGGACAACACATATGCAAAACTCACAGCTTTGCCAAGTTTTTATCCACAAGCTATTTATGCTCAAAAAAATGTTTCTCTTTTGTACTCATTTTGCTCATAACCTCTCAAAACTGCAAATTTGTCGCAGTCATTTTACACTGATTGACCTTGATAAACTGTGGATAAGTCCGTAACAAATTGTGAACAAGTTTTATCCCCGCTATTAAGCACCCTAAAACTACTAAACAAAAAAATATTCTTTTTCTTTTAGGATTCTATAATGAAAAAAATTGTGAATAACCTCTCTGGCAATATAACTAATACACCTCCAATATGGCTTATGAGACAAGCAGGACGTTATCTTCCAGAATATCGCGAAACACGTGCGAAGGCAGGGAGTTTTTTGGAATTATGTTATAATCCAGAACTTGCAGCTGAAGTCACATTACAGCCTTTACGCCGTTATAATTTTGATGCGGCGATTTTATTTGCTGATATTTTACTTATTCCACAAGCGCTTGGTCTTGATTTAAGTTTTGTTGCGGGTGAAGGGCCAAAACTTTCCACGGTAAGAACAGCGCATGAAATTGAGCAATTAAAACCTGTCGATGATATTCATGACACATTATCGCCAATTTATGAGACGGTAAAAATTCTAGCAAAAGAACTTCCAGATGAAACAGCGCTTATAGGCTTTGCTGGATCCCCTTGGACGGTTGCGACCTATATGATTGAAGGGCAAGGCTCTAAAGATCATGCACGGGCGCGCAGATGGCTATATGAAGATTTTTCAGGATTTATGTCACTTATCACAATGATTGAAGAAGCAACAATTGAATATTTATCGATGCAAATTCAAGCTGGTGCTGAGATTGTTAAGTTATTTGATAGTTGGGCTGGCGCTCTTCCTTATGATTACATCAATATAGTTTCTATTGAGCCCATGCAGCGTATTTTTGCAGAATTGAAAAAACGTCATCCTCATATCAAAACAATTGCGTTTCCACGTGGAATTGGTGCGGCTTATGAGCTTGCGAATGTGCCTGAATTTGATTGTGTTGCAATTGATGCATCTGTTTCTATGGAATGGGCATCGACTGTTCTTGGTGGTAAATGTTTGCAAGGTAATCTTGATCCGATGACAATGATTGTTGGTGGTGATGTATTAAAACGTGAAGCGCGTAAAATTGTTGATCAGATGAAAGATAAGCCATTTATTTTCAATCTAGGTCACGGCATAACGCCTGAGGCCAACCCAGATCACGTCCATGATCTTCTTGAAGCGGTACGCGGATAATGGATTTTATTGCTCAATTTTATTTATGGATTAAAGCAATTCATGTGATGGCTGTGATCGCATGGATGGCGGGTTTGTTTTATCTTCCCCGGTTATTTGTACGTCATGTAACACATGCGCCAATAGGTTCAGAAATGTCTGAAGTTTTCAAAATTATGGAAAATAAACTTTACCGTGTCATTATGAATCCAGCAATGATGACGGCTTGGATCTGTGGTATATTGATGATTGCGAGTGGTGTAACTGATTTTCTAGCGCCATGGTTTTTGGTTAAATTTGTTTTCGTTATTGCAATGACAATATTTCATATTTGGTGCAAAAAACGTCTTGTTGAATTCGCTGAAGATTCTAATACACGCTCATCCCGCCACTATCGTTTTGCGAATGAAGTTCCAACAATTCTTATGATCGTTATTGTCATTATGGTTATCGTAAAACCGTTTTGATTTGACTTTATAACCATTTTACAATAGTTGCTTTCATATACAGGCGCTCGTCCTGAGCATCACCTGATCTCAACAATATGAAAGTTAATGATATGTCCGCAATTGCGAATATTGAACGTCTGTCTTTGGCAGAACTCAAAGCCAAAACACCTGCCGATCTTTTAAAAATGGCCGAAGAACTAGACATCGAAAACGCACCAACCATGCGTAAGGGTGAAATGATGTTTTCAATCCTCAAAGAAATGGCTGAGGATGGCTGTGAAATTTCTGGCGATGGTGTTCTTGAGGTTCTTCAGGATGGTTTTGGTTTTTTAAGGTCTCCTTCAGCAAACTATCTTTCTGGGCCTGATGATATTTACGTTTCACAAAGCCAAATTCGACATTTCTCATTGCGTACTGGCGATACAATTGAAGGCTTGATTGAGGCACCAAAGGAAGGTGAAAAATACTTCTCACTTACTCGCGCAACCCTCATTAATTTTGTTGATCCTGAGCAGGCTCGCCACAAGGTTCACTTTGATAATCTTACGCCGTTATACCCAGACCAACCGCTCCGTATGGAGATTGATGATCCAACCATAAAAGATATGTCTGCGCGTGTGATTGACCTGGTTGCACCTATGGGTAAAGGGCAACGTGCTTTGATTGTTGCGCCGCCGCGCTCAGGTAAAACTGTAATTTTGCAGAATATTGCCGCTTCGATAGAAAAAAACCACCCTGAATGTTATCTCATTGTTTTGCTCGTTGATGAGCGTCCAGAAGAGGTGACAGATATGCAGCGTTCCGTGAAAGGTGAAGTGATTTCTTCTACTTTTGATGAACCCGCTTCGCGCCACGTAGCTGTTTCTGAGATGGTGATTGAAAAAGCCAAACGCCTTGTTGAGCACAAACGTGATGTTGTAATTTTGCTAGATTCTATCACCCGTCTTGGCCGTGCTTTTAACACTGTTGTTCCAAGCTCTGGTAAGGTTCTCACAGGTGGTGTTGATGCCAATGCACTCCAGCGCCCAAAGCGTTTCTTCGGTGCTGCCCGTAATATTGAAGAGGGTGGTTCTTTGACAATTATTGCCACGGCCTTGATCGATACAGGATCGAAAATGGACGAGGTTATCTTTGAGGAATTCAAAGGTACGGGTAACTCAGAGATTGTTCTTGATCGTAAGATTTCTGATAAGCGTGTCTTCCCTGCGATCGATATTCTCAAATCAGGCACACGTAAAGAAGAGCTTCTTGTTTCCAAAGCTGATCTTACAAAAATGTTCGTTCTGCGCCGTATTCTCAATCCGATGGGTACAACTGACGCTATTGAATTCCTACTTGGTAAATTTAAGCAAACTAAGAACAATTCCGACTTCTTCGATTCAATGAACAGCTAAGGCATCAATATGTCTGATGTGATCTATGCCCTTGCAACGCCCCCAGGAAAATCTGGAGTGGCGGTTGTGAGGCTTTCAGGCGAAGATGCTTTGCAAATTGCAAATGATCTTTGTGGTGATATAACGAAACCGCGCCATGTATATTATCGATCCATTTTGGCTTCAGATGAAACTATAATTGATGATGCTGTTGTTCTTTATTTTGCAGCACCTGCGAGTTTTACAGGTGAAGATGTTATCGAGCTACAAATTCATGGTGGCCGTGCGGTTATAGCGGCTGTGCTTTCGCGTATTTCTGAGTTTTCAAATACAAGGGTTGCTGAATCCGGTGAATTTACCCGCCGTGCCCTTGAAAATGGTAAACTCGATATGCTCCAAGTTGAGGCTCTTGGTGATTTTATTGAAGCGGATACAGAATTACAGCGCAAAACAAGCCTTCTTGGTCTCCGTGGAACGTCTGGAAGTTGGGTTTCTGAACTTCGTGATAAATTGGTTGAGGCGATGTCACTGGTTACTGCATCGATAGATTTTTCAGACGAAGATTTACCAGAAAACCTAAAAAATTCAATAAGTTATGCTATTTCTAATACCCACTCCGCTCTTAGTAGACAATTAGATTTATCACAGCGCCAACAATCACTTCGTGACGGATTTAAGATTGCAATTGTAGGGAAACCGAATGTTGGAAAATCAAGTCTTATCAATGTCTTAGCAGGTCGTGATATAGCAATTGCAACAGACGTTCCTGGCACAACCCGAGATGTCCTTGAAGTGTTTTTAGATATTAAAGGCTTGCCGATATTGCTTTATGATACAGCAGGTCTTCGTGACACTGATGATCACGTAGAATCTATTGGTGTGGATCGTGCACGAAGTGCCGCTGAGAATGCAGATATGCGTTTGTTCTTATTCGAAAACCCCAGTGAAATTGAAGAACTTGGCATTATAAAACATGATCATGATCTCGTTATTCAAGCAAAATCAGATGTTTATGGTGAGAATGGCTTGGCGATATCAACAAAAACAGAGCAAGGCATAGCTTCTCTTTTGGACCAAATTTACAATCATTTTGAAGATATTACGCGAGAATCGGGTTATTTTAGTCATCAACGTCAAATCAACTCTCTTTTTACAGCGCTTGAATCTCTAAGTGATGCACGTAATTTCTTTGATCAAGGAGAAGCGTCATTTGATTTTTTGGCGGAATCTTTGCGTCAATCTGTCTTTTCTTTAGATCGACTTATTGGAAAAGTTGATGTAGAGGATATGTTAGATGTAATTTTCTCGAAGTTCTGTATTGGAAAATAGGAATGTTTCACGTGAAACAATTTGATGTTGTCATTATTGGTGGTGGTCATGCTGGTGTAGAAGCTGCGACGGCATCTGCGCGTTTAGGTGCAAATACTGCGCTTGTGACCCATCGTTTTGACCGCTTGGGTGAAATGTCATGTAATCCTGCTATTGGTGGACTGGGCAAGGGTCATTTGGTGCGTGAAGTTGATGCGCTTGATGGATTGATTGGACGTATTGGTGATAAGGCTGCTATTCAATACCGTTTGTTGAACCGATCTAAGGGTCCAGCTGTACAAGGTCCTCGATCACAAATTGACCGCGCTCTTTATCGTTCGGCCATGCAAGCAGAGATTTCACAAACACCAAATCTTATTGTGATTGAGGGTGAGGCCACGCGTTTTGATTTAGCTGGTGAGCGTATTCATGCTGTTTTGGTTGATGATGAGCGTATTGAAGCCAAGAATTTTGTGTTAACAACTGGAACTTTCCTTGGTGGGACGATTCATATTGGTGAAGAAACTATACAGGCTGGGCGTGTTGGAGATCCGGCGTCAATTGATCTTGCAAGTCAATTGCGAGAGCTTAACTTGCCGATGGGGCGCTTGAAGACAGGGACTCCACCACGCCTCATATCAAAATCGATAAATTGGGATGGCTTGGCTTCTCAAGGTGCTGATGAAGATCCCGTCTACTTTTCAACACTCACTAAACATACCCATCAAGAACAGATTTCATGCGGTATTTCAGAAACCAATCAACAAACCCATGATATTATTAATAAAAATATTCATTTATCAGCGATGTATTCTGGAAATATATCTGGGGCGGGTCCGCGATACTGCCCATCTATTGAGGATAAAGTTACACGATTTGCTGATAAAGATAGTCATCAAGTATTCCTTGAGCCAGAAGGTTTGAATGATCCGCTGATTTATCCAAATGGAATATCCACATCACTTCCAAGAGATGTACAGCTGGCATATGTGCGTTCTATGCGTGGCTTGGAGCAGGTTGAGATTGCTGAATATGGATATGCGATTGAATATGACTATATCGATCCGCGCAGTTTAAATGCACAACTACGCCTTAAGTCATTGGACAATCTTTACTTTGCTGGTCAAATTAACGGAACGACAGGATATGAAGAAGCTGCCGCACAGGGTTTGGTTTGTGGAATGAACGCAGCGCTTGAGGCACTTGGAAAAGATGAGCAGAGTTTTTCACGAACAAATAGCTATATTGGTGTGATGATTGATGACTTGATTACACGTGGTGTCAGTGAGCCTTATCGTATGTTCACATCTCGTGCTGAGTATCGCCTTTCAATTCGTGCTGACAATGCCGATCAACGCTTATCACCAATGGGAATTGATCTTGGTATCGTTCGAAAAGATCGAAAGTCGTTATTTGAAGCCAAGCAGCAAAAAATTAGTGAAATGCTTCAATTTGCCAAAGAGACAAAACTATCACCCAATGAAGCACGAAAATTAGGCATTGAGGTCAAAACGGACGGTCAAAGGCGTAGTCTATTTGATCTTCTGTCGTTTCATACAACATCAATTGACCAGATTGCGCCACATTATGCAGAATTTAAGAACATGGATGATTTAGCTGCCCAGTTGAAGATTGAGGCAACATATTCCCATTATATAGAGCGCCAAAGCAAGGATATTGCCCAATTTGAAAGGGACAGAGCGCTTATAATTCCAAGTAACTTTAATTATCGCGGCATTTCTGGGCTTTCAAATGAACTTGTCCAGAAACTTGAAAAGGCTTTGCCTGCTAATCTTTCGGAAGCAAACCAGATTGAGGGAATTACGCCCGCTGCACTTACGCTTGTTGCTGCTCATATCCGTAGAGCTGGTGCCGCATGAATTTTGAGAGTTTGAATGCACGTCTTGATGGAAATGCCATTGTTTCACGTGAAACATATTCGAGACTAGAAATTTATGTTAATGAATTGAAGCGATGGAATCCAAAGATTAATTTGGTTGCCCCAAATAGTTTGCATGAGACATGGGAGCGGCATATCGTAGATTCGCTTCAAATCGCTTCATTTTTACCAAGTAAAATTACAAATTGGGTTGATGTAGGCTCGGGTGGTGGCTTTCCAGGTCTCGTTTTGGCGGCGCATTTATGTGAAAAACCTGAATTTTCGATGACATTGGTTGAATCTGATCAAAGAAAATGCACTTTCTTACGCACCTGTGCACGTTTAATGGGTATAAAAGTTACTGTATTAGCAGAGCGGATCGAAGATATTGATGTCGAAAAAGCAAATATCGTTTCGGCAAGGGCACTGGCTTCATTAGATAAATTATTGGAACTCACATTTCCTCTATCTCACGATGATACCTTTTATATTTTTCCAAAGGGAAAAAATTGGAATAATGAATTGACGATTGCACAAAAAAACTGGCAAATGGGTGTTCAGAAGCATCAAAGTATCACTGATAAAGATGCGCAGATACTTATTTTGAATGAAGTGAGAAAAGATGCCCAAAACTAAGATTATTGCAATTGCAAACCAAAAAGGTGGGGTTGGAAAAACAACAACCGCGATAAATATTGCAACGACATTGGTGGCGCTTGGTAGAAAAGTCTTGCTTATTGATATTGATGGCCAAGGAAATGCGTCAACAGGGTTAGGCGTGAACTCAAGTGACCGTAAATTCTCAACCTATGATGTTTTGGCTGATGGAAAACAGCTTGATGAAGTTATTGTTGATATTGAGAATGTAGACGGACTGTCATTGGCGCCTGCTTCTTCTGATTTGAGTTCGGTTGATGTTGAGTTGGTTGATGATCGGCAGCGGGTTCTTAAATTGAAGCAAGCCATTGAAAAAATTGAAAATAAATTTGATTATGTGTTCATCGACTGTCCACCTTCACTAAATCTTCTAACCGTGAATGCATTTGCGGCAGCCAATTCAGTTCTGGTTCCGCTGCAATGTGAGTTTTTCGCACTTGAAGGGCTTTCGCAGTTAATGGGAACGATTAAAGAAGTGCGTGAAGCGCTCAACCCTACACTTCAAATTCAAGGCGTAGTTTTAACCATGTATGATAAGCGCAATAATCTTACGACGCAGGTTGAAGATGATGTCCGTGAGAATTTAGGAGAATTGGTTTATGATACAGTTATACCGAGAAATGTACGGTTGAGTGAAGCGCCAAGTTTTGGTTTGCCTGCACTTTTATATGATCCAAAATCGCTTGGCTCAGTTGCATATCAACGGGTTGCAATTGAATTTATGAAACGTGAAAACGATAAAATTTAGGGAGATAAACATGTCCAAAAGCAAAGATAAAAATAGAGGCCTTGGGCGCGGTTTATCTGCCTTACTTGCGGATGTGGATCTCGGAAATGACCAAGATACAGCCAGCGCCACTAGCGGTTCTGGTGCTGAGAATATTCCAATTGAGTTTATTCATCCAAACAAAGATCAGCCCCGCCGCAGCTTCGATCAAGACGAACTCCAAGAGCTTGCAAGCTCCATAGCTGAGAAGGGCGTTATTCAACCGCTAATCCTTCGTAAGCTTGCTGATGATCATTTTCAGATCGTTGCTGGTGAAAGGCGCTGGCGTGCATCGCAATTGGCGAAGCTGCATATGCTTCCTGCAATTGTTCGCAATTATTCGGATATTGAAGTTCAAGAAATTGCATTGATTGAAAATATTCAACGTCAAGATCTCAACGTGATGGAAGAAGCGCAGGCTTATCAAGCCTTGATGGATACGCATGGGCACACGCAAGAAAAACTGTCCCAAGCCCTTGGAAAATCACGTAGTCATATTGCTAACCTATTGAGATTATTGAATTTATCTAAAGAAATTCAGGATTTTGTGCGTGATCGTAAGCTTTCCATGGGTCATGCCCGCGCATTGCTGGCATCGGATAATCCACTGCCGGTTGCGCAGCGCGTCATAAAAGAAAATTTGAGCGTTCGTGAGGTTGAGGCGCTTGTCAAAGCGCAGGCTTCGGGTAGCCCTGAACCAACAGTCCAAACAAAAGCAGCGAAAGACGCCGATACGGAGATCCTGGAGCAAGAGCTTAGCGCATCAACTGGGATGAAGATTGTGATTGATCATAAGTCTTCGGGTGCAGGTGTGGTGAAAATCGCATATCGTGATCTTGAAGCACTTGATGAAATTTGTAAGATTCTGAGCCTAAATAAGTAATTCGCGCAATATGGCATTCAGAACAAGCCGACCCTGAGCGGTTGCGCCAAAATGACTATTGGAAACCCAAAGATGTTTGGAGATTGAGAGTTCAGCAAGCTTTTCATTGGGAATGTCAAAGCCGAAATCTGTAAGCCGATCAAAGGAAGTGCCTTCGTTTAGGCGCAATGACATCATCAGATATTCTTCAATGACTTCAAAACTTTCTAAAACTGTTGAGGGCTCGTTTCGTTCCGTGAGCAACCATCCGTTTGGATTCCGTGTTTGAGCAGTGGCAATACGCTTGCCATTTTCCCAGATACGGCCATGAGCCCCTGGGCCAATACCAAGATAATCACCATAACGCCAATAAACGAGATTATGGCGGCTCTGCTCGCCCGCGCGTGCGAAATTGGAAACCTCATAATGATCATAACCGCGTGCTTGCATCGCTGCACTTGTCCAGTCATAAATATCAGCAGCGAGATCGTCTGTCGGCAAGCCCCGTAGTTTGCCATGTTTATATAGATTGGCAAAGGCCGTGCCATCTTCAACTGTAAGCTGGTATAATGACAGATGATCAGGGGCATATTTGAGAGCTTCGTTGAGTTCGTTTTGCCAGTCTTTAAGAGTTTGATCTTGGCGTGCATAAATAAGATCGAAATTCGTGCGTTCAAAATATTTCTGTGCAATATCGAGAGCTTGAAGGGATTCTTCAACGGTATGCAGACGGCCAAGGCGCTTTAGGTCTGCGTTATTAAAAGCCTGAAAGCCCATAGAAATCCGATTGACGCCAGCATGAGCAAAGGCTTGAAATTTATCAGCATCGACCGATGCCGGGTTCGCCTCCAGAGTGATTTCAGCCTCTTCTAAATCCCAATATTTTCCGATGCGGTTAATGATGGCAGAGATTGTTTTGGGATCAGCTGTACTCGGTGTGCCGCCACCAAAATATATTGATGTGAGTTTGTCACCCGTTCGGTAATGTTTCAGCTTATCAATTTCTTCAAGATATGCCGTTTGCCATGCGCTGTGGTCGATCGTTTTTGCGACATGGGAGTTAAAGTCACAATAGGGGCATTTTGATTGGCAAAATGGCCAATGCACATAAAATGCAAAGCCGCCGTTATTCAAAGGGTTTTGCCGCTAGCAGAGCCTCAAAAGCACGAGCGCGATGAGAGATTTTATTTTTCACTTCAGCGGGTAGCTCGGCAAATGTATTGGTATAGCCTTCGGGAACGAAAACTGGATCATAACCAAATCCCATTTTACCGCGTGGTGGAAACTCAAGATGACCATGAACCTCACCGCGAAAAACCATGTCGCGTCCATCAGGCCAAGCTAAACATAAAACAGACGTAAAATTGGCAAGAAATGGCGCGGTTTTGCCAATGAGAGCAACTCGTGTTTTTTCCATGGCCATATAGAAATCACGGCCGTTTTCAGTTTCGGCCCAATCAGCAGTATAGACACCCGGCGCACCATCAAGCGCCGCAATTTCAAGCCCGCTATCATCTGAGATCGAGAGCTTACCTGTTTGCTTGGCGCAGTAATGAGCCTTGATACGGGCATTGCCCTCAAAGGTCGTTTCGGTTTCTTCAGGTTCGCTCAGATCGTAATCCGCCGCAGAAGAAATGTCCAAATCATAACCTTCGACAAGCTCGCGAATTTCGACAAGCTTTCCTTTATTATGAGAGGCAAGAACCAGTTCCATTTAAGCAACCGCTGCGTTTTGAGCGATGATCAATTCACCAATGCCTTTTTTAGCGAGATCGAGAAGGCTTGAGAATTGTGCGCGATTAAATGTTGCGCCTTCGGCAGTGGCTTGCACTTCGATCAATCGCCCACCATCGGCCATGATGACATTACTATCAACACCCGCATCACTATCTTCTGGATAATCAAGATCAAGAACTTCTTGTCCAGCGTAAAGTCCAACAGAAACAGCCGCCATTTGGTGGATGATGGGATCTGTTGTGATCATCTTATCGGCAAGCAATTTGTTCACAGCCAATCGAAGCGCAACCCAACCACCCGTGATTGCTGCACAGCGTGTGCCGCCGTCAGCTTGGATCACATCGCAGTCGATTGTGATTTGGCGCTCGCCCATAACCGAGCGATCAACCGCAGCGCGAAGTGAACGACCAATGAGGCGTGAAATTTCTTGCGTACGACCCGATTGTTTGCCAGCTGTGGCTTCGCGGCGCATACGCGAATGTGTGGAGCGGGGGAGCATACCATATTCTCCAGTGACCCAGCCGAGGCCAGATTTGCGCATGAATGGCGGCACGTTTTCTTCAACCGATGCGGTGCAAAGCACATGTGTATTGCCGATTTTGATAAGGCATGAGCCTTCCGCATGGGCATTTACACCCGTTTCAATTGAAACATTGCGCATTTCGTCGAGTTTTCTGCCTGATGGTCTCATGGTATTCTCCTATATATTTAACGCGACTTAGCATACTGAATCCATCACGACAATGCGCGGACTATTGATCTTTATGGTGACACATCATATTTTGAAACAATGTCCCAATACCAAAATCTCGACAAACGATCACGCGAAGTTTTTCAACGTCTTGTTGAGAGTTATTTGCGTACGGGTGACCCAGTGGGTTCGCGCAATTTATCTTTTGAGCTAAATGAGAAATTGTCGCCTGCAACCGTGCGCAATGTGATGTCTGATTTGGAAATGATGGGACTTCTTGGCGCACCTCATACATCGGCAGGACGTTTGCCAACTGAAATAGGATTGCGATTTTTTGTTGATGGTATTTTGGAAATGCAAAATATTTCGGGCACGGATCAAACATTGATTGAGCAAAGTATTCGTGGGGATAATTCACAACAAAAATCTGAAAGTGATATGCTTGAGCGGACAGGTTCGATGCTTTCGCAAATATCGAAAACTGCGAGTTTGGTTTTTTCAAAAAAACAAGATACACGGTTGAAACATATAGATTTTGTTATGCTATCCAATAATCAAGCTTTGGTTGTTTTGGTGAGTGAAGATGGGCAGGTTGATAACCGTGTCTTTGAGCCGCCAAGAGGCATTACACATTCTGATATGGTCAGAGCAGCAAATTTCATAAATGCGCATGTCACAGGTAAAACCGTATCTGAATTTCGTGTGACGATAGAAAAAGCGATGCATGAGCAAAGCCAACAAGTCGATGAAATGATGCGCCAACTGGTTGAACTTGGTAAAGCGAGTATTGTGGAGGATGATCAAGGTGGGCGGCTTATTGTGCGTGGGCGTTCGAATTTGATTGATTCACATCAAGACGAAGAGGCGATTGAGCAACTTCGTGTTTTGATGGACGATTTGGAAAGCAAGCGCGATTTGTCGGAGCTGCTTCAGCTAACCGATGCTGCTCAGGCTGTATGTGTATTTATTGGTTCAGAAAACAAATTATTTTCGTTAAAGGGTTCATCTTTGGTAATTTCGCCTTATATGAATGGCGAAGGCCAAATCATCGGCGCTTTAGGGGTTGTCGGACCGACGCGTTTGAATTATGCGCGTATCGTCCCGATGGTGAGTTATACCGCTGGAATTATCGGTAAAATGATTGAAGAAGAGAGTTAAAATATGAGCAATGAAAATTCTACAAATCCAGAAGATTTTTTGGACGATCCTGAAGTCATGGAAGAGGCGGAAGCTGAAGCCGAACAAGAGCTTATGGATGATCCAGAAACTCAAATTTCAATCTTGTTAACAGAGCGCGATGAGCTCAAAGATAAATGGATGCGCGCTCTTGCAGATGGTGAAAATCTTCGCAAGCGTGCTGCACGCGATAAGCGTGATGGCGAAATGTATGGTGCAACAAAACTTGCACGTGATTTGTTATCTGTTTATGATAATCTTGGTCGTGCACTTGATGTTATTGATGAAGAATTGCGTGCTGAAAAAGGAAGCCTTGTTGAGGGCCTTGAATTGACGCAGCGTGAATTATTGAATGTGTTTGAAAAACATCAAATCCGTTTGATCAATCCGGAGGTTGGCGATTTATTTGATCCAAATCTGCACCAAGCGATGTTTGAAGCGCCGGTTCCTGGGCAAGAAGCTGGAACGGTTATTCAAGTTATGGCTCCTGGTTTTGAAATCGGTGAGCGCCTATTGCGCGCGGCACAGGTTGGTGTTGCTTCAAAGGCATAACGGGTAGTCTGTAAAGCTTTCCAGATATTTTATTGGGGTCTATATACTTAACTAACCGATAGGCTGAAATAAAAGCGCCACTAGGGCGCTTTACGACTTTAAGATATTGAGCCCCTTATCTTTATTTTTTGCACGGCCTCATCAAAATCTGATAGTCGTTAAATTTGAGAAATTTACCAAGCTTTTCATGCCAGTCTTTCATAGACATTTTTTATCCTTTTCAGCTAGATTTTCGGCATAGTTAAGAAACATACAAACAAGGCGTTTAAGGTCTGCTCTCAACTTTATGATTTCTGCGGCAGCCACACCAGTTATAGTATATTTAAGTTTATTTTGTGCGTGAGAAAA
>CANMUM010000030.1 GCA_947501025.1 uncultured Paracoccaceae bacterium | reverse complement strand
AATATCAACGGATCAAGCTCCAGATCCGCAACAATACTCTTCAATGGTTGTTAAACTCCGCCAGTTTTGCGCGGCCCATCCCGCCATAACGCTTACGTCAACCATAATATGTCTTATCTCAAATCCCAGCAGCTCGACAGGTACTCAACTTAACCGTACTCGTCTCACTATTCAAATTTATCTCAATCTCGCTCAAAATGCGAAAAATATCTTCGTCTGAGTGAAGCTTGACAGCCATAATCTTAAGCCACTAAGACAAAGTAGATTTCCTGATGGTAACGCGGTGAATACGTCAGGCTTTCATGGGCGTTCAATTAGTAAAATTTCCAATCTTTGAATTACCGAAGATGAAAATGTTTGAGAGATAGGATGTAATCAAAAAGTAACTAGAAAAGCGAATGAAGACTTAACGTAAAGGAGTTTTACTGAATTAGTAGCAAAGATCTAAGGGGAAAGGGCAGCTGCGAAAACTGTTATGACTTCAACTGATAAAAACGGTCCCATAAATCATTTATAACGAAGAAAGCGTCCGCTGAGAAGCTTCTTTCAATTGCTAAAGCGTGAGCGCGTTAAAAGAAAAGCTTATCCAACATATACAGGATACTCGGCAAAATAGCCATACCAAAAAAGAAAGCATCCGTACACTCCGTTGCATTTAGACTTCATGCGTAACACTTCGTAAAGCTTAGGAATGCTCTATGCGTTTACTTTTGCTCGGGTACAACATTCTTCGGAACATACACAACCTCAGCAGTTTCAATTTGATCAAGAATGTCTTCAACATTATCAGAAACAATTAGGCTTTTGTGATGGTGCTCGCTGACAAAACCAGCTTCCACAGATGTTTCAAGAAATTTGATAAGGCCATCATAATATCCATCAATATTGAGAAGGCCAACAGGTTTTGAATGAAAGCCAAGTTGCTGCCATGTAAGCGCTTCAAAAAGCTCTTCGAAAGTTCCAAGGCCACCAGGAAGTGCAATGAAGGCATCTGCACGATCCAGCATTGCTTTTTTCCGTTGGTGCATATCATTCGTGATCACGAGCTCTGTGAGACCTTGATGGGCCACCTCAAGCTCTGCAAGTGCTGCAGGAATGACACCATAAGTTTCAACACCAGCACCAAGCATCTCATCAGCAACGGCACCCATTAGGCCAGTATTGCCACCGCCATAAACAAGGCCATGACCCCGATGCGCCATTGCTTTCCCAAGTGCCTTTGATTGTTCAAGATATGAAGGTCTTGAGCCATCGCGTGAGCCCATATAAACACAAATTCTCATGGAGTTTCCTTTTTCGGTTGCCAGATACCATGAAACCTAACGGCCTTCAAGACACCCCAAAACTATAATGGTTATTGTTCACGTAGTAGAATCCCACTTATTCAACACTTCAATTTTCATTACTCAAGATCACACTCAGCTCTGATAGGCTAAAAGGTTTTTCTACAATGGTTGCTCCATATTTATTCGCAGAATCCGTAATCCCTTCATGCATATTCCCGCTCATTAACAGTAATCTACAGTTAATGTCGAGTTTTGATAACTCTTCTGCAATTTCTATTCCTGAGCCATCTTGCAAATGGATGTCACTGATAACAATATCATCATTCTTTACGCAATCAATCTGGTCCAAAAAGCTAGTAACATCACGAAATGGAAATACTTTATATCCAATATTTTCAAAATAAATTTTAATAACCTGTACAAGACCGTCTTCATCGTCGACCACAAAAAGATTTGTCATTTTATCTATCTCTTTGGCCTGATTTAATTTAGGAGTTTCCAAAATGGTTTCATCGTTTTCACCTACAGGCAATATAAGGTGAAAGGATGTTCCAGAATTAGGCATATTTGCATAATATAATTGACCACCACTGGCGACAGCAAAGTTATAGACAAGCGAAAGACCTAAACCTGTCCCTTCCCCATGTGGTTTTGTTGAAAAAAACGGGTCAAATATTTTTTCACCCACCGCGTCGGGAATACCCTCACCCTCGTCAATCACAAAAAAATCTACATATTTTTGTTCATGATCAAGTTTTAGCTTTTGAATTTCAATATTGTCAGCATCCTTCACACCAAAAGTTATTGTTCCGCCTTTAGGCATTGAATCTCTTGCATTTACAAGAAAATTTGTGAGCGCGGTTTCAAGTAAATTCCGATCACAATTGACAAGAAAATCGGTCGAATTTGAGCTATTTAGCCTGATATTGTCTCCAAGAACTGCTGGCATGATCTCCGCAAAATGTTCAATCACCTCACCAGGATCGATGAGCTCGGATTTCCTTGGCGCTTTTCTTGCAAATGTTAATAATTGTCGCACCAAACCTCTTCCGCGCACCGCGGCGCTCCAAACAGGTTTTAACGATTTTTCTACATTCGCATCGTAAGATTTATTTGCAACTTCAAGGCCTCCCAAAATGATAGCCAAGATATTATTGAAATCATGTGCAACCCCAGATGTTAGCGCACCGAGGGCATCCATACGAAGCTTAAAGAATAGTTCATTTTGCGCAGCAAAAAGCTCACTCACATCAATTGCAAGAAGGGCTAGGCCTCCATCCTCAGTTGTCACAAGGCTCACTCTCCAGCACTCCAGATCATCAAGTCGCACTTGAATTGTAAATTGGGGATTGTGATCTGAGTCTGGCTTAGTTGGTGTAAGCTCATTCACAATACAATTATGCGATTCAAATATTTTGATAATGTTCTTTTCACAAAAATCACTTTGTGTCATCGCCTCTTCAAGAGCGGGGGGAAGTGATGCCCCTATGACTTGCAAATCATTCTCATTATCTGGCACAATATAGCTCACAGCAATACCAGCATTCGTTAAGGAATGCTTCAAAACGAGTGTTTGAGAAAGTCGCTTCGCCATTTCGGAAACCTTACCCTGAGATTCACATTCGAATTCACTCCATGTGTCCTGAAATGCTAGGAGAATCTCATTAAACTCATTAAATTCAAAAATGTCTGACTTTTGCTCAATATTTTTAGTTTTTGAAATCCGAATGATTTCTGTCATATTTTGCAGAGGCTTAATAACCTTGCGCCGAATTCGGCGGTATAAAACAACTCCAGATATAGCGAATATAAAAGCCGGCAGAAACAGGGCAAATATATATAGTCTATCAAAATTCGTGATTATCTTGAATGTCGGCTTACCCCAAACCCTAACCTTGCCTATATATACGTCAGAGCCTTCATATAATTCAACATCCCTACCTTCATTATAAACAAATTCATTTATTCCAGTATTTGCTCTTAATGTTCCATATTTATCATAGGCCTCAATTCGCTCAAAGCCGAGCGATTCGTTCATAATTTGCAAAGTATATTTGAGTTCAGAAAAATCGAAATACTGAAGCTGGATAGCAACACCACGTTTCATTATTTCAATTGAGTGCTCGTGCTCAGCCTCACGTATATTCTTCGTAGCATTGGCCAGCCAAAACCCAACCACTGCCATCGATACGATAGAAACAGCTATAACTGAAATTATCGTATTGATAAGCAGGAATTTTCCTAACCCGCTTTTTTGAGGCTTTGGTTTATTCATTTTTTACGTAGTATCTAAATGTAGTGGGGTGCAATCTTTTCGACTAAAGTTGCGTGCCAAAAAGTAAAACTCATCCCTATGTTCCAAATCCTTATTTACAAACCACAATGTATTTAACCATGTAACCGGAAATACAGTTTGATCTTTTGCAAGCTCGACCTCAACCTCTTCTAAAAGCGCAAAACGCTTTTCTGGAGTTTCGCTAGAATTTGCGCGTGTAAGTAAATCCTGCATTTTTGCTTTGCCAGTTTCAGTGCTATACTTGTTCACCATATAGGTAAGAAAGTCTTCAGGGTCAGAATAATCAGAACCCCAAGCCACTAAAGTTATTTCTGGACCAATATCATTTGGATCACTTTGTGCTTTATTATCAACATCGTATTTTGTGACTTCAACAGGAAGCTGATTGAGCATAGAGCTTACTGCTTGGCCCAAATAGACATATATATCAGCCTTAGATGCTTTATATCTTAGCTTGAGCGGGTTTTCATCCGTGTATCCAAAGTCATTTAATATTTTTTTTGCTGCTTCTATCCGTTGGCCGTAATCAGGAAGATTTTGGTTAACTCTTGGTGGATTGTAACCAGGATAGCGAAAAGCAAAACTGTCCGCTTTTTCAATGGAATATCCAAGTGTATTACTTTCCAAATAATCATAATCTAAAACTGATCCCAAGGCTTGTCGGATTTTGGGTTCCGTAATAATTTTGCTATTAACATTAAATAAATATATAACTTCATCGTTAACATCGATGATTTCAAAATCATTTAGAACATTATCGAGATTGCTCAAAACCTTAACCTGACGAGCTGGCAATCTACCAGCAATATCAACCTTTGATTCATAGATAAGATTTCCCGCTTCAGCTTCCGTTGTTGTTTTATATATTTTTACATGATCAAAATTTTGTCTCGATGTACTGCAATAGTATGGATTTGGTACAAATATTGTTTCCTCTTCATTATCCTCAATGGGTGTATAAGGGCCACTCACAACGCTCACATCCATATAGTTATCCCAGTAATTGGGGTTTTCTTTTAATATATGTGATGGTGCAGGAGTAAAATTTACAGAGGACATCATCGCCAAGAATAGCGATTCTGGTGCATTAAAATCAAATTTAATTACGCTATCATTGATTGCCTGAATTCCAAGGTCTTCAAATGGGAGATCTCCTTTCCAAACCTCATAACCGTTTTTGAAAACATCACGGCCTGGTATATATGCATCATTACTTGGATCAAAAAGTATTCTAAAGCTATCAATAAAATTTTCTGATGTAATAGCTTCTCCATCTGACCAACGGCAATCGGGATTCAGAGTGACAAATGCTTCTCCATTTTTACTGTCAAAACTATATTCTAAAGCAAGCTCTGGAATTGTCTCATAGCGACCTCGCTGGAACAATAATGCACTTGACTCCCTAATATAATGGCTGCTGCTAAAGTTTTGTGTTGTTGTAAAATTAATGAGCTGATCAGGTTGTATTTGTAAATGCCTAGCAAAATTACATTTTCCTAGTTCCACAGAATGTAATTGTTGTGACAAAAGTGAAAAAATGGATCCAAAAATGATTGGGTATTTCATCGAATTCCTAACCTAAAATAATCGTAAAAATTATCAATCTAAAGTTAAGAGTGCATTAAAAAAGCTTTAATCTCCAACAATATTCTTCCATCGTACGGTACGTTATTTCTTAACGAATTGCGTTTTTTAATCGAAATGAACTTGACCTCCCCTCAAATCTAACTCAAACTAACCGATGAAATAACTATGGAAATAACAATGAAAAAAATTCTACTCGCAACAGCACTCATCATGACGTCAACATCTGTTCTAGCAGCAGACATTAAGATTTGTGTTGAAGGTGCCTATCCTCCATTTTCACAAACAGAAGCTGATGGAACGGTGACCGGTTTTGATATCGATATCGCAAATGCACTTTGCGATGATATGGACAAATCATGTGAGATGGTTAAGGTTGATTGGGACGGTATTATCCCAGCGCTTTTGGAGAAAAAATGTGATGCGATTATCGCGCAAATGTCGATTACACCTGAGCGCCAAGAAGTCGTGACATTTTCTAAAAAATATACACAAAGTGCAAATGGTTTTGTTGGTAAAGCGGGTCTAAAGTTAGCAGATCTTGGTTCGATGAATATCGGTGTTCAACGCGCAACGATTCACCAAGCTTATGCAGAAGGCGCTTATCCTGATGCCAATATCACACTTTACGGTACACAAGATGAGGCGCTGCTTGACCTAACTTCTGGTCGTGTTGATGTGGTTACAGGTGAGACGCTTCAAATTCTTGATGGCTTTATCAACACTGATAACGGTGAGGGTTATGAGATCGTCGAAAATGCAGATGTGACCGATCCAAAATATCACGGCACAGGTAATGGCATTGCAGTTCGTAAAGAAGAAACCGAGCTTGCAGACGCATTTTCAACTTCGATTAAAAACATTCGCGAAAGCGGTAAATATGCTGAAATAAACGATGTATATTTCGAAATCGATGCATACGGCAAAGAAATGTAAATGAGATTGGGTCGCATATAAAGCGGCCCTTTTTATTATGAATATAGTTCTAGAATATTTACCCATATTATTAAAAGCGTCACTGCTCACCGTTTCTCTTGCTGTTTGCTCCCTTTTTCTTGCCACATTGCTTGGTGCATTGGGAGCCAAAGGAAAGCTATCTAAAGAGAAATATGGCCGTGAATATGCCAACGCATATACCGCAATTATCCGCGGCATTCCTGACCTTGTTTTGATTTTGCTAATTTATTTTGGTTTTCAAAAAATGCTGAATGTTGTGACGGAAGGGCTTGGCTTAGGCATTTACAGTATTTCGCCATTTTGGGCAGGCGTCTTAGCGATTGGCTTTATCTATGGCGCTTATTTAACAGAAACTTTTCGAGGCGCGTATAATTCTGTTCCCCAAGGGCAAAAAGAAGCGGCTATGTCGCTGGGCTTAAGCTCTTATAGAAGATTTATCAAAGTGGTTCTTCCACAACTCATTCGCCACGCTCTTCCAGGATATGGCAACGTATTTCAGGTCTTAATCAAATCGACTGCGGTAGTTGGCGTTCTTGGTCTAAACGATCTTGTCGGGCTTGCGAAAGATGCGGGTCAATCTGTGCGCATGCCTTTCACTTTTAATGCGTTCACACTCTTTATGTATCTCATTTTTTACTTCTTCGCATCATGGGTGTTTCGCCTTCTTGAGCGACGTTATGCTGAAAAAGGGCATCGTTCATGAAAGTTCAATTAACGCGCTCATGGTTCTTCAATCGTGTTTTTCAGTTGGTAATTCTCGGATTATTTGCCAAGTTTCTTTTTGGATTGAAATGGCATCTGATCTTTCAAGAAATGCCAAGTTTAGCAGAAGCAGTTTGGCTTACTATTCAGCTTACCATCATATCTCTAGCCATTGGATTTATCATTGCTTGGCCGCTTGCTCTTTTACGCGCAAAAAGAAAAAAGGAATGGCTAGCTAAAATTGCAGACGCATATGTAGCTGTCTTTCGGGGAACACCGCTTTTGGTTCAAATCTTCTTGATATATTTTGGACTTGGCGGTCAACAATGGATGCAAGAATCGTTTCTCTGGCCTATATTTCGTGACCCATATTGGTGCGTCATTATTGGGTTCTCATTGAATTCAGCCGCCTATGCATGCGAAATTTTCCGTGGCGCATTAATGAATGGTGGCGCTGGTGAGCGCGAAGCGGCGCAATCGCTCGGTTTGAGCGAATTTAAAACCGACTGGCTCGTATGGGTGCCCGCTTCATGGCGGCGTGCGCTTCCTCAATATGGAAATGAAATGATATTTATGATGCATTCAACCGCAATTGCTGGCCTTATCACAATGACCGAGGTCTTCGGTTGGGCAAAGGACATCAATGGCAAGTTTTATGTAACTTATGAAGGGCTCATTGCCGCATCTATTGTCTATATTGTACTCACAACAACGATCATTCAAATATCAAAATTAATGGAAAAACATTACCTCTCTTATATGAAAAGGTAATGTTAAAAAGACATATATTCTTGCTAGATTTGAGTACCCAATGTCACTGAGTTTAACCATAATTTACAGATATGAGTCGATACATTTTTATAGCTGGTTCAAACTTTCATACATACATATTTATGCTTTTTTGAAAGCCGCGGTTGCCGCTCCCATAGCAATTAAAGCTATGCCGCCAAGACGTGATAACCATGATAATACAGCAGGCCGTTCAATATTCGAACGTAGCCTGTCAGCCAACAATGCATATGCCAGAGCGTTTATCGCAGCGAGGCCAATAAATGTACCGATTAAAATTAAAAACTGAGGAAGAAGTGGGCTATCCGCTACGATGAATTGTGGAACCAAGGCTATAAAAAACACAATCGATTTCGGATTCAAAGCTGTTACAGCTGTCGCATGTCCAAAAACATTTACTGCACCGGTTTGTTTAACGTCTCTGACATCACCAAGCGAGGCTTTAGAAGAATCTCGAAACATCTTTATTCCAAGATAAATGAGGTATAAAGCACCGATCCATTTTAAAGTTGTGAACAAAGTTGCAGAAGCGAGAACCAAAGCTCCTAGCCCTGCTAATGAAGCTGACATAGCGAGCAAGTCTCCTAATGCGACACCTGCAACCGTAGCAAGCGCTACACGCCTCCCGTGGCTAATGGCATAGCTAAGAACTAGCAAGACAGTCGGTCCTAGAATAAGAAGAACCGCTATAGAGGTAGCAACAAATGTTAACCATACTTGAAAATCCATATAATACCCTCCATATCTTCAAAATAAACCATAGAATTTCTTAAACGTAAAGCGCGCATGCATATATTTTTATAAGCAATCAGTGAGTAAAGACTGCCTAAAATGTAAAAATGCATTTTCACTGACATTATTATGGTAATCACTTTGGAATAGGCACGCCGATAGCAAGCAAGCTTTACGTAAAATAAGTATATTGCCTAGGCTTTATGTCCGCGTGCTTCTTTGAATGTAATCAATCGACGATTCACTTCATCCCATAAATGCAAATTGGCGCATTTAATGCTTTCCATGATCGTAAGGCGCTTCATCTCACCAAGTACAGGATGATCCTTGATAACTTCAGGTAGTCGGTAAAATGGGATGCGGCTATAGAGATGGTGGACGTGGTGGACGCCGATATTTCCTGTCATCCATTGTAGTGGTTTTGGCAAAACATAATGCGATGAACCGTGAAGTGCCGCATCATGTATGTCCCAATCTTCTGGCATATCCCAATGTGTGTCTTCAAATTGATGCTGAACATAAAATAACCAAACGCCAGCGGCGGCGGCTGTAAAGCTTGTGATTGAGAAAATCATAACGAATTGCCAAAATCCAATAAGATAAATCATAATCACATAAAGAATAAGCATCATAGCAGATGTACCTAATGAAGAGATCCAGTATTTGGCCCCATCTTTCATATAACCAACAGGAAGGCGTTGCTGAAAGCCAAAAACATAAATGGGTCCGATTACAAATAGAGTTAAAGGACTGCGATATAAACGATACATTATACGTTGATATTTTGAGCTTGATTTATATTCGCGCACGGTCATTGTATAAATGTCTCCAAAGCCACGCTTTTCGAGATTGCCCGATCCTGAGTGATGTATGGAATGACTGCGCTTCCATAGTGTATATGGCGTCAATGTAAGCACACCGATCACACGGCCAACCCAATCATTTGCAATGCGCGATGGAAATAATGACCCATGACCGCAATCATGCTGAATGGTAAACAAACGAACCAGAAACCCACCGCAGATAAGACATATAAATGCCGTTAAAGCGTAACTTATTTTTAAAGAAGCCCATGCCAAAGCCCAGCAACCCAAAAACCCGATAAATGTCACCGTAAGTTCAAAAATACTACGCCATGTATTCGGCGTTCTATATCCAGAAAGTATGCGCAACCAATTTTTGCCAGGCATCATAGTTTTATCGGCAATAGGCTCATCGCTTTTTATCGCGACATTTTCAATTGTGTTCATTTTTGAGTACCTGTAGTGCTTTTGGTTATATTTATTTTGCAGGCACGCTACTTTATATATCGTTAATCTAAAAGCGATTTCTTATATATAAGAACATAAAGTTGATATATTGAAAACAAGAGACAAGTCTGCCCCCATACTAATCATATAGGAGATAATAATGATAAACTATCAACTTGATTCACATAAATAATTGGTATACAAATGCATACAATTGAAACTTGATTGCAATCTTTGCCTATTTAACGCATAGATTTGCGCAGAAACCCACGCATAGGAGACCACAATGACAGTTGTAACGGGAAAAGACAGCGCGAAGACGCGCCGCGAGCTTAAAGTCGGCTCAAAAACATACGGATATTATTCAATTGATGCCGCAACAAAAGCAGGCTTGGGTGATTTTTCAAAATTACCAGCAGCATTAAAAGTGGTTCTTGAGAATCTATTGCGCTTTGAAGATGATGGTCGCTCAGTATCTGTAGACGATATCAAAGCATTTGCCGATTGGGCAAAAAATGGCGGCAAAAGCCCACGTGAAATTGCTTACCGCCCAGCGCGCGTTTTGATGCAAGATTTCACAGGTGTTCCTGCGGTAGTTGATTTGGCAGCTATGCGCGACGGTCTCAAATCTCTTGGCGGCAACCCGCAAAAAATTAACCCATTGAATCCAGTTGATCTTGTCATTGATCACTCCGTAATGATCGATAATTTTGGCAACCCACGCGCTTTCGCTCAGAACGTTGAACGCGAATATGAGCGCAATGGTGAGCGTTATGAATTCCTTAAATGGGGTCAGGGAGCGTTTGAAAACTTCCGTGTTGTTCCTCCAGGAACAGGTATCTGTCACCAAGTTAATCTTGAATATCTTGCGCAAACGGTTTGGACTGACAAAGATCAAAATGGCATTGAGATTGCATATCCTGATACGCTCGTGGGTACAGATAGTCACACAACCATGGTCAATGGCTTGGCCGTTCTTGGTTGGGGTGTTGGCGGAATTGAAGCAGAAGCTGCGATGCTTGGTCAGCCTGTTTCGATGCTCATTCCTGAAGTTGTTGGTTTTGAGCTTACTGGCGCGATGATGGAAGGCACAACAGCAACAGACCTCGTTCTAAAGGTTGTTGAGCTTCTTCGTGAAAAAGGCGTTGTTGGCAAATTTGTTGAATTCTTCGGTGAAGGTCTTGATCGCTTGCCACTTGCTGATCGTGCGACGATTGCGAACATGGCGCCAGAATACGGCGCAACGTGTGGCTTCTTCCCAATCGATAATGAAACATTGCGTTACCTACGCGTATCAGGTCGTGATGAAGACCGTATCGCTCTTGTCGAAGCCTATGCAAAAGAAAATGGTTTCTGGCGCGATGCAGATTACCGCCCAATTTACACAGACACGCTTTCACTTGATATGGGCGAGATCGTACCTGCGATATCAGGACCTAAGCGTCCACAAGATTATGTTGCTTTGACAAACGCAAAAGAAGCATTCGCTAAAGAAATGGCTGAAACATTCAAACGTCCAATGGGCAAAGAAGTTGCGGTTAAAGGCGAAGATTACGCGATGACTTCAGGCAAAATCGTGATCGCATCGATTACATCATGTACAAATACATCCAACCCATATGTGATGATCGGCGCTGGACTTGTTGCGCGCAAAGCACGCGCGCTTGGTCTTGACAGTAAGCCTTGGGTAAAAACTTCACTCGCACCTGGTTCACAAGTTGTGTCTGAATATCTAGAAGCAGCAGACCTCCAAGATGATCTTGATGCGGTTGGATTCAACCTTGTGGGTTATGGTTGTACAACTTGTATCGGTAATTCTGGCCCATTGCAGGAAGAAATTTCAGCAGCAATTAATGAAGGTGATCTGGTTGCCACGGCTGTTCTTTCTGGTAACCGCAACTTTGAAGGTCGCATTTCTCCTGATGTGCGTGCCAACTATCTCGCATCACCTCCACTTGTTGTGGCTTATGCGCTTGCGGGTACACTTGATATCAACCTCGCAACAGATGTGATTGGCCAAGATAAAGATGGTAACGATGTTTACCTCAAAGATATCTGGCCAACAACGCAAGAAGTTGCAGAGATTGTTGAAAAAACCGTAACGCGCGAAGCCTTCATTAAGAAATATGCGGATGTGTTTAAAGGCGATGAAAAATGGCAAGGCATCGAGACCACTGATAGCGAAGTTTATGACTGGCCTGCGGCATCGACCTATGTGCAAAATCCACCATATTTCCAAGGCATGGGCAAAGAAGCGGGTCACATTGAGAATATCAATGGCGCAAAAATGCTGGCGATGCTCGGTGACATGGTGACAACCGATCACATTTCTCCTGCGGGTTCATTCAAAGATACGACACCAGCTGGTAAATATCTTCTTGATCGCCAAGTTCCAGTGCGGGAGTTTAACTCATATGGTTCACGTCGTGGTAACCATGAGATCATGATGCGCGGCACATTTGCGAATATTCGCATTAAAAACGAGATGCTTGATGGTGTTGAAGGTGGTTACACAAAAGGCCCAGACGGCGAACAAACATCGATCTTTGATGCTGCAATGGCACATATTGATAACGGTTCACCACTTATTATTATCGCGGGCAAAGAATACGGTGCGGGTTCTTCACGTGACTGGGCGGCTAAAGGTACGGCGCTTCTTGGAGTTAAGGCAGTGATTGCCGAAAGCTTTGAACGAATTCACCGTTCGAACCTTGTGGGTATGGGGGTGATCCCATTTGAGTTTACTGATGGCGCTACACGTTCAAGCTTGAAACTTACAGGCGACGAAACATTCTCAATTGGTGGTTTGTCTGATGATCTCGTACCGCTATCAGAAATGCCATGTACAATTACATATCCTGATGGCTCAACAAAAGATATTAATGTGAAATGTCGCATCGATACAGCTGTTGAAATCGATTATGTACGCAATGGTGGCGTATTGCACTATGTGCTTCGTAACCTAGCCGCCGAGTAAAACTGGGCAATACCAAATTTAAAACGCGCTCCAGTCGGGGCGCGCGTTTTATTTTTTCTACAAATCTATTTGAATACGTATCAAGACTAATATTTATTATCTATATGATTGATAATGAATTTAAACTGGTCTATTGGATTTCCTGTAATATTTTTTCACGCAGTTGATGTAGTGAAGCCGGCTTCTCAAATATTATCAAGTCCACTTCTTTAGTAAGATCATCCAACCCCTTTCCTACATTACCAGTTGTAATTATAATTAAGGTTTGTGGAAATGTTTTGGCAATATTTCTAATTATTTCGCCGCTGTTCCCATCCGGCAAGGTCCAGTCACATATAACAATATCAAAATCCTGCTCTAGTTTCAAAATATCTTCAGCGTCTTGGCATGTTGTTGCGATCTTAATAATGCTAAATACGGGACTAAAAAATAATTCCATCGCATTAACAATCTCTATATTATCTTCAATTATTAAGCAGCTTTTAGGATCAAAGTGAGAAAAGCTTTTGTCTGCCTTTGTGATATTTTCTTTATCTGTATCTATCTCAAGAGGTATTTCTACATTTATTGGTAGTAATATTTCTACATATGCACCACCTTCATCTCGGTTTCCAAAATTGAGCAACCCACTCGATTGACTAATAAAACCTGCAACCATAGATAGGCCAAGACCATTTCCATGTTGCAATGTTTTGGTTGAAAAGAATGGATCTGGTGCTTGTTTTAACGCTAGATCGCTAAAACCTGATCCATCGTCTTCCACACGAAAAGCAGCCATATGTGGGAAATGTATATCATTCTGAACAGAGACTTTAATCTTCCCATTTGAACCACCGATTGCGTCGATCGCATTTTTAACCAAATTTTCTATTGCTGTTATGAGCTGCATAATATCAACATCAATTATAGCATCTAAATGGTTTTCTAATTGAAATATAATGTTATCTGGAACAATAATTTGCTCTTTTAAAGTATTAAAGAAACTATCGGTACTCATGCTTTGTTTGTTGAGCCTTTTTTGGCGAGCGTAACTTAACAAATTTGATGTAACAACTTTCCCACGCTCACATGATTCCATAATACCGCGAATACTCGTTATACTCTCTTCGTCGGCCAGACTCATCTCCATAAGTTCCGCACGAGAAAGAATGGAACCAAGGATATTATTAAAATCATGAGCAACACCGCCAGAAATATAATCAAGAGTCTCAAGCCGTTTTTTATTTAATTCAGCTTCTTTTTTTCGCATAAATCGTTCGTGGTCGTTCAATAAGACAATCCACTTATTATCACTCACATTTGAACAGCTCATTGAGTAATGACGAGCGCCAATTATAAAAATATGGTCACTCTCACAAAGTTTTGTTAACTCATAAACGCTGCTCACATGTGATGCGCTAGAAATTTGAGAAACTGTTTCCAAACTTGACAAAAAAGTAAAAAAACTATCGCTATCCCGATTTATTTTTTTTGTATCTAGGAGTTCTAAAAACAACGTATTATAGTGGAGTAGCTTACCTGAATTATCAATAATTACCGATGCCTGATCGAGTGCAAAAAAAGAAGCCTGAAATTCCGCATTCACTTCTGCAAGTTTTGAAGTCACAGACATTTTTTCACGGTACTCGCTATTCATTCTATCAAATGCTGGCCTCAAACCAAATCGCCATATTAAGATAATACCAATAACGAGAGCGATATTGAGACAAATGAATATCATATTCGACGTTCTGTGTACAACACGCTTCCTATTTTCTACAGCTTCAAGTGCATGCCGCAATGCTTCTAAATATTTTCCCGATCGAAATTGAATTTGAATATCTACATCCCAAATTTGATCAGCAAGAATCAATAAATCATGTGGTAATTTAGTAAACTTATCGACGCTTTTTATAATTGACATATCAACATTGGCTTCAAAATTGTGTTGATTTATAAATGATAGTGATAATGAATTTAATTGAGTTTCCAATTCTTGTTCTATTTTGACAGTTTTATGTAAATTTGCAGCAATTGTCGATTGCATCTTCTTTCCGAGAACTTCTGATACATAGGCTTGTTCATTATATTGATCCAATTGGAGCAATATAACACGCTCAATTCGTGTCCATATTTGAATTTGCTTATTTAGGTTCTCACGAACTAAATCCAAATCTCTTTGATACTTTAATAGTGCCTCAGTTACAAAAAAACTTATAAACACAAGTAAAATAATTGCCATAATAGAAGCAGATATAACCCGCCGATAATTTTTCATCAGCGGGTTAGATGGATTGTTAATTCTAAATAATTTCATAAATTAATCTACGCTATGTAATAGCATAATCAATTCATCGGTGGCCGCATTGATGTCACCAAACCCATTTTGCCATTTATCATTTAAAAATAGACCCAAGACTCCAAGGCGCTTTCTCCAAGCTTCCCCACTCATCCACAGTTTTCGGTCTGACTGGTTCCAATCATTCAAAATATTTCCAGAACAAGAATCAAGATCTTCTGGTAAAACATTCGTCGTTACAGGTATCCCACCCTTACGGACAACATAATTTTGAATGGTGCTCGGACTTGTTGCAACTTCAATGAATGAATCTTGAACATCATTTACACTTGGAAGGTCGCTTAAAGGAAAAATAAATCCGTCCACTCCCCATAAAATATATTTACTCTGAGGAGTAATGCCACAAGAAATTTTGCTCCAATCAGGAAACTCGGGAACAATATAATCCCCAAGAACTTGCACGAGCGCCTCACCATCTGCAACTTTTTTTGAAACAACCTCCCAGTCAAGCTTGTGATTGTCTCGGTTGGTAAATTTTCTTAATTGTGATAAAATATCAATAGATTTGTATAATTTACTTTTCAAGTGCTCAATATCATGGCCTTGGGTTTGTAAATCCGTAAATTCATTATGATCCAAAAATCCAGAAAACACCGATATGCCTAAATTTCGAGCCTGCCAATTCATATCCGATGTAGCAATTAGATCGATATCATGTTCTTCTAGGATCGGCCCATATGATAATAATTCTTCCCAAGAATTTGCTGGTGATAAGCCAAATTCTTCAAGTAGATCTTTATTGTAAACAATATGGTTCTGAGTATGTATACCAATTGGTAAAGCTGCAATACCGCCATCATAAGCAACCAAGTCAAATACTTCAGGATGGTATAGCTTTGAAAACTTATTATTTTCATCCTCAAGTTTCCGAATAGTGTTTTGCATAACCAGTTTTTCCATTTCATCAGTAATGATCCACTGAACAACTGTTGGTTGGTCACCGATTGAAATACGACGAGCAAATTCGCTCTGAATGCCTCGAAAATTTCCATCTACCCAATAATCATTCCAATTAACTCCCCTTTCAATCAATGGTTCTTTAATTGCTAACAAAGCGCGTTGCTCAGAATCTGTTCTCCACATATGAAGAACTTCTATATCCTCTGAAAACACTTTTTGTGGTAACAGCACAGCCAATGTGAATAAAATAGGGACAGATACTGTAAGATTCATTTTTCCTCCAATGCCTTATACAATTATTAACAATGACAACGGAACGCTAATATTTTATTAAAAGTTTAACGGCATCGCTTTATAAATATTTATGTAATTAAGTAAGGATATTCTCTTGGGCTATGCTTACACTTAGTCGCCAAGTAGAACCAATATGTAAATCATGTCATTAAAGATTTCACACGCAGAACATTACTTGCAGCAATAGTTCCGTCAGAATTCCAAATTGAATTTTCAAAGCCAACCCGAATTTTACCACCTCGAGATTGGGCTTCTTTTAAGGCTGCACTTTCACCTTTTCCAAACGCACAAACTGCCCAATCAAAAGCCAGTGTAGATTTACCTAATACCTGAAGAAAAGGGAGCAAATCATCCAATGTTGAATTTTGTTTCACATTATAACGACCGCACACAAAAAGAACCGTTTCAATTTCAGGAATTATGCCACGTGCATTATAGTCGATTAAGCGTTCAAAATCTGTATTATCATACAATATATGCTGAACCCAAATACCCAGATCACGAAATGCGTGATAAGCTGCTCTTATTTCGTTCTCGTTTTTAAGCCGTTCAATTTCACGTAAACCAACGGATACAAAATCTGCGCCACAATTTTTTACAAAATTGATTTGTTCACTCGGACTATAAATTCCAGCGGACTCGCTTGTTGCTTGAATTATCATTGATGGCACAGCTTTTCTCAACCGAGATATAAATTTAGCACATCTCTCACTATCGAGAATATGTTTTCCATTATGATCACGTAAGTGAAAATGAATACCATCAGCCCCTGCATCAGCACATTCGATCGCACATTTTACAATTTCATTTTCTGTAATTGGGATTGCAGGATGATCATCCTTAGTACGAGTTGCACCATTTGGTGCAATCATTAATTTTGGTAAAACCCGCATTAAAATACTGCCTCCATGGCACGTTCAAGTTTATCAACAAGCTCGAAAATCTGAGCCTCCTCCAATATAAATGGCGGTGCCAATAAAACATGATCACCATGAACACCATCAACGGTACCACCCATTGGATAACAAATAAGCCCCTCAGCCATAGCTGCTGCCTTTATTTTTTTATGAATTCCACTTTTGGTATCAAATGTCTTTTTGGTTATCTTATCCTCAACAAATTCAATAGCTTGAAAAAGTCCGCGCCCACGAATGTCTCCAACATTTGGATGATCTGCAAAACGTTCATTTAACTTCACTGAAAGCAGTTCACCAAGTTTTTTTACTTTTGGGATCAACGCATTTTCTTCAAAACTCTTCAAAACAGCAAGTGCTGCTGCTGCTGCGGTTGCGTGCGCCATATATGTATGGCCATGTTGGAAAAAACCTGACCCATTTTTTATTGCATTGTAAATTTTTCCTGAACAAAGCATTGCTCCAATTGGCTGATAACCACCGCCCAAACCCTTAGCGATCGTTATAATATCAGGCACAACATCTTCTTGCTCACAAGCAAAGAAAGTGCCAGTTCGACCCATACCACACATGACCTCATCTAAAATCAGAAGCACACCATATTGATCACAAATTTCTCTAATGCGCTTAAAATACCCTTCAACAGCCGGAACGGCTCCAGCAGTGGCACCTACGACAGGCTCTGCAATAAATGCCATTACTTTCGTTTCACCAACTCGAATTATTTCCGTTTCAAGTTCATTTGCAACACGTTGCCCATATTGGAAGCTTGTTTCATTTTCGCGCTTACCTCTATATTCAAAACATTCTGAAATATGAGAAGCTTGAATGAGTAGCGGTCCAAATTGTGAGCGGCGCCATTCATTGCCACCAGCAGAAAGTGCGCCGATTGTATTCCCATGATAGCTTTGTCTTCTAGCGATAACGTGGTGCCTATCAGGCTCGCCATTTTCTAAAAAATATTGGCGCGCAAGTTTTATTGATGCTTCCACTGCTTCAGAACCGCCTGATAATAAATATACATGCTCAATCCCCTCTGGTGCATGTTCAACAAGTTTCTCTGCTAGTGATTCGGCTGAAACAGTTGTAAAAAAACCGGAATGCGCAAAAGCAATTTGATCAATTTGAGCCTTGATTGCGGCAATAATTTTCGGATGGTTATGCCCTAGACAGCTTACTGCTGCATCACCACAATCAAGATATTTTTTTTCATTTTCATCAATAATATAGGGCCCTTCACCTCTTACCGCGGTTGCAAGTTTTGCGTGTGTATGACGACCAAAGAGTGCTGACATAAGTTTATCCAATTTATTTTGAAACATATGTTTCATAGATTGACATGAGTTGATACATATGCAAGCATTGCTGAAACCAAACGTAAAAACAATATAATAAATCGACAATCGAGGAATAAATTTTGGCCACAAAACTCGAAGAACGGATATCAGCTCATTATGGCAACCTCTCAAGCCAACAAAAACTTGCTGCAGATTTTATTTTATTGAATCCTTTTGAAGTTGCTACGCGTTCAATGCGCTCCATCGCAACACTTTCAGATCTTTCACCAGCAACTTATACACGACTTGCTCGCTCTGTTGGCTTTCGTGATTTTGAAGAGCTTAAGACAATGTGCGTAGCCTGCACAAATCCTAATAAAGAGATCAGCTTTTACGACCGAGCAGTCCAATTAACAGATGCATCACAATATACGCAAAAAAGTTTTTTCTATAAGCAGGCTGAGGCAAGCATCCAAAACATCGAAAAGATTATACAATCACTTGAGGTGGAGAAGCTTACCAAGATTGTAGACTTATTGGCTACAGCTCCGCGTGTTGGTATAATAGGAAAACTTGCCTCGTCTGGCTTTGCTCAATATATGGGCTATATTGGTGGATGGTGTAGGTCAAATTGGTTCACTTTAGGAAGCGATGGATTTGGCCCAAATTTTGTTTTGCAAGATTTAGATAAGGGTGATGTGATATTTATGATCACCAAATCGCCAAATTCCCAACGCTCCATGGCGGCGGCCAAATTTGCCCAAGCAAATGGAAATAAAATTATCTTAATTACAGATACACACAAATGCCCAGCTATTCCATATGTGGACCATTTTATAGTTGTGCCAGCCGATAGCCCGCAATTTTTCTCATCTTATGTTGCGACTACGGTTGTACTTGAAACTATTATCGGTATGCTTATAAATAGGGTGGGTGATGCGGCACATACACGCATTGCGTCCATTGAAGACACCAACCGCCAAATCGGAGAATACTGGTCTGGTTAATTTTATTTTTGGGAGAAAAACTATGAAAATGACAACTACATTTTTGGCTTCTGCTGCAATGGTTGCAAGCCTATCTATGGGTTCAGTAGCTTCTGCAGAAGAATTCATCACAATCGGTACAGGCGGCGTTACAGGCGTTTATTACCCAACGGGTGGAGCGATTTGTCGCCTTGTTAACTCAGGAAAAGATGATCACGGCGTTCGCTGTTCAGTTGAGTCAACTGGCGGATCTGTTTACAACATCAACGCAGTTCGTTCTGGCGAGCTTCAGTTCGGCGTTGCGCAATCAGATTGGCAGTACCACGGTTACAACGGTACTTCTAAATTTGAAGAAAATGGTGCATTTGAAGATCTTCGTGCTGTATTCTCAGTTCACCCTGAGCCATTCACAGTTGTTGCACGTGCAGATGCTGGAATTGTTAACTTTGAAGACCTCAAAGGTAAGCGCGTAAACATTGGCAACCCTGGCTCAGGTCAGCGCGGCACAATGGAAGTTTTGTTAGAAACAATGGGTTGGACAACGGATGATTTCGCGGCCGTAACAGAGTTGCCAGCAGGCGAACAATCAGCTGCGCTTTGTGACAACAATATCGACGCAATGGTATACACAGTTGGTCACCCATCAGGTTCAATTTCAGAAGCGACTTCAGCATGTGAATCAGTTCTTGTGAATGTAACTGGTGAAGCTGTTGATGCACTTGTTTCTGATAATGCATACTACCGTACTGCAATGATCCCTGGCGGAATGTACCGTGGTAACGATGAAGAAACATCTACATTTGGTGTTGGTGCGACAATCGTAACATCTGCAACAGTTTCTGAAGATGCGGTTTATGCACTTGTGAAATCCGTATTTGAAAACTTTGATGATTTCAAATCGCTTCACCCAGCTTTTGCTAATCTCACAAAAGAAGAGATGATGAAAGATGCTCTTTCTGCGCCACTACACCCAGGTGCTGAAAAATACTACACAGAAGCAGGCTTAATGTAAGTCGTTTCATAGGAACGGGCAGTGCAATGCTGCCCGATTCACCAAGATTAATATACATAAAACCGGGGGAAAAGATGGCCGAACAATCTAGACAACTTACCGACGAAGAGCTGCAGGATCTCGTAGCCTCAAATGACACAGGTGGACGTGCACCTTCCAGCAAAAAAATTATGCTACTTATGCTTATCATTGCTTTTGCTTGGTCTGCGTTTCAGCTTTGGGCTGCACAAATTCAAAATGTATTTAATGGCGCATTTCCTGGTCTCATCAAAGTTATTGGTTCGAGCCAAGTTCGCCCTGTTCACCTCGCATTCGCATTTGCTTTAGCATTCTTAGCATACCCCGCATTTAAATCTTCATCGCGCATAAAAATACCACTCGCCGATTGGGTATTGGCTGGAATATCAGTTTTTTGTACAATCTATGTGCTCGTTATATTTGGCAACTCAACAGCTGATCCAGCAATGACTGGAACTCTATCATCATTTCAGTTTGGTGTCGCTGTTGTTGGTTTGCTATGCTTAGCTGAAGTTGCACGCCGCGCACTCGGCCCAGCTCTTGTTATTTTGGGTGCCATACTTGTTGCATATGCATTTTTTGGGCATTTACCGTTTTTTGATAGCTTAGGAATTCGTATTCCTCAGAAGTCTGCTTCACGTATTATGATTCAACTTTGGTACGGACAAGAAGGTGTTTTTGGAACCCCTCTTAAGGTTTCAGCAGTAACTGTATTTCTCTTCGTACTTTTTGGCGCACTGCTTGAGAAAGCTGGCGCTGGTAACTACTTTATTAAAATGGCCTTTGGGGGTCTTGGTCATCTTCGTGGTGGCCCTGCAAAAGCAGCCGTGGTCGGTTCTGCTGCAACAGGCCTTATCTCAGGCTCATCGATTGCAAATGTTGTAACAACAGGCACATTCACAATTCCCCTCATGAAACGTGTTGGTTTTACTTCTGAAAAAGCTGGTGCTGTTGAAGTTGCATCATCCGTAAATGGACAAATCATGCCACCTGTTATGGGCGCTGCAGCGTTTTTGATGGTTGAATATATTGGTATTCCATATACAGAAGTTGTGAAACACGCATTCATTCCAGCGATCATTTCATATATTGCACTTGTCTATCTTGTGCATCTGGAAGCGCTGAAAAACAATTTCCCAGCATTGCCAAAACCAGGCGGCGGCTCTACCAATATCTTGGTAACTATTGCCTCATTTATTGCTGGATTTGTTATCTTTGGTGGCCTTTGTTACGGGCTTTCATATCCCTTTGCCATGATCAATAATACATTCGGTTCAGTTGGCATATGGATTATCGGTCTTTTGAGTTTTGCAGTATTTGCTTGGCTATGTTGGATTGCTGCTTTACGTCCTGATCTTGAGCCAGACGACCCAAACTCAGAGCAGGTATCCCTACCAATTGTTAAAGATGTAGCACCTACTGGATTCTATTTTCTATTACCAATCGTTGCTCTTATTTATCTTCTCATGATTGAACAGAAATCTGCAAATTTTTCAGCATTTTGGGCTGTAATCTTGCTGATGGTGATGATGCTCACACAACATGTTATTAAAGGCATAGCTCGTAATAGTGAAACTGTGGGGCATAATTTTAAAATCGGCGTCAATGATGTAACGGATGGTATGATCACTGGTGCACGTAATATGATTGGCGTTGCGATAGCGACGGCTGCTGCTGGTGTGATCGTCGGTGTTGTTTCTGTAACAGATTTGAGTTCAAAAATGGCAGTGCTTGTGAATATACTTGCAGGTGACAATCTCTTCATCATGCTCGGACTTGTCGCGATCTTCTCACTTATTTTGGGAATGGGCCTACCAACAACCGCAAACTATATCATCGTTTCATCTATCATGGTTGGTGTGATTGTTTCCCTTGGAGCATCCAAAGATCTAGTCATTCCACTTATTGCTGCGCATCTTTTTGTGTTTTATTTTGGGATTATGGCGGATGTAACCCCGCCTGTTGGGCTTGCTAGCTTCGCTGCCGCAGCCGTTTCTGGAGGTGATCCAATCAAAACTGGTTTTACCGCGTTTTTCTACAGCTTGCGTACAGTTCTTTTGCCATTCCTATTCATCTTCAATACAGACCTTATTTTGTATGGTGTTGATCTTGGAACAAGCGCTGGTTGGCTGAAAGCACTTTGGATATTTGTTACTTCAACTATTGCGATGTTGATTTTCGCAGCAGCAACTCAAGGCTACTTTTTTGCAAAAAGCAAGTTATGGGAAAGTGCTGCATTAATTGCAGTTGCTTTGCTAATCTTTAACCCAGGAATTTTGCAAAATAGAATTCAGCCACCATATGTAGACGCTCCTGGCCAAACGCTCTCAGAGTCACTTTCTAATGTAAGCGAAGGGCAAGAAATTCGCTTAGTATTAGACGGTACATCCATTAAAACGGGTGAAGCTATGAGTTCAACTGCTAGCTTTATATCTGATGGAACTGATCCAATTGCACAGGCGCAACAGTTAGGTTTTGCCTTTGATGAAGCGGGTATAATGTCCTTACCAGGATTTGGTACGCCTGCTGATGAGCAAGTGGGGCAATCACTCAACTTCCTCGGTGGCAACACCGTATCTTTAAGTGGTGTTCAACTTAGTACCCATCAATGGCCTAAAATATTCTTCATGATCCCAGCGCTTATACTGCTGATCATAGTGGTTCTATTCCAACGCCGCCGTCAAACAGTACCAGCATTTTAAGGAAATAATATGTATAATAAAATTTTAGTTGCGCTTGATCTCGCTGATAATGATGGCGCGAAAAAAGTAACCGAAAAAACGAACATCCTTGCAAAATCCACGGGTGCGCAAGTTCATACAATATCTATTGTTCCTGATTATGGGACTTCCATGGTAAGTGCGTTTTTTAATGATGATCATCAAAAGGATGCAATGCATAAACTTGGAGAAAAAGTTCAAGAGTTTGTCTCTGATAATTTTGACCCCGAGGTCTCTGTACGCCCGCATATTGTGAGTGGTTCAGTATATGATGAAATAATGCGTGCGTCTGATAAGCTGGGATGTGATTTAATTATCATTGGCGCCCATCGCCCCGAACTCAGCGACTACCTACTTGGTCCAAACTCAGCTAGGGTTGTAAGACATAGTAAAACGTCAGTTCTTGTCGTGAGATATTAAGGAGTATCTACTAATATTTGTATCGCTCACAAAACACGCGAGCGATACAAAATAAAGGGTATATATACTTAACTAGCCAAAATTAAATTGACGCTTGGCTAAAAAATGGCTAGTAACTCTATATAGGATTTTT
>CANMUM010000029.1 GCA_947501025.1 uncultured Paracoccaceae bacterium | reverse complement strand
TTAAAGCCAAAGGCCACATCTTGGGATTGATCCAAAAGCGCCTGCGCCGCAGACATGATCGCGGATTGAATGTTCATGATAAACTCCTCGATGATGATAATCGAACTCGATTATCAAATTTAAAATAAGCGATTGTGGCTAAAAGAATAACTAGGCTCAAGGCGACCATCCATTTGGTTGCCATTAGTTCTTCCCAAGGGGCAAATATCGAACAGTTATTAATCGCCGTATTGGCGCATATAACATATCCAAAAACAAACCAGCAAAAAATGGACGTTGAGAAACTTACAATATTCAACACTATCAAAAAAATACGCATTATTGCTGCTCCCCTTTTTCTGGTTTCACAGGTTTTAGTTTTTTATACATCTCGATGATGCGGTTGAAGATCTGCTTGGGTGACCAGATGGGATATCTGTCGTCTTGTTCGGTTGGCACGCCCGCAGCCTTAGCTTCACGCATCTCCACACCACGCTTCATCCGCGCTTTTTCGGCCGGGCTCAGCTCATCATCGCTCAAAAGCGCAAACACACCTTGCCCGCTTTCAGCCCCGTCAGGCACATAATCAGGACGCGTCCGCACACGGTCATTGCTCACCTTCATAATCATAGGCTGCGTCATCTTGTTCAATATGCTCGGAACACGATCAGACATTGTTTGCACCTCTTTGATAAGACATGATGAGCGCGCGCATATCACCATGCAAAGCCGTAAGAGCCGCATTTTGGCATGAAGACGCAGCCGAAACAGGCGATGTAATGACCGTAAACCAAAGTGCTGAAGGCTTTGATCCCAGGCAAAAATTCGAGATTTTAAAGCCCCATTCCCCTTGGGGTCCAAGGGCAACCTTCCTTGTACCGCTCGGCCCAAAACTGGGGAATTATTTTCTTGGGTTTTTCACAGCAGGCGATTTCATTACCCGAAAATTGAAAAGAGAGGACTTGTTCTTTTCTAAATACAACAAACCTTTGGGCCGAAAAGGTTAAACACGCCCAATTAATTCACGAATATACTCTTAAAGGAGTATGTCGCATATTAAGCAAAATATCCACACCTCACAGCACCGTGATCAATATGCAAAAAACGCATAGGTGTTATGAAAGCTTGTCTGTTGTAGCAGCGAGTAAACATAACTAAACGACCGCATGAGCAATGGGTACTTCCCCTAGCCACCCGCTCATAACTTTTATTCACAAAGACATCAGGAGCCCAACATGTCAAATATGATCGCAATCGCCGCCCTCAAAGCACAAATACCCTTTGAAGCCAGTTTTCAAGTTTTGGTCAAAATCGTTCGCCAGTTTCATACAAAACGCGTATTGAATAAATTGACATCAACTCAACTTGATGACATCGGGCTAACGCGCAAAGAAATCAACGCTTTTGTAGCGCGCAATATTCACTAATTGACGCCTGAGCTAACGGGCGCTATGACACTTGTCATGGCTCCGTAGCTCAGCTGGATAGAGCGGTCCCCTCCTAAGGGACAGGCCAGGGGTTCGAATCCTCTCGGAGCCGCCAAGTTTTATCAACGCTCCTCAGTTTGTTCTGTGCGGGCGTTTTTGTTGTAAATTTTTCAAAATTTATTTGATAATTTTATATGAGCTTCTTTTCGACGGAAATACCTATCTATCGCGTTAATTCAATATCACACAAAACAAAAACCAAATCGAGAAATAACCGAAAATGATAAACCTAAACTGGAAAACCGCACGCACGGCTGCTCGCATAATAGCCCTATCTTTCCCAATATCCCTTCATGCTCATGAGGACCAACAAATTGTTGCCGCTAATGCCACGGCAAGAGCCGCGGAAGTTGTGGACTGCCAACTCGCTGATGAAACTTCCGCCCTTTGCCATCAGATAGTCGTGAATTATAAACCCGAAAATCTAGAAATTGGTCCCTTTTGTCCAGAGAGCTTGGATGATTTGGGCGGTATTTGGCATCTCACAGGTGAAAATGAGGGGCTATATCGTTTGGATCGCTCATATTTTGAAATGATGGATGAGCTTGGATATCGTTTTTACGATGAAGAAGGTCAAATATTTATTTCCGATATCGCCGTTGCACAGCCGACTGTTGATCATAGCTGTATTAACGTTTCCCTAGATGAAAATGTCACCATGACCATGCTTGTGCCCGTTGAGCCGCAAATTGCGGATAGGCCGACTGAACTTGGCACAGTATCAAAAGTTGGTATAGCACATGATGGTGTACCAATATTTTCTGATGCGCCCTCAATTCAACATACAGGCCATATGCCTGCACTTGATACATGTGGTGGGCATGTGGATCCGGGAGGATGGTATCATTGGCACGCAGCCTCCACCGATATCGACACAGTATTTGAAATCGAAAATGTAGACGCAAATTGCGCCCTCTCACAAGATCCAACAGCCAAATTCGGGACAGCATTTGATGGCTTCGCCATTTATGGAAGCCAAGACCCAGACGGGTCTATTCCAAATAATTTAGATGTATGTAATGGTCACGTGGGCATGGTACAGGATGGCCATGAAGAGGTATATCATTATCATGCAAGCACAGAATTTCCAAATTTACCGCCCTGCCTTACTGGCGTTGTCGCTGTAAATAATTTTTCGACAACAGCAGAAGCTGGAATTGGCACAATGCGAGCTGGCGTTGAAGGCTCGACACGCAATGAGCCTCCGCGTGATGGCAATGGCGGGACTCAAAATGGGCAACTGCCTCCGGGATTTGATGAAGCTGCACAAAAGCTTGGTGTGAATGCACAAGACTTACTGACTGCGCTACATGATGCGGGCGCACCAAATCAACTGGACATATCACAAGCTGCCGACGCATTGGGAGTCACTGAAAATGCGCTCCGCGCGGCACTACCAAAACGTCCATAACCAAATCTTAGATGAAAAGAACCGCCCCAACTTTGGAGCGGTTCTTTATTGAAATGGTGGAGTATAGACGCCAATCAATTCATTTGGCTGCCTGCCTTTTTAGCCAACGCATATGTTTTCGGCGCCTATGAAGAAATGCATTCCCAAATGTCTTTCCAATTTCTGAATCTTGACGCTGCTCTAATCTTTGCAACATACCCTTTTTGTACATAACGATATATCTACGGCGACGAGCCATATTTCGAAACATCTCAGCATCAATTTTGCCTTCTATTCCATTTTTCTGTACATAATTAAGTGCGTCAAGCCTTCTCAGCACAACGGCCGTTTTATGACCACAACCTGGGAGCCAAAGCTCATGCACATTTGGCAATTTCGGAATTCTCTGTATCTGCTTTCTATCCAATGAAAAGATTGGATCATAAACAATATAAACATTTTTGGCGGCCTCAAGGCCTTGCGTACCATCAGAATATGGCAGGCTCCAATCCGCACTGCGCCCAACACGAAAGCGCGTTTCCCAAGGGACTTTCTTTGTGTCCAAACTTGTTTGTGGGCTAAATACGACAACATTTGAATTGGGAACGATTTGTGAAAAAGCAAGGGCAGCAAAACCACCCATTGAAGTTCCTGTAAATGCCACATTTTTAAACTTATCAAAAAAACCTTGTTCTTTAAGGTTTTCTAAAAGATCGATTGTCGTTTGATCTCTAAACCAATTGCCTCGGCTTGTTGAAATTCCTAGATGTGAGTATCCGAATTTTGTAAAGAACGAATATCCCCAAGTACCGCGGCTAATTTTTCTATTTCCAGCATCCTGAAGATTATCAAAGGACACAACCAATGTATCCAGTTCGCGTTCGACATAAACGGCTAAAGAATTGTTATTTTTCTGCATCCATCCTGTAGTAGGAGAAGTCACATGTAAATCGCGGAACCAATGTGATTGAGGAACAGGCTCTTCAACATTCTCATCGATCTCACTCGAATTGACTTCATCTTTAGCTACTTCATCATCCATTTATCTCATCCTTAGCTCTTACTATTCAAAAATATTCAATATATTTACATGTAACGACAAACAAAAAAATACAATTAAGCCTGTGCGATGATTAATTCTATCTTATAATAATTCAGACATCCTAATTTTAGCTTCTTGCAACTTACCAAGTTCGGCACTCGCCTCTTCAACGCGCGCGCGAGACTCGGCCACAACCTCACTAGGTGCGCTTTCCACGAATTTTGGGTTTTTCAATCTTCCATTCAACCCACTAATTTCTTTAGTCAGTTTATCGATAGATTTATCCAAACGTGCAATCTCTTCAACCACATCAATAACGCCTGCGAGCGGCAATGCGAATTGCCCGCCTTCAACAGGAATGATCACCGCGCCTTTTTCACTATTTTCAACAATCTCAATCGTTTCAACCCGTGTAAGACGCTTAATAAGCGCAATGTTTTCATGGAGATATGATTGATGAACGGTATCAAGTTCAACCTGCTGGAGGCGCAATTCCATTTTGGCATTGACGTGAAGCTCCGAGCGAATTGAACGAATGCGCTCAATAAGGTTGATCACCCAATTCATCTCGGCATCAGCATCTGCATTCACAAGCTCTGTGCCATAAATCGGCCAATCTTGGTGAACGAGCATATTTGAACGCTCGCCAAGCTGACCCCAGAGTTCTTCGGTGATAAACGGCATAACAGGATGCAACATAATAACGGCTTGATCGATTGCCCATGCAAGCGTCGCACGGGTTTCAGTCTTGAGCGCATCATCATCACCATCCAAAAGTGGCTTGGCAAATTCAATATACCAATCGCAAAGCTTATTCCAAGTGAAAGCATATAAACCATTTGCCGCATCATTGAAACGATAAGCATCAAGCGCCTCATCATGCGCTATGCGTGCTTTCGCAACTTCACCAATAATCCATTTGTTCACACTTGCTTTCGTCGTGCTCGGATCAAAGCTTGCGTTAAAATCACATTCTTTCAGCTCGGCGAATTTAGCTGCATTCCATAGCTTTGTGCCAAAATTACGATAGCCTTCAATGCGCGATACAGAGAGTTTCAGATCGCGGCCCATTGCCGCCATGGCCGCCAAAGTGAAGCGCACAGCGTCAGCGCCAAAATCATCAATTAGCTCAATCGGATCAAGCACATTGCCGAGTGATTTCGACATCTTTTTGCCCTTCTCATCGCGCACAAGCGGATGGACATAAACGGTCTCGAAAGGTATCTGGCCTGTATTTTCAAGCGTCATCATCATCATCCGTGCAACCCAGAAAAAGATGATATCAAAACCTGTGATCAATGTGCTTGTTGGGTGATATTTCGCAAGTTCGGCTGTGTCTGCTGGCCAACCCAATGTACCAAATGTCCAAAGCCCTGATGAAAACCAAGTGTCAAGCACATCTGGGTCGCGCCGAAGTGTTTTTCCACCTGCAAGCTTTGACGCTTCTTCTTCATTCGAGGCACAATATGCGTTATCGTCTTCATCATACCATACAGGCACTTGATGTCCCCACCAGAGCTGACGCGATATGCACCATGGTTCGATATTATCGAGCCAATGATAATAGACTTTTTCATGTTGCTCAGGGATGATTTTGGTTTTTCCCGAGCGCACTGCATCAAGTGCTGGCTCTACGATCTTACTTGTGTCCACAAACCATTGATCGGTCAGCATTGGCTCAATGACCACTTTTGAACGATCACCAAATGGCTGCATGATTTTCTTATTCTCAACATAAGGAACGATTTCGGTGATCTCGCTCACATTGCCGTCATCATCTTTAACCTTGCGTGTTGCCTCAACCATCACAGCCAAGCCCTCAGCGGTAATATCGGCAATCACTTTCGCGCGCGCATCAAAACGATCAAGTCCGCGATATTCTTCAGGAACGAGATTGATCTGCGTCACGTCACTTGGCACATCGCCACCTTTTGAAATCGCTAAAGCGCGCTTTGCAGCCTCAATATAAGGCAATCCATCAGCACGCATTGCGCCTTTGGTATCCATCAAGGCATAAAGCGGGATATTGTTACGCTTGGCCACTTGATAATCATTGAAATCATGTGCGCCCGTAATTTTCACCGCACCAGAGCCAAAATTCTTATCGGGATATTCATCGGTAATAATCGGGATTAAGCGGCGCTGAGCCTTCGGGCCAACAGGAATTTCACAAAGCTTTCCGACAATCGGCGCATAGCGCTCATCACTTGTATGAACCGCCACAGCACCATCACCCAGCATGGTTTCAGGACGCGTTGTGGCAATCGAGATATAATCGCGCTCCTCGATCAAAATCACATTGCCGTCTTCATCTTTTTCGACATAGGTATATGTTTCACCGCCAGCGAGCGGATATTTGAAATGCCACATATGACCATCAACTTCAGTGCTCTCTACCTCAAGATCCGAAATCGCTGTTTCAAAATGTGGGTCCCAATTCACCAAGCGTTTTCCGCGATAAATAAGGCCTTTATTATACATCTCAACGAAGACTTTGAGCACAGCATCATGAAAACCTTCATCCATCGTAAAACGATTGCGATCCCAATCACAGCTATCGCCCAAGCGCTTCATTTGCTCAATGATTGTACCGCCTGATTTTTCTTTCCATTGCCAAACTTTGTCAAGGAATTTTTCACGCCCAAGCTCAGTGCGTTTAGGTTCATTATTTTTGGCAAGCTCGCGCTCTACAACCATCTGCGTCGCAATACCCGCATGATCTTGCCCTGGCTGCCAAAGCGTGTCGAAGCCGCGCATACGGTGCCAACGTACCATAATATCCATCAAAGTGTGATTGAACGCATGACCCATATGCAAGACACCCGTCACATTGGGCGGCGGCAACATGATCGAAAATGTTTCATCACGCTTGGCATTCGCGCCTGCTTTAAATGCCTTCTCATCAAGCCATTCTTTGGAGATGCGCGCCTCAACAGAAGAAGAGTCAAATTTGGGGTCAAGTGCCATTTGGATATCCGTTCATTATTCCCGCCCTATTTAACGAATAGAACGGAACAATTAAACCCCTTAAAACAGACCTTTATTTGTGGATCAGCCCGCATCACGGGGGCCATAACGGCCAAGCGAAGGGCTTGGATGCGCATCATGGTAATCTTCAATAGCGTTCAGCACCTCTGCACTTAATACAATATCTTCAGCAGATAAGCATTCCGCCAATTGCTCATCGGTTGTTGCACCAATAATGTTGGAACCCAAATATTGACGAGAATTGACAAAGGCAATGGAAAGCTGAGTTGGTGTGATGTCATGATCTTGAGCCAATTTGGTATAAAACGCCACATGATCACTATCTTTATTGGCCGCATGCTTGCCCATCAAACCTGCGCCCCAGCTTTCAGAAAAACGCGCGCCCTTAGGCAGAGCGCCATCAAGATATTTACCCGTTAATGCACCGCCTGCAAGTGGCGAATATGCAAGCAAATCAACGCGTTCTTTCATCGCAACTTCGGCCGTTGAAGCATCCCAATGGCGTTGCAACAAGTTATATGGATTTTGGCTCGCAATAATTTTTGGGAGCCCTTTTGTTTCTGCGATTTGCAGATATTTCATAATGCCCCAAGATGTTTCATTCGACACACCAATATAACGAATCTTGCCCTTTTGAATAAGCGCTGCAAGGGCTTCAAGCATACCTTCAATATCCTCGCCAGTTTCACTCACATGCAAATCAGCTTGAAAATCGCGTTGTCCAAACACGTTGGTTTGTCGCTGGGGCCAATGAAGCTGATAGAGATCAATGGTTTCAATTCCCATGCGCTCCAAAGAACCATTAACGGCCTCTTCCACATCCGCAGGGTTAAGCCCCGCTCCACTCCGCGCAATCCGTCCGGGCCCTGCCATTTTGGTTGCAACCATAACTTTCTCACGATTGCCTTTTTTTGCGAGCCATTGACCGAAAAACTCTTCTGTACGACCAGCATATTCACCAGAAGGTGGCACGGGGTACATCTCAGCTGTATCGACAAAATTCACCCCAGCCTCAACCGACATATCAAGCTGTCTTGCCGCATCTTCAATTGTATTTTGCACCCCCCAAGTCATCGTGCCGAGGCAGATACGCGATATGTTTAAGTCACTATTTCCGAGTTTCCGATATTTCATAATACATCCTATAATTTATAGATTTAAAGCTAAGTATCACAAACGCATTATTCAACCGCATAACCAAATATATGCAGACTTCATTATCGATAATTCAAAATACGGATAGGCAGATATAGCAAAAGCAGCAATTTCATTGTTGAACGGCTATGACACAAAGTTTAGTTTGCACTTCTTTTAGGATTTTGGTTTATAGTGACATTAATGCACGATATCAGGCAAAACAAAAATAACATCGTCATCATAGACGGGACTCTTTCCAGACTCGATCGTGGATTTGAAACCCATTGCGGTAAGCTCTTCAAGCTTACTAAAGAAGTGAATGGCGCAAGGCGCAATGTAATTTATGATCCAGGTGTTCAAGGTGATGGCCTATCCAAATGGATCAATGTTGCGACAGGAAACGGGCTGAATAGATCCATCATAAAGACATATAGACGGCTTTCAGAACATTATCATGAAGGCGATAAAAATTATCTTTTCGGATATTCACGCGGTGCATATGCAGTGCGCTTATTGGCAGGCATGATCAATCGCCTAGGTCTATTAAAGCCTGAATTTGCAACCAGAGCGATCGCAGAGCAAGCATTTCTGCTTTTTGCAAAAGACCTGCCCAGCCCTATTCTTGATGGTTTCATTTCCAAATATAACACCGCCCCCGTGAGTATCGAATTTCTAGGCGTCTGGGACACTGTGAAAGCGCTCGGCCTACCTATCCCATTTTTGCATCGCTATACTCCAATGGGTGTCAATTTCCGGAACTCAAGCCTTCCCTCCAATGTCAAACTCGGTTGCCAAGCACTTGCTTATCACGAAAATCGCAAAGTATACCGCCCAATTCTTTGGACATCCCGTGCACCAAATAGTGATTTAAAACAGCTCATTTTTGCAGGCACACATTCCATTGTTGGCGGACAAAGCTATAAAATTTCAGAAGCAAGATATCTCTCTGCATTCCCATTGCATTGGATGTTTAATGAGGCAATCAAAGCGGGTCTTGAACTTCCCACAGATTGGAAAAGCCGTCATCCAGCAAAATTGGAAATAAATATAAGAACAAAAGACATGCGCAATCGTGGTTTATGGCGCAGAGAGAGGCGTCGTTTCTATCCCGTTGAGCTTTTTAAAGACCACCAATCACTCAAAACATTTCGCGAGCGGAAGGATTTTAAGTCTTAATGGGATCTGTAAGCAGCAATGGATCTGCCGTTTTTGTTTCTTTCACTGGTGCTTTTACTGCCTCAACTGGCTTTGCTTTCTTCCGTGCCCTTTTTGGCGCTTCTGCTTTAACAAGCAGGTTTTCATCCAATACGAGAGGCGCATCTTTTTTTTCATCAACTGAATTTGGAGCAACCTCTCCTTTTTTATCCTGCTTTTTATCGTCTTCAGCTTTAGACCTAGGCTCATCAGGAGTTGGTTTTTCGGGGGCTTGTGCAGGTGCGGATTGCATATTGAGCACCAGTTTTTCAAGACGCGCGATCGTTTCTTGCATTTTCGCATAGTCTTGAGAATCTTGTTGTTCAGCTTGCGCAGCAGGTTCTGATTCAGAAGTAGTTTCCATAGGACTCATACGCAAATCAGCTGCGACTACCTGGATTTCCAAAATCTGTGCATTGAGCTGATTGCAGATATCATTGAGACGCTCGATTACCGTCATACGCAAATTGTCATTCATAAAATACTCCGCTGATGTCAAATTCAATGATAGCATATCATATCCTGAAATAAGATTGTAGATATAAATATATGGTTGAATAACTGGTTTGAATTTACATTATTTTATTAGAAACCGTAAGAGTATTTGCCATATGCTGAATATGTCTTTCTGACTTAAGATCATTATCAAGAAGCCTTAGAGCAGTCATCCCAACCAGTGATCAATGGGGTTTTATCTATTCCGCAAGAAAAAAGGGCGCCGATGAAGCGCCCTTATTCTATTTAGTGATGTGCTTTATCCCACATATCAGGTGTTGGGAGCGTTTCGAAAGTATGCTCGGGTGGTGGATTTGAAAGTGTCCACTCAAGTGTTTCTGCATATGGGCCCCAATAAGCTGGCTCGGTAATTTTCTTACCATAACGCAATGTGTAGAACATCACAGCAAAGAAGAATAAGAAGCTGAAACCTGATAGGAAGGCGCCATAGCTTGATACTTTATTCCAAAGCGCAAATTGCTCAGGATAATCAATATAGCGACGCGGCATTCCTTGCATACCGAGCATATGCTGCGGGAAGAATGTAATGTTCACGCCGATAAAGAATAGCCAGAAGTGAATTTTACCAGCAATCTCTGGATATTGACGGCCCGACATTTTGCCAACCCAGTAATAACAGCCTGCGAAAATACACATAACCGCACCAATCGACATCACATAGTGGAAGTGAGCAACCACGAAATATGTGTCATGGTAAATACGATCAACAGGCGCTTGTGAAAGCACAACACCCGTTACTCCACCGACCGTGAAGAGAAAGATGAAACCGATTGCAAAAAGCATTGGTGTCGCAAAGGTAATCTGACCACCCCACATCGTCGCGATCCATGAGAAGATTTTGATGCCTGTTGGCACTGCAATGACCATGGTTGCGAGCATAAAGTAGAACTGCTCAGTTGATGAAATGCCTGCTGTGTACATGTGGTGAGCCCACACAACAAAACCAAGCGCACCGATACCGACCATCGCATAAACCATTGGCAAATAACCAAAAATCGGCTTTTTCGCAAATGTCGAAATCACATGTGATACGATACCAAATCCAGGAACGATAATCATGTAAACTTCTGGGTGACCAAAGAACCAAAGAAGATGTTGGTAAAGAAGTGGGTCGCCGCCATTTGATGCGTCAAAGAAGGCTGTGCCAAAGTTGCGATCTGTGAGCAACATGGTGATCGCACCCGCAAGAACAGGAAGCGACAGCAAGATCAAAAATGCTGTTACGAGAATTGACCAAGCAAATAGTGGCGCTTTGTGAATTGTCATGCCAGGTGCGCGCATATTTAAGAATGTTGTGATCATATTGATCGCACCCAAAATGGATGACGCGCCTGAAAGGTGAACCGCAAAAATCGCGAAATCCGTCGACATACCGCCCTCGATTGTGGAAAGTGGCGCATATAGCACCCAACCAATACCTGAACCAGGCTGGTTATCCCCACCTGGAACAAATAGCGACACAACAGCCAAAGAAGCACCTGCGACATACATCCAATATGAAAGATTATTCAGACGTGGAAATGCCATATCTGGCGCACCGATCATAAGGGGCATGAAATAATTGCCAAATCCACCAAAGAGCGCAGGAATAACCACAAAGAACATCATCACAATGCCGTGGCCTGTAATCATCGTGTTCCAAAGGTGCCCATTATATGTACAACCTGTATCGCTCATATCAGAAAGATTAATATTGGCGAGCAAATTGCCACCATTGCCTTTGATAGCTTCCATACACATATATTGAACGCCTGGCTCCATGAGCTCTAGACGCATATACATGGTCATCATTACAGAAATGAGACCTAAAATGGCCGCTGTAAAGAGGTATAAAATACCGATATCTTTGTGATTTGTTGACATAAACCAACGGGTGAAGAACCCGCGTTCGTCATGATGTTCAATGGAAGCATCTGCCATTTATTTTCTCCAAGATGAGTTTAGTTATGCATAAACTTATGAGTCAGTTCGACCCGTTGCTGCTTTACTAACCCCACAAACACGCGCTGACAATCGAAAAATTGGCCTTTTTAGAAATTATAGGCTAGAATTCATCTCCGAAATTATTCGTTTTCGCATTTATATCAGTGACTTGTTATTGACGGTGCGAGTTGGAAAGAATTGGAACAAAATGTCGCAATCATTAATTCTAGGCAATTGATATATGACAACTATCCAAACTCTCTCTCAAATTCTTCTTGCAAAATGCTATCAAGCTCTTCCATTGTCGTCAGATGCCCAAGATCAACAAGCGATGTCACACCATGATCGCTAATTCCACAAGGCACGATCCCCGAAAAATGATCAAGATCTGGATCCACATTAATGGATATGCCATGAAAGCTGATCCATTTGCTTAAGCGTATCCCAATAGCAGCAATTTTGTCCTCTTTGATTTGCCCATTTAAACCCATAGGTTTTTCGGGGCGCTCCACCCACACACCCACACGTCCCTCGCGAATATGCCCCGTGACATTAAATTGCGCGAGCGTATTTATCACCCAAGATTCAAGCTTGGTTACAAATTTACGAATATCTCGCCCGCGTTTATTGAGGTCAAGCATCACATAAATCACGCGCTGCCCTGGGCCATGATATGTATATTGCCCACCTCTTCCAGCTTTATAAACGGGAAAACGATCAGGCTCCACGAGATCCTTGGCATCACTTGACGTTCCCGCTGTATATATAGGGGGATGCTCTAAGCACCAAATCACCTCATCGCCATCAGCTTGGATCGCCTTCACATCGGCATCCATCTGCGCGAGTGCATCTTCATAAGGCACGCATTCATTGCTAAAACGCCATTTCACTTTGCTACCAAAATTATCCATAAACCTATCCATTTGACAGATGATGACATGTGCCAGCTGACAAAAAATTGCAAGCCAATCACAATTCGCACATATTTCAAACAGAACTAGTTTTCATTTCAGATAAAGTCCAGTATTTAGTCAAAATACCCAAAGGAAGTCCCTGAGCATTATGTCAAATCCAATAAAAGACGTTATAGAATCTGCTGCAAAATCCTTGTCTCAATTTTCAGCTTTTGATGAATGCGAAGCCGCCGTTAAGCTCCTTTGCGAGCAATCAGGCCCGCTTTTGATCTCGGGAGTTGGTAAATCTGGTCACATTGCGCGCAAGCTTGCCTCCACATTTCGTTCACTGGGCAAAGAATCTCACTTTATACATGCTTCCGAAGCCAGTCATGGTGATCTTGGTTGCTTTGTGAAAGGCGCTATTGTCATGTTATTATCCAATTCTGGTGAAACGTCCGAATTATCAGATATTGTCAATTTCTGCCGCTCTCGCGGTAATCCCATCATCGCGATCACATCCCAAAAAGACAGCACGATTGCAAAAGCGGCAAGTGTTGTGATTGCTTATGGCAATATTGGCGAAGGGGATCCAAACGGACTTGCGCCAACAACATCGACAACATTATCGCTTGCCATTGGTGACGCAATCGCTGTGGGATATGCGAGTGCGATGTCATTCAAGCCAGAAGATTTCGCTCATTTTCACCCCCGCGGACGTCTTGGCGCCCGTTTGCAGCAAGTTCGCGATGTGATGCGCACAAGCGATCAGCTCCCGACTGTCCCCTATAATTCTGATATGACAACAGTCGTTCTCACATTATCTCAAAAATCCCTCGGTCTTGCGATTCTCATGGATGGTGACACCGTTAAAGGAATTCTAACCGATGGAGATTTGCGGCGCCATATTGATGATCTTTGGAACAAATCTCCAATGGATATAGCAACACAGACCCCCAAAACTATAGATGGCGAAGTTTTGGTTGGTGACGCGATTGGTCAGATGTCGCAGCTCGGCGTCACACAATTGCTGGTAATGGATGGGGCGCAACTTTGTGGCCTTCTTCATATGCATGATTGCATGAAATCATAAGCCAATAAACTTTCTGAAAAGAAATGTAAGAATTTCGCATTTCCCCTCTTCACAAGTTCGAAAGCCGTTGTTATAGACACCACACCATTTGAGCGGTCGTGGCGGAATTGGTAGACGCGCAGCGTTGAGGTCGCTGTTCTTTAACCGGAGTGGAAGTTCGAGTCTTCTCGACCGCACCAATTGGAACCTAGGGCGCAAGCTCATATGGGTATGGATGAAAGTCCAGTTTGAAATAGTCGGGGTGTGGCGCAGTCTGGTAGCGCACCTGTTTTGGGTACAGGGGGTCGTAGGTTCGAATCCTGCCTCCCCGACCATTTTCAAAATATATTCAATTAAAGTCTTTTAACTAAACATGAATATTTACAATTTATCATCTATCAATTGATTATCATTTCAGGCATCGTCATTATAGAACTGCTTAACTTAAAAGCACTTATAATTGAGAATAGATTGCAAAATATTGCAACGAAGTCTTTCATTGGATATATTGATGCCAAATTGGATTTGTTGAGGGAATGACAGAGTTTAATATACCAGAGCACGATTATCGGCATGTTATGTACACCACATTGAAAAATGAGGGGCCATATGTACTTGATTGGATCGCATATCATTTGAAAATTGGGTTTACGCATTTTGCTATAGCCACGAATGATTGCGACGATGGCACTGACAACCTACTCCGCCAGCTTGAAAACTTTGGCATCGTCACTCATCGCAATAATCCAAGCCCTCATCCACAAGGCATTCAAAAACATGGGTTTATGCGTCTACAAGATCTTGAGTGCATTGAAAAAGCTGAATGGCTCATGCATCTCGACATCGACGAGTTTTTGCGCATTGATATTGGAAATGGCCATGTTGACGATCTGGTTTCGGCAATTGTTGGTGGTGAAGCTCAAGCATTATCACTTGTTTGTCAAATATTTGGGAATCATGGTGTCACACAATTGGTTGATGAGCCCGTATTTTCTCAATTCAAATATGCCGCTCATCCCCTTCAAGCTGCGCCACAACCCGTTTGCGAATTGAAGACATTTTACAAAAACGGTTATTTTAAGAAGCTGTCTCCCAATCGACCTTTGGGTTTAAGCGAGGATGCCGATTTTAAAAAATTCGACTGGCTTGATGGTGATGGTGTTTCAAACACGAAAATGACGCAAAATCAGATTTTTTACGCCACACAAAATGGCTTTGCTTTTGGCACCGCAATTGGCCGTGTCAATCGCTATGCAGTCCAATCACTTGATGCATTTGCGAACAAATGGAGTCGAGGCTTTGCACAATTCGATAACCCTATGGCCTCTGGTGAAATGTCTGCAAAAGATTACTGGCTGCGCAATAATTGGAATATTGTTAAAGAAGAGCGTATCCTAACGCATCTTGATGAAGTTGAAAAAATCAAGGAACTTCTTACCGAAGATCAGGGGCTTTTAAACCCAGTGGCTGAGCCTCAAAAAGTTAAAAAACTTCATAAAAAAGCATTCAGAATTCATCAACAATGGGCAAATCAGAAGCGCCGACAAGAAAAAGAATTTTTCGATGACTTCGTTGATTTAAAGCCCCTCACAATTGAATCAGAATATCCTCTTATCGAAGGTGAAAGCCATGTTCCGCAGGCTGAAAAATGGTTTATGAACAGGCTATTTTTGAACAGAAAACTCATATCTTCCAAATTTCTAAAAGACTATATTAAAGACGTTGATTACGGGCCAGAAGCAACAGAAATTCCAGAAATTTTGGAACCGAATGTCGCTTAACCCCCCAAAAGCTCACGACTATTCTCGCACGCTTATCACAGTCATGAAAGATGAAGCGCCGTATATTGTCGATTGGCTGAGTTATCATTTTTCTATTGGCTTCACCCATGCGGTTGTGCTGACAAATGATTGTTCTGATGATACCGATAAACTCCTGAGAAAGCTTGGTGCAGAAGGTCTGGTGACCCATAAAAACAACGCCGCTCCACATCCACGTGGCCCACAAAAAACGGGCTATAACCGAATGCGCAAACTGGATGCGGTTATAAACGCCGATTGGTTGATGTCCCTTGATGTCGATGAATATTTACGTATCGATGTCGGAAATGGCACAATTGATGCCCTATTTGATGTGATTGGTTCAGATATTTCTGCAGTATCCTTTGTATGGCAGCTTTTTGGAAATAACGACATTACCGAAATATCCGAACAACCCATTATCGAACAATTTGATAAAGCCGCACATCCTCTTCAAGCCCGTCCTTATGAATGTCTTGGCTTTAAAACATTGTATAAAAATGGTTATTTTTCAAAAATCGGCACACATAGACCCAATGATTTTGACGAAACGCGTATCAAGGATTTTGAATGGATAGATGCTGATGGATGTTCTCAAAAAATATTTACCAAACATCGCCATTGGATGTCTCATTTTACAGGGCTTGGTTTCGGCACAACGCTTGGGCGGATCAATCATTATGCGCTTCGTTCGACAAAAAGCTTTGCCAATAAATGGGATCGTGGTTTTGTTCATCAAAACGCCCCTACTGTGCGCGGCAAAGGCACTGCCTTTGATTATTGGAAATTGTTCAACTGGAACACGACAAGGGAAATCGGCATTCAAAAACATATCGACAGATCTAATGAGATAAAAGCTCAACTGCTCAATATTAAGCGCGTTGCCCATTTTCACGATAGTGGTTTAAACTTTCATATGGATAAAGCCAACACATTCGCAAAATCTCATCCCGAGTTTTTTAAGAAAATCCACGAATTAGGGCATAGTCACCTTAATGATGATTTGCCCGATTTTTCAAAACATGGATGCCCGCCTATCGGGACGAGGCATTATGTCAACACAGCAAATCTTAACAAAAAGCTCTCGCAATCTCTGCTGCCAAAGAAGGTAACCGAGAACACGACATATTCAGTGATCGTGAATCATGAATAAGCTTCCTATGTCACATGATTATTCGCGTGTCATTGTGACCGCCATGAAAGATGAAGCTCCTTTCATGCTCGAGTGGCTATCATATCATATGTCCATTGGATTTACGCATTTTGTGATTTTAACGAATGATTGCTCTGATTGCACCGACAAAATCGCCCGCCATTATGAAAAACAGGGGATTGTGACACATCTCAACAATAAGGCCCCTCACCCCAAAGGCATCCAAAAAACAGGCTATTCTCGCGCAGAACGTCTTGATGCGATCAAAGGCGCAGATTGGCTGCTCGCGCTTGATGTCGATGAATATTTCCGCATTGATATCGGCAATGGGCATCTTGATGATCTATTTTTGGCTATAGGTGATAAAACCATTGCGGTTTCATTGATGTGGGAAATGTACGGCCACAATAAAATCACATCCCTTGAGGATCGATTTGTGACGGAGCAATTCACGCGTTCATCGACACGATTGCAGGCCAATCCCTATCAAATCCGTGGCCTTAAAACGCTTTACAAATCCAAATATTTTGATGGCATCGGCACGCATCGACCACTTCGGATGAAGCCTGACACACCACTTGATATGCACTGGATCGATGGTGATGGTGTTCCTTTGCCTCATATGCGTGAAAATCCGCGTTGGCTTGCTTATAATGACGCACAAAATTTCGGCATCACGCTTGGGCGCATCAATCACTACGCCATAAGATCAGTGGATTCCTTCTTTTTAAAACTGAATCGCGGCTTTGTAAATCGTACAAATATGGGTGTTCGCAGTGATAAATCACCGATTGATTATTGGCGTATGTTCAACTGGAATATTGTTGAAAACAAGACGATATTGCGCGGAAATGATCGCCATCATGAATTCTTCAACGTACTTATGAATGACACAAAAATTGCGCGCCTCCATAAGCAAGGCTTTGACTGGCACAAAGACAGAATTCACACCCTGCGCATTGAACAGCCAATGATTGGAGAAACAGAATTGGAGCAATTGGGCGATCAAAATCATATCAATGAGATTGATCTTTCCATCTTCACCAATCCCGTCCCCAGCTGGGATTTTCCTGTCCAAAAGTTTCAAAATGCCAAACATAAATCCATTCTTGACGCCTCATATCTTGAGCATCTGGACAGATTATAATTGACATTGTTTTATCACCGCTTTTTTTCTATATGAAAGTCAGCTAAGGAATATTCATGGATCTCGTCTCACAAGCTTTCCCCATCTCGTTAATGATTGCTGCAGCATTTGGATTGTTGAGCTTTTTGAGCCCATGCGTCCTTCCCATCGTGCCACCCTATCTCGCATTTATGTCTGGTGTGTCCATGGGCAATTTGCGCGAGGGCAATGAACGCGCAACGCTTATGAAAGCGGCGCTTTTTTTTGTCATGGGTCTTTCTACGGTATTCTTAATTCTTGCCATAACCGTCAACCGCATGGCATCAAGTTTTCTACAATATCAAGATGTTATCGCAAAGTTTTCAGGTATTGTGATCATCATTTTCGGCCTCCATTTTCTCGGGCTTTTTCGAATTGGCCTTTTGCAACGTGAGGTCAGATTAAACGCCAATTCGGATCAAAAATCAGCACTTTCGGCCTATATTTTAGGGCTCGCATTTGCCTTTGGTTGGTCACCATGTCTTGGCCCTGCGCTCTCAGCGATCTTATCAATGATTGCAACAGAGGCTAATCTTGGCCGCGGTATGGGGCTTATGCTGGCCTATGCGATCGGACTTGGCCTACCTTTCATATTGGCAGCGTTTTTTGTTGAGCGCTTCGTCACAGCAGGCCAAAATATGCGCTCATGGATGCCAATTGTCGAAAAGGCGATGGGCATATTGCTCATCATTGTCGGCGTAATGATGTTTATGGGCAGCTTCACAGATTTTGCTTTCTGGCTCAACCAAAGCTTCCCTATTTTGCAAAAGTTCGGATAAGATGATGGAAGAACCCATCGCTCAAGATGTTAAAAAACGCTTGGTATTTTACATCCCAGGCTTTGACCCCATGCCACCCAACCGTTACCGCGAAGGTTATCATGATGAGGGCAAAAAACAGGCTAAAATTTCTGGCTATGAGCTTGATGTCAATCGGATTTCATCATTGAACAAAACCCCGCGATTTGAAGTCAACTCAACAATTGATGGCGCAAGCACCCATACTGAATTTCGCTTTCTCACATGGAATGATCTCGTCCACACAACAATGAATGTACCGATATGGAAAAGCTGGCTTGCCATGTTCAAAATTGGCCGTGTGGTGGCAGGATCGGGCGCGCTTCGACGTTTGATCAAGCTCCATTTCCCAGCCAATATCACGGGGCTATACCCATTCTTTTTGATCCCCCTTCAATTATTGATGGGGTTGCTGCTGGGCCTTTTGGTCGCGGCAATTATTCCATTACCCATGTTCAAATGGCCGATTGCGATCGCAGTCATGCTGGCAATAGCCATTTGGTGGCGTAAAAATGATGGAAAGCTCCTGCCCTATTATGTGGTGCATGATCTCGATTATTTCACGCAATCAGGTGGCTATACCCCGCCCACATTGCGCCTACGCTTCGACGATCTTAAATCGCAAATCGTTGATGCCTGTGAAAACAAACATGATGAGATCTTGATTGTCGGGCATTCCTCAGGCGCGCATATGGGTGTGATCATTCTGGCAGAGCTTATTCGTGAGAGAAAAATCTCACGCAAAGACAAAATCGCATTGCTCACACTCGGCCAAGCCATTCCGATGGTCAGCTATCTTCCTAAGGCCCATGATCTGCGTCTCGCACTTTTTGAAATGGGGAAGCAAGATGTGGTGGATTGGGTCGATTTTACCGCGCCATCTGATGGTGTGTGTTTTGCACTCAAAGATCCCGTATCTTGCTCGGTTGATGCCCCCAAAGAACAAAAATACCCGCGCATTTTATCTGCGGCATTTTCAAATACATTAAGCCCACAATACACGAAGCGCCTTGGCCATCGCTATTTCCGCATCCATTTTCAATATCTCTGCCATTTTGATCGCCCCGGCATTTACGATTATTTTGCGATCACATCTGGCCCAAACCGCCTTTGGACTCGTTATGGTCATCTCGCGAACTCGCCATCAACCACCCGAAAGAACCTCAATAAATTCAAGGATATGGCAACATGAGTGATGATAAAAAATGGCCAGCAATGCCAGATCACCCGCCAGAAGGCGTTTGGTCAATCCGCCGTCTATTTCGTTTCCCACGCGATATGTTCGCAGCTCTGCCGCCTCGCCTTTACCGTGCATGGATGGCGCAAGTACGCACGCCATTTTACAACAGCTTCATGATGAATGATCCTAAGGTTTCCCGAGCTGTCCTTAACGCCCCCCCGCGTGATTACCCCAAATCAGACACAGCTTATGGCCAGATCAAAACGCTTCTTGGTGAAAATTCTGTTTTCTTGACCAATGGTGATATTTGGGAGATGCAGCGCCGCATCATCAACCCCGCTTTTGAAGGCGGGCGCGTAAAAGCGATCTATCCAGCCATGCAAGAAGCCGCTGCACGCATGCTCCCGCGCTTTGAAAAACTTGCAGATGGAACAGCGCAAGATATTGAATTTGAATGCAGTCATTTTGCGGCCGATATCATCTTCCGTACATTATTTTCTGTCCCAATAGAGCACGAGCTTGCAAGAGACGTCTTCGAAAATTTTCAAGCCTATCAACGCGAACAGCCCGTATTCAATCTCGCCAATCTCACAAGAATGCCCAAATGGGTGCCGCGTTACCAAACCCGCCTCGCCCGCAAATCTGCGCGGCTCATTCGTGATGCTATCGGGGCATTGGTTGATGAACGCATGCAATCGATTAAGAACGGCACAGCACCCAATGATCTGGCAACAAAAATCATGACCACTGCTGATCCTCAAACAGGTCATATATTTGATCGTGAAGAAATGATCGATCAAGTCGCCATTTTCTTTCTGGCAGGCCATGAAACGAGCGCCTCGGCACTTGCATGGGGGCTATACCTCTTGGCTTATGATCAAGATGTCCAAAGGCGCGTTGTGACCGAAGCTAAAGCTACAAATACCGATTTCAAATCACTCAACACAATGAAACTGACCCGCAATGTCTTTCATGAAACGCTCCGCCTTTATGCCCCCGTGCCGATGATGGTGCGCGAGGCCACAAAGCCCGCAACCTTCCGAGAGCGTGATGTGAAGTCTGGTGATCTATGCATTTTAAGCCCTTGGCATTCGGGTCGTCACGAGCGCATCTGGGATGAGCCCCACGCATTCAACCCCGATCGCTGGGATAATTTGCCTGCTCATTGCCGTGACGCTTATTTCCCATTTTCTGCGGGTGGCCGCATTTGTATTGGGGCAGGATTTGCGATGATTGAAGGATTATTGGGCTTATCAACCCTTGCCCGCGCATTTGAATTTACCTTGGGCGATGATCAGCCTGTGCCTGTTGCGCATCTCACGACACGTTCAAAATCGGGTATATATCTACGTATTTCGAAGCGATCTCAGCACAAATAATCGGATTGCACTCGCCAAATTCGTATCGGGATCACGCGCATTATCGATCTCAGTTGCAAGCGCATTGATCCCCATATCACGAGCCTTTGCGATATTACGAAATTCTTGCCAAAATTCTGGCTCAAGCGATACACTGGTGCGGTGTTGTTGCAATGTGAGTGAGTGTTTTTCAAGCATCAAGGCTTCCTAAATCCATTACCAGCCCACATTCCATAAGCACCCCAACATCTTCACTATATTGAGCAACTAAAGCTTCGACATCTTTATCACGCCAAAAACGCTCCGCAAAGCTCACATCATTTTCAGGCGGGACAAAACCACTCTTATTAAGCCATTTCGTAAAGCGGTGTTTAATGTTCGGATCGCCATCTGGAAGATCCTTTGCCTTAACCCATGCATCATATGCTGCACCCTTAGGCGTCTGCCTTGGTCGCGCATTTTGGTCAAATTTTAGTTCTGCGCCTGGTGTAAGCAAATTAAGCACCGCATCCCTATTTTCAGCAAAATCTTCGTATAGCCATATTTTTATAACAGATGTTGGAAACACAGCTTGTACATCTTCTACAATCTGAGGCCAACGTCTCGGCTTGGCAATCAACCGATCTTGGAGCATCTCATTAATCGGCAGAAAATTTGCTTGCGAGGCAAACTGATAATAGACCGCAGGATAAAAATATTGATAATTTCGGATACATAAATAAATATTATCAGGGAGGCAAGGCAGGAGCTTTTTTGCCATAGTCAATCGCTTTTGCAGTTCTGGATAAAGTGTGTTCGCATGATAAAATGGGACAGGTCCCCCAAGCAAATTCTCATCTGATAATAGCAGCTTGCGGCTTGGGTCTAAAGCATATTTTGTGTCTTCAGGATATGCCTTACTTATATTATGAATCTCCTTCACATCGCCGTCATTCCAGTTTTCTTCATGCATATAACGAAATTCACGCGGTGATAAAAAGCGTGTTCCGACATCCTCAAGCGCATCCACATTTTTTCGAAGTGTTTGCTGTATAAATGTTGTCGCGGTTTTATGCGCACCAATGTGAATATCTAATGTCAAAACTATTCCTACAAATTAATCACTTAAACTCAACAAGTTAAAAAAAAATACAAGTCGCTTTAGGCAATGTATACAACATAAGACAGATCTTATAAAAATTATTCTTTGTTATGTTTAGCTGAAAACCAAATAATTAATTGTTCAATCCGTTGAAAAATTTAGTGCATATATCTGGCGTGAATTCCATATCAAAATCGGCCAACAGAATAGGTTCTGGCTGAACCTGCCCTTTTTTCTCGAGGTCTCCTTCATAAATTTCAAAGTCTCCACTTAATAAATTCACATCACAAGCAAAAACAAATGGCTCTTCAGGATCATCTCCGCGGCCAGACGCGTCAAGACCGCTATATTTCCAACCAGAAACTACAAATTGATCATTGCGGAAAGAGACCGTAACGCTCAATTGCCATTTATGGCGGCCAATGGCCCATTGAGTAGAATTAATGAGAAAAGAATTCGTGCCCGTTTTAACTTCCAAACTTGGCAGCTGCCCCCAAGCACCACCTATCCAAGCAACCTTTGGTACATAAATTGTAGATGATTCTTGGGTACCGACATCCAAATAAATATACAAATCGACTGAAGAATCGTCGATATTTTTGACCATTACAATCTGGTCACGATTTCCATTATCGTTCCAATCATCGAATCTCGAATCTACAACTTTTGAGAAGTCACTTGCATATGCACCCCATGCGAAAAAACAAAGTAATATCGCGATGGCGCGCATCACTTCGGCCCGATCATGTCCTCTGGGCGCACAACCTTATCAAAAGTTTCTCCATCAACAAGACCAAGTGCAATCGCCTCTTCACGGAGCGTTGTGCCGTTCTTATGCGCTGTTTTCGCAACCTTGGTTGCATTGTCATAACCGATAGTCGGAGCAAGAGCGGTCACCAGCATCAAGCTTTCTTTCATCAATTTATCAATGCGCGGAATATTGGCTTTTGTGCCAAGCACCATATTATCCGTAAAGCTGCCCGCCGCATCACCAAGAAGTTGCATGGATTGCAAAAGGTTATATGACATCATCGGATTATACACATTCAACTCAAAATGACCTTGTGAGCCAGCAAAGCCGATTGCCGCATCATTGCCCATCACATGAGCACAAACCATCGTCAAAGCCTCAGCTTGCGTTGGATTCACCTTACCTGGCATAATAGACGAGCCAGGCTCATTCTCAGGCAAAATCAGCTCACCAAGCCCAGAACGCGGGCCAGATCCCAGCAAGCGCATATCATTGGCAATTTTGAACAAAGATGCAGCCACAGTTTTCAACGTACCAGAAAACATAACCATCGCATCATGGGCTGCAAGCGCTTCAAATTTGTTCGGCGCTGTCACAAATGGCAGATCCGTAATCTTTGCGATCTCTGCTGCAACGCGTGTATCCCAACCCTTTTTCGTATTAAGCCCCGTGCCAACAGCCGTGCCGCCTTGAGCAAGCTCATAAATATCAGGTAGGCAGGCTTCCACACGCTCAATACCTTTTGCAACTTGATGCGCATAGCCACCAAATTCTTGACCAAGTGTCAAAGGTGTCGCATCTTGAGTATGTGTACGACCAATTTTGATGATGTCTTTGAATTCTTCAGATTTTGCAACTAGAGCAGCATGAAGTTTACGCAAGCCCGGCAAAAGTACATCGCGCGCCATCATGCCCGTTGCGACATGCATTGCTGTTGGGAAAGTATCATTTGAAGATTGTCCCATATTGCAATGATCATTGGGATGAACAGGTTTTTTTGAACCCATTTCGCCACCAAGCATCTCGATTGCACGGTTAGAAATAACTTCATTCGCATTCATATTGGACTGTGTGCCCGAACCTGTCTGCCAGACAACAAGCGGAAAATTGTCATCAAATTTACCGTCAATCACTTCACTGGCGGCCTCTGAAATCGCCTTACCAAGCTCCGCATCCATATCCCCCTGCGCCACATTCACAAGCGCACAAGCTTTCTTAATCACGCCAAGCGCGCGAATGATCGCCACAGGTTGACGCTCCCAACCAATCGGAAAATTCATAATGGAGCGCTGCGTTTGCGCGCCCCAATATTTATCAGCAGGCACATCAAGTGGACCGAAGCTATCAGTTTCAACACGTATATTTTTTGTCATGATTTTGGGCCTATTTTTGATTCAAATACTTTGTAACGTGAAGCTACCGATTTGCCAAGCTTAGATATGTATACATTGGCATACACATATTGATTTCTAATTATCGCTTTTCCGAAATTGATCCAAACTGATCACCTTGCCGCGTTCTTCAGGCTCGGCTGGGACGGTTTCTGCTACAATAAGCTCCGCCTCCTCCTCTTCAATCGGGTCGATCTCCGCTTCTACATTTCCATTTTCAAAATTGAGTGCGAAATTGACGGATGGATCAGAAAAACTGACGATAGAGCGCAATGGAATCACCAAATCTTGGGCAACACCGCCAAAACTCAAGGTCACAAAAAACCGATCATCCATGACAGCGAGATTATCAAACCAGCCCTGCAATATAATCGTCATTTCTTCTGGAAATTGCTCATAAAGATGGGCGGGAATATCAACGCCCTTATCAGTTGTGCGAAATGCAATATAAAAATGCTGCTCACCTTTTAGGCCATCCTCAGCAACATCACCTAAAATATCACCAACCATAGCTATAAGAGCTTTTTTCATATATTGATTATAATTCGCGCCTGACATGATAACTCCTCAATAATATACGCAAATGTCGCATTAAAAATACGAAAAGAGAAGAGCCATTTTAAGGATAAGTGCAGGTTTCTGTTGCCAGGTACCTGCGAACCCCGCCTGACACCCGCTAGAGCATCAGGAGTTAAGTTTTCAGTATTCGAACAGCTTAGGCTGCAAGAGCTACTGGAGCACGATTGTCATTTGCAATTGTACAGTTTTGAACCGATAACGGTAGTTTCTCACCGAATGAAAGCTAACATCTTTTAACGTCCGTCGATCCTATTTCGACCCCGAAATCCAAACATATGGGAGTTTGGTGGAGTCGCCGGGTACCGCCCCCGGGTCCGAACCGCCTTATTGCATGCGCCTTTATCATCATATTTCCCGAAGGAACTGTGATATATATAAGCGAACACAACAAAAAATTCAAGGGACAACGGATGAGTTAAATGATTAATGCTCTCTATTCTTCGCTGCTCAGCGTATCCACGAGGTCATTATGCGCTCCAAAATGCGTATTGACAACATCCAGATATCGCCCTGATGCGCGCAGCTTTTCAAGACCTCCGTTAAATTGTTCAATCCATTCAACCGCTTCCACATTATCAGGTTCGGCAACCATATGCATTGTTTGCGTGCTGACAATACCACTTGGGATAATATGCTCACCAAGCCCCGCATTTGCAATGGCCAAACCAGCGGCAAAACGATCAACCGAAACCGTATCAACGCTGCCGTTTTCGAGCCTTGCAAAACATTCATCGGCATTTTGCGCCCTCACCAAAGTAATCGTTTCGCCATCAATCAGACCATTTTCTTCGAGATCATATGGGAAGCTACCATTAGGCCGACAGATTGTTTTGCCCTTCAAGTCTTCAAAAGTCAGTGGTGGGTTCTCCATCCCATCTGGAATATAAAAACCGATAGCAATTGAAAAAAGACTGTCGCTCCAAACCAATGCGCAACGTTCTTTGCTCTTTAAACTCAACTTTTCAGGGCGATCACATTGCGGCTTATACCAAGGAAACGCCAAATCATAAGCGCCATTCGGGAGCAATGTCTCCAAATGCGAATTCCAATCATTAATATAATCAATTTTCACAGGATTGGATAATCCGCTTTCATCAAAGCTCTCTCTCACAACCTGTGATAGTAGGCCGCCGCCTTCAAGCTCCTCTCCAGTAAATGGGTAATTATGTGATCCCGTAACAATCCCAATTGCTTCAAGCGCATCATCCACAACATGCTCTGGAGCATCCGTTACCGCGACATCCCCTTCACATGGAGGCAATATGATTTGATCAGCAATATGAATTTTGTTGGGATCACTCCCTAGAACTTCCGCATTTATCGGATTGTCATAAAACTGTAAAAATAAATTTGGGTCACCGAAAGCCTTTTTTGAAAGCGCGGAAAGCGTATCTCCTGCGGATACCGAATATGTAAAACCGCAGAAATCATCAGCTGCAAAAATCGGTGAAGATAGGCATGTCACCGCAAATATTAATTTGGTTTTATTTTGAAAATTCATAAAAACTCCTATTCTGTGTTGCACATATTCTCTAAATCACCGCACACCAAAGGAAAGGCATTACAGATTGCCAGATTGGCATTTTGCTTCGGAACAGCTGCGTTGCCCCATGCATCCGTTAACGCGGCATCTAATGGTTCGCCTTTTGAAATTGACCCAGCTAACCTGCTTGCACGAATAACAGAAAGCTCTCCGAAAAGATCCGGCTTGCTATCCATCCAGCTTGATATCTCAAATTTTGAAATATTATTAGAGCAGTTGACGTCCGTGGGTGCAGGAAGAACCGTTCTATCAATTTCATCGTCTTCTGGTATAGCTATGATTGAATCGGTGTAAATTTGATTGGCCAGCTTCAAAGCCGCGATCTCATCCTCTGAAAGGGCTTTGCTTGCTGTTGATGCTTCACTACTGGCCTCTGCTTCTTGCTCAGCAAGTTCAGCAACTTTGCGTTCTGCTTCAACGCGTTCGGCTTCCGCCAATTCCGCTGCAACACGCTCTTCTTCCGCAAGCCTTGCAGCCTCTAATTCTTGCGCGGCAAGCTCTGTCGCTTTGCGTTCCGCCTCAACACGTTCGGCTTCCGCCAATTCCGCTGCAACACGCTCTTCTTCGGCAAGCCTTGCAGCCTCCGCTTCTTGCGCGGCAAGTTCAGCAGCTTTGCGCTCTGCTTCAACACGTTCGGCTTCCGCCAATTCCGCTGCAACACGCTCTTCTTCGGCAAGCCTTACAGCCTCCGCTTCTTGCGCGGCAAGTTCAGCAGCTTTGCGCTCTGCCTCAATAAGTTCGGCTTCTTGTTGAGCAGCTTGCTCATCCAAAATTTCAGCCTGAAGTTCATTATTCCCCGAAGCTTGTGAACTTCCAAAACTGTTCCACAGCACAGCGCCGCCGCCCATAAAAATAACAGCAACGAGCGCAAATGGCCAAAGCTGCGTTTTGTTCTTTCTAACTCGAACAATTGTTGGCGTTGATTTTGAGCGCACATCATTAAGAATATCATCAAATTTCTGTGCATAGCCCGAATTCACGATATCAATTGGCAAAGCTAAATATGAAGTGCCATTTTGACTAAAAAATGCAATGCGATCGTCTCTTGCTAAACTTGCCTCGTCAAAAGAAACCTTACCACCATCAAAGTGGACACGCTTTTCAGCATCCGATGGCGGAACAACAATATCAGCGTCACGACTAGCGAATCCCGCGCGAAAATATTCACGGAGTTCCACCAAATTGTCGTTCAACCGGTCATATGCAAGATAGTAAAAACTATAAGCATCCGAGCCCAATAAATCTTCGCCCGTATAAGTCGACACTATCTCGTAATAACTATCGTTATGAAAAACTTTTGACCCAATTTGTAACTGTTCAGACATAAATAAAATTCACCAATCAAAAATAGAGGGAATTCAAATATACATCAAAACCTCCCCTACCTCATCAATATTGCAATATGGATCAAATGTAAATTGTTTAGATAAGAACAAAAAAGGCGGCACGAATGCCACCTTTCTTAGATATAACGCTTTGGTTAAATCTTAGTCTAGAATTTTGCCTACGACGCCGGCGCCAACAGTGCGGCCACCTTCGCGGATAGCGAAACGAAGATTGTCTTCCATAGCGA
>CANMUM010000028.1 GCA_947501025.1 uncultured Paracoccaceae bacterium | reverse complement strand
TAGACTATGATGGTTTAGGCAAAGACAATTATAGTGCTATGGGTGTTACATTCGGTTATGCATATAATTTCTAGAATGTAGCCCAAAGTCAAAGGGCTGAGAAATCAAACAGAAAGGCCGCATCAGAAATGACGCGGCCTTTCTTGCATTCAAAATAAACGCTGTTGAGGCGCTTGTGATTCAAATACTTCTTTTTAAGAAATCGCTTGATCAAGATCCGCAATAATATCAGCAACATTTTCGATACCAATAGAAAGGCGCAATACATTTGGCCCAACACCTGCGGCAATTTGCTGTTCTGGTGAAAGTTGCGAATGTGTTGTCGAAGCTGGGTGAATGATTAAAGAGCGCGCATCACCAAGATTGGCAACATGGCTAAAGAGCTTCACGTTTGCAACTGTATCCTCACAGGCCTTAGCACCATTTCTCAATGCGACAGTATAGATGGCTCCCGCACCTTTTGGACAAGTCTTCGCCATGTTTTCGTGGCTTGGCGCAGAGGCAAGTCCACCATAAGAAACGCTTTCAACACGCGGATCAGCTTCAAGCCATTTGGCAACGGTTAGCGCATTTTCTACATGGCGCTCCATGCGCAATGATAATGTTTCAATACCCATCAAAGTGTAATGCGCACCTTGTGGATTCATCGTCATACCCAGATCACGAAGGCCGATTGCGATTGAGTGGAATGTGAATGCCATTGGTCCAAGTGCTGCATGGAAGTTAAGACCGTGATAGGCGGGTTCAGGCTGGCTTAGGCTTGGGAACTTATCCGAAGCTGACCAATCGAACTTACCACTATCAACCACAATACCGCCTGTCACTGTGCCATTTCCCGTGAGATATTTTGTTGCAGAGTGCACAACAAGTGTAGCACCGAGTTCAATAGGTTGGCATAGATATGGCGTGGCAACAGTGTTGTCGACGATGAGAGGAATACCTGCTTCATCAGCAATTTTTGCAATGGCAGCAACGTCCGTAATGTGACCACCCGGATTTGCGATGGACTCGCAAAAAAGTGCCTTGGTTTTGTCATTTATCGCAGCTTTAATAGCCGCAACATCATCAAAATCTACAAGGCTTGCAGACCATCCAAAACGCTTTATCGTTTGAGTAAATTGAGTGACTGTACCACCATAAAGGCGGTTTGACGAAACGACGTTATCACCTGGGCTCATCAATGGAAAAAGCGCCATGATTTGTGCAGCGTGACCCGATGAACAAGCCACCGCTCCAGCGCCCCCTTCAAGTGTCGCAACACGCTCTTGAAGTACAGCAACTGTTGGGTTGGTAAGGCGTGAATATATGAAGCCAACTTCTTCAAGACCGAAGAGTTTGCGTGCATGTTCAGCGTCGCGGAACTGAAAAGCAGTTGATTGATAAATTGGGGTTTGGCGTGCGCCAGTCGCGGGGTCAGGATTTGAGCCTGCATGAATTTGTAGTGTTTCAAAACCTTGTGGTTGATCAGTCATATTTATCTCCATTTTGGGCAGATAATCTATGAACATAAAGAAATTTGCAAGATGCCTTTAATTGAGCCTTTAGAATCAGGGAAATCACTCCAGTGATAGAGTAAAACGGGGAATAGGGTTCTGTGGATTAAAGAAAGAGTGGGAAATAAAATCTGCGATTTAAAAAATTACCACACACTTAAATCCATCTTTTAAAAGTTAAGATTAACCAAATATTCATGTACCGTAATTGCACGGTAATCGGTATGTATTTGGGCAGTATGATTTCGCGTTAAGGTTTACAGCCGATATAGCAACATAAAAATCTACCTTGCGCAATATTCACAAACTTGCCTATAAAACTCTCAATAAAGGGCTGCTTATGTTTTCTGAGATTGATCTTGTGATATTTGATTGTGATGGTGTTCTTATTGATAGTGAGATTATTTCCGCGCGGATGTTGAAAGCCGAACTCAAAACGCGAGATGTTGAAATCACCCTTGAGCATATCATTCAAAATTATATCGGACGCTCCTATCCTACGGTTCTTTCGGAAGTCCAAAAAACATTTGATGTCGTACTAGATGAGGATTTTGGAGAGAAATATCGCGAGCGTTTGATTGCAGCTTTTGAGCGGGATTTGGAAATTATTCCGAATGTGGAAGATATGATAAAAGAGCTTAACGTGCCGATATGCGTGGCGACAAGCTCAAGTCCAAAGCGGGTTGCCAATTCGCTTAGAATTGTTGGGTTGGATAAATATTTTGGTGAAAATGTTTATACGGCTTCACAAGTTAAAAATGGCAAACCCGCGCCTGATTTATTTCTTTTTGCAGCAGAAAAAATGGGCGTTAAACCAGATCGTTGCTTGGTCATTGAAGATAGTTTAGCTGGTGTAGAGGCGGGCGTTTCTGCGAGGATGAACGTTGTTCGATTTATAGGCGGATCGCATCTTTCTGGTACGTCAAATATACCCGCTTCACACGGGGCACTTGAAATTTTTGATAGCTTCGGTCAGTTTTTTGAGCTATGCCCAGAACTCAAACTGAAAGAAACTGATGAATAATAATGATTTTGAAGCCAATACTCTAGACGATGCCGCGCGAGCGGGTTGGCTTTACTATGTTGGTGGAAAAACTCAAGATGAGATTGCAAAAACACTTGGTGTTTCGCGCCAACGTGCACAACGGCTGGTTTCTCGCGCGGTCGCGGAAAAGCTTATTCGTTTGAGATTGGAACACCCGATTTCGGAGTTAATGTCTCTTGGTGCAGAATTGAAAGCGCGTTTTGGATTGAAGCGTGTGCGGGTTGCGCCAGATATTGGCGTTGATGGCAATATGGCAAGTGTTTCGCCGTTTGCGGCACGTGTTGTTGAGGGTATATTATCTTCTGATGAGCCTTTAACGATCGGCTTTGGAACTGGGCGCGCTTTACGAGCAACGATTGAAGCGATGTCTACTATATCTTGCGAGCACCATAAGCTTGTTTCACTGATTGGTAATATCGCTCCTGATGGTACGGCATCATTTTATGATATTATTATGCGCATTGCCGATACTGTGCGCGCGCCTAACTATCCTTTGCCGGCGCCTGTTATTGCGGATACGACTGCAGAGCGCGATTTATATTTGAAGCTCAAACCCGTAAGGCAGGTTCTAGACCTTGCGACTAAAGCTGATGTGCATTTTGTTGGAATTGGCCAATTGGACGAAACGGCACCTATACTTCTTGATGGATTTATTTCTGAGGAAGAGTGGACTGAGCTTCAATCTCTAGGCGTTGTGGGCGAGATCGCTGGCTCTATATATAATGCTGAGGGCGAGTATATTGATGCGGCGTTTACAAAACGCATGACAAGTGTGCGCGTTCAAGCAAGCAAAGATAATTTTGCTATTGCCATTGCCTCAGGAAGCCGAAAAGTTCCTGCAATACGTGCCGCACTTAAGGGCCATTTGGTCAATGGTTTGATCACAGATGAGCCGACAGCCCGCGCGCTTTTAATGTAATCCAACAAATTTTTTAATTTTTTCTTGACAGAATCGGACTTCTGTGTGAACAATTGCTCACTGAGTGAGTATTTGCTCAACAAATAAACAATGTCTGGGAGGACAATTATGAAAATTACTAAGGGTGCCCTTATGGGTGCAACTGCATTTGCAGCTATTGCAGCTGGAATGAACGCAGAAACAATTACTATTGCTACAGTTAACAACGGTGATATGGTTCGCATGCAGGGTTACGCTGATGATTTCACAGCAAAAACAGGTCATGAAGTTGAGTGGGTTACACTTGAAGAAAATGTTCTTCGTGAAAAAGTGACAACAGACATCGCGACTAAGGGCGGTCAGTTCGACATTATGACAATTGGTATGTATGAAGCGCCAATCTGGGCTAAAAACGACTGGCTTGTTTCTCTAGATGATATGTCTGCTGAATACGATATCAACGATATCCTACCAGCAATGCGCGGAGGCCTTTCTTATGAAGGTTCATTGTATGCTGCACCGTTTTATGGCGAATCTTCAATGATCATGTATCGCACAGACCTTATGGAAGCTGCTGGCCTTGAAATGCCTTCTGCTCCAACTTGGGATGATGTGAAAATGGCTGCTGAAGCTATGACTGACGAAGAGAATGGCGTTTATGGCGTATGTCTTCGCGGTAAAGCTGGCTGGGGTGAGAACATGGCGTTCTTGACGGCTATGTCTAACTCTTTCGGCGCACGCTGGTTCGACGAAGATTGGAATGCTCAGTTCGATTCAGAAGAGTGGGCTTCAACGCTTAACTTTTATCTTGATCTCATGAATAACTACGGTCCTCCAGGTGCATCTTCTAACGGTTTCACTGAAAACCTTGCTCTATTCCAACAAGGTAAATGTGGCATGTGGATTGATGCGACAGTTGCGGCTTCTTTCGTAACGAACCCTGACGATTCAACTGTAGCTGACAGCGTAGGTTTCGCACTTGCGGCTGACAATGGTCTTGGCCCACGTGGTAACTGGCTATGGGCATGGGCTCTTGCAATTCCAGCGGGTACTGAAAAAGAAGCAGCCGCGAAGGAATTCGTTGAGTGGGCAACTTCAAAAGAGTATATTGAGCTTGTCGCTGCAAACGAAGGTTGGGCGAATGTTCCTCCAGGAGCTCGTACATCACTATACGAGAACCCAGAGTACCAAAAAGTTCCATTTGCAAAAATGACTTTGGAAAGCATCAACTCTGCTGATCCACTCAAACCAACAGTTGATCCTGTGCCCTACCAAGGTGTTCAGTTCGTAGCTATTCCTGAGTTCTCAGGTATTGCGACTTCTGTTGGCCAAGAGTTTGCTGCTGCACTCGCAGGCGACAAAACAGCTGAAGAAGCATTGGCTGCTGCGCAAGCAATCACGACACGTGAAATGGAAAAAGCTGGCTACTAATAGCACGGCTTAAAAATCTAGGGGCGACTTGATTTGCCCCTAGATCATAATAATAAAAACAACACTTAAATCAGGGATTTAGTTATGGCGACAGATCATTCAAAACGACTCGCCAGATGGATGTTAGCACCTTCAGTAGTTGCCCTACTCATCTGGATGATTGTTCCACTAGCGGCCACAATCTATTACTCTCTCTTCCGATACAATATTCAACGACCTGATACTTTTGAGTTTTGGGGATTTAAAAACTATAGTTATTTTGTAACGGATCCGGCGTTTTGGATTTCATTGATGAATACTTCGTTAATTGTTTTTGGCGTTATCATCATATCGATCGTGGGGGGAACACTTCTCGGTATCTTAATGAACAAAGAATTTTACGGACGTGGAATCGCAAGGCTAATGGTCATTGGGCCATTTTTCATCATGCCTTCCGTTGCTGCTCTAATTTGGAAGCACATGTTCATGAATTCGGAGAACGGACTTTTCGCAATTATGTCAAAATTAGTTGGTGCAGAACCAATACTATTTTTGAATGACTATCCTTTAGCATCAATTATTGTGATTGTTGCATGGCAATGGCTCGCCTTTGCGACCCTTATTCTTTTGACAGCTCTTCAGTCACTTGATCAGGAGCAAATGGAAGCTGCTGAAATGGATGGTGCAAGTGCCTTAAGTCGTTTTCGTTATCTAACGGTTCCGCATCTTATGCGCCCGATAACGATTATTATTCTCATTGAAACAATCTTTCTTCTCGCAATCTTTGCTGAAATTTTTGTAACAACCTCAGGTGGCCCAGGTAATGCCTCTACGAATTTACCTTGGATTATTTATAAGGTTGGACGTCAGTCATTCGATGCTGGTGGTGCTGCCGCAGGTGGTATTATAGCAGTCGTATTTGCCAATATATTTGCAATCATTTTGATGAAAGTACTTGGAAAGAATTTGGACGGATAAAATGGCTAGATCAACAACAACAAAACAAAAAATCGGCTGGACTATCATTGTATGGACTATAGCACTTGCTATTTTCTTCCCAGTCATTTGGACTTTTCTCACAAGTTTTAAAACTGAAGGTGAAGCGATTGCAAACCCTCCTGTGTTTTTTAACTTTGATTGGAATCTCGACAATTATAAGATTATTCTTGCAGGGGAGGCAAACTATCCTAAATCATTGATGAACTCGATCATTATCGCTTTGGGTTCAACCTTATTAGGGCTTGTATTTGCCGTGCCGGCCGCTTGGTCAATGGCATTTCAGCCTGGTAGATGGACAAAAGATATCCTTATGGCAATGCTTGGCACTAAAATGATGCCAGCGGTTGGTGTGCTGATGCCAATTTATCTCTTCCTTGTTTGGATTGATTTACTGGACTCACGAATTGCTCTCGTCGTTATCTTAATGATGATGAACTTGCCGATCATTATTTGGATGCTTTACACATATTTTAAAGAAATTCCAAAAGACATTTTAGAGGCATCTCGTATGGATGGCGCTAGTCTTAGGGGTGAAATTTTATATGTGCTGGTGCCGATGGCTATACCAGGAATTGCCTCCACAATGTTACTGAATATCATTCTGGCTTGGAATGAAGCATTTTGGACGATTATTTTAACGACAACAAGCGCTAAGCCTTTATCTGCATTTATGGTTGAGTTTTCTACAAAACAAGGATTGTTTTACGCCCAACTATCAGCGGCTTCGGTCATGGCAATTGCCCCTATCTTGATTATGGGCTGGTTCTCACAAAAACAACTCGTAAGTGGCCTTACATTTGGCGCGGTTAAATAAGGAATAATATAATGGGAAATATCGTACTCAAACAGGTGGTAAAACGCTTTGGCGAAGCAGAAGTGATACCCCCGCTAGATCTTGAAATTAATGATGGAGAGTTCGTCGTATTTGTGGGGCCTTCTGGATGCGGAAAATCTACACTTTTGCGACTGATTGCCGGACTTGAAGATGTAACTGAAGGTACAATTGAGATTGATGGAAAAGAAGTTACATATGCTCCGCCTGCACAACGTGGGCTAGCTATGGTGTTTCAATCATATGCACTTTACCCACATATGTCAGTTCGTAAGAATATTGCATTTCCGCTGAAGATGGCGGGTGTAGCTCAGGAAGAAATTGACAAAAAAGTTGAACATGCAGCGAGCATTTTGAACTTGGCGAATTATATTGACAAACGCCCGGGCAATCTTTCTGGTGGTCAGCGTCAACGTGTGGCGATTGGCCGTGCGATTGTTCGTGAGCCTTCTGCCTTCTTGTTCGATGAGCCGCTTTCAAATCTTGATGCTTCATTGCGTGTGAATATGCGCCAAGAGATCACTGATCTACACCGTGAACTCGACACGACTATGGTTTACGTGACGCATGACCAAGTTGAAGCGATGACTATGGCAGATAAGATCGTTGTTCTTCATGCAGGTGTTATTGAGCAAGTTGGTTCGCCTCTTGAGTTATACCGTGAACCGCGCAACCGTTTTGTTGCTGGTTTTATTGGCTCACCGAAAATGAACTTTATTGAAGGCCCTGCCGCCGAGAAGCATAAAGCACATTCTATTGGTGTTCGTCCTGAGCATTTCGAAGTAGTGAAAAAGGGCGGCGACTTTAAAGGCGTTGTGTTGTCTGCGGAGCATCTTGGTTCAGATACATTCTTGCGTGTGAAAATGGATGATGGTCAAGAAATATTGGCGCGCGGAAGTGGTGATGTCGTTGTGAATTATGGTGACACTGTCGCTCTCAAAGTTGAGGGTAAAATTTACAAGTTCGACGATCAAGGTCTGGCTATATGAAGTTAGAGGGCAAGTCTGCTCTAATTACAGGCTCTGCGCGTGGTATTGGATTGGCATTCGCCAAACGGTATATCGAGGAAGGTGCTCGTGTGACGATTGCTGATATTAATATTGATGCTGCACGACAATCCGCCAAAGATATTGGTGCATCGGCTGTTTATATGGATGTTTCAAATCAAGAAAGCATTCAAAACGCAGTCGATGAAACAATCGAAAATGCTGGCAAGATTGATATACTCATCAATAATGCCGCAGTTTTTGACCTAGCGCCAATCACAGACATAACCCGTGAAAGCTTTGATAAGTTATTTTCAATCAATGTCGCAGGAGCGCTTTTTACCATGCAAGCTGTTGCACGTCATATGATCGAAGCTGGTAATGGCGGTAAGATTATCAATATGGCAAGTCAAGCTGGTCGACGTGGTGAAGCTCTTGTTGGTGTATATTGCGCAACCAAGGCCGCCGTCATTTCGTTGACACAATCAGCAGGACTAAATTTGATTGAATATGGAATTAATGTCAATGCGATTGCGCCAGGTGTGGTTGACGGTGAGCATTGGGAACAGGTCGATGCGCTCTTTGCAAAATATGAAAATCGTCCCAAGGGCGAAAAGAAAGAAATTGTTGGCAATGCCGTGCCATTTGGGCGCATGGGCAATGCTGAGGACTTAACAGGTATGGCCGTATTTTTGGCATCAAGTGATGCTGATTATGTTGTCGCACAAACTTACAACGTCGATGGCGGGAATTGGATGAGCTAATGAAACTTTCACAAGAAAATTTGAACAAACTTACAGATGTCGCCATACCAGAATATGACCGCACAAAGTTAACTGCGGGTATTATTCATGTTGGTCTTGGTAATTTCCATCGTGCGCATCAAGCATGGTATTTAGATCGTTTATTCGCAATGGGCGAAAGCCATGATTGGGCAATTATTGGGGCGGGTGTTCGTGCTGGTGACAGCGGACAACGTGATCGCCTTCTTGATCAAGATTGTTTAACAACAATTATTGAGCTTGAGCCAGGCAAAAATCATGGCCGTGTGATTGGATCAATGATTGATTTTCTGCCTGTGGAAGAAGGCAATGGCGCGCTAATTGAGGCAATGTCTAAACCTGAAATCCGCATTGTATCATTAACCGTGACAGAAGGCGGATATTATATTAATCCTGCTCTTGGCGCTTTTGATCCTGAGGATCCAGATATGGTGCATGATGCAAGTAATTTGGCATCACCTCGTAGTGTTTTTGGAGCGATGATCGCGGCATTACGTGCGAGACGCGAAGCTGGAATTGCGCCATTTACGGTGATGAGCTGTGATAACTTACCTGAGAATGGTCATGTTGCCCGTAACGCGGTTTTAGGTCTTGCGAAAATTGCCGATGCTGAAATGGCAGCTTGGATTGAAGACAATGTAGCATTCCCAAACTCTATGGTGGATTGCATTACTCCTGCGACAGGTCCTCGCGAAATTGCGTTGGCAAAATCATTTGGTGTTGAGGATAATTCACCAGTAGTTTGCGAACCCTTCCGCCAATGGGTTATTGAAGATAACTTTACTGCTGGGCGCCCTGCACTAGAAAAACTTGAAAGCCTTGGCGTTACATTTTCAAAAGATGTAGCAAAATTTGAGCTTATGAAATTGCGTATTCTTAATGGCGGACATGCCACGATCGCATATCCTGCGGGTCTTCTTGAAATACCATTTGCGCATGATGCGATGGCACATCCTTTGATTGGTGGATTTTTGAGTAAACTTGAAAATGATGAAATCATCCCAACGGTGCCACCAGTCCCGAATACGAATTTGCAAGATTATTTTAAACTGATTGAATCGCGTTTTTCAAATTCTGATATTGGCGACACAATACCGCGCCTTTGTTTTGATGGGTCTAATCGCCAGCCAAAATTCATTTTACCTGTTACGCGGGATCGGCTGAATGCTGGGCAAGATGTGCGTGGTTTGGCACTCGTCTCAGCATTATGGTGCAAATATTGTGCCGGCGTGAGTGATAGCGGTAACCCGATCGAAATCGGGGATGAAAACGCAGAGCGTTTAACAGAAGTTGCATTAGCGACCAAAACCAATCCATTAGCGTTTCTTGAGCTAAAAGAAACATTTGGCGATGTTGCAGAAAATGAAAATTTCCGCTCGCATTTCGCACATTGGATTTCGACACTTTGGACGAACGGCACTGAGGCAAGTCTACAAGAATATATTTCGGGTTAAAGTATGCGCTTAAATTACATACGCTTATAGGGATTTTTTCATGAGACTAATTTACATTTATAGTTCCCATATAACTATTCTGTCGACCTCAGATACTGAGGCCAACATTTTTTAGTATGATTAGAAGCTCAAAGTTGCTTGGACTGTAAATGAACGTCCTGGGTCGTAGAAGGGCTCTATAGATGCACGTCCTGTGCCTGTATTTGCACGATTTGCGTAGTTTTCGTTGAAGAGATTATCCACACCAAAACGTAAAGAAAGGTTTGAAAACTGCTTAGGTTCATAAGTGGCATAGATGTCAACAACTTCATACGCAGGCTGTGCATAGTCTTCTTCTTCTTGGGAGCTTATAGTTGCGTCATTCTCAAGCGCAAATGTACCCTGTGCTCCGATAGCCCAGTTTTCATTTATTACGTGATGGGCATTTAGGGCAATCATTGTGCCTACAGTTGTACTGTTATAGTAGTTAAATAGATCATTTTCGCCATCATTTGTGACATCTGAATTTGTAAGATCTACACTAATCCTTGTTGTTTGAGTGGTATATCCTACGTTGATTTCATAACCTTCAGAAACAACATCAAAATAGTCAGTTCTGGTATCATTAGATCCTGATGTGTTTGATACGTCTTTAAGCTCAGTTTTGAATACAGCCACTCCAGCTGACCATGGCCCATTGTTGTAGTCAACACCTAGGCGAACATTATTAGAACGAGAGGTTTCAAGCTCTTCGTAATTGAGGTCTGTTGTGTCGTTAAGCAATAAAGCTTCTGTACCAGCGATACCACCAAATACGCTAGAAACAGCTGCATTTAAGGTAAAGTTATTCGTAACTTCATATTCAACAGACAGATTTCCACTCAGGCCAGAAACGCTTTGTGATGCATCATAGCTTGTGTCTTCTGCTAGTATGTCCTGCTGGCTTGAGGAATCTAGCCTACCTTCAATTGTTTGCAAGTCTCCACGTCCACCATAAGACACACGTAATTTATCCGTAATATTTTGGCGAGCTTGAGCAAAAACACCTATGTTCTGAGATTTTTCCCAATAATCTGTGGTTGTACCTAATGCGTTTCCATCATCATCCTCATCATCGCGGGTTCTTTCACGATAATCAGAGTAGAAATCTATCCCAGCGTTTACAGTCCCATTGCCAAGTTTAAATGCGTTAGATAACGAACCATTGAGTGTGCTAATAAAGGCAGGTCCATTACCATTTGAAAGTTCCACATCAATACTTGAATAAGATAGATTCGCTTTTGGTGACCACCAACCATCAGGTGTTTCATCTTCATATGAGAAGTTGTAGGTTTGACGGCCATATTCTTGGTCAACCAACTCTACTTCATCACTTGTAACAAAGCTATAAAAATCAGGGCGGTTTGGTCGAACAGCATCTTCCTCAATTGTGTTAGCACTTACCTCAAAACGGTGCCCAGAATCTGTGCTGTAAGCAAGCTTCGCAGAAAGACTCTCTAAAGCAGGCTCTGTTCCTAGTATTTCATCGCCATCGCCGTTTTCGTAATTGTCCCCAGAAGTCATATTCCCACTGAGCAAATATTCGAATCCGCCTTGTTGACCAAATAATGTAAGCCCGCGGTTAAACGAATTACCATTGCTATCGTAGCCCAGTGTCAGATAGCCGCCAAAATGATCGTCTTGATCAAGAAAATCTCTAGCATCTTTAGTTTCGAATTTAACCGATCCTGCCAGAGCATTTGGTCCAGAATCAGCCGTTGCGACACCTGGCTCCACTTCAACTGCCTTTAGCAGATTTACATCAATAAATGATGATCCAGTATGATGAAATGGCCCTTCTGGTAAACTCCCGCCATCAACTTGAACGTTCATTTTAGATTCTTCGATACCATGTATGTAGATTTTCTCTGTACTCGGATTCGCGCCACTTGTTGTAACTGAAGAAACTCCGTCAAAAAGATCCCCAGTTGAAGTTGGTGAAATATTCTCAATGTCAGATTCGTCCAAAACAACTTCGGTTGTAATTTCTTGTTCGGCATCCAGATAGATCGTATCTAGAGCTATCTCTTGGCCGTAACCCGTTCCACTTAAGCTCAGCGCCATAACTGAGCTAGTGAATATCAATTTAGATTTTGCATTCATCTTGTGCATCCCATTTTAAGTTAAGATTTTTAACTCTAAGCCGTCCGCTTTGTTTACTAATACTATAGCGTTACCTTTTGAGTTTAATTATCCATAATATATCCTACAAAAATAGTATACTATTATTCTTGACTTTTTTAATCAGGTATTAACTGTGGTAAAAATAACATATAGAATATGGACTTACACATATTAGGGTTCGATTATTAGAGAACCAGAGGCCGAACCCTATCGTGACGTTAGATTGCGTTGTGATGATATGCAAAAGCTCTGTCGCCATGTTTAACGACGTCAATGCTTGTTTCGTATAAGCTGGAGAGTGAGTTGGACGTTGCCACCTCCTCTGTTTGCCCACAAAATGACAATTTTCCATTTTTAAGAGCAATGATATGATCTGAACCAGAAATCGCATAATTAATATCATGAATGACCATGATGATACTTTTCTGATCATAATGTGCTAGCTTACGAAGGTACTGTATCAGTGTTTTTGCATGACGTATATCAAGGTTATTTAGAGGTTCGTCTAGAAGCAACCAATCAGTTGTTTGTGCGTAGGCCATAGCGATGAAAGCTCTCTGCTTTTGACCACCAGAAATTTCATCAAGGAACCGCGTCGAAATATCTTCAAGCTCAAATTTTTGGATAGCTTGATCAATAATGATATGGTCTTCTGCGCAGGGACGGCCTTGGTGTTGCGGCCAACGCCCAAACCCAACAAGATCACGTACGCGCAATCGGCTCTCTACGCCATTTTGTTGTGTAACGAGTGCCATCCGAAGTGCTAGATCTTTAGGTTTAAAATCATTGATGTTAACATCATCCAATGTAATCTGGCCACTTTTCAAATCAGTTTGCCGTGAGATCAGACTAAGTAAAGTGGATTTACCTGCTCCATTAGGGCCTATAAGTGCAGTAACCTTTCCTTTAGGAAAATCTACCGAAAGATCACTTAAAATGTTTTGACTTCCATATTTGTGACTAACATTTCTAATCGATATCATTTTATTTTTCCTTTTGAGAGTAGTGCAAGAAAGAAAAGCCCTCCAAAGAATTCGATTACAACAATAAGTGTCGATTGCAATTTTAAAATATGTTCAAAACTGGCCTGCCCCAACACTAGTATTATTGCCGATATCAAGGCGGCTGCAGGTAGAAGTAAGGCATGAAGATGGCTTCTCATGAAGCTATGCGCTAAAGCCGAAACTAGAAGGCCCAAAAATACTATTGGTCCAACTAACGCTGTGGAGACTGAAACGAGTATTGATATCAGAGCTAGAATTTTAAATTGCATTTGATCATAATTCACACCTAAAGATCTAGCTTTGCTGCGCCCAAGCGCCATCACGTCAAGAATCTGACAATTTTTAATTAACCATATGCCTAACAATAGTAACATGACAGTAGCTAGAAAAAGCTCTGACTCATCAATGCTCCCAAATTGAGCAAACATTACACTTTGTAGGACTGCGAATTCTGATGGGTCAATCAGCCTTTGCATTAGGGTCGCAAACGAACGAAATAACATGCCAAAAACAATGCCGACAAGAATCATAAGCTGTATATCTTGACGCGTGGCGCGCAATACGAATGTAAACAAAATAACTGCAAATAGAAGCATCAATCCCATGTTAATCATAAAGAGCAGATGTCCAGGAATTTGAGCATAGCTTAGGCTGCTGAGAAAAAAAACTAAACTGGTTTGTATGAAGAGATAAATTGCATCAAACCCCATTATTGACGGGGTTAAAATACGATTGTAACTAATTGTCTGAAACAATATGGTTGAAACACCAATAGCCATTCCGACGAAAACGAGCCCGCCTAATTTTACAGCCCGTAGTTTAAGTATTAAAGATACATGCGTTGATAAATTCCAAGTCAGAAAAAACGCAAGAGTGCAAATTAAGAAAATAAACAGAAATAAAATGCGTTTGTTAGGCATGACTATGCCGTGCAAAAATGATTCTAAGGAAAACCAAAGCGCCGACAACGCCAAACACGGTCGCCGCTGGTATCTCATATGGATAACGGATCAATCTGCCAATTATATCGGATATCAGCAGAAAAATTGCGCCTAAGCCGGCAACGACTGGAAGGGTTTCACGCAAATTATCTCCCATAATGCGTGACACAACATTAGGTACAACAAGCCCTAAGAAGGGCAATATACCGACCGTGACCACTACTAAGCTAGAGTTAATCGCAACAGTTCCGATACCAATGATCATGACTTGTGAATAATTTAAGCCGAGACTATTGCTCATGCTTTTTCCAAGACCAGCGACGCTGAACTGATCGGCAACCCAATAGCATAATAGGGCCAACCCTCCTGCAATCCATAGGAACTCGTATCGCCCCGCAAGAATTCCCGAGAAGTCACCTGTTATCCAAATCCCTAAGTATTGCAAAAGATTGTAAACAATTGCCACATAAGTACCGATAGCACCAAGAATACCCCCATATATCAAACCAACTAGGGGGATCAAAAGTGGTTGTTCTGGTGGAATATTTTTTGTGAGTTGGAAAAACCCCAACAGACCCATCACGGCACAAGAGGCAGCGACGGCCATTTTACCAATAATTGGCAATGATGGTAACCAAATAGCAACAATCAAAAGGCCAATCATTGCAGCTTCTGTGGTGCCAGTCGTACTCGGTTCGACGAAGCGATTGCGCACAAGAAGTTGCATAATAACACCTGAAATCGCCATGCTAATACCAGTCAGAATAATGGCTGCTGTGCGTGGCAAGCGGCTAAGTAATAATAACTCAACAGCTTTAGGATTATCTATAGATAGATCACCGACACCAATCATAATACTTACCCCTGATAGAGCAAGTAGAATGACTATGGTGTAAAGATAATATTTATGATGCTTAACCACTAAAACCCTTAATGATCTCATCAAGCATAATCATCATACCTTGATATCCTCCCCCAGCCACATAAGCAGGGGCGGGCGATAGATAAATGATGTTTTTGTTTTGGGCGGCTTTAGTTTGTGCAACCAATGCATTGTCAAGAGTAGCTGCTGCTGCCTCTGCTTCGCGACCAATAGCAGCAGAGCGATCAACAACAAGAATATAATCAGGGTTGGTTTCTGCGATGAATTCAAAAGAGACGCTCTCACCGTGATTTTTGGCATCAATATTTTCGGCAGCCTCAAGGAGACCGACATCTGTATACAACCAACCGAAGCGAGAATCATTACCAAATGCTGATACTTTGCCGCCATTGGTGAGCAAGATTAGTGTGGTTCCTTTGCCAGCTACTGCTGTTTTTGCCTCCTCCATTTTTACGCCAAATTCAGCAATAAGCTCCGCAGCATTGTTTTCAGTTCCTGTGATATCGCCAAAATCATCGACACGTGCAAGCATTTGATCGACATGATCTTCTCCACGAACAAACATATCAATTGTGGGTGCAATATCTGAAAGTGGTTCCATAAGTTTAGAAGAACCTCCACCAATGACAAAAAGATCAGGTTCCATTTTGATTAAAGCTTCGTAATTAGGTTCGGATGAGGAGCCTATGGCAATAGGATCTTCAACAAAGTTATCGATATAGTCCACATATGTGTTTGCTGGCCGACCCTTAAGCTCAACGCCCAGTGCATCCAGCGTATCTAGGGACAACAAATCGTAGACGACGATCGTCTCTGGATTTTGTGGTACAATAGCTTCACCGAATGCTGTATTGATGGTAATATTTTCTGCAAAACTAACGCTTAGAGCAACACTTGAAATAATAGACCCGTATAATATTGAACGTAACAATTTGAACTCCTTGATTATAAATTAATAGTCTTTTGGTTTTGGCATTGATGCTGTCATCTTGAAAGATTAGCCTTGCTATGCAGCATCTTGTAATATTGTAAGTGTATTTAAAATTGTTTAGGTGCCCGCGCTCGCAACATATAATTGTGCAGAATTCAGATAAACGATTTGGTTATTTCTAGCCGCATTAGTTGTATCAACGATTGTATTATTCAGGGTTGATTGTGCGTTCTGCACTTCTTCCCTAATTGCTTGCGCGTAGTCTATAACTAACAGCCATTCTGGATGGGCTTTCGTGTCCTCTACATTTTCAACTACTTCTTTAATTTCCAGAGCATCGTGAATCCAGCCAAAGCGCCTTCCCACAACATAAGCAGATACTTTGCCTTCATTCGTCATGATGATAAGCGTACCTCCTTTTCTCTTAAATGTTTCATGGGTTTCTGGAAGCTTTTTATCAAGTGTGCTGATTAACGATTGAGCTTCAGCATCTTGACCAAATATTCTGCCGTATGCTTCGATGCCTGTGTGCGTTTGTTCAATCCAATTCTTACCCCAAACAGTCATGTCAATTGATGGAGAGATATGCCGTATATTTTCAAGTTGGCTTGACGAACGTTCCCCGACTATAATCAAATCACGTTCATTTCTTACCAATTGTTCAATGTTCGGCTCAAATAAAGCTCTTATATTCCCTGCATACTGCGAAAGATGGTCTAGATAGGTATTGCCCACTGAAACGAGGCCTTCAATATTAAGAGCATCCAGCGTATTGAGCGCTGACATATCGAAGGCAGCTATCGGCTTAGGTGAATGCTTAATAGCAACAACTTCTTGACAAGTTTCTACCTGAATATTTTCAGCGAATGCAGACAATCCAACACATAAAGTCAACCAGAATACTGTAAAAATCTTATACATTGCGTTCCCGTTAAATAGGTTAGTATAGTTTCTGACTATTTTAGTATACTATTATATTAATGGTGGAAAGAGATAATACCAACCATTTCTAATCTTTCTACCAAAATCTGAGACTGTTGCATTAATTCCTCAAATCATTCAGTCTTTTGATTTTGAGGTTTATCGTATCGCGTTGCAATCCATTTAAGTACCACAGGTTTCCGAGGGATATCATATTGTTAGCGGTGCGTTGGCATTGCAGATACCCACTCAGCTATCCAGATGTTCGTGATATGCTCGGCTTGAGCGTGGGATTTCAGTTTATAGTTCGACCATATACCCTTCAATATAAAAGTTCGAGCCTGAGATTATTAAATGTAGTTTCACACAGAGAAACTCAAAATAGCTCGATTGGCATGTTGACGAAACGTATATCAAGGTGAATGGTAGGTAGCGCGCGGTCGATCAGCACAGCCAGTTTATTGACTTTTGAGTAACAGCTAGGCGCGCTTCGAAAGCAGTAAAATTCTTTTTTAGACAAGCGTTTGAAGCCGCCCGAGAGTATAAACCCATCAGCATTTGTACCGATAAATCACCGACTTTACGCAATGCTATCTCAGAACTAAACAACGACTGGGATCCGCTTGAACTGCGGTTTATTTATATCAATAAGAAGTGGCTAAACAATCGGATTGAAGGCGGTCATGCAGCATTAAAACTACTTCTCAGATTAGGAAAGGGCTTTAAAACAATGCGATCAGCTAAAGCCATAATCCCTACTATAGAAGCCCATAGAGTGATAAAGAATAACCACATCCGCGACATTGAACCTAGCGTCATCAGTGAAATTGACTTTGTTCGGAATCTGTTTCAAGATGCGGCTTAGGAGAGGCAAGTGGGCCACTTTCGTCGTTAATGAATTAATGCAACAGTCTCGCTCGACCCAAATGTTGATTAATTTTTTACTCTTGAAGTTTCAGAAATTTTCCGCTTTAAGAATGCAATGAAACTGATAATCAAAGATGTGATCCAAGATGTGATTGACGGGGCTAAGAGCTATGAGTTCTGGATGACTTTTGGTATGAATGATATCAAAGCGAAATATCGCCGGTCAAAGCTTGGCCAGTGGTGGATAACGCTGAGTGTTGCTTTATTTATACTGGTTATTGGCGCATTATATCAAGGTATTTTTAATGCGGATTCAAAAACCTATTTAGTTTATGTGGCAATTGGATATATTATTTGGCTATTCATGCAAGATAGTATCGGTTCAGGTTGTTTGGTTATTGCCCAAGCAAAGCCGTTCTTATTGCAAAAAAAATGGCCTATTTCAACTTTTATATATCGTCTGGTTTATAGAGAAATTCTTATTTTTTTTCACCATGTCGTACTTGTACCACCTTTGTTTTTATGGTTGGGTTTGTGGCCAGGACTTATTGGGATTTTTTATTCAATTTTGGGAATGCTATTAGTAATATTTACATCATTTTGGATTATTTTTCTCCTAGCTATAATTTCACTTCGCTTTCGTGATTTCTCACCAATTATTCAATCTCTATTGCGTATGGCTTTTTTTGCTACGCCAATAATTTGGCAAGAGCGAAATTTAGGTCAACTTGGTGAATATATAAACTTATTGAACCCATTTGGATATTTTTTAAAAATCGTACGTGAACCATTACTCGGTAATAGCTTTCCTCAGCAAGCTTGGTTGGTGTCGAGCTGTATTTCAGTTGGGTTACTTGTGCTAACTTTGTGTGTATTCGCTTCAACAAATAAAAGGATACAATATTGGCTTTGAATAGCTACCCCGATATTATTTGCAACGATCTACAGGTAGAATTTTCACTATTTGATAGTATCTCACGCTCCGTAAGGGCACGTATGGGTGGAAATACGGGCGCAATTCGAACGGTTAAAGCGCTTGATAATGTAAGTGTTACTATTAATAGAGGTGAACGAGTAGGTATATTAGGAAATAACGGTGCTGGAAAATCTACTTTTTTGCGTACCCTAGCGGGAGTATATCCACCACAGTTTGGCTCGGTGAAATTAAATAATAAAATCACTAGTTTATTTGATATAGCCGTTGGTACAGATCCTAATGCAAGTGGTTATGAGAACATTCCATTATTGATGGCAACACGAAATATATCTATTTCTAAACTTGACGAAGTGATTTCTGATGTTCAAGACTTTACAGAACTAGAAGAGGCACTTGCCCGCCCCTTAAGGACATATTCCGCTGGTATGAGGCTTAGGATTGCTTTTACAATAGCAACATTTCAAGTAAATGGCATCCTATTGATGGATGAAGTGATCGGTGTAGGTGATGCCCAGTTTGCTAAAAAATCAAAAGAAAGAATTATAAGCTTGATGGGGCAAGCTGGGACACTTATACTTGCTTCTCATTCGTCTGAGTTGTTGGAAACTCATTGTAGGAGAGGTATTGTTTTTAATAATGGAAAGATTGTTTTTGACGGTGACATAACCGAAGCAAATAAGGTAGTGCTTAAATTGAAAGATCAATTCTGAATGTTAACATTAGGTCATGAAAAGAAGATAACGGTATCCATATCTACCACTATAGACAGGTATGAACATATCAAGTGGAGTAATTTAAATCAAAATAATTTTATAGATTGGTTTATTATCATACAAATATTCAATGAAAACCTCGAAAAAATAGATTTGAATATTCATGATCAGTTTAGCAACAATATTATTTTGCAACAAGGTAAGGGTTTAACTAGGAGTAGAAACTTAGCAATTGATTTGTGTAAAACTAAATTTCTACATATTACGGATGATGATATTGACCTTTCAGATGTCAATTATGAACAGATGTTAATTGACATTTGCAAATTTGACCAAGCTTTATTTGTTGGGAACGTTTTGGGAGAGAACTTTGCTGAACGTAAAAAAAGTCCCCGATCCTACCAAAAAGTGTCTTGGTATAATACAGCACGAATTGGTTCGCCAGAAATGATACTGAATGTTGAAAAAATTAGATCTTTGGGTATAAGGTTTGATGAAGATTTTGGTGTTGGGGCAAGTAATCCGATTGGTGAAGAAATTGTTTTTGTCGCAGATCTAAAAAGGCTAGGCCAAGATGTACTTCGGATTCCTTTTATACTAGGCATCCATAAGGGAAAAAGCACAGGGTCAATTTTTAATGACTATCATAATAACGCGAGGATAAGGGTTTTTAACCGCGCATATCGATGGTTGGGTATTGTAATTAGATTTCTTTTCTTGATAAAGAACTGGAGAAGATTTGACGGAAGTCAGTCAAGGATATTTTTTATTCTAGGGCGCGATAAAAACTGAGTGCTTTGACTTTATCAATAATAAAAGGATCTTAGTGTGAAAAAATGGTTGGTTACTGGTGGTGCAGGGTTTATTGGTAGCCACGTTTGCGACAATCTTATTAAAAATGGTGATAAGGTTGTAGTACTTGATGATCTTTCAACTGGATTTATAGAAAATTTAAACCCGAGAATTTTTGATTTTATACGTGCTGATGTTAAAGATGAAGATGTGTTAAAGAAACTGGTTCCGTCAGTCGATGGTGTGTTTCATCTGGCAGCTACAGTATCAGTACAAGATTGTATTAAATCATGGATTTCCTCACATGAAACAAATATTGGAGCGACAATCAAAATTTTTGATATAGCAAAATCTTATAACATTCCTGTGGTCTATGCTTCTTCGGCAGCGGTTTACGGAAATGTGAGCGGCATAAAATGCGCTGAAAAAATGCAACCACAACCACTGTCACCTTATGGTGCTGATAAGTTAGCATGTGAATATCATGCTCGTTCCATGTATGATATTCATAATCTACCTAGTTTTGGCCTAAGATTTTTTAATGTTTATGGCCCCCGTCAAAATCCAACATCTCCTTACTCAGGTGTAATGTCAATTTTTTTTGAGCGCTTAAGCAATCAACAAGAGTTTACAATTTACGGCGACGGCCACCAATCTAGAGACTTTATATACGTCACAGATGTTGCTCAAACGGTTGTATCGGCTATGCAGCACCTTTTAGCATCAAATGGTTGTTTTGTTAGTAATGTTTGTACTGGAAATAGTATTAGTTTGTTAGATTTGATTGATATACTTGCTAAAGTAAAAGGTTTGGACAACCCAGAAATTGATTACCAACCACAGCGAAAAGGTGACATTCAGTTTTCGCAAGCGGATAATGATAGATTTTCTAAAATGTTCCCAAATATTCAGCCATTAACTTTGGCAGAGGGAATTAATAACTATTTTTCTTTTCTAGATTCAGAGAATTGAGTTATTAATAATATATACTTGTAGATATGGATAGATTTATGGGCAAAAAATTTGAATTTAATGTATGGCTTTATTGGGAGAATGTATATGATGATACAATGCCTCCATATCTCCAGTTGTGCCTTGAAACTATTGAAAAACATTGTTGTGGTGCAAAAGTTAATTTGGTAACTCCAGAAAATTTATCAGACTACCTAAATGATGAAGACATCCCGTTTGACTTAAATCTAATCACAATGCGTGATCCGAGAAAATCATCTATATCCTTACAAGTCGATTTTATTCGTGTAGCTTTGCTTCGGAAATATGGTGGACTTTGGACAGACATTGACTGCATTTTTCTTAAAAATCCGATACCCTTATTAGTTAATTATCTCAAAACAAATGATTTTGTGGCGATGCGAAAAACATCAAAAGCATCAAACCACATTACGGTCAATTGGATGGCAAGCCAACCAAATGGAGATATTATTTCGCAATATTACGAAGCACAAAAAGTATTGATTCAAGATAAATATACCCAAAAGGAGACATTTGAATGGGCTGAGCTTGGTGCAGATTTATTGACGGATATTGTCAATGAGCATGTGGATGCTGTTTATTTTATTGATGAAGAACTTTTACATCCTTTTGATTTTACTGAAGCAGAACTGTTGCAATCTACAGACCCTCTGTTTGAAATAGAGAGCCGGATTTCAAAAAAGACTATCTGTTGCATGTTGTTTCACAGTGTATTTGATGTTCGCACGAAATACCTACCACGTGAAATCTTTCTTCAAAGCACAATGACAATAGCCGAAATTATGCGAATGGCTTTGTCTGATCAGGATGATATCTCTAAAAAGGAAAATTTATCATATTCAGATGTTACTATAATATTTCAAACGTTTCACCGGTCACGTGAGGTTAGGGATTTTTTGAAATCAATTCGTATGATTCTTGGAGATAAGATAAAAATATCTTTTGCCTTACAAGATAAAGATGAGGAAGAGACACATCGAGAGATTGCAAAAGAGTTTGGCGCTGAAATGCATGTCGTGTCGGAAGATTTTGGTCTTGCAGCGGCTAGAAACTATCTTGTAGAAAGAGTTGACACTCCGTATACTTTTTTATGTGATGATGATTTTGTCTTTACTTCACATACGCGCTTAGATGTTGCGTATCGCATGTTATATAATGTGAAGGAAATAGATATTTTGGGCGGGCTAGTTAATAATTTCAACTACGCGAATGATGGCCAATCTTTATTAAATAGTAAACTTACTAATGCTTCATATCAATTTATTAATTTTAAAGGCTTATCGGAAAAAATTCCAGTATTTTTTCCTGTAGAGTATATGAATGGGCAGCGTTATTTCTTTGAGAATAAATATTATTATCGCTTTCAAAGTCAAGTGAACAACTTCGCACTTATTCGCACGTCAGTATTTAAAAAAGATTTTTTATTTTGGGATCCAATTTTTAAAATAATGGGTGAACATGAGGACTTTTATCTCACAAATTACTTTGGTCGGAAAGTAAGTGTTGCTTACACTAATGCTCTTTACGCAGAACATCACAGACGCCCTAACAAAAAGTTCATGCAAAAAAGACAACGCCAAGAATGGCACGTTCATTTATTTAAAAAATGGAATATTGGGGCATTGTATTTTCCAAATAAGCGTAAAGAGACATTATCGCCAGACGGAAAATCCGTTCACCGCATTAATATTCCAAAATAAATTACAGCGAGAAAACATGAACCAACGTGAAATAGATCATCAAATAAAAGAATTCAAAGCTTCTAATCATTGGCATTGGATGGTTAAGAATGACATTTTGTGGGTTCCCAATACAAATGTTGTTTACACAGCCTGCTCAAAAAACGCTTGCTCACAGATAAAAAAGAATTTGGCTCGATATAATTTGAGTCCAAGCTCGTTCGAAGGCTCACCGCATAACTGTAAGGATACAGGGTTGTTAGGTGTTGTCACACTTCAATCGCCAAAGAAAATTTCAGACTTGTTGTTTGGAAAAGATACATTTCGCTTTGCTTTCGCAAGAAATCCATTTGAGCGCGCTGTTTCTGCCTTTAGCAACCGTGTTGATAATTACGGTCGCGAAAGCTATGATGTGAACGTTTCGGCCCAGCTTGCTCATGAAGAAAATCGCAAAAAGATTTATGCGTGGAATAACGACATTAGTATGAGTAATGTGCCAAGGAATTTTGATGTGAGTTTTGCAGATTTTATACGTTTTATTTGTGATCAAGACGCATATGAGATGGATCGTCATTGGTATTTTCAAACGAGGACAATGCATCTGGATTTTATGAATTACAATTTTATCGGGAAAGTTGAAAACCTTAACCAAGACATTGAAGTTGTTATAGATAAACTTCCACAAAAAAATGGTTTTTCTTGGTCGAAGACCAAGCTTAATACATCGCAAAAACCCAAGGATATTTTTAATAATGATTTTTTTACACCAGACTTGTTAAAAATATTTTCTGACAGATTTATTGAAGATTTTGATAGTTTTGAATATTCTACTCGCATTGAGAAACTATACCAAAGTAAAAAAATAGAAAAGAAAACAAAAGCTGTAAGTGACCAGGAAATTCAAAAGTCTGATAAAGCCCCACTGCTTTCTACTACAGTTCTTATTACCGGATCGAAATATAGTGATGAGATTTATAAAACTTATAAGTCAATAAATAATAGCTTTAATCTAGAAAATCCAATAATAATATTCTTTGAGGGAAACGAGACATTTTTCACAAAAGAATTGGCAAATTATAATGATGTAGTTTGGATTAACTCTAGCTCATACGACCAAGAAGTATTTAATGATTTTTTGTCTCAAACTACCAGCGATTTTTTACTCCAATTACAAGCTGGCTCAGTTGTCTACAACCGACAAGGGTATACTCAAGCGATTTTCTCGATGCAATCTTCGAATGGGCCAATTATGGTGGGGGGGCGAACAAGATATATTTCATTAAATGGTGCTGGACGGATCGATAGTAAAAACTTCCAAAGTCATGCGGGTTTTCTTGCTGACGAAATGGTTGATAACAATCTATTAACCATCCCCATTGAATACTCAGACATTTTCGAAACGGGATTAGAGGGTGCTTACATTCCATGCGATTTTTTGGGTACAAACATCATTTACAAAACAGGTAAACTTATAGAAGCATTGAAAAAAACTGGAACTGGCCTACCAAATAAAAGGCTTGATCAGATATGTTGGTTCCAAAACGTAAAAAATTATCATTCAAGGTCAATTAACTACTCTCGGAATGTGGAAGTTGAAATTGACATAACAAACAATCCTATCAGCAATTCAAAATACCCAGAAAGGCAAAGTATCCCCCAACTTTGGCAAGAGGCTCCTCCGTCCGTAATTTCAGAAACAGGAAGTAAAAACTTTTATTTTGACAAAAGCAGGCAAGATTATTGTGTATTACCGTTTACTCTTTTGGATGTAGAAGGAAATTCTTCTAACATGCAGGCAGGTGCTTTAAACACGGCTCATATATCTTTCAACAGCTTTAAAAAAGAGAAGGTCAATTTAAAATCAACAATAAATAATAATGATAAATTAGTATTAAAGCTTAAGAAAATATATATTGCGTCTGCTAAGTACCCCTTGTTATTTAAGCTTTTACAATTGCCGGCAAAATATGCAAAGAGATTCCTTAAGATTTAATATTCTCAAAGTGATGTGAATTATAGAAATGCACCAGTCTCGCTTGAAAAGCTATCATAAACAATCCCAGGCAATATCTCAGAAAACTTAAGCGCGGCAATCATCAACGATGATTTTTGGAATACGGCTATCGAAGGCTTTAAAAGCAAAGATCAGCAAGAGCACAGCATTGATGATTATGGCTTTGGAATGTAATGATAAATTGTCTGTGATAATAACAAATAAAAAATCTGTCCCCTCGGCGGAATGGAAAACTGATGCCACACAGTGCCAGTCAGAGTTATCCTCATACGCGCTTAGCAAACCCCAAGCTTTAAACTCGCTTCATTGATATCCTCAATGATCTCTAATGCACGGCGCTCTTTAATGCCCGCTGACTTTGCGACTTTCAAAATACCGGCGCCCGCCCTTCCTCCACAACGTCAAGGCTATGCTCCCCTGATGAGCCATGATTAAATGTGAGATCCTAACTTGGTGCAAAATGCCAAATGCGATCTTCGCCCATTAAAAAGCCGAAGTTCTTCGAATGATCATCGCGGTTATGCATAAAAATATTAAAAACCATGACACGAAAAACAGCTTTAACCTCACGCATGTCGGGTGTGATCGCAAAACAGGCCTTCATTAAAGTTTCATAGCCAATCGATGGGATGCAAATATCAAGATCAAGTGCGCCATTTTCAAATATTACGCAAACCTGCATTCAACGCATAATGAGCAAAGTAATATACCGCCTTTGGGAATGACAATTCCTGCTGGTCTCTAAAGAACCTCCACTGTGATATTGCTGCTTTAAGTTTATTTGATGAAAGTGTTCCTTGGCCTGCATGGTACACAGCCAAAGGTTCTTGAAGCCCATAGACATTTTCTGTTTTATCTAACAAATCCAACCATAACCCATAGTCCTGACGGCGCTTTATTTCAGACATGTAGCATTTTCCCAATTGTGAAACATCATACATTGCGGTTAGTGTTCCTACCGTGTTGTTTTTCAATAGTGCCGAACGGTTTGCTTTTCGAGGAACATCTCTGAAATCCCTTTCACCTGAATTTTTTTCTCTAAAATACGCGGTACATGAAAATTTAATATTCTTTTTCATCATCCAATAAATTTGCTTTTCAAGTTTCTTTGGAAGCCATTCATCATCTGAATCTAGGAAAGCTGTGTATTGTCCATTCGCATTTTCAATGGCAATGTTGCGTGCTATCCCTGCCCCATTTTGTGTCTTAAGTTCCTCAATGCTTATTCGTGAATCGTTAGAACCCAATCTACTGGCAATCATTACTGATTGATCCTGTGATGCATCATCCACAATTAAGAGTTCCCAATTATTGTATGTTTGGGAGAGCACTGAATCCATCGCACGCGCAATTGTTGCCTCGCTATTATGCATTGGCATAATGATGGATACTAGTGGTTGATTATTTAACTGCATATTATTTCTAGCTAACTGATATTATTGAGAATAAAATAGAATTGGCAATTTATTGGAGCTTCGCGTTATTCCTTCAACTCATCCGCTATCAATTTTGCCGTATTGAAAAAATCCTGCTTGCTCACCGAGGTTGAAAATGACAGCTTCACCCTGCCCACGTTACTCTCATAAGTGATGGGGTGTAGAGCACTTGGTAAGCGGGGAACTCATGCGCATTTTTAAATTTCTTTCCAATTGGCAATTTTTTAGATTTGGCGCCAGCAACCTTAAGTTCCGCAAGTACTTCGAGGGTTTCAAGCCTTTGCCCTTTTAACTCGCCTGTGCGCTTAATCAACTGGGCACGCATTGCCGCATCCCCCAAAATCGGTTTGAGCGCACGCGCTTGGAGTTCATTTGGGTTTGGAAATGCCGCCACACGAAAAAATTCTTCATCCGACAAACCACGGACTTCAATGAAATATGTATATTGCGGATAATTGTTTGCGCGCAGATAGTTAATGGCGAAATGGCGGCGCGCACCACAGATGACCTCGAAGCCGAACCAAAATTAACATTATTAGGCGGTGTTAGCACGATTATTGTATTTGTAGCCAGAAGCACCGAAAGTGAGATCATCCCCAAGGCGGGCGGCGGATTGAGCAAAATCACATCGAAGCGATCCTTTATACTATCAATGCCATCGCGCAGACGATCAAGCACAAAGCCAGGTTCGCACGTCATGTGGGCAGCTAACTCGTATTCTGCGTCATAGATACCCAAATTCGCTCCTATAAGCGCCAAATTGGGCCAGTAGGTTGCACGCAAAGCATAAGATAGATCAGTAGGCTCACCAATGCGGCGCATCTGGTTGATTTGGTGCAATGAATAGCCCGTGCGGGGGCTCGTCTTTTCGTCTTTATCTGGAGCGGGCAGGCGGGCATAGCTTTCGGCTTCGTGGATCAACGTTTCTGAGCGTCCGATCATTTCACTAGCTGTACGAACATTGAAGCTTAAATCGAGTGAATTGACTGTTCCTGATGCAAAGATGAGATGTGGCAAGCGCTCTATGATAGTACTCGCTCGATTGGAAATTTCCTCAAGCTTGTCTAATGTGACTTCAGGGAAATACGATTCGATCATAATGACCTCAAATGTGCATGTTGACTATTTTACTGTTATTGCAAATAACGCCAAAATTATTTCTTTAAGCTAACTTTGCCAAAAATCTTAGGAAAAAGCAAGCTTATTTGCCATTAGATGCTTGCGATTAGTCCAGAAATTGTTAATTGGCAAGAAAAACTAAACCAAATTATAAAAAGAACTTGTTCTAGATTCTATTTGTTCAGGGTTCGTGAAATTTAAGTCTCGGCTAAATCCAAGGAAATTACTGTGGATGAGAAAATACGCCACGCCTCAAATGATATAAATGGGAATGTTTTGATCCCTGGATTTTATCTAATTTTCGTCAAGGCATGATAAGGAAAAAGATTTGAACAGCGGCAAAATTCTCTAGTATGCATCACTACACCCATCTCTGCCGTTTAGATTATGCCCTCACATTCGTATTGGCTTTTCCTCACAGTAATTAAAAAAACGCTGATCCTTGCATGATGGATTTAGAAAATCGGATAGGCCATTTGCATATCCCAGAGTGATTGCGCAGTGAGTTCTTGCAGATTTACGCGCTTAATCCAGATTGAATTGATCGAAGTGTAAGGGTTTTTAAAACTATGAACTTGAAGCCACCCATTTAGATATAGGCATGTCTAATTACTAGACTCATCATATGAATGGTGATAACATAAGTGAGCTTGCCTTGAAACTATAATTACAAATCACTGGTTTCCGCTTCTTTGTTACGCTCTGAATCGATCTGCTTATCTGTTTCTAAGGTATTGAAACGTGTAAGAGCGTGATCCGTCAAGCGAAATCTAATACCATCTACAGGTGAAGTGGTGATGGTAAATGTGAGTAGACAATCGTTATCGATAATTCCATCGCGGGGATATTTGTAACGATATCCAGCACGAGGCAGATCCCCTAAACAAGTTTTATCCTTATTGGCCGACCGGAAGTGCTTAAAGCTGAGATACTGTCTTTCATGTTCAGTATAATCAATCACGCCGTTCTTAGCAACAGCGAAGCAAAGCGTTATTCCACGTTCATCAATATCTACAAACGAACCCCGCTTATACCGCATCTTGAAGCAGATTCTGAACATAGTCAATTTCATCACAAAAGACCTTGATGACCCCACCCAGGCTTAGT
>CANMUM010000027.1 GCA_947501025.1 uncultured Paracoccaceae bacterium | reverse complement strand
ACTAAGCCTGGGTGGGGTCATCAAGGTCTTTTGTGATGAAATTGACTATGTTCAGAATCTGCTTCAAGATGCGGTATTACAATAATGGAATGAAAACAGCATCAATATAGCGGAGGTAACGCATCAGTTTTGATTTGCGCGATGAAAAAATTTCGGACGCCTCAGAAAATTATCTACAATTTGTTCAACGCATCGAAGAAGCCTATGCCTTTACTTATAGTACTGATGCTAAAAAGTCTTGTTTGTAAAGTCAGAGTGAGTAATTGGACAAATTGTTTCAAGATCACTTGCTGTAGCTGCAAGAGAGATGCTAAATTTGAATCTACAAATCGATCGTTGTGGCAAACAATACAGAATGTCTAAAACAGAGGTCATACCTAAAAATCAGTCATATACTTGATTAAAATTATCGACTATTCTAAATACAGTTCCATTGGATACAAATAACAAAGGGAAATTTAATGAATATCAAACTCAGCATTTGCACATTTGGAGCAATGATTTTAGCATCGGCGAGCTACGCCGATCCATTAACAGTCTACACCTCTAGAGGCGAAGAGTTGATTTTGCCATTATTGGATAAGTTCTCTGATGAAACGGGTATTGAAATTCAAATGCTGAATGACAAAGCACCAGAGCTTATTGCGCGTATGCAGTCAGAAGGTGAAGCGTCACCTGCTGATGTGTTTTTGCCAGCCGATGTTTCTAATCTAGAGATGGCCGCTCAAAAAGGGCTTTTGAGCTCTGTCAAATCAGACATTCTGGAGGCTAATATCCCACCACAACTTCGTGATGATGAAAACAAGTGGTTTGGTTTGGGCAAACGCGCGCGTGTTATCATTTATAATCTTGAAAGCGTGAACCCAGAAACTGATCTCAGTACATATGAAGACTTGGCGAATCCAAAATGGAATGACAGTATCCTCGTTCGCACATCATCACATCCGTATAATTTATCACTAATGGCTGCAATGATTGTTGAAGGCGGTTCCGAAAACACCAAAACATGGATTGAAGGTATTGTTGAAAACCTTGCGCGCTCACCTCAAGGTGGGGATCGTGATCAAATTAAAGCAGTTGCGGCTGGCGAAGGTAAAATTGCGATTGCCAATAGTTACTATTATGCATTGATGAAAAATTCTGATGTGCCAGAAGAAAAAGAGGCGGCCGATGCGACAGGAATTTATTTTCCCAACCAAAATGCAGGCGAAGGCCAATTGGCGGGTACGCATATCAATCTATCTGGAGCGGGAATCGTATCTTCTAGCGATATGAAACTTGAAGCCCAACAGCTTATTGAGTTCCTTTCAAGAGAAGATATTCAAAATGAATATGCAGAATCCAATCAAGAATATCCTGTAAACCCAGCAGCAAAATTATCAGAAACACTCGAAAGCTTTGGTACATTCAAAGAGGACGACATAGCTCTTGCATCTTTTGCTACACTGATTGATGATGCGCTCAAATTAACTGATGAATCTGGCTGGAAATAATTTGAAGTTTATAAGCTTCGTCATTGCTATAATATGTGTCGCACCCATCCTCCTTATTTTTGGAGGGTGGGTGTGGCCATTTAGTGTTGCAGCTTCTGAGAACTGGGAACATATTAAATCCACGGTCTTGGCTTCATATATATTGGGCAGCATCAGCGTAATGGTTCTCGTGGCCTTTCTTTCTGGATCAATCGGCGCGATCACTGCGTGGTGTATTGCTCGCTATAATTTTCCACTGCGCGGCGTCTTATCTTGGATGCTGATCCTTCCCTTTGCAATGCCGTCATATATCCTTGCGATGAGCTATGGTCATTTGCTTGAATTTGCAGGGCCTGTGCAAAGCGCAATTCGGGATCTATTTGAAATAGGTAAGGGCGATTATGTTTTTCCACAAATACGCTCCAGCTATGGCGCTGCATTTATCCTAAGCCTTGCGACATTTCCTTATGTTTACCTTCTATCTCGCTCGGCATTTGAAGCGCAATCCAATGAATGGTCACAACTGGCCTCCGTTTTTGGGCGTGATACTTGGCTTAATACACTTAAAATGTCTTTTGGCGCAGCGCGGCCATTTATGGCAATCGGTATCTCACTCGCGATCATTGAAGCCGCTGCCGATATTGGTGTGACACAGCTCTTTGGTGTGCAAACATTGGCAACAGGCCTTTACCGTCAATGGTATTTTGGGGATGATCCATTGGTTGCTGCAAGACTTGCATCCATACTCATTTTGATTGCGGGTTTTTTGCTCGTTATTGAACGCGCAAGCCGAAAACGCGCACAATTCAACTCTAATATTGTAGACAAAATTCCACGCCAAGATATGCGTGGCATTCGTGCTTGGTTGATGTGCTTTTTGATTACCCTTCCTGTTCTCCTAGGTTTTTTTATTCCCCTGTTTTGGACCATTCGAATGGCCATTTTTAATACACGTCATCTGCGCATTGAACGTGTTTGGGATGCAGCGATCGACTCAATATATGTCAGTGCAATTGGTGCTGGAATTGTGGTTTTGGCTGCGATTATTATGAGCAGTGCTGAGCGCAATGAAAAAGGCATCAGGTACCATATCGTAGCGTCCTTGGGCTATGCTGTTCCTGGTCTTGTGATTGCCCTTGGTTTATTGATTTTCCAACGACTTCTTCTTGAGGGTATGGGCTGGCGCCTCGTTATGACAGGTTCAATTTTTGGGATGCTTATTGCTTATCTTGTGCGGTTTTTCTCACCTGCATACCAAACCATTCATTCAGGTTTCGCACGCATTTCGCCTGAAATGGATATGATGGCGAGCGGCTTTGGCAAAAGCAAATGGGCCATTTGGCGACAGATACATATGCCCCTGCTTCGCACACCCGTTTTTTATGCTTTACTATTGGTTGCAATCGATATCTTCAAAGAATTACCAGCAACATTGATCTTGCGCCCATTTGACATCAAAACACTTGCGATTGTTGTCTTCGAATTCGCAGGTGATGACAGGCCCGCAGAAGCGGCTCCATATGCATTAATACTAATTGCGATTGCCCTTATAGCCGTGTATCTATTGGCAAAATTAAACAAAGAGCCCGATGACAAATTTAACTCTTAATGCGGTCAGCCATCACTATAATGAAGCAAGTGTAGAGAATATTTCTTTCACGGCTCAGGCTGGTAAAATCGTTGCCATTGTAGGCGCTTCTGGAAGCGGTAAGTCTACGATTCTTAAGCTCATTTCTGGTTTCTTACAACCTTCGAATGGTACGATTTCAATTGATGATAAACTGGTTGGATCTAGCAAGATTTGTCTTGCACCAAAAGAGCGCTCAATTGGGCTAGTGTTCCAAAACCACGCATTATTGCCGCATATGAATGTTCAAAAAAATGTTGAATTTGGCGCTCAAGACAAAAACACAAAGGCACAAGTACCCTCAATCATGCGGGAACTTCGCATCGAAAAATTAGCCGCAAAATACCCGCATGAAATATCGGGCGGGGAATCCCAACGGGTTTCATTGGCCAGAGCGATTGCAGCCAACTCGAAAATATTTTTAATGGATGAACCATTTTCAAGCATCGATAGTGTATTTCGCCGTGACCTGCGCAATGACATGACACGGTTTTTGCGCAAGAAAGATCGCACAACAATTATCGTGACGCATGATGCGGAAGAGGCGCTTGAACTTGCCGATCACATCGTTGTTCTTGATCAAGGCCGCATCCTTCAACAAGGCGCACCAGAAGACATTTATTTCAAGCCTACACATATGCAGGCAGCTCAACTCTTTGGTGAAGTTAATCATATCCAAGATACACAACTGATCCAAACCCTCACAGGTAATAATGCCAATGAAGTTTTTCTTAGACCCGAACTGCTTCGTTTAAATGCAAAAGATGGGATTGAGGGCCGAATAATTCACATTGCTTATAGAGGCAATTATTCGATGGCAAGTGTGGTTGTGGAGCATCAGCGCTGTTTAAAAGTGAAAACAAATCGTACGGATTTAAGTGTTGGCCAGACTGTTTATTTGGGTGTTGTCTAACATTACTGCGGTTAACGCCTAACGCACGGGCTTACTGCCCAGCGCCCGTATCCCAACCATAGTTAAAGCTCACACTAATACGATCTTCATCAGACATATTCATTGGAACTTCGTGGCGCAGCCAGCTCTCCCATAAAAGCACATCACCAACAGATGGCTTTACATAAACGAAGCGACGCTGCTCTGGGCGCGCAGCAGCAATTTTTGTTGGTGCAGCCATCATCATCGCCGAGCGCGGGTCCTCAAATTTAATTGCACTCGCATCTTTCGGCATGGCGACATAGGTCGTTCCGCTGATCACACTATGGGGATGGATATGTGAAGTATGAATCCCACCTTCTGGCAAAATATTAATCCAAATCGAATCCATTTTTAGCTTTTTGCCAGCAAGGTCAAATTGAAGATCTTCAGCAAAAGCAGCAACATGTTGGTCTAATATCTTAACCACATCTTGGAATATCGGGAAGCGCCACCCGAGATCATCGAGAGACGCATAGCTTGTATAACCCGGAAAGTCGTTTTCTTCGCACCAGTGTTGCCCTGCCTCATCATCTTGTGCAATCGAAAGACATGAATTCTCAAGCTCCGAAGCATCCACAGTTGGTGAATACTTCGCGAGATTTGAGCGGTAAAGACGTGTGACGAAGAGCGTGTCGATCTGGGTCATTTGATATTAAACCTTAAGGTTCGGGATGATTTGTTTTTTGCGGCTCATAATGCCTGGCAGCACAACAATGTCACCAGAAACTGTTACCTCAAAACTTTTCTCAGCGACAGTTTTTGAAAGCTCATTTGGGATGAGCATCGTCGCTTCTTCGTTGAGGATATCAACAACAAAGAGAAGCACTTGGTCAACGCCATCTTCCTTGGCAACCGTTGTCATCGTTTCCATCAAGCTTGCTTTGCGATCAAGCACCATTGCAGGAGCCGTTGTTTCAAGAACAGATACACGGAATTTTGTATCACCAACCGCGTATTCTTTGCTGTCCATGCGAAGTAGTTCCGCATCCGAGAAGGCTGCAACATCTGATTTCGCAGCAAACATTTCACCAGCATATTCAGCAATATTGATACCAAGATCTTTGGCGAGCATTTCGGCAACTTCGCGGTCGTGATCTGTTGTCGTTGGCGAACGAAATTCCAGCGTATCAGATAAGATACATGTCAAGGCGGCTCCCTTGATCGCTTCTGGCATTTTTGCGATCGCATCACCCATGAGATCGATCATAATCGTTGCTGTACACGCAAGCGGACGGATTGTAATTTCGATCGGGCCAGCCGTCTCAAGTCCACCAACAAGCTTATGGTGGTCAATGATTGCAGTCACATTTGCATCATTAATATTTTCTGGCAATTCAGCTGGGTTATTTGTATCAACGATAACACAATCTTGCCCTGCATCTAGGCTTTCCATGATAACAGGCATATCCAGCTTCCAACGTTCCAGCATAAACAAAGCTTCCGTATTTGGTGTGCCCAAAAGACGCGGTTCAGCTTGAACACCCTTAATGTTGTTCAGGTACCAAGACCAGATAATTGGTGATCCAGTTGAATCAGTGTCAGGGGCTTTGTGGCCAAATACGAAAGTTGTCATGGGATGATCTCCAGAATTATATTGATTATGGAGCGCGGTATAGCGGAAATGAATGGTGCTGTCTATTGTCGACTTTTGAACAATATGAAACCCTATTCATAAGAATCCATTGGCGGGCAGGAGCAGACCAAATTTCGATCGCCATAAGCATTATCAACGCGGTTGACAGGCGGCCAGTATTTATCAACACGGAACGCGCCAGGCGGATAACAGGCCTCTTCGCGCGTATACGGTCTGTTCCATTCGCCAACCAAGTCCTCAACAGTGTGAGGTGCATTTTTAAGCGCATTATTCTCTTTATCCGATTCCCCGTTTTCGATTTTGTCGACCTCATCAGCAATGGCAAGCATCGCATCACAAAAGCGGTCAATCTCTGCTTTTGGTTCACTCTCTGTTGGCTCGACCATCAATGTGCCAGCAACAGGCCAGCTCATTGTCGGCGCATGGAATCCGCAATCCATCAAACGTTTCGCAATGTCATTGACATCTACGCCCGCGCGCTCATCAAATGGGCGCGTATCCAATATGCATTCATGCGCAATGCGTCCCGTAGGACCTTTATAAAGAATTTCATATTTTCCGCTTAAACGCTTAGCAATATAATTTGCATTTAAAATCGCGAGACGTGTGGCTTGCGTTAAACCCTCCCCACCCATCATCAAAACATAGGCCCATGAAATTGGCAGAAGAGAAGGTGAACCAAACGGCGCCGCTGAAACTGGACCTATTGCTTCGCTTGTATGAGGGTGACCTGGCAAAAACGGAGCCAGATGTGATTTCACGCCAATCGGCCCCATGCCTGGACCACCACCGCCATGGGGGATACAGAATGTTTTGTGCAAATTAAGATGGCTAACATCACCACCCAAATCACCGGGGCGCGACAGTCCAACCATCGCATTCATATTGGCGCCATCAATATAGACTTGGCCGCCATGCTTGTGTGTGATTGCGCAAATATCATGCACGGTTTCTTCAAAAACACCGTGTGTAGAAGGATATGTGATCATGCAGGCCGCAAGTGCATCTGAATGCAGCTCGGCCTTTGCTCGAAAATCTTCGAGATCAATATCACCATTTTCAAGCGACTTAACGGGTACAACTTTCCAGCCAACCATTTGCGCAGATGCGGGGTTCGTCCCATGTGCAGAGCTGGGGATTAGGCAAATATTTCGTGCGCCTTCACCTTTGCTCTCGTGATAAGCTTTTATCGAAAGTAGCCCCGCATATTCACCTTGCGCGCCCGAATTTGGCTGCATAGAAAGCGCGTCATAGCCTGTAATTTTACAAAGTTTATCAGAAAGATCATCAATCATTTCTTTGTAACCAAGTGCTTGATCAGCTGGAACAAATGGATGGATCAACGAAAATTCAGGCCAACTCACAGGCATCATTTCCACAGCCGCATTGAGCTTCATTGTACAGCTCCCAAGAGGGATCATCGCACGATCAAGCGCCAAATCCCGATCAGCCAATCTGCGCATGTAGCGCATCATTTCGGTTTCTGCGCGGTTAAGGTGAAAAATCGGATGTGTAAGATATTTGCTTTTGCGGCATAGGTTTTCTGGCAGGCGGTATTCATGCGCGAGCGAGTCATCAGCCTTATCAATGCAAAATGCACGCCAAACAGATTCAGTCACATCACGGCGCGTGCATTCATCTAAAGTGATGCCAATTTGAGAGCTGCCAACGGCGCGCAAATTCACACCATTCTCAACAGCCCTGTCCATAATCGCTTTTTGCTGATCACCAACGTCAACCGTAATCGTATCAAAAAATGATTTTGGTGACACGATGAAACCTGCATCTTCAAGTCCATTTGCCAGTCTTACTGTCTTACGGTGAATACGCTGCGCAATCGCTTTAAGCCCATCAGGACCATGAATGACGGCGTAAAATGATGCCATAACGGCAAGCAATGCTTGAGCTGTACATATATTTGATGTCGCTTTGTCACGGCGGATATGTTGCTCACGTGTTTGCAAAGACAAACGGTAGGCTTTATTGCCACGGCTATCGATTGAAACGCCCACAATACGCCCCGGCATATTGCGCTTGAGGGCATCATGGCATGCCATATATGCAGCATGTGGGCCACCATAACCAAGAGGCACACCAAAGCGCTGCGTTGAACCCACCGCAATATCTGCGCCCATTTCGGCTGGTTCTTTTAGAAGCGTCAAAGCAAGCGGATCGGCAATCACAATCCCCATGGCTTTGACCTCGTGAAGGGCTGCAATTTGGCTCGTAAAATCGATCAGATGTCCGCGCGTGCCTGGGTACTGAAATATGGCACCAAAATATTCACTCGCATCCATATCGATCGGATCACCAATCACGATCTCAATATCTAAAGGCGCTGCGCGTGTTTGCATGACCGCTATATTTTGCGGGTGGCATTCTTGATCAACGAAAAACTTTGTAGATTTGGACTTAGATGCGCGCTGCGCCATCGTCATTGCCTCAGCCGCAGCCGTGGCTTCATCCAATAACGAAGCATTCGCAATCTCAAGACCAGTCAGATCACAAATCATGGTTTGATAATTGAGCAGCGCTTCAAGACGACCTTGGCTAATTTCGGGTTGATAAGGCGTATAGGCCGTGTACCAAGCGGGGTTCTCAAGAATATTTCGCTGAATAACTGGTGGCGTCACCGTACCATGATAACCCTGGCCAATCAGACTTGTCAGAACCTTATTCTTCTTCGCGACGCCCTTCATAAAATGCAAAAGTTCGTGCTCAGATTTTGGCTTTCCAAAGTCCAAAGGTTCTTTTTGGCGGATAGATTTTGGAAGGGTTTCATCAATTAATGCATCAAGAGAGTCCACACCAATCACATCCAGCATCGCCCTAATTTCATCAGGGCTTGGACCAATATGGCGGCGATTTGCAAAGTCATATGGTAGGTAATCTGTTGGTGTAAACGGCATGGAATTCCTCAGGTTTTTACGAGATTATTGCGGTATAGGCATCTTCATCGAGATAGCTGTCAAATTGTGTTGGGTCTGATGGCTTGATTTTGAAAAACCATGCATCAAGTGGGCTTTCATTAATGCTCGATGGTGCATCGATAAGCGCTTCGTTGATCTCCACGATCTCTCCATCAATCGGCGCCATAATATCACTTGCAGCCTTGACGCTTTCGATCACAACGATCTCATCACCTTTGCTCACCATTGTGCCGATTTCGGGAAGCTCTACAAACACGATATCGCCCAATGCTTCACTCGCATGTTCAGTAATGCCTACCGAAACTGTATCCTCATCTTTTTCCAACCATTCATGTTCTTCTGTAAATTTCATGTTTATTTCCTATTGAGTTTATCGTTTAAAATTAGCGGGTATGAAGGGCAAATTGACCACATCAATTGGCAATCGTTTCCCACGTTGTTCGCCAAAGACTTGTGCGCCTTCATTGGCAAAATGATTCAATACATAACCCATGGCAACGGGCCCGCCAAAGCTAGGGCCAAATCCACCCGAAGTGATAGAGCCTATTGGGTCAATGCTTGTTTCGCTTTTAAAAAGTACAACCCCTTCGCGCATCGGCGCACGTCCTGTTGGGCGCAATCCAACACGTTTACGCACTGGGCCTTCTTTAAGAGCTTTCATAATCGCCACGTCACCGATAAAATCACCAGTTTCACGACGTGATTTTTGTATCGCCCAAACGAGACCTGCTTCCACAGGGGAGGTTGTCTCATCAATGTCATGTCCATAAAGGCAAAGTCCCGCTTCAAGTCTCAAACTATCTCTCGCGCCCAGACCAATCGCCTCAACATTGTCATCGCTGAGTAATGCGCGGGCAAGCTCTTCGGCTTTCCCATTTGGGACAGAAATCTCATAGCCATCCTCACCCGTATAACCCGATCTTGAAACCCAACATTCTGCACCACATAACTTTAAATCGCGCACATCCATAAAACGCATATCGCGGCAGTTATTATCAAACTTGGCCAACGCATCTTCAGCTCCAAGACCTTGAAGCGCAAGCAAGGCGCGATCCTCCAACACCTCAACGGAGGCCTCTCCTAAGCCCTTTTTGAGATGTGCGATATCATGATCTTTACGCGCAGCATTCACGACCATAAAAATATGATCATCCCTGTTTGCAAACATGAGATCGTCAAGAATTCCGCCTTGTTCATTGGTAAAAAAACCGTAGCGCTGACGGCCAACAGCCAACGCGCCTACATTCATCGGGATTAATTTCTCAAGATCAGCAACAATATTTTCGCCGCGCAAAATCACCTGACCCATATGGCTCACATCAAAAAGCCCAGCCTTACTGCGGGTATGCAAATGCTCTTTCATCACACCAAGGGGGTATTGCACGGGCATTTCAAAACCAGCAAAAGGCACCATCTTAGCACCAAGTTCAACATGCAAATCGAAAAGGGGTGTTTTTTGTAAATCAGCCATATCATCTCCAAATATCACCGATAAATACAAATTATTTGCATTAGGCATCGGCTCATGCATATATCATGCATCACGATGCCCCCTCTGTTCTTTTGCCTGAGATCGTTATCCCTTCGGCGGATGCAAAACATCTCTCTCCAGAGTCTTCTTTATGATGCGGTTCTTTTGCCTGAGAGTTTCCGGGGCGGTTGCTCCTTCGGCACTGGTTATCCAGTTCTCCCAACATCAATCCACAAATAGTTACGCGAGATATTTACATTCGTCAACAAAATATTCGAAGCTTTTTTATACACGCATAGAGATCTTAAATACTATTTTTGAGCAGTCTTTGCTTTTCGCGACCCCAATCACGTTTCTTTTCCGTATCGCGCTTGTCGTGGTTCTTTTTGCCCTTAGCAAGCCCGATCAAAAGCTTTGCACGCCCTTGATCATTGAAATACAATTTCAGCGGAACCATGGTCATGCCTTCGCGCGATACGCCCTTAAACAAATTCACATATTCTTTTTGATGCACAAGCAATTTGCGTTTACGGCGCTCTTCATGGCCAAATGATTTGGCTTGCTCGTATTTTGGGATATGGCCATTGATCAGCCAGAGCGCATCTTCTTCAATGCCGACATAAGCCTCAGCAATATTCACACCACCCACGCGCAACGATTTCACCTCAGAACCCGCCAACATAATGCCGCATTCAAGAGTGTCCTCGATGGCATAATTATAGCGCGCCTTACGGTTTTCCGCGACGAGTTTATTATTTGGATTTTCTTTTTGCTTAGCCATGCTGCATAAATAGTTATGCACGCTCAATAAGTAAAGCCTTTGCACGCTTGTAATGGATATGTAATAATCAAGTGACTTTAACGTACTGCCTTTCGTAATCATATTGAGGAGACCATCATGACACGTCGATCCCTATTAAGCTTTATTGCGAGTTCACCACTGCTGTTTTCAGCCGAAAAAGCACTTGCATCAGGGTTTGAAATTACACGAACGGATGCACAGTGGCGGGCAATGCTCTCAGATGCAGAATATAAAGTCATGCGCCAAGAAGGCACAGAACGTGCGGGTTCAAGCCCACTAGATAAAGAATATCGCGCAGGCGTATTTTCTTGTCGTGGATGTGATCTGCCACTTTTCTCTTCAGAGACTAAATTTGATTCTGGCACAGGTTGGCCAAGTTTTTATGCGCCTCTTGAAAATGCAGTTCAAACACGTGACGATCATAAATTATTCATGAAACGCACCGAAGTGCACTGCCGTCGCTGTGGCTCGCATCTTGGTCACGTTTTTAATGATGGCCCAGAGCCAACAGGATTGCGTTACTGCATGAATGGAGTCAGCATGAAGTTTACTGCGGCATAAACCGAGATATGATTTGAACCCTACATTTATAAAAAAATGGCAATTACAGCCTCAGCTCTGGCCTAGAGGCGAAAATCTTCGCATAGCCATTGTTGCCGATCCACATGTGGGTTGGCCAATGATGCCTATATGGCGGCTCAAAAATATGGTTGCCGAAGTAAACAGTCTAAATGCCGATATCATTATTTTGTTAGGTGATTATCGTGCGCGTTTTTTTGGCCGCACAACAGCCATCGAAATTTCCGATGTTGCGAGAGAATTGAGTGAATTAAGCGCGCCACTTGGGGTATTTGGTGTGTTAGGCAATCACGATTGGTGGGATGATAAACCTACGCAAAAACGAGGCGTTGGCCCCTGCATAACCACAAATATTTTTGAAAGCCATGGATTAAAAATACTGGAAAATAACTCAATAGAAATTGATGGCCGTTTCAATTTAGCAGGGCTTGGTGATCAATGTGCATTTGGTAGAACCACAAAATCTGGCGTGCATGATTTAAAGCTTGCACTTGAAAACATTAACCCGAAACTTCCTACGATTTTGTTAGCGCATGAACCCGATATTTTTGAAGAGATTCCCAATTCAATCGCGCTTACACTTTCAGGGCATACCCATGGAGGGCAAATCAATTTGTTTGGGTGGACTCCATTTGCACCATCACGCTTGAGCCGCAAATATATTTATGGTCACTATAAAAATGGCGCAAATGAACTGGTTGTATCGGCGGGGCTAGGCTATTCGGGATTTCCATTGCGAATTGGAAGACCACCGGAAATTACTGTTGTTGAGCTAATCTGAAAGGTCGCTATGATGACAGCTTGTTCAGGCTGTTTTTCTCTATACTTCATAGCACAATTTTTAACTGCATGTCTTATCAAATATTTGTATATATTAGTTAATAAACATTAAGAAAATCACTTGCCAATTGCCCCTGTTCTTGCTTATTTCAAAATAGATTTTCAAAAGTGAGGAACTGATGGCAGTTACAGAATATACCAGTGGATCTGAGGATGAGTCTGGATTTAACATTGAGATTGTTTTTGAGGGAGACTTATGGACTGATGAAAATCAGCAAGCCTTTATTGATGCCGCAGAATATTTGAGCACAGTCATTATTGGTGATGTTACAGATTTCAGAGGAAATTTGGGAGACGGTATTGTAGAAATCGATGATATCCAAATTACGGCCGAAATTTCAGAAATTGACGGTGTTGGCGGTACACTTGGTTCCGCTGGTCCTACCTATATTCGCACAGATACAAGCCTGCCTATTTCAGGCTCAATGGAATTTGATACGGATGATGTTGATGATTTAATAGCTGACGATGATTGGTATGACGTCGTTCTTCATGAAATGATTCACGTCCTAGGTTTCGGCACGCTTTGGGAAACGCTGGATCTGATAACAAATTATGGTACGGACGATGATCCTGATTATCGTTATACAGGCGAAAATGCTCTCTATGAATACGAAACAGAGTTTGCAGATATTTATAGCGAAGATGAAGATTCCGATTTGGGCGTGCCTGTTGAAAATGATGGCGGAGATGGTACGGCTGGCGGGCACTGGGATGATGATACCTTCGATAATGAAATCATGACCGGTTATCTTAATACCGATAGTGATAATTATGTTTCAAATATGACGATCGCCGCCCTTGAAGATTTAGGTTATGAAACAACCTACACCGCTTCAGAAGTTACGACCACGGTTTGTTTCTGTCGAGGAAGCTTGATTTTTACACCAGAAGGTATGATCCGTGTTGAAGATTTGACCGAGGGTGACATGGTCTGGACGAAGGATCGTGGGATCCAGCCTGTTCGTTGGGTCGGGTCAAAGCGTTTTACACAAAATGAGCTTCAAAATAACAGCCATTTAAGACCCATTCGAATTCAGCCTGGTGCGTTGGGAGATATGATTCCAATCATGGAATTAACGGTTTCCCCTCAGCACCGCATGTTGGTAGATTCTGAGATTGCACAGCGCATTTTTAAAACCAAAGAAGTTCTTGTTCCTGCCGTTAAGCTCGTTGAGCTAGACGGCGTTGAGATTGCGAATGATCATAGTGATGTCGAATACTACCATATCTTATTTGATCAACATGAAGTGATATTGGCAAATGGTGCATGGAGCGAAGCTCTTTATACAGGCAAGCATGCCATGGAAAGTTTGAGCGAAGAGGCTCGACAAGAAATTTTAACAATCTTCCCCGAGATTTGTGAACCTGACTTTTGCCCACTTCCGGCGCGAATGATACCTGACAGAGGCAAGGAGATTAAAGCTCTTATCGCACGACATGCGAAAAACCATAAGCCTTTGCAGCTACATACGGAATCTGAATTTCTACAAATATTCACGAATTGATATAAATACATAAGATCAATCCGTGAACAGAATTGGGCGCGGGCTTATTCGTAGGAACCCCGAATAACATTCTCACTCATTGGTCATGCGGTCTTTTTCCCGCATGACCATACCGAATAAATCACGCGGATCATCGGGATCAGCAATCATATCAAGATCGATATATTTATCAGAGCCTTGAATTTCATCGCGCAACCAACGCAGGGCAGAAAAGTCCTCAATTGCAAAACCAACCCCATCAAATAAAGTGATTTGACGATCGGATATACGGCCTTTTTTAGCCCCACTCATCACCTCCCAAAGTTCAGTCACAGGATGCTCTGGATTCAATTGCTGTATGTCGCCCTCAATGCGTGTTTGCGGCGTGTATTCAACAAATATATCGGAGCGCAAAAGGATGTCTTTATGAAGTTCCGTTTTGCCGGGGCAATCTCCACCAATACCGTTGATATGTATACCATTGCCAACCATATTATCGGTCAGAATCGTTGCATATTGTTTATCAGCGGTGCAGGTCGTGATAATTTCAGCACCTTCAACCGCCTCTTCGCCTGATTTACATTTCACAATATTCAATCCAGAATTTTCAAGATTGCGCGCGCATTTTTCGGTTGCGGCAGGATCAATATCGTATAGCCGCACATTCTCAATGCCACAGATATGCTTTAGCGCCAATGCCTGAAATTCGGCCTGTGCACCATTGCCAAAAAGCGCAAGCGTTTTTGCGCCTTTGGGGGCGAGATATTTCGTTGCAACAGCTGATGTTGCAGCGGTTCGAAGTGCTGTTAAAACTGTCATTTCAGTTAGCAAAACGGGATAACCTGTATCCACGGAAGACAGCAAGCCAAATGCCGTAACCGTTTGCAATCCGCGCTTCATATTTGCAGGGTGACCGTTTACATATTTGAAGCCGTAATCAATGCCGTCAGATGTCGGCATCAACTCAATAACACCTTCTTTGGAATGGGACGCAACGCGTGGCGTTTTATCAAAAAGTGGCCAACGCCGAAAATCTTCTTCGATATATTTCGCGAGCTTTTCAATGCATTGCTCAACGCCATTCTCAAGAACAAGCCGCATCATATTTTCAACGCTTACAAATGGTACTGTGTTTAAATCTTTGTTCATTTTGTACTCTTTCTTTTTACAAGTGATCTCAATAGCTACGCGTCATACGGTCAATTACTTTACGGCCAAATAGTGATGCAGTTAAATCAACCAAAAGTTTAGCCGTTCGCCCTTTGTGATCAAGGAACGGATTAAGTTCGACAAGATCAAGCGAGCGCACAAGCCCAATTTCATGAAGCATCTCCATGATCAAATGTGCCTCGCGAAAACTCGCACCACCTGGAACTGTTGTGCCAACCGCAGGGGCAATTTCAGGATCAAGAAAATCAACATCCAAACTGACATGTAGCCAGCCATCAACCTCTTTGACCTTTGCTAGAAATGTATTGAGAAGTTTGACAATTCCATGCTCATCAATCGCCCTCATATCATTGACAATGATATTGTTCTCAAGGAGGCGAGCACCTTCAGGAAGATCAACAGATCGCAAACCCATCATACAAATATTTGCGGGATCAACGGCGACTTCAAGCTTTGGAAAATAGCCTTCAAAACCCTTTTGCCCAGTGTAATACGCAACAGGCGTACCGTGAAGGTTTCCACTATCGGTTGTATCAAGTGTATGAAAATCAGAATGTGCATCAAGCCATAAAACGAATAGCGGCTTACGCGCTTTTTTCGCTGCGCGCGCAACGCCAGCAACAGAACCCGCAGATAGGCTGTGATCACCACCTAAGAAAATCGGTATAGATTTTTCCGCCGTTCGTTCAGCGGCTTCGGCTATCGATTCAATCCAACCTGCAATTTTATTTTGATCATGAATTGCTGTGTTGGGATGGCTTGGATATGCAACATCACGGGCGCTCAAGCGCTCTTCGTGAACAATATCATAGCCGAGTTCACGAATCGCTTCAGGCAGTTTAGCAACATAAAAGGCATCTGGACCCATCTTACATCCAAGCTGGCTTGCACCTTCATCAACTGGAATCCCCAGAAGTGAGATTGATTTCATGGCATCCTCCTCATTTGAAATCATCATAGCGGAGCTAAAAGCCAAAAAGCAGTTGAAAAATTGTACAATATGCTCAATATGTTTATCATATTGATAAGGATAAATGCCAATATGGATAGCTTGGATCAAAAACTGCTCACGCTCCTGAAACATGATGGGCGTGAGGCTGTATCAAACCTCGCCCAAATATTGAATGTTTCGCGTGCAACCGTTCGCGCGCGAATAGAAAAACTTCAGAATACGGGTGTGATTGAAGGCTTCACAATCCAGCTTGGCGATAACCACCCGCAAAACCCCATACGTGGGCTAACCATGATTAAGATCGAAGGCAACAAAACCGAGCGTATATTGAATCAATTGCTCAAAATGCCCAATATTGAATGCGCACATTACACCAATGGTCAATGGGACTTTATCGTTGAAATTGAAACACATGACATTACAACATTGGATAATGTGCTTTGTGATATTCGCAAACTCGACGGCATTGCGCATTCCGAAACAAATTTACTGCTCTCAACAAAACGATTTAAGGGTTAAGGCCACTTCGCAACTGGTGGTAGGCTCATTAGCACCGCTTCAGGATTGTGCCCCGTTGCCAGACCAAAATGCGTTCCGCGATCATAAACCAAATTAAATTCTGCATATTTACCGCGATAAACAAGCTGCGTTTCACGATCAAATTCTGTCCATGGATCGTGAAGATGTTTTTCAACAAGTGGGATATATGCCGACAAAAATGCGCGCCCCACATCTTGGGTAAATGCAAAATCATTCTCCCAATTTCCAGTATTATGATCATCGTAAAAAATACCGCCTTGTCCGCGCGCATGCCCCCAATGTTTGATCATAAAATATTCATCCGCCCACGCTTTAAATTTTGGGTAGTATTCCGAATCGTGCTGATCGCATGCCTTTTTATATTCATTATGAAAAAACGCTGTGTCTTCTGCCACGGGAATTGGCGGGTTCAAATCACCGCCGCCACCAAACCACCACGCATTTGGCGTCCAAAACATGCGCGTATTCATATGAACCGCTGGCACATGTGGGTTTTGCATATGGGATACGACAGAAATTCCTGCTGCCCAAAAACGTGGACCATCTTCAATGCCAGGAATATTGCGCGCAGCCATTGCTTTTTGTGCCATGGGTGAAAGATTGCCATACACAGTGGAAATATTCACACCGACTTTCTCAAAAACACGACCCTTCATCACCGACATCTCACCGCCGCCCGCATCTTCTCCTGCTTCACCTTGACGTTTGGTTGGTTTACGTACAAAACGACCAGCAGGTTCTGCAGAAAATGGCCCATCACTCAGCTCATCTTCAAGACGCTCAAACTCACCACATATCTGATCGCGCAAGTCTTTAAACCACGCGCTTGCAAGTGCCTTTTCGTTAAGCATATCTGACATTTGAGCCTCCGTTTTCTTCTTTTAATTCAGCAACTGCATCAAACACAAGAGACTAACCCTTGGCGAATTGTCACAGATAGGGCATAGACAACGAATGAACCGTCTCGACAAAGAATTGCTAAGCCGAAATTTGGCGCCATCTCGCGCTCAAGCTGCTTTTTCTATTGCAGCTGAGCATGTGTTGGTGAATGGCAAGGTCGTGACCAAGGCGTCTACAAAAGTTAGCGAAGACGATTTAATTGCCATCAATGATCCGAATGCCCATTACGTCTCGCGCGGCGCGCAAAAACTTCTAGCGATTATTGATGAAAAAATCGAAGGTGTGGCGGTTGATCTGGGCGCTTCAACGGGCGGCTTTACGCAGGTTCTATTGGAATGTGGCGCAGCGCAAGTTTTTTCAATCGATGTTGGCCACAGACAGCTTCATAAAAAAATTGCAAACGATCCTCGCGTGACTTCAATCGAAGGTTGTAATGCCAAAGATATTACAAGTGATCTTATTGGAAATGAATTCACAACAATCACATGCGATCTATCGTTTATTTCATTGACCAAAGCCCTCCCCGCAACCCTTAAACTTGCTCCAAAGGGGTGCAAAATATTTGCCCTTGTGAAGCCCCAATTTGAACTATCGCCCACGCAAATTGGTAGAGGAGGGATTGTTAAATCAGAAGCCGACCGACAGCTTGCCCTTGATAATGTCAAAAATTTTCTAACCGACAACAATTGGCAAATAATTAAATCCATCCCAAGCCCAATTCAAGGTAGTGATGGCAATATCGAATTTCTCATATCCGCGATCAAGGAGATCACATGAACTGTCAACATTTTCCTCAATGTGGGGGTTGCCTGCACCAAGACAAGACTCATGATGTGCAAATTCAGTCGAAGACGGATTTCTTCCTAAATAATATGCGCCATCATGGAATTGATGCCGAGATTTCAAGCTTTCATCAGTCACCACTTGGCACACGCCGTCGCGCAACACTCACCGCAAAACGCACCAAGAAAACAATCCAGATCGGCTTTCTCGAAATGGGCAGCCACAATCTTATCGACATCAATGAATGTATTGTGATCTTGCCAGAAATCCTTGCGATAAAACCCTTCGCTCTTGCGATAACACCAATGATTGCCAGTCGATCTGCTCATGTTAAATTTCATATAACGGCATGTTCGAATGGGTTTGATATACTCATTGAAAATGCCAAACATGTAGAACCCCATGTGAAAGCAGAAATCGCCATGCATTGCGCCGCTCACAATGTGCGCCGCCTCACTATGAATGATGAAACGGTTTACCAAGACGAAACGCCCGTTTTGCGCATGGGCGCACATCTCATCGAAATCCCACCACACCCATTTTTACAAGCCACTATCGATTGTGAGGAATATCTACGAGCATTGGTCACGAAGGCGCTTTCAAATTGCAAAAATATCGCCGATTTATTCGCGGGTTTGGGCACATTTAGTCTTAGTATTGAACAAAATGTCATAGCGATTGAAGGTGAAAATGAGCTTGTGAAAGCCATGCAAAATAATCTCAATAGAATCGGGCTTCATAATATTTCGGCACAAACGCGTGATCTCTTCCGCAATCCATTGGTTCCGATTGAATTACGGGATTTTGATGCTGTTATCATTGATCCTCCGCGCGCAGGGGCTCAAGCACAATGCGAAACATTGGCAAAATCAGATATATCACGCATTGCATTTGTGTCTTGTGATGTGAAATATTTTGCCCGAGATGCACGGATTTTGCTAGACGGGGGCTATAAAATACAAGAAATTCACCTTATTGATCAATTCCGCTTTTCAAACCACTTGGAATCGTTTGCACTCTTTGAAAAAACCACATAAAACCCCCAAAAAGGCCCCCACGTTAAGAAAGAAACACGATGCTTGTTATTGCTGGTGAAACCATTGTTGATATGATCGAATTTAAGCCCAATTGTTTTGAGGCTTTTACAGGAGGTGGTCCCTATAATGTGGCAAAGGCTTCCGCAAAAATGGGCGTATCTACAGGATATATTTCGCCGATTTCAACAGACAGTTTTGGTGATAAATTTGATACCGAAATGAAAGCTCTTGGAATAAAAGCCGTTTCGCCGCGTTCAAAACAACCTTCAGGGCTTGCCGTTGTTGAAAAAGACGCAACAGGGCATCCAAGCTATAGTTTTTACCGCGAAAGCGCGGCTGATCGCGACATTGATATCGAAACACTAAAAGCCTCTTTTCCGAATGATGCGAGCGCGTTTTATATTGGTGGCCTCGGGCTTGCTGATGGTCATGATGCCGCAACATGGGCAAGCTTAGTTAGCGAAATCTCTTGTCCAATTTTTATCGACCCCAATATCCGTCCTACATTTATCAAAGACCGCGAAAGCTATCTTGCGCGTCTCGATCAAGTTTATACAAAATCTTACATCGTCAAACTTTCCGATGAAGACATCGCTTGGATCGCACCCGATTCAGATCCACATACTTATATGTTAGATATCATGCAAAAATTCGGCGTTAAAATCGGATTGTTAACTGCTGGTTCGCAAGGCGCTACAGCAATCACTTCAGAAGGCGAACGGTTTGTGAAGGCTCCAAAAGTCAACGTTATTGATACGGTTGGTGCTGGTGATTGTTTCTCCGCGGCTTCGCTTTCATTTCTCATTGATGCGGGTGTTATTGGTGAATTGCCTAGCCTTGATCAGCTTGAAGAAATGCTTGAATATGCAACAATTGCCGCTGCGATAAATTGCACACGTGCAGGTGCAAATGCACCAACAGACGCAGAAATTAAAGCCTTCAAAAAATAATGGCCGATCAACCCACTCCGATGATGGCGCAATTTTTGGAGATCAAATCCAATTATCCCGACGCTTTGCTATTCTATCGTATGGGTGATTTTTACGAGCTATTTTTTGATGATGCAAAAGACGCGGCCGCTATTTTGGACATCACACTCACCCATCGCGGCCGCCATAACGGCGAAGAGATTCCAATGTGTGGCGTTCCCGTTCATTCCTCGGAAACCTATCTTCATAATTTGATCAAAACAGGTCGCCATGTCGCCATTTGCGAACAAATGGAAGACCCCAAAGAAGCCAAAAAGCGTGGTGCTAAATCCGTCGTTCGGCGCGAAGTCGTTCGTCTTGTGACGCCGGGCACATTAACCGAAGATAATCTTCTCAATAACCGCGCCCATAATTTTCTGGCCTCCTATGTCGTTATCCGTGAGGAGGCCGCAATTGCGTGGGCTGATATTTCAACTGGTGAGTTTTTTGTGACTTCTGTTGATTCTGATCGTGATACAAAGCTCGCAGCAATAGCGCCTAATGAGTTGATTATACCTGATGGCATGGCCCGCGAAGATCTTGAAGAACTCACACCATATATATCCCCCATTGCGCGCTCAAGCTTTGATGCCGATGGTGGCGAAAAGCGCCTATGCAAGCTATACGGGATTGCATCACTTGATGCATTAGCACCATTTACCCGTGCACAAATCGCCGCGATGGGTGGCATTGTTGATTATCTCGCAATCACTCAAATTGCAGCCCATAACCAATTGCGCAAACCTGTTCTCATTTCTGCTGATGCGCATATGCAAATCGACCAAGCCACTCGCCGCAATCTTGAATTAATGCAGGCCCTTTCAGGAGGGCGATCAGGTTCATTGCTTGATGCAATCGACAAGACCATATCGGCCATAGGCGGGCGTCGCTTTGAAGAGCGTTTGCGCACACCACTTCGCGATATCGAGATTATCAACTCACGCCATGAAAAGATTACGGCTGTTTATGACAGCACGATCGATATCGGAAACATTCGTGAACAACTCAAACAAACACCTGATTTTGAGCGCGCATATACGCGCTTGGTAATGGGGCGTGGTGGCCCTCGCGATTTGCGTGTTTTGGGCGATGGTATATCGGCTGCCAATAAAATTGCAATGACGCTCACTCCCGAAAAGCTTGCGCCAATGCGCAAGACTTTAAGCAGCCTTTCTGAATTCGCAGATAAAATCCGAACAGAAATTATTGATAGTCCACCAATCCTTTCGCGCGAAGGTGGCTTTGTTCAAAACGGTATATACAGTGAGCTTGATGAGCTGCGCGCCCTTCGTGATAATACCCGCCAAGTCATTGCTGAAAAACAAGCGCGTTATGTTGAGCATGCAAATATCACCGCACTGAAAATCAAGTTCAACAATGTTCTTGGATATTTCATCGAGGTTCCATCATCTCACTCAAAACATATGCTCTCTGAAGAGATGGCCGAATTATTCATTCATAGGCAAACAACGGGCAATGCCATTCGCTTCACAACGACCGAGCTGAATGAATTGCAAAGCAAAATTTTGGGCGCAACAGATGCTTCAATAAATTTCGAGAAATCAATATTTGAACAATGGCTCTTGCAGCTCACCCCGCTTGCGGAACAAATCGCAGAACTTGCGGATGCTATTGGCGAAATAGATATCATACAATGTCAAATGGTTCATATTTCAAATGGCTGGGTTTGCCCTGAAATTACCAATGACGCGCAATTTGACATCACAAAAGGACGCCATCCTGTCGTCGAAAGCGCGATGATAAAACAAGGCAGCGACTTCATTGCAAACAGCTGTGATCTCGGTTCTAATCCTTCACATCTCTGGCTTATCACTGGGCCAAACATGGCGGGTAAATCGACCTTCCTCCGCCAAAATGCGATCATCGCAATCTTGGCGCAGTGTGGATTTTATGTACCGGCTGTGCGTGCGCAAATCGGCATCATTGATAAAATATTCTCGCGCATCGGCGCGGCAGACGATCTTGCGCGCGGAAGATCAACCTTCATGGTTGAGATGATTGAGACTGCTGCAATTTTAAATCAGTCCTCTGATCGGTCACTCGTCATTTTAGATGAAATTGGTCGTGGTACAGCAACTTTTGACGGGCTTGCAATTGCTTGGGCGGTTCTTGAATATCTGCTCTCATCGATCAAATGCCGCGGCCTTTTTGCGACCCATTTTCATGAGCTGACTGATTTAGAAAAACAATATAAAGGGCTTCATTCCGCGCATATTGCCATTCGTGAATGGGAAGATGACATCATATTTCTGCATGAAGTACGCAAAGGTGCTGCGGCACGTAGCTATGGTGTTGATGTGGCCAAACTTGCGGGACTTCCTGCTTCGGTTGTTGCGCGCGCGCGAACCCTGCTAGAAACTCTCGAGCAAGAAGGGGCTTCTCATGAATTAGGTGAGCTACCGCTTTTTGAGGCAACACCAGTATCACCGCCTCAGACAAAAAGTGATACACTTGCCAAGCTTCGTGACCTAAATGCGGACTTCATGTCACCGCGTGAAGCACTCGATGAATTGTACCAGCTCATCAATTCAGCAAAGTCAGAAAAAGACTTATAAATCAGTGACTGGCAAAGATCGACACGGGCACGAGAGAGCCATATTGATGCTGTTTTTATCCTACTACTGTTATACGGTATCTTGAAACAGATTCTGGACACCGTCAATTTCATCACAAAAGACCTTGATGACCCCAGACTTGATTTTGGGTATTGTCAGACTAACTTGGCCGTTTCGTGATTTGGACTTAACCTTTCCAAATGACCAATCAAAACCTATTCAAATATTTCAACTCATCTCCAGAAATTATCAAATTGGCGGTACTGTATTACATCAAATATCCACTGAGTTTTCGCCAAGTTGAGGGCATTTTGTCCGAGCGTGGAATTGACATCTGACACGAGACGGTTTTGGGTCAATCGATTTAGAGCAAAAAGCAATGTCCCGAAAGGTTCTGGCAGGCAGTTGATCATGAAGGTGAGGTGCTGGAATATTAGGTCACGAGGCGTCGAAACAAGTATTCGGACTTAAATTCCTAATAAAAACAATGAGAAAGCATGTCCTTCTGGAGTTTGTCACGACGGATAAATGTCCATCATATCGCGCGGCGTTTAAGGTGATCGGGGTTGAAGATCCTCGGCTTTGCGGCGACAGGTCGAGCGATCGATGTGAGAATTCGCATCTGCCATTTCGAAGGCGAGAAAGGGCACTGAAAAGGTCAAATATTATATCTTCACCCTTTATAAGAAAGTTTGTTATCCAAATTATAATAGGGGACGAAGATTATATGTTAGCTTTATTTAAGTAGATTTTGCTCATTTTGGATATGACGAGCAACTAATCTTTTAATGAGTTTACCATCATTTGCTATAAATCTAGCTGGCTTTGGGTCGACAATACCATCCTTGAACTCAGGGAATAGTTCTATGATCTCTTCACGTGCTTCTTGACCAACAGCCTTCAACGCTTGCTTGCCTGGCAATAGGCTCTCAACAACAATACCATTCGCAAATACAAGTTCATGCTGATCAAACAAGATGTGGAAATATTCAACCTCAGTAACTTCATTCATGATTTTAATTCCGTCAATGCCAACCAGTTTGTTCGCTGCAACCAATACTTCAGCTGTGTCAAAAATACGCTTCGCAATTTTTGAGCTGATCAATACACGGTGCTGTGGCGAAACGATTAGCTCTTTTTCAGGTAAGCTCGAACCAAGCGATCCTTTTCCTATGCGAATAGGGAAAAGTTTTGGCTTCATCCGTAATCCAGCAGAATTAACTTTGCTTGAGCCGATCCAGCGAATTTCTTGTAAGCCATTATCAAATGTCTCAACCAAGTCACCAACATTGAGATCTTCCACAAGCTTAACGCCAGAATCAGTCATGATTTCTGTTCCGCGGCCAAAGCAGATACTCTCACCGAATTCAAATTCTGTGATACCCCATTCGTCATAATTCCAAAACGTTATATCATAAGCGCTACCCCCAGACACACTGATTGACGCAACGGGTTTCGCATCTAAGGCAGCTAATAATGCTTCAGTATTTGGGTAATTTGTATCACTCTCATCATAATAATCCAACAGAAGATATGGGAGAGCACCATCATCGTTGGCTTGAGTGTGATTTAGCATCGTGCTGGAGAATTCAACAGCCTCATTGATTGTGACGGATGTGCCATCTGTGTAAGTTATTGTTACATCTGAATCTCGGCCAGTGTTTCCCAAAAGAGTATATTCATCGCCAGTCACCGAATCGTAAAAAGTGTTTCCAGTCGAGGGCCTCCCCGATACATTAATTGTGTCTGTTCCAGTTGCGCCATTATAGTATTCCGTATTTGCGCTTCCACCAGTAAGAACTACAAGTTCTGCCATTTTATCACCTTTATCGTATAAATTTTCTATTATCGCTGTCGAAATTAACAAGTTCTGAAAAAACTAATTTGAAAAATTCGTGATTTCGCTATTCATAAAAGAGTTATTGTCGTATCTAAGTTGATAGTAACTGAGCATTAATTGTGCCTTAGGTTATCCGAGTTAATATTTATAAATAGAATAAAATTTAATCCGTTACGGTCTCTTTATCATGCACAGCCTAAGAGATGGCGTCGATGAAAATACAGAAAGTTTTGAGTTCGAGTATTTGTGTATCAACCGTGAAGTTAAGCGAAATTGCGTAACTTTAAAGAATAGAGCACTGGGCCCTAGTTCCATAACGAAAATAAGATTGTTACCCCAGATGTTAAAGCTGACTCTTGTCAAAGTAACCTAAACTTGTCTTTTAATTGCAGGCAAGCCTGTTCGAGTTAAGCGCAAATTTGGAACCACTCAGTGAGAGCAGTTGCACGTTTTTGCTTGTAGGATGTCCGCTTTTTAGATGTCTTTAATGATTGAAATGCTTGTAAATTTGAGCATGAAAACTGGTAAATCTCTTAAGCGTTTCGACGCTTTTGAACCTCTGCATCGCACGTTCTCGCCATTCGAAATGGCAGGTGTGAATTTTGGCATCTGTTGTTTGACCTGTCGCCGCATAGTTGACCATCTTCAACACCAATTACCTTAAACGCTGCACGATATGACAAGCATTTATCGGTTGTGATAATATTTGGCGAGGAGTTGAAATATTTAAACGGGTTTTGATTGAGCAATCTTCACAAGTTAGGCCAATCTCTTAAGGACGTCAGGTTCGTTTGAAAAAGGGCGTTAGAATTTCTCTAACAGCATCTAAAAAAAATCCTACCAACGCTAGCTGATAGGATTTTTTCAGTTAAATCAGTACAAGTCGATTTCTAGGCAGACGCCTTTTGAAGTGACTTGCGGCGCTGCAAGCCCCACCAAGCAAAAGCAAAGTAAACCACGGTACACCAAATCGTTAGATCATAGAACATTTGACGGTTAACATAGTAAGCATATAGATCAGGGCTGCTGAACAGCACGCGCCACGCCAGTATAGCAGGGATGACTAGACCAACGACAATCCAAATCGCCATAATGCCACGGCTCAGTAGTCGCGTATCCTTAACAATCTCAACACTCTCCTTACGCTCTAGCTCCGTGTGATAAGCTTTGACAGCTTCATCATAAGCGGTTTCACGCGCTTCAGCTTCGGGATGTTCATTACCAGCACCATGTTTTTTAGCGAACACCGTGTAGACGATGATTGATACAAACCAAGTTGGGAGGAACAAATAGTAAAACGGGATGATATTGATGATATTCAGCCCGAAACCAAATGCTAGTGAAATCGCCCAAGTGATCAATGCAGGAACATTATCCTTGACGCCTTTCAAACGGAACCAATTTGTCTTCATTCCCATCCGTGGGAACAAATGCTGCTCCGCGAACACGATACCACCAATCGGCACAAGGATGAGGCCAGCGTAAGTAAGGAGTGGCAAGATATTACGATAGATGAAGGGGAAGCAACTACCAAATACAACAACAAGGCCGACGAGCAATGTAATTTTTTGGCGCGCGATCTTTGGGAAAACGGCCTGTGCGGCTAGTCCAGCGCGATAAAGATTAGAATTCGCTGTTGTCCAACCAGCTACAATCACGATGACGAAGCCTGTTGAGCCAAGTGCATAGTAAGCCACATCACCTGGTTCAACAACAGCGATGCTTGTTTTCATGATTGATGCTGTTGCCGCACCCATAAGTGCAGCAGAAATCCAGGCGATATAATGACCAAACATCATGCCAGTTGCTGTACATAGCCCGTAAACAGATTTCTTGGCATAGCGAAGTAGTGCCATGTCAATCAGACCGAAATGTGCAAAGGTGTTAGCAGCCCATGCAAAGCCAATGACCTCCAGTAGACCGATACCTGGTTCACCAGCTGCGTTCACGCCAGTAAATACTGTTGCTCCAGCTAAATCTATGAATTCTCCAAATCCGCTTAGTGTTGTGTAACCCGTTAAAGATTCATTCAAAGCTGGAATGAGAACCATACCGCCAGCTGTAAACATAATCATCAACCAAGGTGCGCAAATGCTCGCAAATTCACTGAGGATATTGAAGCCAAAATACGCCACCAGCACGGCAATCACAGCTGCCGAAGCCGCAATGAATGCAAAGGCAAAATTGCTCGGATATGGGTATACTTGCGGAGGAATATCAAACAAGGCGCGCACCGCAGTTGCAGACACCGTTATCATTGCGGCTGATATAGCAACAAAGATGAGCACATTCGCAACATTATAAAAGCGCGAAAATTTCTCACCCATATTACGTTCAAGATATGTATAAAGGCTAAGGCGCGTTTTCACGGCGATTGGTGCCGTTATCAGCCAAAAGCTAAGCATCGCCAAGGTGTTACCAATCAACAAGCCGACGAGGATATCCTGAATGGTTGCACCAAGAGCAACGAAGGCTGCACCAATTACAAACTCGGTGGCGGCAACGTGCTCGGCTGCATAAAGACCAAGAAAGTGGCTTGCTCCATGTGTCCGATGCTCAGGAACTGGTAGTTGTTCATCATCAATTTCTGCAATTGAAAATTGGTGATCTTCAGAATGATTATTCATTTTTTTCTCCATGTTGGAAGAACGTTAGGGCCAGGATTTCAATCGATCCTTTACCCTCCGATCCACTTATTATTGTTTTAAAATACGACCTTGGTCGATCGCTTTGCCGCTTACCCATTGGGCATTCTCAAGCGCTTTTTCGACAGTTAGTTCACCAGCTACCGCTCGAGAGATTTGCGTTCCTACCGCTGTTCCTACGCTCGGAAACTCTGGCACATCAACGAATTGAACACCTCGATATGGCACAGGATTAACGGTCGGGTTATTGGGATCAGCACTCTCAATTGAGCTTTTTGTGAGTTGCCCAAATGGTGCTGCCTCCAGGTAAGCAGGATTTTTATAAAGCGATTGGCGCGTACCTGGAGGAACTTGGGCCCAGCCATCATTCTCGGCCAGCAACGCAATATATTCCTTCGACGTCGCCCAAGCGACAAACATTTTTGCCGCATCTTTGTGTTCAGAACTGTCAGGAACAGCTAACGCCCATGACCAAAGCCAGTTTGCAGACTTGCCCTTGCCAGTGTTAGGGGCCTCGGCAAACCCAACAGCATTCGCGACATTAGAGATTGCAGGGTTGGTTAGCGTAGATGCTGCAACTGTTGCATCAACCCAAATCCCACATTTACCTTCAGCAAAAAGCGCAAGATTCTCTTTATATCCGAGCGTTTCGGCGTCTGGTGGTCCATAGTCCGTAAGCAAAGCAACATAGTCAGCCACAGCAAAAGACCAAGCTTGACTATCAAGCGTCGCTTGCCATTCTAGATCAAACCATTGCCCACCATATGAATTAACCATGGAAGTTATAAACGCCATATTTTCGCCCCATCCTGGCTTTCCACGCAAACAAATACCATGAACATCGCTATTTTGGCTTTGGATCGTTGACGCAGCCTCAATAATAAAGTCCCAGCTGGGTGCTGCTGGCATCTTCAATCCAGCATCCTCAAAGAGATCTGTTCGGTACATCGTAAATGATGATTCACCATAAAATGGTGCGGCATACAGCGTACCATCAAGGGAAAGCCCTTCGCGCACACTTGGGAATAAGTCATCTACATCATAGGATTCTGGCAGATTATCGAGTGGAGACAACCAACCCCGATCAGCCCAAATTGGCGCTTCATACGTACCGATCGTCAAAATATCAAACTGACCGCTATTGGTCGCAATATCTGTTGTAACTTTCTGCCGTAGCTCATTTTCACCCAAGGTAACCCAATTAAATGTGATATGCGGATTCTCCATAGTGAAAAGCTTGGATGCATCTTGCATTCGCCTCATGTCGTTATTATCGACCGTAGCGATGGTTAGAACTGTTTCTGACATAGCCGGAAGTGCGGAGACGGCAGCCGCCCCCAACATCATGGCCAATGTAATTTTTTTTATAATCATAGAACTCCCCTTCCTTATTGTTGAGCTTTTGCTCAATCACTGAGCTATTATTCACTCAATCTTAGCGCGAATCAAGTTTTTTATTTATTATTATTTTGCGACTACAATATTGCCATGCAACAATCTTCATCCCGCAGGAGTTCTTGGGGAAAAGTTGGAGATCAAAACAGACATATCTCAAGTAGAAGAAAATTTCTTAATCCAAACCCACTCAAATATTTCAACTCATCACCCGAGATTATTGAGTTGGCGGTTCTATATTACATCAAATATCCTCTGA
>CANMUM010000026.1 GCA_947501025.1 uncultured Paracoccaceae bacterium | reverse complement strand
CAACACATTATCGATCAAGTGGGCCAGTTGCAACGCTTGCTTCAAAGGCGAGAGAGGGCAGTCCCGAATTCAAAAGTATAGCAATGCTTCAGAAATTCATCGGACTTCATTTTCAAATCTATAATCATTTCAATTACGAATGTGCGAATGATCTGGGCGAGTGGTTCCAGTTTTGCGCTTCATAATTCTCGTCAAATCTGCTATTTAGAGACGAATTAGAGTTCGTTTGGAAATACATGTAAGCTAATTATATCTAAGTGGCAACCTGTTGGGAATGCACATCATATTTACCATACCCCCGTTACCTGCTCTTTGAAACCGGTATCGATTTGGCTTATGAATATGGCTGGTAAGCTACGTTCATAAGCTAACCGCATACCATCCTCAGGCCCTAACACGGCTAAAGCTGTAGCCCATCCATCTGCAAGCATTGCCGTTTCGTGGCGTACAGATACACTTATCAAGCCATGATTTATTGTCTGACCGTTTCTACCATCAATCAAATGGCCTTCCCCGCAATTTTCAGCCTGTTTTCTATAAGTCCCAGAGGTTGCGATTGCCCCTTCAGCAGTAACCTGTCTCAAGATAACTTGCTTGTTTGGAACGGGTAGTTCAAGTGCAACCCTCCACTGCGTTGTTTCTGAAGGCGCCCCACTGGTGTACATATCTCCAGCCGCATTTATTAAAAAATTAAAAATACCCGCATTTTGTAGAGCTTGTGCCGCGCAATCAACTGCATAACCTTTAGCGACTGCACATAAATCCAGTTCAATTGGCCCAGTTTTTTGAAGATACCTACCGTTAAGTTCAATGCTGCCCTTACCAGACTGGCGCCCAGCGAATCCAAGACCAGTATTACCAATTCCTCTGCCAAGTGTTGGCGATAGCGCACCACCACTTTCATATTCCAAAGCTAAAGCACAAGACAGAACTTCAGTCATGGAGTGTGACAGTAAGATTGGTGCGTCTACTGGCGCTTTACTAATTAAATTCAGCTCACTATCAATAAGCCACGGTGACATGCTTGTGTTCACCGCATCTAATTCGCGCTGGACCAGATTGGTCAAAAATTCTTCCGAGAGACTACTTTTTGCTGTTACAAACCAATCTCCCCCCATTGCTTGGCCACCAAATGTTTTCAACATCTCTATAATAATAGCTCGCCCTTTAGGATGAGGGCGAGCCACTCCCTTATTGTAGTGCGGCTTTCAAAGCAGCTTCAGCCTCAGTTCCTAGAAGTGCATCATTTTCAGTTAACATCGTAAGAGCTGTTTCATCAAAACCATCGGCAACAGAAGCATCAGCACCAGCAGCCAAGAGTTCAACGATAACTTTAGGATCATCAGCTTGCATCGCGGCATGCATTAAAGCCGTATTACCATCCTCATCTACTCCATTCACGTCAACACCTGCTTCGATAAGTGCTTTGATCACGGGTAGATCATGACCAGCTTTGGTCGCAGCCGTTAACGCCGAAACATTGCCTGCCTTCAGACTGACATCAGCACCAGCAGCCAAGAGATTGAGAATAATTTCTTTACGCCCGTCAGCACTATTTCCAGCCGCAACAATCAATGCGCTTTTTCCATCTTTATTTACAGCATTTACATTTGCTCCAGCACTCAAAAGAAACTCAGTGACTTCTGGAGAGTTACGTGTAGCGGCAACAATAAGAGATGTTTCCCCATCATTATTAGCAGCATCGATATCAATACCTTTATCAAGATAAGCTTGAATCATCGGAACATCGGAACGGTATGCAGCAAGAGTCAAGGCGGTGTCGCCTTCACTATTTACGGCTAATGGATCGGCACCATTACTGATAGCAAGCTCGAGCATCTCAAGTGAGCTATTACGATTAGCTGCGAGCAATGCCGCGTTATTGCCGATTCTATCTGTACTTTTCCAAGCCTTAAGTTTTTCGCCCAAATAAGCTGCAACTTCAACAGAACTGTTTCGACCAGCAGCAAGAAGATAGAGGTTCGCTCCATTATTATCTAATTGCTCCCAATCAAGGCCTAAGCCAGCAAGATATTCTATCACTTCAATACTGCTGCTGCGTTTAGCGGCTTCATGAAGCGCTGTACTTCCATCCTCATCAACATTCATTGTATCCACACCAAGCTCACGCATATATTCGTACACATCAATATCTGTTTGCGCACGTGTGGCATGGGCAAACATATTACGGCCAGTTTCATCCAATATATCCAATCTTGGGTTATAAGCCATGAAAGCTTTCACCGCTTCCAAAGACGCACCTTTGGTAATATAAAAAACCGCCGGGCGCGCATCATGTCCGAGGCGATTAATATCATTAGATTGTGATGCTATCCAGTCTATGACCTCGGCACTTGCGCCATTATTACCAGCGTGGAACAATGGCCCATACCCATTACTGTTCATATCTAGCAGTGAGCTACCATCGGCAACCAGCTCCTGAACTTTTGAAAGACTCACGTCATTCTCTAGCCAAAATTCTTCATCGACTAGCTCATTTGCAAAAGCGGCGCTAAAGCTGAGCGCTAGAAACGCCGAACCGTTTAATAGAATGCTCATTATTTTATTAGTTTTCATAGTATTTCCTTGTGGAGTTGTGAGGACATATTTCAATAAACATCTTCTAGAAAACGTTTTTGCCGTTTAAGGTCCTCTGGGGTAATGCTGCTCGTTGAGAAAATCTCAAAAAGAACAGCGCGAATATCGTGTGCAGCGGCTAAAGAGCCACAAATCATGACTGTGCCTTCACCACCAATAATGTCATCTGAAATGATTGAAGCGTGAATGCGCATCAGATCTTGCACACGTTGGGCGGGAGTTACATTTGAAAAAGCTGGGTAAAATGCAACGCGCTTATTGGCTTGCCAGCAGGCAAGCTCATTCATGAATGGGAAATCATTTTTTATATAACGATGTCCCCAAAATAATGTAATTTTTCTATTCTTAGTCTCTGAGATCATACCTATAAACGGTGCTATCCCAGTGCCAGTTGCGATCATCACAACTGGGCCAGAAGACGGCATACGAAAACTGTGTTTCTGATGTGTGAGACGGATTTTACTTCCACGTTCGGCTCTGCAGAGAATCGGCGAACAATGTCCTTGCATATGTTCACGCACGAGGAGGTCGAGTGTTTGAGACCGTCTCGGGCTTGCAATAGAATAATGACGGGGCTCAGCTCCATCTCTCGGAGCCAATTGAACCAAATCACCAGTGCTATATCGCAACTTACGCCCATTTGGCTTAAGGCGAATTAGACTGGTTCTTCCAGCCTTATCCTTATAGTGACGAATATCCTTAACAGTCATAACACGCGACTTGTTAGCAACATCTATCTTAGGTACGGTCAGAGGCAAACATAGAGCATGCCCGAGTTTTTCAGTCCATTGCGAAAATGCCTGAGGGCACTTTTGATTTATAGTATCAAATGGCAATATCTCATGGTGATTGAGCTCAGAAAATGTACGCTGAATAGAAAATGCGTATGAGCAAAAAGATGAAAACTGTCGATCTCCAAATCCAAGGACGGCAAACTTTATAGGGCATGACAATTTTTTGATTTGATCAAGGGCTTGACCAGCGTTTTGAGGCGCATCGCCATTACCATAAGTCGACGTCAAAATGAGAGCCCTTTTCGTTGTTTTTTCCATTTTTCCGATTGCGTTCAAACTGGCAATCCCAACATCTTCACCAGCACGCTTCATGACAATAAATAATGATTTGGCGAATTCCCATGTTGATCCATTTTCCGACCCAACAAATATCATCAATTCGCCGACACCCTCGCTTACAGGCTTCCGCGGTCTTTTAAGCCAAACAAGCCCGCCTGTTACCGTGAACGCTGGTATTGCAAGAGCGCAAATTGCTAGAACTCCTGCCCAAATCCTCATACCCTCACCACTATGTAACTTGTACATCAGTTGTGAAATTCGGTAAGGTAGCGGCAAAATGCGCCTATCAATAACCGTACCATTTGCCTGATCAATAATAATTAATTCGGCCTTTGTTTCTAAAACAAAAACGTCGAACCAATCAGCATCAATTGGAAACACAAGTGATTTTAAATCGCTAAGTGGCCTTTCAAAAACAGTCAGATTTGATGGCAATGGCAGAGCATCAACCTGCGTACTGCTGGGTATATCTCCAAGGCGAGGAGCTCCATCCGAAATAATTCCAAAAGCGCTCAAACATAACCAAATCCCCGAAAGAGCCATGACCAATAATGGAAGAATGCAAAGTTGTCCAACAAGTGCATGAGTACGTCCAGCACCCGATCCGTATGCTGGTTTAAAAAGACCTCCGAACCCACCAGATCGCCGTAACATCAATATAAATCCAGTCACACACATCACAGCCATAACCGCAGCAAGAGTTCCTGTTAAAACACGACCTTTATTCCCGATGAAAAATTCCCTGTGCAGCGTTTTTGCGGTTCTCTCCACACCACTAGCAATCTTCAATGGAACGATTCCAGTAACGTCTAAATGATCTTTAACAAGTTTGCCATCACGATAGTGATGAAGCATCAGTTGCCCTGCTGGGCTTCGCTCCAGCTTATCAATTTCATATACACCATTGAGATTCTCAATACGCCTTAACGCATCACTTATCGATCCTTCCATTGGAGATGAAATTGTGAGAGGGTGCCATGCCAGAACGACACCGCTCAACGCCAGCACTATCAATAGCGGCGCGAAAATAAGCCCCATAAATGCGTGAATTGATCGACTCATTGTTTACCATTTATAACGAATAAAACGCACATAATCAGTTCCAGAAAACTTTTCACCATGCGAATCCTCAGCAAGCAATACAGCCGCATCCTGAGGAACGGCACTCTGGTTCTCAACCGCCGTTGCAACAACAACTTTATATTTTCCGCTTATCTCTGTTTCTGAAAGCTCTGTTCGTACAAGTACACGACCTCCGCTTGCAGTTGAAGCTCCAGTTATAGCATCGAAGTCTTCGTCAGAACGGCTTGCATATCTCCACCAACCCGCCAGATCAGTATGATACTTAGGATCAGTCCCAGAAATCCATAACGTACGTTGATAGCGTCCGTCTGGATCTGCTAAATAAACCGCGAAATAGGCCTCCTCCCCCACGTAATCTTCGATTTGTATCTGGATATCCACAGACTCCGAAAAACCCGGAAGAGCTGCCGAAAAGGCAATTGCACTAAAGGCACCCAGAAAATAAAAGCTTCTGTTAAAATTTAGGCGTTGAACTGATTCACTGCGCTTATGCATGAACATTAGTCTCCTATCTAGGGCCTCGCCCCGTTTTGATTTCAACATCTTATGTACGATCAATTAGACAAACAAAAAGAACCTTAACCGTGAATCCTTGAGCTAATATTTTTCCAGATCCCATTAACAGAAAACTGTCAGTATAATGGGATGCAAGATTTAAGTCATGAAGCGCAATAATTTTGGTAGCCTTGATTTAGTTCAATTTACCCTACATACTCTTTTTTAAGCTTTTTCGAGAATTGCATCATTAGCGTTTTAAGGTGAGTACAAAATGCTTCGAAACATGTTCTCGACTAAATTACTATATTATATAGTTGATTAATTTAGTCGGAATTATGTGTCAATAGGAAAAACTATATTTTCAATAACTTTCGAATTAAATTCGGTGCATAGACACTAGCGTTTGCTAGCTTAAACCAAAAGATGAAGTCTATTTCAATCGATCTAAATCATTAACCAGCTTTGATATGATTTTACTTAGAGTGGGCAGCTTACCCCCAAATATACCGATGGGCATTATCAAGGTAAATTAAAAATCCTGCAAGCATATTGAATTTAGGTGCATAATTGATTCGATAGAATCAGCTCAGTCGCTAATACACATTAAAATCGGGCCAGAATGGCGCAAGGTTATGCTTGGCTTCACATTAATTTTTTGATTTGGTAGCAAAGTCAACTTAAACCGCTCTTCGGCGCGTTCAAGCACGCAAAGAGCTATAGTTTTTGCCATATTCAAACCAATACAACGATGCGCTCCAAGCCCAAATGGTAAATAGGCATTTCGTGGTCGGTTTTTCATATTCTCAGGATCAAACCGTGACGGTTGAAAAGCAAGAGGATCAAGCCAAAATGCAGGATGCCGATGCATCAAATAAGGTGAGATCAGAACACTAGAACCTTTAGGAACCTCAAAGCCACCAATTTCTGTGCGCCATTTTGCCCGCCGCTCAAGGATCCAAATCGACGGATAAAGGCGGATCGTTTCAGCAAAAACCCATTCCATATTTGCGCATTCAACATTATTTTCACGCGCTTGCGCTAAATTATAAAATGCCCAAGAAAGCGCATTCGCAGTTGTTTCATGACCTGCAAGTAACAGCGTCACAGCAGCATCGCGCAGCTCCTGATCACTCAAACCTAACTCGCCGTCGTCTTCATGTGCACGGAGTAAAAGTGACAACAAATCATCATTTGTATCTTTGTTTGATTTTCGCTCTGCAATAATGTCAAAAACAATTTGATCAATTTGCGCCACCGCTTTTTTAAATGCGGGTTTATGAAATATTGGAGAAATCATGGATGCGTCAAGCGGCGCTTCAAGCCTACGCCATGTGTCTTCAATGATAATTTCAAGCGCCGCCTCAATCTTGGAAGACGCAACGCTAGCACTAAACATAATCTGCGCAGAAATTGTGATGACCAGTTTCATCATTTCATCGACGATATTTATGGGCTCACCACAGCGAGATTTTATCAACCACTGATCTAAGGTCGGTTCAATTATCTGATCGATTTTCCTCTTAAGTGCCATTACATTTTTTGGCTGAAAAATAGGTTGGATTAATTTTCTATGACGTTGCCAAGCCTGCGTGTTGGCTGACAGAAGACTATCACCACAAGTCGCGCGAATGCGCTCAACGCTTCGGGTTTTTTTATCAAAATTCTCTGCTTGCTTAGAAAGAATTTCCTCAGCATATTCGGGGTGGTTGAAAAGATGTGCGCAAACAGGGCCAAATCTCAACCTGCAAGCATCGCCGTAATCATGAACAGTTTTTTCGAAAAATGCGATCGGATCATTTTTAAAATCAGGCAGCGAACCCCAAAAAAAATGTCCGCGCGCTCCTTGCGCGCGCTTGAATTGGCCTGCCGTGCTCATATTGAATAGCCCCATTCATTGAAACTACGTGCCCATCCTGTGGCCACCATATCACGTTCTATAGCGGTGAGCTTTGAAAACTTGTTCCTTTTATAACCGCTGAGCGACGACACATAACTCTCTAATTTAGGCAAGAACGCATCAAAGTTATCCAAACCAAGATGATCATAAATTTGCTTAATCTGAACCGTTGGATTCGCTTCCAAATCCTCATAGCGCACATCAATTATTCTATCTTTTGAAACCAAATCGCGATCACGAAAAAAAATGTCATACATCGCCTCATGGCGAGCAATTATCCGTGCATCGAGGTCATCTAGCCGAGGTCGCTGAAGATATGTGTACCAACCAGCGGTATCAAAAAAATGCCGTTGAGATTGGAACACATCATAGGGGTTTCGATGGATGTGTATAAATCGTGCATCTGGAAACAGCTCAAGCAAAATACGAATACGCGCCGTATGTGACGGTGATTTTAATATCAGTGAGCGACTATCCCCAAGCAGAACTTTTTGACAAAAATACTTTAGCGCAGATTTCCACTCTTCAATTTCTGCTCTGCTAGCTCCCTCAAAGGCAAGATAGCGACTGTAATGGTCTTCACGATCAGGGAAACTCATTCCTAAATATACCGAATATAGCGTCATCAATAATGGGGCGAATTCATCTTCTTGCGGTGATGAAAACGCAAGCGCCATGTTATCCATTGGCCGCGTTGGAGGAAGTAGCTTGGGAAAAGCGCGGGTGATAAATTTTTCACTTGTTAAAAATGTATAAGGGTTCACGACTTGATAGGTGCTCGCATATTGAAATCGCGTATCATCCTGAGCTAATAGATTATGTAAAAATGTCGTCCCACTTCGCCAATGTCCCAAAATAAAAAGCGGGGGCTGCACTATTTCTTGTGCCCGAATTTCCTTATCAAAACGCAATTTTTCAATCATCGCAGTTCCAGAATTTAGGAGACTTGAAAGTGTAATGAATGCTGCGCGATGTGTGTATGCTGGTGAAATTCTGAAGTGATTTTCTGCCAAAAGCCGCAGCCATTTTCTAAAAGTTATGCCCGCCAAATAGTTATGGGAGATACTCCACTGATTTTTGAGTTTTGATGTCATTGCTTTGATTTAGCTTATGGATAAAAATTTAGAAAGCCCCGTTTTTGACTAAGCTTCCCACTATTTTCTCATATCGGTGATTTGTTATTTATATAATTATTTTTCTCATTTGAGAAAATTTTGTTAGAAAAACAAGACAGCATACAGGTTTGAATTCATAGCTCTCTGCCTTGCGCTCCTTAGTAATTTATGAGAGGTTTTCTCTAATTTGATGTATGGTAAGGTTTGTGAATTGATAATTCCGTTTCATGTTAGCGAGATGCTTTCAAAAATACGCATAAAACTGAAAAACAATGCCGAATTAAACCGCATGAACGCACATCAAGGCAACTTCAAAGCACTACGTCCAAATCGAAATGCGGGCGAGAAGTCAATAAATAGATTTTGGGACCGGCTCTTCACTGAGGCGACGGCCACCCAATCTGATAAGGATCTCATTACAGATGCACAGTCTATCAAAGATGCAGAAATATACAGTCCAAATATTGAAAACTATATTGGCACTGTAAAAATGCCAGTTGGGGTCATTGGACCTTTGCGCGTGAATGGCTTGAATGCCAGTGGAGACTATCACGTACCAATGGCGACCACCGAAGCCGCGCTGATCGCATCTTATGCGCGCGGCGCCTATGCCACCACAAAATCTGGGGGTGTAAGTGCCGCAGTTTTATATGAAGGCGTAATTCGCACCCCCGCCTTTGTTTTTGATGATCTTCTAAGTGCTGGCATGTTCGTAGAATGGGTGGTGAATAATGTTGAACAACTGCAAGCCAGTGCCCAATCAACAACGCGCTATGGTAAGCTTGTATCCGTTGAGCCTGCGATCGAAAATAATATTGTGTTCTTAATCTGCCGATATACAACGGGCGATGCTTCAGGTCAGAATATGGTTACAATTGCAACCGATGCACTTTGTAAAACTGTTATCAATCAATGCCCTATTAAGATCAATGAATGGTATATTGAAGGAAATTTTTCAGGTGATAAGAAAGCGTCTACACTTGGCCTTTTGACTGGACGAGGTAGGAAAGTGAGTGCATCAACCGTTTTATCTGCAGAAGTTGTTGTAAAGTATTTGGGTACAACTGTAGAAAAAATGCTTGACTATGCTCGCGTGGCCAACCTTGGTTCACATCTTTCTGGACAGCTTGGCTCTCAAGCACATTATGCCAATGGTCTTGCAGCCATCTATATAGCAACAGGTCAAGATGCTGCAACTGTTGCAGAAAGCGCGGTCGGCCTAACACGCATGGAAGCGCGCGGAAATGACCTATTTTGTTCGGTTACAATGCCTAATATTTTAGTCGGGTCCGTCGGCGGCGGCACCAATTTGCCAAGCCAATCAGCAGGGCTAAATATTATGGGCTTACGTGGTGAGGGCAATGCAGCGAAGCTTGCAGAAGTTGTAGCGGCAGCATGCCTATGCGGAGAAATTTCAATTGTAGCAGCGATCTCGGCAGGGCACTTCACGCGCGCTCATGAAAAACTCGCGCGTCATAGATGATGAACTCCCTCGCCAAACGACTCTGGATTTATCAATCTGAGCGCTTTCCTCTTAAGAAAACGGCGCCGCTTTTGGCGATATTTTCAGCCGCAAGCATAAGTGTTTCGGCCCATCTTTCAGACCAGCCTTTGCCCAGCGTTCTGTCGTTTTTGGCTGGGTTTGTACTTGTTATGATCATCTTTTTTCAGATGCGTGTGGCCGATGAATATAAAGATCATGACGATGATCGAAGATACCGCCCAAATCGCCCTATTCCAAGCGGTGTTGTGTCCTTAAGGCTGATTGTTCTGCTCGGGGTCTTGCTCACGCCTCTTGCGATATTAATTGCGTGGTCTGTACATCTGTCACTTCTGCCACTGCTGATTTTAGTATGGTTCTGGCTTTTTTGTATGACAATGGAATTTGGAATTCCCAAATGGCTCAAGGCGCGGCCAATATTGTATTTGCTTAGCCATATGGCAATTTTACCGCTAATTGACTTACTGCTAACGGGGATTGAATGGGTGCCCCGCGGTGAAGCGTCCTCTGGATTGGTATTCTTTTTGGGATTGTCATTTATAAACGGCTGCGTACTTGAAATTGGACGCAAGATTTGGTCGCCAGAAAACGAAATCATAGGTGTTGAAACATATTCTGGGCTATGGGGGACAGTCCGTGCCGCGCAAGTCTGGATGCTTTGTGTGATCATCGCTTTCGTCCTTCTCATTTGCGTAGCTACGGCAACACAAGCTTTTTGGTTGAGTTTCTGTATCGGCGCTATTGGTGTTGTCTTCTGTGCAATTGCAATGAGCTCATATATCAAGAATCCGTCAATTGCGGCTGAAAAACGCATTGATCTTTTATCGGGACTTTGGGTTTTCTTGTGTTATGGTCTTGCTGGCTTCGCGCCAATTATAACAGATTGGATGCTGTCATGAGCTATATTTATACTCAATCGGAGGCATTGGATATTGAGTGCGTTGGCGGCAAAGCTGCTTCGCTTGCGAAAATGGCAAAATATGGGTTTAATCCACCTGATTTTTTTGTTGTGAGCGCAGATGCATTGTCGATCAAGGGAAACCAAATTTCGAGCAAGCGCGGGTTTGAAAAATTACTGGAATCCGCTACAAATCAGCTTGGCGCAGGACCATTTGCGGTGCGAAGTTCAGCACAAGCCGAAGATGGCTTAGAGCATAGTCATGCAGGTCAATTTGAAACCGTTCTTAATGTTCCAAAGGACAAATTGTTAACGGCAATAAAAAAGGTTTGGAAATCTGGTTTTTCGGATACGGTAAAAACCTATCAGGATATAAAAGCTGGCGGGACAACCGAAGCGCCAGCTATCATTATTCAGACCATGATCAATGCACAATCTGCGGGCGTAGCATTTTCTGCTGATCCCGTCAGTGGCCTTCGTGAACGATCCGTCATCTCAGCGATTGCGGGATTAGGAGAATCCTTGGTTTCAGGTGAGCGTGATGGCGAGGATTGGGTGCTTGATCATAACCATCTTCCGATCTCTATGCCAAGTCAACCAGCCGTCCTAAGCCTCTCGCAAGCCACTGAAATTGCTGCCCTCGTAAGAAAAGCAGAGACATTTTTTGGATACCCACAAGACATCGAATGGGCATTTGATACGAAAGGCTTGCACATCTTGCAAGCACGTCCAATTACAACAAAGTTACGGGCTGCACCCTCGCATGACAATGCGCTAACCATTTTTGACAATTCAAATATTGTTGAAAGTTATCCGGGCATGGTAAGCCCCTTGACCTATTCTTTTGCGGTTCATATCTACACGCGGGTCTATCGGTCATTTGTCTCGCTTCTGGGGGTAAGTGATCATGTTATTGAAAAAAACGCTTCTGTTTTTGGGAATATGCTCGGGCGCATAGATGGGCGTGTTTATTATAACCTCGTCAACTGGTATCGCGCTCTTGCTCTATTGCCCGGATTTTCGCTCAATCGCGGCTATATGGAAACCATGATGGGGGTCTCCGAGCCAATGCCTAAAGAAATTACGAGCACGATTGGTCCACCCGACCTCAAGGGCGTTGCCAAAATACCAGAATATTTGAAACTTGTTCGCGTTGCATTAAAAATGCTCTGGCACGCAGTGAGATTGAGCAAAACCAAAGAACGATTTTATAGCCGTCTCAATCTCGCACTCGGGCGAGGCACAAACTTAGATCAGGCAGGGCCAACTAAGCTTGCAAAGGAATACAGAACCATTGAAACTCTACTTCTCGATCAATGGGATGCTCCTTTAATTAATGATTTTTTCTGCATGATTGCTTTTGGCAGCTCCCGCAATTTGCTTCAAAAATGGCTTGGCAATGCAGGGCTCATGCTACACAATGATGTCATGATCGGACAAGGCGATATCATTTCTGCCGAACCTGCACAGCGCATAGCACATATGGGGCAGATTGCGAAAGAAGAAGGCCTTGCCGATAGGCTACTTGAAGATGGTTTGGAAGGTTTAAACCAAAGCGGGCAGCTATTTATTGAAATTCAGTCATATATTGAGAAGTTTGGTGATCGCTGCGCACAGGAACTTAAGCTCGAAAGCATCCCCCTAAGCAAAGATCCATCCCCGCTACTTAGCGCGATAGCAACAAGTGCAATGCGCAATCAAACTGAAACAAAGAGGCCAAAAGACCCCGATTGGTACGCTCTTCTTCCTAATAATCCTGTTCGGCGTTTCTTTGCAAAATTTATTGTGAACTGGACAAAAGCGCGCGTACGCGACCGCGAAAATTTGCGTTTTGAACGCACACGAATATTTGGATATGCGCGCCGTGTATTTTTAGCGATAGGCCGCGAATTTGAAGCGCGCGGAATTTTAAATGAACAGCGTGATGTCTTCTATCTGACTACACAAGAAGTATTGGGTGCTATAGAGGGATTTGGTTTATCGTCAAACCTCCAATCTGTCGTCGAACTACGCAAGTGTGAAGACACAGTTTCAGGACAAAAAAGTGATCCTCCAGAACGTATCAAGGTGCGGGGGCCTGCAATAGTTACATATTGGACAGATGCGCCAGCGCCAGCAGACGACAATAGCAAAACGCGAAAAGCAACGGGATGTTCGGCAGGAATAGTCAAAGCAAAAGCACGCATCATTACAGATCCACGCACTCAAAAACTTGAGCTTGGTGATATCCTCATTGCAAGTCATACTGATCCCGGTTGGATTTCAGTTTTCTCAAATGCTTCTGCGATTGTTGTTGAACGTGGCTCACTCTTATCTCATTCTGCAATCGTCGCTCGCGAGCTTGGGATCCCTTGCGTTGTCGGGCTAAAAAATGCAACAAGTTGGATTAAGGATGGTGAGATCGTTGAGGTAGATGGCGCAACAGGTCGAGTGGAGCGAATAAATAATGAAATCTGAAATTGAATCGAAAGCCGATTTTGGACAAATTCGATACGCTCAGCTCTGGGAAGACGCGGATATTTTGACGCAGGCTTTAGGAGAATGCAAGGATCAAACACTCGTTTCAATTTGCTCGGCTGGAGACAACGCTCTTGCAATGCTCACACTTGATCCCAAACGGCTTGTAGTTGTTGATTTGTCTTCATCTCAAATTGCCTGCTTAAAATTACGAATTGGGGCATATCAGACACTCAAACATAACGAGTTTTTGCAATTGATGGGCGCTCGGCCAAGCGCTAAACGTATCGCACTTCTCGCAAAAGCAACGGCTAACCTTGATCGCGAAACCCAAGTGTTTTGGAAATTGCACGTGAGCGACGTTGAAAAATATGGAGCTGGCGGAATTGGGAAATTTGAGAATTACTTCCGTATTTTTCGCGAAAGGCTCCTGCCATTTGTACATTCAAAGAAAACAATTGATGACGTATTTTTGAAGCGCGACAAGCCCGCAAGGCTGGATTTTTTTAATAAGCGGTTCAATTCATGGCGCTGGCGCTTTTTGATTAAGGTATTTTTCTCGCGCTTTATTATGGGGCGTATGGGGCGCGATAAAGCGTTTTTTGATCATGTGGATGGCAGCCCATCCGAACATGTTGCGCGCCGCTTATATCATGCTGCCGTGATTACCGAACCCGCTGAAAACCCATATTTACATTGGATTTTGAAAGGTACACATGGGCAAGCACTTCCTATGGCATGGCGCAAGGAGAATTTTGACAAAATCAAGTCACGCCTTTCCTGTATTGAAATCAAGCCTGGATCGCTCGAAGCATTCATTTCCACTGGTGAAAAAGCTGATGGCTGGAACCTTTCCGATATTTTTGAGTATATGTCACCTGCGGTTTTTGAAACAGTTTATGGAGATGTTCTCAAAGCTTCGGCCCCAAAAGCCCGTTTGGTTTATTGGAACATGATGGCGCCACGGCGCGTACCAAAAAACCATGCATCAAAAGTTACGACACTTACAAATATTGAAGGCCCGCTCAAAGCTATGGATAAAGCCTTTTTTTATTCTGACTTTGTTGTTGAAGAGGTTATATCGTGAGTTGGTACATTCAAGTGATGATTGCCATTTGCTCCGTTGGCGTATTAATCGGGCTGATGGCAACTGTTCACGTGCTTGCTGGTCGCTTTGGCATGGGCGCAGAAGTCCAGCGCAAGCTTATTCACGTGGGTACTGGCTTTTATGCGCTTACATTGCCATGGCTTTTTCCAGATCGTTGGCCAGTTTATATGCTCATCTTGTTAACGTTGTTTGTTATGATAGTTTTGCGCAGCCCTCAGATTGCCAAATCGGGAGTCAGCTCCGCCTTGCATGGGGTTGATCGCAAGTCATATGGAGATTTTATGCTCGCAATTTCTGTTGGGCTTTGTTTTTTTCTGTCAAACGGTATTGCTTATCTTTATGTGATCCCGATCGCCATATTGACTTTTTCAGATGCCGCAGCGGCGCTGATAGGTAGTAACTATGGACGTCAGTTCTTTCAGGTAGAAGAAGGTAAAAAAAGCATTGAAGGCACGGCCGTTTTTTTCGCTTTGACTTTAATCGTTACAATGATCTGCCTGTTGACTATGACAACTTTTGCGCCAATTAATATCGTTCTCCTTTCGCTCATGGTGGCAGCGTTTGGATCTTTTGTCGAAGCGGTAAGCTGGCGCGGTTTTGACAATCTATTTTTACCGCTAGCGATTTTGGTGTTTCTTGCCGTATATGCTGAAAAAGAAATACCAGATCTTTTATTGCTCGTAGGGTTCTTCGTGGCAATAGTTGTGGCTTTTCGAATGAATGCAAATAAATTTGGACTGACGACCCATGCTACGCGGGTATATGTAACCACGGCATTTTTGCTTGGTGCAGCCACAACTATTCAAAATGCTATTTTGCCAATATTGGTGCTTATCAGCTATATCATCTGCAGAAAGAAAAACCCATGTAGCGAAAAATACGGTGAACTGGATATTGTGGCTGCTATTGTTCTAGTCAGTCTCGGTTGGCTGACAATGGGGCTTGCGACGGGTGCGAATGCTGTGTCTTTTTATGGGATCACGGCAATGGGCATGGTAATGGCGCTAAGTGTATTGGCAGTTCACTCGCTCGGCAAACTTTGGCAAGCCGTTTTTATGCTTGTCGTTGTTTTTATCTTGATTGCTGTGCGTTACATGGTGATCATACTTAACTCTATTCAAACCCATTGGGCAGGTGATTTATGGCCCATTGCAACTTCAACGATTTTGTTCTCGGGCACAATCTCACTCATCTGCGCATCATGGTTCGCTAGAACACGCGTTATAAAAATCACGGTTCTGTCACTTATCCTTCCGTTCACAAACTACATCTATTTACTTTTCAAATTTGAGGTCATTACATGACGGTATCAAAATTCAAAAATGAAAATGCTAGCGTAACGGTCTATCTTGAAGGGCCCAAATGGAATAAAAAACCAGCAGCGACATTTGGAAACTTCACTGTTAAGACAAACGCTGCAGGACGAGAGATTTTAATAGAAGCGATTGAATTTGTACGCGCGAATGGTATCACTCAAATCATAGGGCCAATGAATGGTGATACTTGGCATAGCTATCGTTTTGTTACCGAAAGTGATGATAGCGCGCCTTATCTGCTTGAACCTAAGAACAGACCTGAGGAGGTGGAAATTTTCAAATCTGCGGGTTTTGTCGAAATTAGTAAGTATTTCTCAGCACGTGTTGCATTGATCAATACCACGAAAAACACCCTAGCTCAAAGTGAAAACTTGACAGTTGAAGCTTGGGACGGCAGCAATCCTGAAGAACTGTTTGCCCAAGTTTACGAGCTTTCTTCTCAAGCATTTTCCAAAAACGCCTTTTATAAACCCATAGCTGAAGACGAGTTCATGAAAATGTACCTTCCTATGGTACCCATGATGAAACGTGAATTGATATTTTTTGTACGCGACGAAACCGAATCCCTTGTTGGGTTTCTCTTTGGTATTCCTAATTATTCGCAAGGGCCGCAAACCAAAACTGTGATCCTCAAAACCTATGCAAGCCTTGTCCGTGGCGCGGGTCAATTACTGGCGCATTCCTTCCATAAGGCAGCCTTTGAATGCGGTTATAACACAGCAATACATGCGCTTATCCACGACGACAATCAATCCGCTCAACGAAGTGCGTTAGAAGGTGCGACCGTTTTTCGGCGATACGGGCTTTTTGGATTAAAGCTTCATGAGTAGTTTACTAGATGTCTTTGCAAAAACGGTTACTGATCATCCTGATCGTATAGCGATTATCGACGGAAACGGTGTTGAGATGAGCTTTGAAGCACTTCAAAAACGCGCTAATGGCTTTGCATCCTATTGGCAGGCCTGTGGCGTTCGCAAGGGCGATAAAGTTCTTGTGGCGATGGGCGTGAAGGCAGATCTATATGCTGCGCTTGCAGCGCTATGGTCAATTGGTGCGACTGTGGTACTCCCAGAACCTTCACTCGGCTTGCGGGGGCTTATTCATGCATCGAAAGTAACGGACGTTAAATTCATATGCGCCTCAGGAAGCTATAAATTGATAAAATATACGCATCCAAAATTATGGCGGTTGCGATTGCTTCGCCTTATAGATCGGTCTAGTCTACCACTTAAGAAAATCACGCTTGATGCCGCAGACACAGCACTAATTTCATTCACATCGGGTACGACTGGTGACCCAAAAGGCATAGCGCGCAGTCATGGATTTTTGATGGCTCAATTTCAAGCGGTTTCACCGATTTTAAAAAGCCAGCTCCATGAACGCGATTTGGTTACTTTTCCAGTTTTCGTCTTGATTAATATTGCCAATGCGCAAACTTCAGTTCTGCCCAACTGGAAAATGCGCAAGCTTGACTTGCTTTCGCCTGAATCTCTCGCTTCATTTCTGGAGGCTAGAGGCGTGACACGTGCGTTACTCCCCCCTTCACTATGTGAGAAACTAACTCATGTAAAACGCCCTAAAACATTGAAAACTGTATTTACAGGCGGCGGCCCAGTGTTCCCAAATATTGTAAAAGATTTACAAGTTAAAGATTTACGAGTTGTTTGCGTTTACGGCTCAACCGAAGCTGAACCAATTGCGCATCTTGAAGCAAGTGAAATCGATCAAAATGATCAGAAGGCAATGCTTGCAGGGCACGGGTTATTGGTGGGCGCCCCAGTTAAGGGGATTGAAGTCCGTATTCAAGATGATGAAATTCAAGTTTCAGGAAACCATGTGAATAGCGGTTATTTGAACCCACTTCATGACCGAGAAAACAAAATTCATGTCGGCAAAAAAATATGGCATCGGACAGGCGATGCGGGCAATTTTGATGAGAGTGGGCGTCTTTGGCTGTTGGGAAGAATAGGAACGTGCGTTCAAATTGAAAAGGAGGCGTTTTATCCATTTGCAGTCGAGGTGCTCGTGAGGAGTTGGAAAGGCGTTTCGCAATGCGCGCTAATTGAATCTGGATCGAAGCCGTTGCTGATCATTCAAGGTGAACAAGCCTATATTCAGATTTGGCAAGAGTGCATTAAGAAAATAGGCGATATCAAAATCAAAACCGTACAAAAAATCCCGATGGATAGACGCCACGCATCCAAAGTTGACCGAAAGCGTCTTCGTAAACTGTTATTATGAATTGCTGTCAGGCGAACTCTGACCCGTCTTTGATTTCCGCGCAAGCGTGTTTGGTTTAGGCACAAAGTTGAAATCACTCGGCGAGAACAGTTGTGTGTTTTTACTTGTAAGATGCCTAAGTTTAAAGATGTCTTTCGTGATTGAAACGGTTGTAAATTTCTGAAGTGTTGCGGGGCTTTTGAATTTTTGCATTTCTCTCTCCCGCCTTCGGAATGGAAGGTACGAATTCTTGCATCTGTTGTTTGATCTACCGTCGTAAAGCTGCTGATACTCGACGCCAATTTCCTTACAAGGGGCGCGATATGAAGGACACTTATCCGTCGTGATAATGTTCGGAATTCCGTTCTTTTTCATTGTTTTTATTAGGAATTTAAGGGCTAAGCGTTTGTTGCATGAAAAATATCAATACCGTGCTCGGATAAAATATCTTCGACTTGTTCGTAACTCAGCAGATTTTTTTATAATACAGCACCGCCAATTTGATAATTTCTGGTGATTAATTAAAAAGGTTTGAATGGATTCCAGTCGGGGTTGCTTAAAGCTAGAGAGCGATCCTAAGCTTGACAAGGCCAGCTAAGCTTTAATTAGCTAGACTAGCTCAGTTGAATTTGAGTGTCATGATTCTTGCAGAAATTTGCGAAGGGTGGTGGAGGTGTTTTGTCGGTAAAGAATATATCCATTTCAGAAACATTTGCGATTTTGGCGGGGGCGCGGCGTTCGAATTTAGACGAATCTGCTGCCAAAAACACATGCTTGCTTTGTTGGATGATCGTCTTACTTGCGCCCACTTCTTGAATATCAAAATCAAGAATATCACCATCTTCGTGTAGGGCTGAACAACCAATTACCGCATAGTCGAAGCGAAATTGTTTAATTGTTTGTATGGCGAGGTCACCAATAAGGCCGCCATCGGAGCGCCTCAGATTTCCGCCTGTGACAACGACCTCGATATTTGGATTTGTGGCGAGAATGGGCGCAATATTGATATTGTTGGTAACGACGAGAAGCCCCTCATGGTTAAGGAGTTCAGAGGCTACGGCTTCTGTGGTGGTGCCGATATTCAAAAATATTGAGCAATTGCTTGGGATCTCTTCCGCACATTTGCGAGCGATATCAACCTTGTCTGCTTGCTTCATTCCAAGGCGTTCGCTATAGCCGATATTCATTGTTGTAGAGGGCAAAACCGCTCCACCATGAACGCGCTCGAGTTCGCCTGTATCGGATAGCTCTTTAAGTTCACGACGAATGGTTTGTGGTGTGACACCGAAATGATCAACCAACCCATCGACTGTAACCTTGCCTTCTCGGCGCGCGATCCCGATGATTTCGGGTTTTCGTAAAGTTTGAGCCATTTTTATCTCCCAATATATTTGTAGTATATAAAATATATTCGTTTTTTTTCGCAAATGCGAATCTTTTCTCTATAACGAATATTTATGCTAATAAATGAGTATATTATATTGGATGCTGACGATATTCTATCTATTTTAGAGATGAATTTTCACATTTTTTCAGCAACTTAGTAGATATATATAAAAAACGAACATTTTTATCTTCCAATTGTATAGTTTTTGTGTAAGTAATTGCTTCAAATGATGCATTAAGCATCAAGAAACGCGAAAAGCGTCAGGGAGATATAGAATGCAACCAGATTACGATCTGTTGATTATTGGCGGCGGCATCAATGGATGCGGTATTGCACGTGATGCGTCTGGTCGTGGTCTTAAGGTTTGCTTGGCTGAGATGAATGATATTGCATCAGCCACCTCTGCATCTTCCACAAAGCTATTTCATGGTGGTCTACGTTATCTTGAATATTTCGAGTTTGGATTGGTGCGTAAGGCATTGATCGAGAGAGAAATATTGCTCAAGGCCATGCCGCATATTTCATGGCCGATGCGCTTTGTTCTGCCATTTCATGACAGCATGCGTTTTGACCTTTCAACGCCAACATCAAAATTGCTCAATAGGGTAATGCCATGGTTGAAGGGGCGCCGTCCCGCGTGGTTAATTCGGCTTGGTCTTTTCTTATATGACAATCTTGGTGGGCGCAAAATTTTACCAGCTACAAAGAGCATTGATTTGCGTGTGGCTCCTGAAGGCTCACCGCTTAATGACAAATTTGAGCGCGCATTTGAATATTCCGATTGTTGGGTCGAGGATTCTCGTCTGGTTGTTCTGAATGCCCGCGATGCTCAGGCGCGCGGCGCATCTATCCGTACACGCAAAAAGGTGGTTAATGCCGATGTGAAAAATGGATCATGGATTGTTGAGCTAAAAGACATGGAAACTGGCGAAATATCAAAAGTTACAACCCGTATGGTTGTGAATGCTGCTGGGCCATGGGTTGGCGATGTTCTCAACAAAACGCTTAAAAGTAATGGTCAAGATGGTGTGCGCCTTGTCCGTGGAAGTCATATTGTGACCAAGCGCTTGTTTGATCATGATAAATGTTATTTTTTCCAAGGTACTGATGGTCGAATCACATTCGCAATTCCTTATGAAACCGATTTCACATTAATTGGTACGACCGATGCTGATCATCCAAATGCATCTGAAAAGCCAGAATGTACGCCCCAAGAACAGGCTTATCTAATTGAGTTTATCAATCAATATCTTGCTAAGCCAGTGAGTGAAGATGATGTTGTTTGGAGCTATTCAGGCGTGCGTCCGCTTTATGATGATGGGGCGAGCAGTGCTTCAGCTGCGACGCGCGACTATGTGCTCAAAATGGATCAAAGCCGTGGCGCGCCAGCGCTCAATATCTTTGGTGGAAAGATTACGACATATCGCTGCCTAGCTGAAAATGCTATGGATGAGATCGCTAATATATTTACAGATTTGCCTGAAAAGTGGACGGCAGGCGTTTCACTTCCAGGCGGAGATTTTCCTGTTGATGGTGTGAATGATTTGCTTGAAAATCTGAAACAGGAATATGGATTTCTTGATCAGCGTTGGGCTTTGCGTTTGATACGGGCTTATGGAACAGAAGCCACACAAATTTTAGCTGGAGCTAAGACAGCTGCCGATCTAGGTACCGATTTTGGAGCAACGCTCACCGAGCGTGAAGTTGATTGGTTGATTGACAATGAATATGCACGAGAGGCAGAAGATATTGTTTGGCGCCGTTCAAAATTAGGTTTACGATTGACAAAAGATCAAGTCGAGACTTTGAATGTTTGGGTAAAAGATCGCTTGAAGTCAAGTGACTCTATAATTGCGAAAATAGGATAAAGATATGACATTGGAACTTAAAGGCGTCACAAAAGTAGTAGAAGGTGAGGTGCATATTCACCCCACTGATCTGCAACTTGAGAAGGGCACAATGAATGTACTTCTTGGGCCAACCTTGTCTGGCAAAACATCATTGATGCGCCTTATGGCTGGTTTGGATGTTCCTAATCAAGGAAAGGTTTTCTGGGAAGGGCAAGATGTCACGGGTATGCGCGTGCAAGATCGTCAGGTGGCGATGGTGTATCAGCAATTTATCAATTATCCGTCGATGAGTGTTTACGACAACATTGCGTCGCCATTGAAATTGATGGGCAAATCGAGTTCAGAAATTGACAAAGCTGTAAAAAAATCCGCCGATTTGATGCAATTGACAGCTATGCTCGACCGTAAACCACTGGAGTTATCGGGCGGTCAACAACAACGTTGCGCCTTGGCGCGCGCCTTGGTTAAAGATGCTGGATTGGTTCTTCTTGATGAGCCACTTGCCAATCTTGATTATAAACTCCGCGAAGAATTGCGTGTTGAAATTCCGAAAATCTTTGAAGAAGCTGGGTCTATTTTCGTTTATGCGACGACCGAGCCTGAAGAGGCGCTTTTGCTTGGCGGCAACACAGCAGCAATGTGGGAAGGTCGCGTGACGCAGTTTGATTTGACACCGACTGTCTATCGCCAACCTAAAGATGCGACGACAGCCCGCGTATTTAGTGATCCACCGATGAATTTTTTGAACGTCTCGAAAAAGGGGACAAAAATTATGTTTGGTAACAATCAAAGCGCAGCCGCGAAGGGGCCAATCAAGGCTTTATCGGACGGCAATTACATTGCGGGTTTCCGTCCCAACCATCTTGAACTTAATGCGCATGGTCCTGATGGGATGCAATTTGACACCAAGCTCATTGTGACTGAGTTGACAGGGTCGGAGACATTTGTTCATCTCGACCATCAAGGCGAGAAATGGGTGGGTTTGGTTCATGGTGTGCATAATCTTGAACTGGGCGCTGAGTTGAAGGTCTATCTGGATACGCGCCATGTTTATATTTTTAGCGAAGATGGTAAGCTTGTTGCTCCAGCATCTTACGCTGTTGCGGCGTAAAGGAGAAACATCATGGCAAAAATTACACTCGATAATCTCGCTCATTCGTACTACCCAAACCCAAAATCGGAAGATGATTTTGCGTTGAAGGAGCTAAATCATGACTGGACCGATGGTGAGGCATATGCGCTTCTTGGTTCTTCTGGTTGTGGTAAATCAACATTGCTCAATATTATTTCGGGCTTATTGCACCCATCACAAGGGCGTATTTTGTTTGACGGCAAGGATGTCACAAATGCATCAACCGCAGATCGCAATATCGCTCAAGTGTTCCAGTTCCCAGTGGTTTATGACACAATGACGGTGCGTGATAACCTTGCGTTTCCTTTGAAAAATCGCGGCGCAGATCCAAAATATATTGCCGAACGTGTACAGCAAATTGGTCAGATGATCGGGATGGAAGCTGAACTTGGCAACCGTGCTCGTGGTTTGACTGCGGATGCAAAACAGAAGATTTCACTTGGTCGCGGAATGGTGCGAGAAGATGTGAACGCATTGCTGTTCGATGAGCCTTTGACTGTGATTGATCCGCATATGAAATGGGAGCTGCGCACGCAGTTGAAATCCCTCCATCATGAGTTTGGTCACACAATGATCTATGTGACACATGACCAAACCGAAGCGCTCACTTTTGCCGATAAAGTGGTCGTTATGTATGATGGCCGCGTGGTGCAAATTGGTACGCCGCAAGAGCTTTTTGATAAGCCTCAGCACACATTTGTTGGCTATTTCATCGGCTCACCTGGTATGAATGTCATTCCTGCAGAAATTGCGGGTAAGGTTGCGAATGTGCATGGCAATTCAGTGAAACTCGGCCAAGCTTATGGTGATCTCACTGGTAAGGTTGAGATCGGTATTCGTCCTGAGTTTGTGACATTGACCAAAGGCAAAGGTCTGCCTGTTGAGGTTCGCCGCGTGGAAGATGTCGGTCGCCATAAACTTATCCGTGCCGATCTTTTTGGCAATGAAATCAATATCGTCGCAGGTGAAGACCAATCCATTTCACCCGATATGACAAATGTAAAATTCGATCTTAAACGGGTGAATGTTTACGTCAACGACTGGCTTAAAGAAGGGGAGGCAGCATAATGAACAAGACCGTCAACCAAAAAGCATGGTTTCTCGTTTTACCTGTTATAGTTCTTGTTGCATTTTCTGCGGTTATTCCGCTGATGACTGTGGTAAATTATTCGGTTCAAGATACATTCGGCAATAATCAATTCTTTTGGGCTGGTCTCGAATGGTTTGATATAATGTTACATAGCGAGCGGATGTGGAACGCGCTTGGCCGCCAATTGTTTTTCTCTTGCATTATCTTATTGATAGAAGTTCCCCTTGGGATTTTCATCGCACTCAATATGCCAAAATCAGGTTTTTGGTCCAGTTTCTGTCTGGTCCTTATGTCACTTCCATTATTGATCCCTTGGAATGTTGTCGGCACGATTTGGCAAGTTTTTGCACGTGTTGACATTGGTCTGCTTGGTTACACATTATCTGCTATTGGTATCGAATATAATTATACACAAGAAGCCTTTTCTGCATGGGCTACCATTGTGGCCATGGATGTTTGGCATTGGACTTCGCTTGTCGCACTTCTTGCTTTCGCGGGGTTGAAATCGATCCCAGATGCTTATTATCAGGCTGCGAAAATCGACCAAGCATCGCGCTGGGCTATTTTCCGCTATATCGAATTGCCTAAAATGATGGGTGTGCTGATGATTGCGATATTATTGCGTTTTATGGATAGCTTTATGATCTATACTGAACCATTCGTTGTGACAGGTGGTGGGCCTGGAAACTCGACTACAATGCTGTCGATTGATCTTGTAAATCAGGGGTTTAACCTTGGTCCTAAAGCTGCGTTTTCAATCATGTATTACTTGGTTATTCTGTTGATTTCCTATGTATTTTACACCGTTATGACCAATATGGATAAAAAGGAGGGTAAATAATGTCTAATAATACTGCCCGCAATTCTGGTTTTAAGATCAATGGATCGACAATTGTTATGGCAATGTATCTTTTGTTTTTGCTGCTGCCTATCTACTGGCTGTTGAATATGAGCCTTAAGACAAATTCGGAGATTTTGAACAGCTTCACTTTATGGCCAAGAGATCTCACATTTGCCAATTATGCGACGATCCTCACAGATCGATCTTGGTATATTGGTTATGTAAATTCTTTGATTTATGTTTTGATGAATACGATCATTAGTCTTTTGGTTGCACTTCCTGCGGCATACGCTTTCAGTCGTTATCACTTTATGGGGGACAAGCACTTATTCTTCTGGCTATTGACGAACCGTATGGCGCCGCCAGCTGTTTTCGCACTACCATTCCTCCAACTGTATTCATCAGTGGGTCTGTTTGATACGCATATCGCAGTTGCTTTGGCGCATTGTTTGTTCAATGTTCCGCTCGCGGTTTGGATACTTGAAGGTTTCATGCGGGGTGTACCAAAAGAGATTGACGAGACGGCGTATATCGATGGTTACTCTTTCGGTGGCTTCTTTATAAAAATCTTCACACCGTTGATTGCATCTGGTATTGGTGTTGCGGCATTCTTTTGCTTTATGTTCTCATGGGTGGAAATGCTATTAAGCCGTACATTAACAAATGTCGAAGCTAAACCTATTGCAGCTATTATGACGCGCACATCAGGGGCAGATGGGACCGATTGGGGTGTTTTGGCAGCAGCAGGTATTTTGACTATTCTACCCGGTGCTTTGGTTATTTATTTTGTCCGCAATTATATCGCCAAGGGTTTTGCCCTCGGCCGTGTTTAGAAAAGAGGGAGAAGTATAATGGAATGGATGGCATGGACTTGGCCGACTGCCCTATTTTTTGCAATCATCGCGATGACGTTGACAGTGTTCACCATCCTTGCAATTAAATTTCCCGAGATGTCCCGTATGGGCGTTTTGGGTATGGAGACGACGCGTGGTGATCGTCTCTTCATAACACTTCTGGGTTCCGCCTTTATCAATTTGGCGTGGCTTGGAGTGATCGGTGCGAAGCAACCATTTGCATTGATTGTGTGTCTTGTTTACGCTCTAGCTGTTTTTCGTTGGGTGTAGTCAAGTGGGAGGAGTGTTCTTTAGGCATTTAAGAGGCCTTAGGGATGCTAAATAAAAACTATTTTCCAATAAGGAGGAAATAATGAAAAAACTCTTGAAATCAAGCTCCGCAGTTGCGCTAGCTTTGGCTACGTTGTCTGCGCCTGCAATGGCCGATATGGCTGCTGCAGTATCGTTCTTGGACGGAACAATCGAACGTTCAGCGCTATCGCGCGCTGAGCAAGAGGCGGAAATGCAGTGGTTTGTTGATGCTGCGGAACCATATAAAGGCATGGACATCAAAGTGGTTTCTGAAACCATTGCAACGCATGAATATGAAGCGAATGTGCTTGCGCCTGCATTTACGGCGATCACTGGTATCAAAGTTACGCATGACTTGATTGGTGAAGGTGATGTTGTTGAAAAGCTGCAAACGCAAATGCAGACTGGTGAGAACATTTATGACGCTTACATCAACGACTCTGATTTGATCGGTACGCACTGGCGTTACAAGCAAGCGCGCAACCTTACTGATTGGATGGCTGGTGAAGGTGCGTCTGTTACGAACCCGAACTTGAACATTGATGACTTTATCGGCTTACAGTTCACAACAGGCCCAGATGGTAAGCTCTATCAACTTCCTGACCAACAATTCGCGAATCTTTATTGGTTCCGTCATGATTGGTTTGTAGACGAGAAGAACATGGCTGACTTTAAAACTGAGTATGGTTATGATCTGGGTGTTCCAGTCAACTGGTCTGCTTATGAAGACATTGCTGCGTTCTTTACCGGCCGCGATCTCAGCCATATGGGCGTAGAAGGCGATGTGTTTGGTCACATGGACTATGGTAAGAAAGATCCATCACTTGGATGGCGCTTTACTGACGCGTGGATGTCTATGGCAGGCATGGGCGACAAAGGTGAGCCAAACGGTCTTCCTGTTGATGAATGGGGTATTCGTGTGAATGAAAACTCACAGCCTGTCGGTTCATGTGTGGCACGTGGTGGCGCGACGAACTCGCCTGCGGCTGTTTACGCGATCGAATCTTACGTGGATTGGTTGACAAAATATGCACCACCAGCTGCTGCGGGTATGACATTCTCTGAGTCGGGTCCAATTCCGTCACAAGGTAATGTGGCTCAGCAAATGTTCTGGTACACTGCATTTACCGCTTCTATGGTAGGTGAAGGTGCCGAAGCCGTACTTAACGATGACGGTACTCCACGCTGGCGCATGGCTCCAAGCCCACACGGTGCATATTGGGAAGATGGCATGAAAGTTGGTTACCAAGATGCAGGTTCATGGACTTTGATGGAATCGACTCCAGTTGACCGTGCTCAAGCAGCTTGGCTTTATGCTCAGTTCGTAACGTCTATGACCGTTGACGTAGAAAAAGCACATGCGGGTCTGACGTTCATTCGTGAGTCAACGATCGATCATGAGAGCTTCACTGAGCGCGCACCAGAACTAGGCGGTCTCGTTGAATTCTATCGTTCGCCAGCTCGCGTGCAGTGGTCACCTACAGGTACAAACGTTCCAGATTACCCACGTTTGGCTCAATTGTGGTGGCAGAACATTGGTGACGCGTCTTCAGGTGCAAAAACTGCACAAGAAGCCCTCGATAGTCTTTGTGCTGAGCAAGAAGCTGTTCTGTCTCGTCTAGAGCGTGCAGGTCTTCAAGGTGAGCTAGGTCCTGTTTTGAATGAAGAGCAAGATCCAGAAGTTTGGTTGAGCCAACCAGGCTCGCCACGTGCGGCTCTTGAGACAACGGACGAAACACCTGAGACGATTTCTTACGAAGAACTCATCCAGTCTTGGAATTAAACACTATTCCCTCCCAGGAGCGGGGCGCATTTTGTGTGCCCCGTACCATTATTATCAAATAAAAAATAACTTAGTCATTAGAAAGTAGCATTGCTACGGCTCTCTATTCTAATGGCTCAATATACGACGAGAGGTTCCCATGAAATACGTATTAGCAATTGATCAAGGCACGACATCAACACGCGCAATTTTGTTTGATGAATCTCTGAACCCTGTTGCGTCTGCACAAGAAGAATTTGCACAAATTTTTCCGGATTCTGGATGGGTTGAGCATGAGCCTGATGAATTATGGGCGACAACCGCAGGCACTTGCCGCGCCGTCGTTGAGCGTGCGGGAATTCGTGGCACCGATATCTTGTCCATCGGGATTACCAATCAACGTGAAACCACCGTGGTTTGGGATCGCAATACGGGTAAGCCGATCTATAATGCCATCGTTTGGCAAGATCGCCGTACAGCTGAGTATTGCAAATCCTTGCGTGATGAAGGGCTTGCCGATATGTTTGCAGACCGCACGGGCTTGCTGATTGATCCTTATTTTTCGTCAACAAAGCTGAAATGGATTTTGGATCATGTGGATGGTTCGCGCGAACGCGCGCGCCGCGGTGAATTGCTGTTTGGCACAGTCGATAGCTATCTGATTTGGAAATTAACGGGCGGCGAGGTTCACGTAACTGATGCTACCAATGCGGCGCGCACAATGCTTTATGATATTCGTAAAGGGTGCTGGAGTCAGACAATTTGTAAACTCTTCGACATTCCTGTGGAGATGTTGCCAGAGGTCAAGGATAGCGCGGATGATTTTGGTCATTGCCGCGCGGATCTTTTTGGCAATGCGATCCCGATTTGCGGTGTTGCAGGTGATCAGCAGGCCGCGACAATCGGGCAGGCGTGCTTTGAACCGGGTATGATGAAGTCGACCTATGGCACAGGGTGTTTTGCCTTGTTGAACACAGGTGATACACCTGTGCAGTCCAAAAACCGTCTTCTTACAACGATCGCTTATCAACTCGATGGTAAGCCGACCTATGCGCTTGAGGGATCGATCTTCATTGCAGGCGCTGTGGTTCAATGGTTGCGTGATGGGTTGAAAATTATCCGTGATGCATCTGAAACACAGCCATTGGCCGAGCAAGCTGACCCGACACAGAACGTTGTTTTGGTGCCTGCATTTACAGGCCTTGGCGCGCCATATTGGAACCCTGAATGTCGCGGTGCGGTTTTTGGTTTGACAAGAAATTCTGGTCCAAATGAACTTGCGCAAGCTGCGCTAGAAAGTGTTGGGTATCAGACCCGCGATTTGCTCGAGGCTATGCGCGCAGATTGGGATTCGGGAGAAAGCTCTGATATTTTGCGTGTTGATGGTGGTATGAGTGCGTCCAATTGGGCAATGCAATTTCTTGCCGATATTACAGGTGCGCCTGTAGACCGTCCAAATGTGCTAGAGACGACAGCTCTCGGTGTGGCATGGCTGGCTGGCATGAAAATTGGCGCGATGCCTAAGCAAGATGAATTCGCTAAGCAATGGGCGCTTGAGCGTCAATTTAAGCCGAATATGAATGATGGCATACGCGCTGAAAAATATGCGAATTGGCGCCGTGCTGTGGAAAGTACGTTGCGCTATTAACATTGGTGTTACAGCCTATACTTGCACCCTTTAAAAGTAAGCAGTTACAAATGCCCCCTATTTAGGATCTATTTCAAGCTTTAGCGATTGTATAAATTTCTTCCAAAGCGGAGGCATGGTAAATTTATCAAGTTTAACGAGTGTCAGATTTTGATGAGGCCGTGCAGAAAATAAAGATAAGAGGCTCAATATCTTAAAGTCATAAAGCACCTTTGATCACCTGTCGTCATCCATATTATCAAGCCCTCATTGATTTTCACCAATTTAGGGTCGTAGTTTCGGGTATTGGTTGTCGCATGTTTAGTGAAGCG
>CANMUM010000025.1 GCA_947501025.1 uncultured Paracoccaceae bacterium | reverse complement strand
GGATTTAAAACAGGGTTCTCATTCGCACCAAAACTGGCACAGGATCTTGTCAAAATGATAAATGGCGAATCTGTAAAGGTGCCTCTTAACTTTCTTCCCAAAGCTGTATTTTAAAATCTAATGTAACCGCGCTGAGTTCAGCGCAACCCCATCAAATTTCACATCAATTTCGTCCCCTATATTAAGTGGAATTGAAACAGAAACAAAAAATGTTAAATGCCGTTTCGTGTTTTCGATCCCGATGAGTTCTATGGAACCTTGGCAACCTTGTGTGTGATTTGTGACGGTATACTGAAGGCGCGATGTGACTTTGGCTCCTTTTGTGATGATATCTGAACCAAGACGCGCAGAAGACTGGATCAATAATGTTGATGTGCCAATTTTCTTATTTTGAACCACAATCATTTCAATTGAGGCCGAATCAAATCGAGGTGAAAATGTACCACCAGCAAACGGGAAGTCATTAAGCTCAAAAGCGCGAATAGTATTTTTTTCCATATCATATCTCCTTGGAAACCATATAAACAAATGGCTTTGAAGGAGAGGTTGTTCCAAATGGAAAAATGGCTAAAATTTGTTCAAAAATTTAGACGCACATAGATAATTGGAAGATGAAATGTTTACGATTCGTGTTCAGCCAAGAATTTTTCCGCCTCAAGCGCTGCCATACAACCCATACCAGCAGATGTGACGGCTTGACGAAACTTATCATCAGTTAAATCACCAGCGGCAAATACACCAGGAATGTCGGTTGCTGTGCTGTCAGCTTTTGTATTCACAAATCCACCTTGGCGCAGCTCCAGTTGATCTTTCACAAGGTTAGATGCAGGCGAGTGGCCAATTGCAACAAAAACACCATCACATTTTAGCTCATGTTTTTCACCAGTTTTAGCATTTTCAAGACGCACGCCTGTAACACCTTTTGGATTGTCTTCGCCGAGTATCTCATCAACTTGGTGATCCCAAACAACTTCAATTTTTTCATTTTTGAATAGACGGTTTTGTAAAATTTTCTCCGCACGAAAACTATCACGACGATGCACAACTGTGACTTTGCTTGCGAAGTTTGTTAGGAATAGTGCCTCTTCAACAGCAGTATTCCCACCACCAACGACAACAACTTCTTTGCCGCGATAGAAGAATCCATCGCATGTCGCACAAGCCGACACACCAAAGCCTTTGAATGCTTCTTCGGAAGGAAGGCCTAGCCAGCGCGCTTGGGCGCCTGTCGCAAGGATGATGGCATCGGAAGTGTAAGTTGTACCGCTTTCGCCTATTGCTATGAAGGGGCGTTTCGAAAGATCAAGGGACGCGATGTGATCAGATACGGTTTCTGCGCCCATTTTACGAGCGTGATCAGCCATTTCCTGCATGAGTGCAGGGCCTTCTGTGATTTTGCCCGGCCAGTTTTCGACCTCGGTTGTGATCATCAATTGGCCGCCAGGCTCCATGCCTTCAACAATCACAGGTTCCAACATTGCACGCGCGGCATAGATGCCCGCCGTATAGCCCGCAGGGCCTGAGCCAATGATTAGAACTTTGCTATGTTTGGTGTCTGACATGATGATCTCTCTATTATTGAATTCATTATGATATATAATAGGCTCAAGAATATGCACAAGGGGGCGAAATAATATTGCGCAACTTTGAAACAATCTTGCGCAAAATGAATTGATTTGGTATCAATCGCAAATCATTTCATGGGAGCGAATTATGCCAACAATCAAACTTGATCCAATCGACCGCAAAATCCTCTCGGAACTTCAGACAGATGGGCGCATGACAAATGTAGAGCTTTCACAAAAGGTTGGCATTTCTGCGCCGCCATGCTTGCGTCGTGTTCGCGCTCTTGAAGAAGCGGGATTTATTCGCGGTTATCATGCTGATATTGATGCGCATGTTCTCGGTTTTGAGGTTCAAGTCTTCGCGATGGTTGGGCTTCATTCGCAAGCCGAAAGTGACCTGATTGCGTTTGAAGAACATATGCAAGAGCTGCCTTTTGTCCGCGAATGTCATATGCTGAATGGCGAGATTGATTTTATATTGAAATGTGTGGCTCCAGATTTGCAGAGCTTTCAAAAGTTCCTCACCCAACATCTGACATCAGCTGAAAATGTGGCCAGTGTAAAAACCTCACTGGTCATTCGTTGTGGAAAAGACATTCCAGGTGTGCCCTTTGAAATTGTTGAAGAACGTTCAGCTTTAGAGGGAGAAAAGTAATGCAAAAACAAGTTGCATTTATCGTCATTGGAGATGAAATTCTTAGTGGCCGTACACAAGATGTCAATGTTCAAGTTCTGGCCAATAAGCTGAATGCGATTGGTGCGCAGCTTGCAGAGGTGCGGGTTGTCCCAGACGATGCAGCGAAAATCATCGCGACAATCCAAGCGCTTCACGCCGAATATGATTATGTTATGAGTTCTGGTGGCATTGGCCCAACCCATGATGATATCACGGCTGATTGCGTAGCTAAGGCCTTTGGGGTTTCGATTGATATTCGCGATGATGCGCGTGAAATATTGGCAACGAATTATGAGGGCGGTAATTCAGATTTAACGGATGCGCGTTTGCGTATGGCGCGGATTCCTGACGGTGCTAGCTTGATTGACAATCCAATTTCCAAAGCTCCCGGATTTCGTATCGGCAATATGTTTGTAATGGCGGGTGTCCCTCGGATTTTTGCGGCGATGCTTGATCATGTAATGACGCAAATCGAGGTCGGTGAAATTACGGTTGCGAAGTCAGTGACAATTCACAAAGGCGAAAGTCATATTTCAGCACCGCTTGCTAAAATTGCGGAGCAATACCCAGATCTTTCGATTGGTTCTTACCCCCAAGGTGAAAACGGGAACTGGTTTGTTGAGGTGGTCGTTAAGGGTCTCGATGAAACTGCGGTTGATGCATGCTTAAATGATGTCGTCACTGCGACTGTCTAAATTATCAACGGTATTTTGTTCAACTTGGTCGGTAGATTTTACATCATCTTCAGCTGCGATCTCGTCTTCACTAATGGATTTGGAAATTGAATCCGTGAATTTTGAATGGGCATTTATTTTTGATAGTGGTCGCGTTTGAGAAATGCCCAAAGCATTGGCTGGCCCAACAACACCATTAGAAACAAGGCGGCCAAAGATTTCAGAAGCCTTGGTCATTTCAATATTCAAGGAAGACGCAATCATATCAGGCGATAGTTTTCCTGATTGGCGTGCAAGCGTTTTGCTCCATGTGTAAAGATTAGGTGTGAGTATTGTATGAGATGCGGCGCTTGTTGCGCTCGTTTGCATGAGCGCTGTTGCTGGTATTGCAGGGGCGCTGAGCAAAGCTGCCAATGACTGTAAAAAATTTCTGCGTTTCATATTATATATATAGGTGTGATATGAAAAATTGCAAATGTTGCCTATAGCATGTCCTCAAGCATCGCAATCAGTGGAATATCTGCGGCGGGCATCGGATATTTGCGAAGGTCACGCAGCGGCACCCATTTCACGTCTTGACCCTCTTGAGGTGATACGAAACCATTCCATTTGCGGCAGATGTATAGAGGCATCAATAGATGAAAGTCTTCATATTTATGTGAAGCAAATGTGAGCGGGGCAAGGCAGCTTTCTTCTACATCGATTGCAAGTTCTTCATGAAGCTCGCGCACAAGTGCGGCTTCGGGTGTTTCACCACTTTCTAATTTTCCACCTGGAAATTCCCATAGGCCAGCCATAGATTTTCCTGAAGGGCGCTGTGCCAGCAAAATCCGTCCGTCCTCATCAATCAATGTGACGGCTACAACAAGCACAGTTTTCATGATCGATAATCCGCATTGATCTCAATATAGCGTTTGGTAAAGTCGCAAGTCCAAACGGTAAAGCACCCTTTGCCAAGCCCGATATCCATACGGATGTTGACATTGTCGCCTTTCATATGAGCTGCCGCAATAGGCTCCTGATATTCACTATGCACAGCGCCATTTTTGGCAACCAGATGATCGCCGATCCAAATTTGAAGACGATCACGATCCGCAGGCTCACCAGCCTTTCCAACGGCCATAACCATGCGCCCCCAATTTGGATCTTCACCTGCAATTGCGGTTTTGACGAGCGGAGAATTTGCAACGGACATAGCGATTTTTTTGGCCGAAGCATTTGATGTTGCGCCTGTAATTTCAATGGTAACAAATTTTGATGCGCCCTCACCATCACGAATAATTTGATGGGCAAGATTTGTCATAATGTTTTGAAGTGCGGATTGGAAAGTCAAAAAACGCGGGTCATTTGCATCAATGATTTCACTCATATCGGCTTTGCGCGTTGCTCCGAGATACACGCTATCAGAGGTCGACATATCGCTATCAACTGTAATTGCGTTGAAGGATTTCTCGGTGGTTGCCGTCAGGGCGCGCTGCAATAACTCTTGCGAGATATTGGCGTCTGTTGCCAAAAAACCAAGCATAGTTGCCATATCTGGTGCAATCATCCCAGAGCCTTTTGCAAAGCCTGATATCGTTACATTCACACCATCCAGATCAATATTTGTGAAGGCTGTTTTTGGAAAAGTATCCGTCGTCATCACAGCTTTTGCAGCATTCATCGAGCCGTCTGGGCTAAGTTCCGCAACGGCTTTATCTAAGCCTTCAATGACCCGATCTGCGGCAAGTACCTCCCCAATCACACCTGTTGATGCCATATGGATACTAGAAGGGTTTAATCCAATTCTTGCACCCAGTTCATTGATGCATGCGATTGTCGCATCGTTACCAGCGCTGCCTGTAAATGCATTGGAATTTCCAGAATTTGCCAATATCGCAATGCCATCATCGCCCTCACCACCTAAGATATCTTGACAATGCAAAACAGGAGCAGAACGGGTAAGTGACTTGGTAAAAACGCCTGCCATAACCGATCCCGCGCAAAAATGCATGAGCATCAGATCGAGGCGGTTTTTGTATTTTACACCTGCTTCTATTCCAGAAAAGCGAACCCCCTCAATTGGAGGGAGTTCAATAATATTTTTAGGTGCGAGTGGCGATATGGTTCCTGCCATGATTAGAATTTCGAGCTAAGCAACGCAGGATCAAGACCTTCAGTTTTAACAATGTCTGCCGCTTCGGTCACGGCCGTGATTTTTTCATCCATTAAGAGCTGTGTCGCATAATCGGTCAATTGTGGAAGTACGTCTTCATAAGTCGGCTTTGGCGTTTCGCGCGTGTCATTGAGCTTGATCACATGCCAGCCAAATTGAGTTTGAATAGGCTCAGAAATGGCGCCTTTTTCAAGTGTTGCAACCGCCGTTTCAAATTCTGGAACCATTTGACCTTTGCCGAACCAACCAAGATCGCCACCATTTGGGGCACTTGGGCCAGTTGAAGTTTCTTTTGCAAGCTCAACAAAATCTGCGCCATCATCAAGCTTAGCTTTCACCTCAAGGGCAGCCTCTTCGGTTTCAACAAGGATATGAGCCGCGCTAAATTCGGTTTCAGCTTCAACATTGCCAATCGCGTCATCATAGGTTTTTTGTAAGTACTCATCTGTTAAATTTTCTTCAACATAAGCATCAAGCACCACGTTAAGTTCGGCTGCGCGTTCCGCCTGGCGTTTTTTGAATTTCAAAATTTCATTATCTTCATCAACTTCTTCACCAAGAAGTTCTTGTGAAACCAGTTGGTCAATCAATTGAGGCATCAAAATTGCAGGATCTTGCTGTGATAATTCATTAGGTAGTTCTGAGTGAAGCGCAAGAACATCGCCCAAATAAATATCTGTACCATTGACGGATGCAACAACCTGATCAAGATCAACGGATGCATCTTGAGCCATTGTTGATGTCGCCAAAAGAGCAGCCATGAGTGTAACTTGTGTTGTTTTAATTAGTTTATTCATTTGAAACCTTCAATTCTGTGTTTTTGTGCTTATATGCCAAAGAGCGGGAAAAATTGCCCCAAACATTGACAGAACGCCATGTGATCAATACATGATCAACTCAAGTATTAACTTACAGATAGTCTTATGCGTTTCAAAAAACAACGACAAGGGCTTTCATTGTAATCGGCAAAAAATTGAAGTTTTCAGCTTCAAGAATCATAGGAATAAATTATGGGCATTGGCTCTTTCTTTTCGGGATTAATGGGTGATCCAAACGCGCGCAAAATTAAACCGTATTATAAGCTTGTTGATCAAGTAAACGCGTTTGAAGACACGATTTCTAAATTGAGCGATGCGGATCTTATGGGTCAAACTGCGAAGTTTAAAGAGCGGTTATCTGGGGGAGAAACGCTTGATCAATTGATGCCCGAAGCCTTTGCAACGGTTCGTGAAGCTGCAAAGCGCAGCTTGGGCCTACGTCCATTTGACGTTCAGATTATTGGCGGCGCAATTTTGCACAATGGCGACATTGCGGAGATGCGCACAGGTGAGGGTAAAACCTTGACGGCGACAATGCCCGTTTATCTCAACGCTTTGACAGGTCGTCAGGTTCATGTTGTGACGGTTAATGATTATCTCGCATCGCGCGATGCAGAATCTATGGGTAAGGTTTATGCTGCCCTTGGTATGCGCGCCGCGGCAATTGTGCCTGGTCAAGATGACCAACAAAAAGCGGAAGCTTATAAAGCTGATATTGCTTATGCGACGAATAACGAACTTGGCTTTGATTATTTGCGCGACAATATGAAGGGCGATCTCGCTGCTATCAACCAAAAGGATCACTATTTCGCGATTGTCGATGAGGTCGATAGTATTTTGATTGATGAAGCGCGGACACCATTGATCATCTCTGGCCCTACGCCTGATCGCTCAGAATTATATGTGAATGTGAATGGCGTTATTCCTCACCTCACAGAGGAGCATTTTGAGCTAGACGAAAAAGCACGCTCAGCAACATTGACAGAAGACGGCATTGAATTTGTTGAGGGCTTGCTGAAAAAATCGGGCATGGTTTCAGAAGATGGAACCCTTTATGATCCAGAAAATACTCAGCTTGTTCACCATGTGAACCAAGCGCTTCTTGCCCATAAAGTTTACAACAAAGACCGTCACTATTTGATGCGCGGCGAAGATGTGATGCTGGTTGATGAATTCACAGGCCGCGTCATGGATGGACGTCGCTTATCAAATGGTTTGCACCAAGCGATTGAAGCGAAAGAGGGCGTTAAGATTCACCCAGAAAATGTAACACTCGCATCAGTAACGTATCAAAATTATTTCCGCCTTTATGAAAAGCTTGCGGGGATGACTGGAACCGCGATGACTGAATCTGCTGAGTTTGGTGAGATTTACAATCTTGATACAATTGAAGTGCCCACCAATTTGCCCGTGCAGCGCAAAGACGATGATGACCGTATTTATCGCAGCGAGCGTGAAAAGGTTGAGGCGATGATTGCCGAGGTGAAGGAAGCCAGCGAAAAAGGGCAGCCGACTTTGATCGGAACGACATCGATTGATAAATCTGAAATGCTTTCACGCGCGCTCACCGAGCAGGGCGTTGCGCATAAGGTTCTTAATGCGCGTTATCATGAAGAAGAGGCGCAAATTATTGCGAAAGCTGGTATGCCGGGTGCGGTTACCATTGCGACAAATATGGCTGGTCGCGGTACTGATATTCAACTTGGTGGTAACATCGATGAAGAAATTGAAGATGCGATTGAGAAAGCTGGAGAAGGTCACGACCCTGTGAAAATTCGTGAAGATGCCTTGGCCAAAATCGCAACTGATAAGCAAAAAGCCATTGATGCAGGCGGATTGTTTGTAATTGGTACTGAGCGCCATGAAAGCCGCCGTATCGATAACCAATTGCGTGGACGTTCTGGTCGCCAAGGTGATCCAGGCCGGACATTGTTCTTCTTGTCGTTAGAAGATGATTTGATGCGCATATTTGGTGGTGATCGTATGGAGGCTATGGTTTCGCGGATGGGTCTCAAAGAAGGCGAAGCCATGGAGCATAAATGGCTCAACAAAGCTCTCGAACGTGCACAGCGCAAGGTTGAGGGACGGAATTTTGATACCCGCAAAAACCTTCTCAAATTTGATGACATCATGAACGAACAGCGCAAGGTTATCTTTGGCCAGCGTTTTGAAGTTCTCAAAGGTGATCAACTTCACGAAACCGTCACAGAGATGCGCCATGAACAAATCGAAGGCGTTGTTCAAGAAGCGATCCCTGAGCGTTCATATGCCGAGCAATGGGATATTGAAGGACTTAATGAAGATCTCATCAAAAAGTTCAATATGCGATTACCACTTCAAGAATGGGCAAAAGAAGATGGCCTGACCGAAGATGTTCTTATTGAACGCATTAAGCAAGTTTCAGATGCAGCCATTGCAGCCAAAGTCGAGCGTTATGGAGAAGAAACTTGGACAATGGTTGAAAAGCAAATTGTGCTAAGTGCGATTGATCGCAATTGGCGCGATCATCTTGAGGCTCTTGATCACCTGCGTTCGGTGATTAGTTTCCGTGGTTATGCTCAGCGTGATCCGTTTATTGAATATAAAACGGAGAGCTTTGAAATGTTCCAAATGTTACTTGATAATGTGGCTGAACAATCCGCACAGCAGGTTTCGTTTGTGGAGCTGATGACACCAGAGCAACAAGCCGAAATGGTTGCGCAGGAAGAAGCAAAGCGCAAAGCAGCAGCCGAGCAGCCTCGCGAACCCACATCACGCCCTATTTTGTCGGAAGATGATATAGATGAATGGGCAAAAGTTGGGCGCAACGAAGCTTGCCCATGCGGTTCGGGCGAAAAATTTAAGCACTGCCACGGCAAGGTTTAGATTCGGCCTGCTCTGAAATAAGCATCAAAATTGGGTTGCGATTATCTTGCGACCCAGCTTTTTACGCGTGTAAATACAGCTTTTCTTCTGGCACGGCTCGCAGAGCTTTGAAATGCTCTATCAAAGATCAGTGCAAAAATTGCACCAAATAAAACTTGCCAAGGATTGTGTTTTTCCGCGTCAACGCGTGATGAGGCTGTGAATCCTGCTGCGAGTACGGCTATAGTTCCAATATATGGGATTTTGCTTGCGCATTGGCGCACTATATATGATGCGCCAAAACTTGCAGAAAATGTATGCCCCGAAGGGAAGCCGTAGTTATGACCATCTGGGCGAAGGTTGATTCCGCTATCGGGTAATGCATTTTTAAATAGATGCACGGTGGATAAGCCAGCTGCAAAACGGGTGAAATAGCTTCCTGCTTCTTTAAGGTCAAATGCGCAAATTAGCCCAGCAATGGGCACGGCGAATTGCAAACGATCACCCATGCGTTCGGTTTTCGGTGCTACAGCGAAAACAACAACCGCGCCAATAATTATGGAAATAAGAAAATAGTTTCTAATAATTTTCATTGTGAAATTCTCGTAAGTTGCCGAACAGCTTCACCCGCAACCATGGCCATTGAGGTCGCAACATTTAAGGAGCGTCCTCCTCCTGGCATTGGGATCGTAATATGTGCATCACAATCATCAACAACATTTTGAGGAACCCCAGCGCTCTCTCGACCCAGTATAAGTGCGTCACCTTCTTGGTATTCAAAATCCGTATAAGATTGTTTAGCTTTTGTCGTGAGCAGAATTTTGCGCCCAACGAATCCAGAATTAAAGCTCGCCCAGTCATTATGGTGGTTGATATCGGCAATATCAGCATAGTCCATAGCTGAACGTTTGAGCGCCTTCACAGAGAAAGGGAATCCACAGGGTTCTACCACATGAAGAGAGAGATCAAGGCATGCACAGGTGCGAACGATGGTCCCTAAATTCAAAGCGATTTCAGGCTGATATGCGACAATTTGAAGCAGACGAACTGTTTTTGACATAAAATCACTCATAATTTTCGTAATTCTGACTAGACGTAAAGCTTGCTCAAGTGTATGGCAATACTATTATTCGCATGTGCTATACATTCTATGTCGTGAATATAGCATATAGAAGAAATTGACAAAGCAATCACAGGAGGCTGATTTGTCACAAGCCGATGAAAATCAAACACGTCGCGATTTGTTGTTTTATGCAGCAGGCGGCACAGCGGCCGTAGCAGCTGGCACAATGGTTGTCGCACCCGCGGTTTCACAAATGAGTGCAAGTGCTGATATTCGCGCACTTTCAAAAATCCAAGTTGATATTGGCTTTATCCCAGAAGGCGGCCAAATCGTTGTTGAATGGCAGTTGAAGCCCGTTTTTATACGTCACCGTACGGCTGATGAGATTGCTGCGGCTCGCGAAGATGATGCAATCATTTCTGAAATGCGCGACCCAACTTCTGAAAATGCCAACAAGCCTGAAGCCGATGCAGCCGATGTAAATCGCGCGATTGATGAAGCCGGTAAATATGTTGTGGCCATCGCGCTTTGTACGCATCTTGGTTGTGTTCCGACGGTTAATGCTGGTGAGTTTGAAGGTTGGTTCTGCCCATGTCATGGTTCACATTATGATACGGCTGGCCGCATTCGCAAAGGACCAGCGCCTCGCAACTTAGAAATTCCACCTGTGAAGATGGTGTCTGACACCGTTATCGAAATCGGCGTATAGGGAGAATAAGATGAGCGGAATTCCTCACGATCACTACGAGCCAACATCAGCTGTTGGCAAATGGTTCCACAAACGTTTGCCGATCGTAAGTTTGGCATATGGCACATTGATGATCCCAACTCCCAAAAACCTGAATTGGTGGTGGATTTGGGGTATTGTTTTGACCTTCTGCCTTGTCCTTATGATTGTGACGGGCATCGTTTTGGCAATGCACTATAATGTTGGTGACGGTTTTGAATCTGTTGAGCATATTATGCGTGATGTGAATGGCGGATGGGCATGGCGCTATGTGCATATGAACGGCGCGAGCTTGTTCTTTATTGCTGTTTATATCCATATTTTCCGTGGTCTTTACTATGGTTCATATAAAGCTCCGCGCGAAATCACATGGGTTGTAGGTGTGATCATTTTCTTATTGATGATGGCGACCGCATTTATGGGTTACACATTGCCACAAGGCCAAATGTCACTTCACGGCACATCTGTTATTACTGGCCTATTTGGTACAATCCCTTGGGTTGGCGAAGATATAAAATTGTGGCTTTTGGGTGGGCCAGCGGTTTCTGGAGCGTCCTATAACCGCTTCTTTGCCTTGCACTTTTTGCTTCCTTTCGTGATTGCAGCCATGGTTGCTGTGCACATTTGGGCTTTCCACACAACAGGCAACAATAACCCAGCGGGTGTCGATGTGCGTATAAAAACAAAAGAAGTTGCAGAAAAAGATACACTTCCTTTCTGGCCATATTTTGTGATCAAAGATCTTGTTGGCCTATGTTTTGTGCTAACAGCTTTTGCTGCGATTGTATGGATGATGCCAAATTATCTTGGTCATCCAGATAACTATATTGTAGGCAACCCTTTCGTAACGCCTGAGCATATTGTTCCTGAATGGTATTTCTTGCCGTTTTACGCAATGTTGCGTGCGATTGATTTTGACATTATTTTCATTCCTGCGGCCTTTGCTGGTTTCGCGGTGATGATGGGATCGGTATTGATCTTGGCAATTGCACCATGGACAGACACTTCTGAAGTGCGGTCTGGCCGTTATCGCCCAATGTTGAAATGGTTCTTCTGGTTGCTTGTTGCCGACTTTATTTTCTTGATGTGGGCTGGTTCGCAGTCAACAGATATGACGATTTTGAGTATCTCAGTGACAAGACTTGCTCTTTTGGGTGCAATATATTGGTTCGCATATTTCCTTATTGTGTTGCCACTTCTTGGCATCATCGAGAAAACGCATACTGTTCCAGATACGATCGAAGGCGATTTTAACGCCACGCATGGCGCGGAATAAGGAGTGAATGAGATGAAAAAATTACTGATTTCTACAATTGCTTCTTTGGCCTTAGCAACTGGCGCGATGGCTGCGGGCGGTGGTGATGTTCATATCGAAGATCACGATTGGTCTTTTGAAGGCCCATTTGGATCTTACGATACGCTTCAACTTCAGCGTGGTTTACAAGTTTTCACTGAAGTATGTTCGGCTTGTCATGGTGTGAAATTTGTTGGTTTTTATGCCCTTGATGATGAAGGAGGCCCTGCGCTTCCTGAAGCACAGGTGCGTGAATATGCGAAGGGTTTTGAAGTTTGGAATGAAAAAACCAAAGAATACCAAACGGCTCAATACTCAGATCATTTTCCAGAAAACGCAGGCGTTGGCGCACCAGATCTTTCGTTGATGGCGAAAGCGCGCGCAGGTTTTCACGGTCCTTATGGCCTTGGTATAAACCAAGTTGTAAAAGGTATGGGTGGCCCTGAATATATCTACTCATTGTTGACTGGATATACTGGGCATGAAACAGAAGATGGTCTTCACGAAAACACAGCTTACCCAAGCGGCGCTCTTTCAATGGCTCCACCACTTGAAGATGGTATTGTAACTTATGCAGATGGTTCTCCTGAAACATTGAAGCAATATTCTGAAGATGTGACGGCATTTTTGATGTGGACAGCAGAGCCAAAGCTCAACCAACGCAAGCGCGGCGGTATGATCGCAGTGTTGATGCTAGGCTTCTTATCGGTGCTGTTGTTCCTTGCGAATAAAGCGCTTTGGTATCCAGTCAAACACCCTCGCAAAGAGGACTAAATTTTAAAAACCCGCTCCGAATTGGCGGGTTTTTTTATTTGTAGCGGTTAACCACAATTATGTTACCAAGCTTGATTTTTACCCAATAGTGATTAGATAACTATTGTGTCGTCATGCTACTCCCTCCCCCCCCTGTTTCGTGGCGGCACATTTTCAGACCATAATTAATGTCAATATCATTTGAATTTATGCAATCATTTCGCGCAGTTTTGAAATCGTTTTCCAATTGCGTGCTGTAGCTGGAACCCCAAGCCATTTCTCGATACCTGAAGCAATCTTTGATTTATGTATCCCATCTGGCGAGTAGAGATAAAAACAGTCTTCGCGAGTTGACCATCGCTCACCTTCAGCAAGCATAGCATCAAGTTTGTCAACGGGAATATTTTCGGGCTTATGACCTAGAAAAAACTGCTGTAGAAATTTGTGATTTTCTACTGCGATATCACTGGCGAATGGATTATGGGCTGCAATCTGTTTAAATCGTGTTGCATTTATGAACATGACTTTAGGTGAAAAATCATGGGCCTTAAGAATCGCCGCACTGAGGGTTTCGGGATTAGGCTTAGTTTCCATATCAAAAACGATATTGCCTGACTGTATGTAGGAGCGGGTATTGACGAATCCGATTTCATTACAAATCTCAATGAGGGATTTCATGGGTAGCTTGCCACGGCCGCCAACATTGATTCCTCTTAGCAATCCAATATATCTTTCCACAGACTATCCCTTAAATTGATCACGTAATTGGCGAATATGAGTGAAGCGTTCGAGCGGTGATAGATCAGCTATCCCGAGTTCATTTGCATAATCATCATCATGGCATTTTAAGAATGGGTTTGTTTGGATTTCTTCTGATAGCGTTATAGGCACTATCGGTCGGCCAAGTTTATTTTGCTCTTTAATTTTTTTCATACGCTTGTTCATGGCACCAAGGTCGCCTTTGAGGGAAATTGCAAACTTACCGCCCATTTCTCCATAATTATGACCCGAATAAACAAGCGTGCTCGCGGGTAATTTTGCGAGACACTCAAGCGTATTAAACGCCTCAATATATGTACCCTCAGATAAGCGTCCGCAGCCCCAACTCATTAAGCTATCTGCTGAAAACAAGATTCCATGATCAGGAAGATAATATGCTACCTGCCCAATCGTGTGCCCATCTGCTGGGATAACATCGATTCGCAAACCATCCACCTCAATGGTTGTATTTTTCTCGATCTCAATATCAAGCTTGGGCAGTCTATGTGCGTCAGCTTTTGTACCGATAACAGTCAAATTTTTCAGTGTTAAATCCGCATATCCATCAATATGGTCCCAGTCGTGGTGTGTGAAAAGGACAAATTTCGCGTTTAGATTGTTTTTTTCGAGCGCATCTTCAAGCGGTTTCGCCTCAGGCACATCGATCAATATCGTGTTGCCAGTGAGGGTGTTTTCAACCAAATACCCGTAATTGTCCTCAAGGCAAGGAATGATGTGTATGTTTAGCATCTTGTTTTCCATATGTTTTAGGTGCAGAATTTATATATGTATCATGATGTAAAAGAATTGCGAAACTTTTATTACCAAAGCCGTCTTGGTCGTTCTGTCCAGCGCCGCTTGCAAAATGAAATCAAGCGCCTTTGGTCTGAAACACGCGCTGAATGCATGGTCGGGTTTGGATTCGCATCTCCATTTTTGCGCCCAATACGTGGGCGAGCAGATAATATTGTGAATCTGATGCCCGAAGGTCAGGGTGTGATGGCGTGGCCGCCTGGTGAGCGAAATATATCGGCGCTTTGTATGGAGAATTCTTGGCCACTTGGCGCAGGGATGGCTGATCGTATGCTGATCGCCCATGCGATAGAGAGCAGCGAAGATATAAATGGTTTAATGCAAGAGGCATGGCGCGTTCTTGCCCCTGAGGGGAAGGCCATTTTGATTGTGTCGAATCGCATGGGTGTATGGGCCACAAGTGAGGCAACACCCTTTGGATTCGGCCGTCCTTATAGCTTTGGACAGGTCGAACGTATGCTCCATGCGAACAGATTTGAAGTTATCGCGCATTCAGGCGCATTATTTGCACCGCCATTATCATCGAAATTTGGACTTAAATCTATCGGATTCTTAGAATGGGCATTGGGAGGCAAGTCACGGAAGCTATTTGCGGGCGCCCTTGTCATTGAAGTGCGCAAACGTGTGGGAATCATGCCACCAGCCATACGCGTCCAAGAACCGATTTTTGCGAATCCTGCACTTGTTCCCCAGTCCCAAAATAATAGAAAAATGAATAAAACGGCGGGTTCCTAAGGCATATATACTGAGATGGCGTATAAGTGGCATAAAGAAATTGGTAATATTTCGTTCGGTGCTTGCGTTTCAAAAACGCCTCTGCTAGAAAATGCGCAAATTTGCCGACCCTCGCGATAATGTGAATACGTTGTTTTGAGGGTTTAATTGTAACAATGCATGAGGGTTTTGATTTGTCGAACGCAATCGGACATAGATACGCAAAAGCACTCTTTGAACTTTCAAAAGATGCGAAATCACTCAAGGCCGTTGAATCGCAAGTTGAAGAATTGTCAGTTATGATCAATTCAAATGCTGAATTCGCCGAATTTGTCAATTCACCACTGGTTGGCCGCGAAGATCAAAACGCGGTTATGGCGGCAATCTCAAAGAAATCTAAATTTGCACCAGAACTTGCGAACACATTGGCATTGATGGCTGATAAGCGTCGTTTGCCAGTTTTGGGCCAAATGGCTGAAGCTTTTAAAGTTTTGGCTGCAGAAGAGCGCAATGAGCTTGTTGCAGAGGTAACAAGCGCGAAGAAGCTCTCAGCTGCACAAAGCAAGGCGCTTGCTGCTACGCTGAAAGCCAAAATGGGCAAAACAGTTACACTACAAACAATAATCGATGAAAGCCTTATCGGTGGTTTGATTGTCAAAATGGGTTCAACCATGATTGACAGTTCGGTCAAAGGCAAGCTTTCTAAACTTCACAATGCAATGAAAGAGGTGGGATGATGGGCATCCAAGCGTCGGAAATTTCCGCAATTTTGAAGGATCAAATCAAAGGCTACGGCAAAGACGCCGAAGTTGCTGAGGTTGGTCGCGTTCTGTCAGTTGGTGACGGTATCGCGCGTGTATTCGGTTTGGACAATGTCCAAGCGGGTGAGATGGTTGAATTCTCAGATGGGACACGCGGAATGGCGTTGAACCTCGAAGAGGACAATGTCGGTGTGGTTATCTTCGGATCTGACCGTGCGATTAAAGAAGGTGATGTTTGTAAGCGCACCAAATCGATCGTGGACGTTCCGGTTGGTAAAGAATTGCTCGGTCGTGTTGTGGATGCGCTTGGCAATCCAATTGATGGCAAAGGCCCGTTGAAAACGAAAAAACGCGCAATTGCAGATGCGAAAGCACCGGGCATTATACCGCGTAAATCGGTTCACGAGCCAATGTCTACAGGTTTGAAATCTGTTGATGCGCTTATCCCAGTTGGCCGTGGTCAGCGCGAATTGATCATTGGTGATCGCCAAACAGGTAAAACAGCTGTTGCGCTCGATACAATCTTGAACCAGAAGTCAATCAATGACGCTGCTGGTGATGATGATAGTAAGAAACTTTTCTGTATTTATGTAGCTGTTGGTCAAAAACGTTCAACAGTTGCGCAGCTTGTGAAAAAGCTCGAAGAAACAGGCGCAATTGAATACACAATCGTTGTGGCAGCTACAGCTTCTGACCCAGCGCCTATGCAATTTCTTGCGCCATATGCTGCGACGGCTATGGGTGAGTATTTCCGCGATAATGGCATGCATGGCTTAATGGTTTATGATGATCTTTCAAAGCAAGCTGTTGCCTATCGCCAAATGTCACTTCTTCTTCGTCGTCCACCAGGGCGTGAAGCCTACCCAGGTGACGTTTTCTACCTACACTCAAGACTTCTTGAGCGTTCATCGAAATTGGGTGATAAAGCAGGAAACGGTTCATTGACAGCTCTTCCGATCATTGAAACACAAGGTGGCGACGTTTCTGCGTTTATTCCGACAAACGTGATTTCAATTACAGATGGCCAGATTTTCTTGGAAACAGAATTGTTCTTCCAAGGTATTCGCCCAGCTGTGAACACAGGTCTATCGGTTTCTCGTGTGGGTTCATCGGCGCAAACAAATGCGATGAAATCTGTTGCGGGTTCAATTAAGCTTGAGTTGGCTTCTTATCGTGAGATGGCCGCATTTGCTCAATTTGGTTCTGATCTTGATGCAGCAACGCAAGCATTGCTTAACCGTGGTGCACGTTTAACTGAGCTTTTGAAGCAGCCTCAATATTCGCCACTTACAACTGCTGAGCAAGTGATTGTAATATACGCGGGTACAAAGGGCTATCTTGACAATATCGCTGTGAAAGATGTCACGCGCTTTGAAAAAGATTTGCTTGAAAATCTAAGAACTTCACATAAAGATCTCCTCAAGGATATCACTGAAAACGACCGCAAGGTTAAAGGTGATCTCGAAGATGCGATCAAATCAGCTCTCGAAAACTTTGTTAAGTCTTTCGTTTAATTTTGACCTTTTGGAACAAGGAGCTTTGCAGAGATGGCAAACCTCAAGGACCTAAAAAATCGGATCGCAAGCGTTAAGTCAACGCGGAAGATCACAAAGGCCATGCAGATGGTTTCAGCAGCAAAATTGCGTCGTGCGCAAGAGGCTGCTGAAGCTGCGCGTCCATATGCTGAGCGTATGGAAGATGTGATGTCGAATTTAACGGCGGCAAATAAAGGTAGCCCTTCTGCTCCAAAATTGCTTGCTGGTACCGGCAGTGATCAAGTTCATTTGGTTGTTGTTGCGACTTCTGAGCGCGGGCTTTGTGGCGGTTTCAATACAAATATTGTTAAGCTTGCACGTACTGAGATTGAAAAGTTGATTGCTGCTGGCAAAACAGTAAAGATTTTGACTGTTGGCAAAAAAGGCCGCGAGCAATTGCGCCGTGAATATGGCCAGTATTTTGTTGATCATGTTGATATGTCTGAAGTGAAGAAGCTTGGCTTTGAGCACGCGAAAGGTATAGCGCAAAACATTCTCGCACGCTTTGAGGCGGGTGAATTTGATGTCGCTACTCTTTATTATAGCGCATTTAAGTCAGTTATTTCACAAGTTCCAACAGCACAACAAATCGTGCCCGTTGAAGCTGCAGAAGAAACATCAGGCGCAAGCTATGATTACGAACCAAGCGAAGAAGGGATTTTAACCGATCTTCTTCCACGGGCAATTTCCACACAGGTCTTCAAAGCTTTGTTGGAAAATGGTGCATCAGAGCAAGGCGCTCGCATGTCAGCAATGGACAATGCAACACGCAATGCTGGTGAGATGATTGATAAGTTGACGGTTACATTTAACCGCTCACGTCAAGCAGCAATTACCAACGAATTGATAGAAATTATTTCAGGCGCGGAAGCGTTATAGTTAGCGGAGAGTTAAAATGGCAAAATCGAAAGCCTCCTCAGGCAAAATTACACAGATCATTGGCGCGGTTGTCGATGTGCGTTTCGAAGGCGAATTGCCTGAGATTCTCAACTCACTTCACACAGATAATAATGGTGTGAACCTTGTGCTTGAAGTTGCACAACATTTGGGTGAAAACACAGTTCGTACCATTGCGATGGGTGCGACGGAAGGTTTGGTTCGCGGTCAAGACGTAACAGATTCTGGCGAACAGATCATGGTTCCTGCGGGCAAAGAAACACTTGGCCGTATTTTGAATGTTATCGGTGAGCCAGTTGACGAACAAGGTCCAGTGAAATCAAAATCACTTCGCTCTATTCACCAAGATGCGCCGACTTTTGAAGAGCAAGCGACAACAACAGAAATTCTTGTAACAGGAATTAAAGTTATCGATCTTCTCGCACCATACTCAAAAGGTGGTAAGATTGGTTTGTTCGGCGGTGCTGGTGTTGGTAAAACAGTTTTAATTATGGAATTGATCAACAACATCGCTAAAGTGCACTCAGGTTTGTCTGTGTTTGCTGGTGTTGGTGAGCGTACACGTGAAGGTAATGACCTTTACCATGAAATGATCGAATCAGGTGTTATCGTTCCAGATGCGCTTGAAGATTCAAAAATTGCTCTGGTTTATGGCCAAATGAATGAGCCTCCTGGAGCGCGTATGCGTGTTGCTTTGACAGGTTTGACAATTGCTGAGCAATTCCGTGACGAATCGGGTTCAGACGTTCTCTTCTTCGTTGATAACATCTTCCGCTTTACTCAAGCGGGTTCAGAGGTGTCAGCGCTTCTTGGCCGTATTCCTTCTGCTGTGGGTTATCAGCCAACGCTCGCAACTGATATGGGTGCGATGCAGGAGCGTATTGCGTCAACGAAAGCTGGATCAATTACATCTGTACAAGCTGTTTATGTGCCTGCGGACGATTTGACTGACCCTGCGCCTGCAACATCATTTGCTCACTTGGATGCGACAACAGTTCTTTCACGTGCGATTTCTGAGATCGGTATTTATCCTGCGGTTGACCCGCTTGATTCGTCTTCACGTATCATGGACCCATTGGTTGTTGGCGATGAGCACTATAACGTTGCTCGTGATGTTCAAGGTATCTTGCAGCGCTATAAATCACTTCAAGATATTATTGCGATTTTGGGCATGGATGAGCTTTCAGAAGAAGATAAATTGACAGTGGCACGTGCACGTAAAATTCAGCGCTTCCTTTCACAACCATTTGACGTTGCGAAGGTGTTTACTGGCTCTGATGGTGTTCAAGTTCCACTTGATGTCACAATTGATAGCTTTAAGCGCGTTGTTGCAGGTGAGTTTGATCACCTACCAGAGGGCGCGTTCTACATGGTTGGTGGCATCGATGATGTGATCGCGAAAGCAGAAAAAATGGCGGCAGACGCTGCATAAGAATTGAGAAGGGGCTGAGGCCCCTTTCTTACCTAATTCCTGAGCATTTGTTTTGGAAAAGTTTTTACGGAGAGCAAGATGGCTGATGTTATGAAATTTGAGCTCGTGTCACCTGAGCGTAAATTGGCTTCTATTGAAGCAACGATGGTCCAGATCCCTGGTAGTGAGGGCGATTTTACGGCTATGGCAAATCATACACCGAATGTGTCAACTTTGCGCCCTGGTATCTTGCGCGCTGTTGCGCAAAATGGCGATATTACAGAATATGTAGTGTTTGGCGGTTTTGCTGAGATTTCTGAAACGGGCACAACTGTTCTTGCTGAAAGTGCCGTTTTGAAAGCGGAAGCGACAAGTGAATTCTTGGATGGAGCACTTAAAGAAGCCGAAGCGCGTCTTGAGGCACAAACTGATAATGCAATTGAGAAAGCATCTGCTGAGCTTGCTTTAAATGATGTAAAGTCTTTATTAGTACAATTAAGCTAGTATTGAATGATTTGGAGTCATTAATATCTCAGCCTCATATGTAAATTTTGTTGAATCGGGAAAAGTGGCCTTGTTTAGCCACTTTGAGTCCAATGGTGAAATGTGGGCTGGGACGGGTGATCGCTCTTTAATACATAATGTGTCATTCACGGCGGACTTTGTTTCTCCTCCGTCAGTGCAGACTTCAATCACATTGATGGATGCCGCTTCGGATCAACATTTAAGATATATTTTGAACGCTGAAAATATTTCCGAAAACGATTTTGATATTGTATTTAAGACTTGGCTTGATTCACGCTTTGCGCGTGTTTGGGTCAGTTGGATCGCGATAGGAAAAGTTCGCGACCCAGATATGTGGGATGTTTAATGCGCACCCTCGCCTTTATTTAGAGCATTAATTAGCACCGCCATATTGCCTGGTTTGTGTTTGTTAATGAGCATCCGGTAATATTTTCCAGTCAAAAACTTCAGACAAACATGGATCAATAAGATTAGCTCTTATGAGACAAACTTGACGTCCTGAAGAGATTGGCCTCGCTTTTAAAAAGTGTTCAATCAAAATCTATTCAAATATTTCAATTCATCGCCCGAGACTATTAGGCTCGCGGTTCTGTATTACATCAAATATCCGCTGAGTGTTAGGCAGGTTGAAGTCATTTTATATGAACGTGGAATTAACATCTGCCACGAGACGGTTTTGGGCAAACAGATTTAGGGTAAAATTCGCCCAAGAAATCCGTAGGAAACGCGTTAGCAACCATTCAAATTGGAGATGGCATTTCGATGAAACGTTGCTGGGCAGGGTATTGCTAAGCAATGTCCCGAAAGGTTTTGGCATTCAGTCGATCGTGAAGCTGAGGTGTTGGAATGCTACGTTATGAAACGTTACAATAAGTGTTCGGCCTTTAAATTCCTAATAAAAACAATGAAAAAGAACAGAATTCTGAACATTATCACGACAGATAAGCGTCCTTCATATCGCGCCGCTTTCAAGGAGATTGGTGTTGAAGATCGTCAGCTTTGCGGCGGCAGGCCGAGTAATTGATACGAGAATTGACACTTCCATTCCGAAGGAGGGAGAGCGCGATGCAGAGATTCAAAAGTCAAATCACTTTGCAAAAAAATTCACGAGTTATCATGCTGAAATCTATAATCACTTAAGGCACCTCAAAACCTAGAAATCATACAACCAAAAACGCGAAACGGCTCTCGCCGAGTAGATGAATCTTTTGCTGCATAGTTCATGTCAAACCCGCTATTCAGAGACGAGACAAAATTGGTCTGAAAATAGGCCTATTTTTTATACAAAAACTGGATACCAAGTAACTTTCCCATCGTATTTAACAAAGAGCTATTATCAATTGGCTTCGAGAAAAAGCCTTGGAATCCTGCGAGGTAGGTGTCCTTTCTATCGGATTCAGATACACTTGCACTAATAGCAATAACTGGGATCTTTCTGTCACTTTGGCGAATTTGCTTTAGCGCTTCAATACCGTCCACCTTTGGCATTTTTATGTCCAATATGATCAGGTCTGGTTGCCAAGATTTATGCACGTCGATAGCCTCTTGACCGTTTCGAACCTCCTTAATTGTAAAGCCAATCGGTGCTAGCACACGCGAAAGCAGCAACCGATTCGTGGCTCGATCATCAGCTATCAACACCCGAAATTCTCGGTCAGGATAGGCGATTTTGGTGTGCACGCGAGAATCTTTTTTCGGGATACGATCCTCCCAGCTGTCCTCAAGTTCAATTTCGAGTGTAAATTTTGAACCTTCACCGAGCGTGCTTTCCACGCGCAAATCGGCGCCCATCAGTTTGGCAAATTCATTGCTAATCACGAGGCCAAGCCCAGTTCCATTATTTCGTTTGCGACCCGCGCTAGCCTGAGAAAACGCTTGAAAAAGTTTCTCTATTTCCCACTCAGCAATCCCAGGACCTGTGTCAGCAATAACAATCGTAAAACGGTACATTCCAGAGCGCGCTTTCTCCGCGCTCACATGGACCTCAACGCATCCTTCGTCGGTAAACTTGATCGCATTGCCAATAAGATTTATCAATATTTGGGTTAATTTGACACGATCGCCAATCACAAATCGTGGAATATTGTCACTTACGTTAACAACCAAATCTAGCTTATGCGCATCGGCTTCCAAACTATAGATATCCTCAATTTCGTTTAGCAGCACAGGCATTTCAAAGGTCTCCAGCGAAAGTGTACTGCGGCCTGCTTCAATTTTAGAAACTTGCAACACATCATCAATGAGTTTCAACAGGTGTTCGCCGCTTTGATTGATGATCTTCAGATTTTCTTGTTGCGTCTCATCAAGTTGACTATTTTGTAGAAGCTCAGCAAAGCCGATAATGGCGTTCATTGGGGTGCGAATTTCATGTGACATATTTGCAAGAAAAGAACTTTTGGCTTGGTTTGCAATTTCGGCCTGTTTTCGCACCTCAACCTCTTTTTGAAGACGGGCAAAAAGTTGAGCATTGCGGATTGAAACTGCAGCATGGCCAGCCAGTATTTTTAAGGCATCAAGGCGTTGAGCATGAAAGGTTGCAGACATCAACTTGTTCTCCAAATACATAATCGCGTCAATCTCGCCCTGACGCTCGAGAGGAATGGTTGCCATTGAACGGATAGAGTTTTCGTTAATATAGACATCATTTGTGTAAGCCCCAGATTCAAATGCACTATCGAGCACAACCCATTCACCTGTTCGAATGGTGAAATTTACCGCTGACAATGGGAACCGTTGGCTTGCAGCGATTTTAATTCTTTCCAGTGAAGGCTCTTGACCTTCATGCGCGTCTATCTCGACGAACCAATCTTGATCATCCTTAAGAATTAGAACCGCGCGTGTCGCACCAGCATAGGTTAGCAATGTGCGCGCCAAATAAATGAGTAGTGACTCTAAATTAATATAGCTTGACACAGCTCTTGTGATCTCATCAAGTGGCAAAACTTCGTTTTTCGGACTTAGCATAGGAATTGAAATTTGGCGAAGACTAGGGCTTAAGAGTTTGCAATAAATCGAAGCTTCGGAGTAGAAATAATCCACAAGCCCAACAGCGCCCCATTCGCGGTAAAGTTCGATCGCTTTCATGATAAAAGCCCGTGCCAAGTCTTCTCGATCGTTGTATAGGCAAAAACGAGCGGTTCTTTCCTGAATTAATGCGTATTGTTGAATAAACCCACATGCCTTGCCTTGTTCAGATGCTTTTTCAAATTTCGCCATTACTGACCAAAATTCGCCGTCAATCGCCGAAATTTCAGCTTCTAACAAGAGCCGCGTGTGCTCAAAATTTTCTTGGGAAGCCGCCGCACACGCGTTTACGAATTCTCTCTCATAGGCAAGATCATCCGCGTAGCGTTGACGATTTTCTTCGGAGACTTGCATTAACGCTGCAAGCGCCAAGGCACGTGTACAACGATAGGCTGGGGAAGGTAGGTAGCTTCGTGCCACATCGTCAATATATTGTTGAACCTCAAGAATGGCATCATAATCGCCGACGAAATACCTGAGCTGAGAATTATACATCCAATAAAAGCCGATAACCACCTCAACGTCAGCCCATTCTGACAAATACGTCGCTTCATCAAAACTATCGTCATTTGGATCAAGCAAGCTATTGGTTTCACCCATCAAAGCTAGGCAAACACGCCTGCCACATTCCGCAACTCCTGACACGAAAGGTTTTTGGTAACGCTCGGCAAAGGCATTGGCTACATTGACGGCCTCCATCACAATTGAAAGTGGTCGCCCAACAAATAGGCCGCTCGCAATTGGTGGCACGAGCATATAGCAAGCATAGCGTAGATCGCAACTTTCCATGCTCAAGCGATAGCCCTCCTCGGCAATCGGAATTGCACCTTCCGCTGGCATCACCCAGTGATGCGTGTTCCATGATATCCAAGCATGTTGTTTCGCCATAAGGCGTGGATCTTGATATTTGTTACGAAGTAAGTTTGTACCAATTTCACATATTTCATATCCCGTTTCAAATTCGCTGTAGCGTTGAATTAATGTGATCCCTAAGCCGCCATATTGTGTTGCGCAAAGAGGCGAATTTCCGACTTTCGCGGCAAGGTTTATGCTAAATGCATTGGCGAACTGAAAAACCAAAATATTACTCAGAATAGCCGCATCCATTATGCAATTTAAAAGTTCAAAGGCGGCAAGCGCATTTTTATCGCTTGCTTCGGGAAGCGAGATAAACTTCTCCTTGTCCAATGTACGGAAATCTGCAATTTCTCTTTCGAGCGCGTCAATAATGTCTTTTTCATTCTCGGGATCAGGCACATTATGCCCCAAAATTTTTAATCCCTCTAGCGCAAGTTTAACCGCTTCTTTAAAGTCTGGTTTTGAGACAGCTTGCTCGGTCAGTAAGGTATATACTTCCGCATTTTGGAGCGGGGTTTGAATTTTGGATAGCAAAATTTCGTTGATCCAGCAAACAGCATCCAAATTCCCAGCCAGGAGTGCGATTTGAGAATAGCTCTTATAAAGTTCAAAAGTAAATTCGAATTGACTTTCCCATAAGGAATCAGGTGTTAAACGATGCGCCGCCTCAATATAGGCTAGGGATTGAGGGAAAGCCGTGGCATTTAACGCCTTTAAAGCCCCTTGAAAGTTAAGTTTGCGGATTGTTTCAATCTCATCTGGATCATTTATTTGATCAAGGCATAAGTTAAAATGCCCCAAGATTTCAAAAATTCGTTCCCCTTCGTCGGCTGACAAGCCTTCGACTTCAAGGAGCTTGCGGCCAATCCGCAGGTGAATGGGTAAGCGCTCTTTATCTGACACAAGACTATAAGCCGCCTGTTGAACACGGTCGTGTTCAAAACGAAAAAGAACCGATTTGGGTGTTTCGAAAAACTGCATTTCCGACACGGGAACGCTATCATCAAGCGGATAAATAAATCCTCCACGCGTTAGCAATAGCACTTCTTTGGCGAGTTGGGCTTGATCAATACCTGTCAAATGTAGAATATCAAGCGTATCAAACCTCGCACCAAGACAAGCCGCGAGCATGATAAGTTCCTGTTGAGCTTCTGGAAGTGCTTTCATTCGTTCACTGAGCATCTCAACGACATTATCGGTAATATTTTGTTCAATGATGCGCTCAATATCCCAATCCCAGCTCTCCTTTTTTGGATGAAAGCGGACAAAATTCTTGCTTTCAAGCAAGTGAACAAATTGGCGAACGAAGAATGGATTGCCACCCGTTTTTTTATGCACAAGTTCAACGAGTTTTTGCAAATCGCCTTTGTAGGGCGTGAGCGTATCACCCAAGAGATCGGCCACTTGATGAGTTTCGAGCGGCCCGAGGTTCAATTGCGAAATACAATTGGTCTTGTTGTTGACCTGTCTAATGAGCTCTGATAGCGGATGGGCAATATTTACCTCATTATCTCGGTAAGCTCCGACGAGAAAAAAGTATTTGACGTTTCGTGCCGTTAATAGATAATCCAGCAAACGCAACGACGAACTATCTGCCCATTGAAGATCATCAATAAAACACACAATGGGATTGTCTTGATCGCAAATAGCTTTCAAAAAATCTTCAAAAATAATGTTAAATCTTTCCTGAGCCTCGTCAGGTGCCAAGTTCACAACTTCTGGCTGTGGGCCAATTATTTGTTCCAGTGCAGGAATAATATCGATCACAACTTGGCCATTCGCTCCAAGTGCATCGAGCACACGCGCACGCCAATTATTTAATACACTCTCTTCTTCTTTCAAAATATTATAGCACCATTCATTCATCGATTGTGAAATCGCAAAATAGGGCGTGCCTTTATGGTATTGATCATATTTTCCGCGAATAAAACTACCTCGCCTTGTGGCAATCGGCTGGCGCAATTCATTCACCAGCGCCGTTTTTCCAATGCCTGAATATCCCGCAACGACGTGCATCGCGATAGGACCTTGGGAAACAACCTCAAAAGCCTTCATAAGTGATTCAATTTCTGCTTCTCGACCGTAAAGCTTTTGAGGGATTTGTATTTTTCCAGTAAAATCTTGACGGCCAATCTGAAGTTCTTTTTCTAATAAGCAATGGCGCAGATCATGAATTAATCCATGCGCACTTTGATAACGCTCGCGCGGGTTTTTTTCGATCAACTTATGAATTATGTTCAGCAGGTTTGGATTGCGATTTGAACATATTTTTGACAAATGCTCTGGCGTTTTTGCCAGATGCGCATGCAAAAAATCGCGGCGGCTGCTTTCTTGGAAAGGTAAAGAGGACGCAGCCAATTGGTATAATATGATTCCAAGTGAATAATAATCGCTAAGATAGTCGATTTTCTTATTCATGACGCCGGTTTGTTCAGGCGAGATATAAGCCACATCTGATATTTCGCTATGATAGTCCAAAGGCTTCGGTTGGGTCGCAGGCAAATCGGAAGCGATTGAAAAGTTCAAAATTTGAATGCTGTTAGAAGCAGGAAGGAGGAAAATACTGTTTGTGTTCAAACCTTGATGGACAATATTTGCTTGATGAAGCTGGTTCAGAGCCTCTACAATATTAACCGAAATTTCTACGATTATCTGGTCAGAAAAAACGGTATCGTTTACAAATTTCGAGAGTAGATCTCCACCTTCATCTTTCAATTCCAAATGTGGCACCCCGTCCTCAACAACATCATCGCGGATTGCAACGATCCCTTTGTGCTGCATGCTCGACATTATGTCTCTCTCAAATGCGAGACTATTCGCATTGTGTACCCTCGTGTCTTGGTCGGGTTCGCACAAGATCAAGCTTGAAGATTTGGATTGCCCCGCGCGCCGCCGGACTTCCCGGCTTTTACTTTTAATCAAAATTTCGTCTTCGAGTTCGTTGACGTCTCCTTGGTTTGATTGCCTTTTCATGGTGTGATCCCTTTGGAGTATAGATTGGGTTTAATGCTCAAGTCGCTCGGATGAATTGGCTTGTTCGAGGATTGTTTCCAGCTCCTCTACGATTTCTTTGATTCCCATTGGTTTGACACAAATTTTGTTTATATTAATCATTTCAAGTGATTTCTGAGCCACATTAACTCGACCTGTAAGTAAGATTACGGGCAATTTATCCCGCACTTTTCGAACATGTGCGATCAATTCTACTCCAGTCATCTCAGGCATGGACTGGTCTGTTATGAGAGCTACAAATTTATCTGGGTCTTTACGAAATATGCGAAGGGCTTCTTCGGCGGAATTTGTTGCAATGATATCAAAACCGAAATGGGGAAACAGCAACCTCATACTTTTGACGATTTGGTCTTCGTCGTCAACAAAAAGTACATAGCGAGTTTCTTTAGAGCTCAATAATTTGTCGGATGAAGGATTGGCAATTTTATGCGATTCTTCTTCTGGCTCATGACTCGAAATGGGCAAGTATATATCAAACCGAGTAAATTCGTTAGGAATACTATTCAACCGTATAAATCCACCATAGCTGGCGACAATTCCGTGTACAATCGCCAAGCCCATTCCCGAGCCGCCATCTTTTTTCTTCGTACTAAAAAAAGGTTCAAACGCGCGTGAAACCTCAACTTCATCCATGCCAGTGCCATCATCTTCAAATCTAATATGTGCAAAACGGTCGGAGGCCAAACGATTGGGTTCGGTATGTATGTCGTCTATATTTGCGGCGGATAACTCGATTTTTATGTGACCATTTTTGTCGCCGAAAGCGTGCTTCGCATTTGTGAACAAATTTGCAATGATCTGATATAATTGAGTTTCATTGGCTTTGACTGGCAGGGCCACCTGCGAGGACCTAAACTCAACCTCAATGTGCCTTTCTGAAGCACCCTGAAGATGTTTACAGATATCCATCACTGCTGCGTTAAGATCGAGTACTTCGAGTGTAGGCACCTTGTTGTTTGAGAACAGCAATATTTGTTCAACAAGATGTTTTCCTCGATTAAACAAATTCTCTAAATTTGTGTGAAGTGCTGGCAGCATCACCTTTTCATTCAATTTACTCGTTTTGTCGACATCCAGTAGTCCATAGCCAATAGCCAATAAATTATTGAATTCATGGGCAAGCTCGCCAGCCAATACACCGAGAGATTCCATTTTGCTTGCCGTGAAAACTTGCTTTTCTAAATTCTTGGTATTTCGGTCACTTTCCACTTGATGCGTGATATCTTGGCTTGTGCCAACCAAACGAACCGCCCGACCAGCTTTATCGCGCTCCACAATTCGTCCATGATCGAGACACCATAAATAAGAGTTGTTCCTGCCACGAATGCGATAGGTGGCGCTAAATACTTGCTCACCTGAGCCAATAAAACTGTCAATTCTTGCGTTTAAGTCATCGATATCATCAGGATGCACTTTGTTTTTAAAATCTGTCCGACATTTGTTAGGGTCAGACCCTTCCAACCCCAATGCCTCGCTCCATTTTTTAGAAAGAAACATATCATTCGTTTGCAAATTCCAATCCCAAACGCCACCTTCCAGCGCATCAAGCGCATAACTCAATCTTTGTTCGCTAATCGCAAGTTCGCGCGTTCTCGTTTCAACTGTTTGTTCTAATTCATTGTTCAAATTTTTGAGTGAACGTTGTAATTTGGCAATTTTTAGCTGATTATGAACCCTTGCCAATAGCAATTCAGATTTTATAGGTTTGGATAAAAAATCGACCGCACCCGCCTGAAACCCATGTAAAATATCAAGATCATCTTTTAAATTCGTAAGGACGATAATAGAAGCGAGTTCACCTTCTGGATTCTCTTTAAGTTGTCGACAAATATCAAAACCGCTTGCGTCTGGTAATGTAATGTCCAACAAAATGACTTCTGGGATTTGAGTTGCAAAAAATTTAAGCGCATCAGAACCTGTATGCACAATATGAAATCGCAATTTCGCTGTTGTGAGTATCTGCTCGAGAAACTTACACGTTGCTCGGTTATCTTCAACAACAAGTATTTCTATATTGGATTTAAGCAAGATGCTATTCTCGTTGATGGCAATTTGTTTATGATTCATATGGTGCTGAGTGGATTCAGCGCACTCACCTCTGCTTGTTCGTTGCGAAAAGCACTATGATCGACAATCGTGTCAGCATGAAATATTTTCGGCACAGCAAATGCTGCTATGTCATGAGTTGCGGCCTGAATTTTGCTTTTATGACGCTGACAATTCGCTACTCTCAACACTATTATCTCATTCCAAAAATATTCGTTATAATCCAAGTCTATTATATCCTTACCACCAGCGCCATTTTTCGGGTCAATTATTTCAAGATCAGACTGCGAAAGTGAATCAGCTCCCAAAAGAGTGCTATATTGACATAAGTCAGCAAGTTTTACGGGGCTGCCCGTTTGTGAACGTTTGCTTCCAGTATTAAACTCAGTGTTATCCGTCAGTCTACTTCCAACCTCACTATGTGCTGCGGTAGCAGGAAGAGGGTAAGACAAAGCTAAAAAATATAAGCCCTTCATTGTTTCTTCACCAAATTTCTAGCCCTCAAGTTATTGATTTGCTGAAAACCAATATATCGCATCAAAATCGCAATTCACCTGGATTAATTTTTGTTAACAATCTCTTATTCTTAGTCACCAAAGCGTTAATATAAAGTTAATTGCTAGGGGCTTAAGGATAACATCAGCGGGTACTCTTGGAAAAGTTCTAGCTCGTTTGATAACGTCCTATGCAAGTTTATCTCACAACTGTAACGATTGGAATCCACTGGACAGGCGTTTTATACATGCCCATGAGAAGTGAAAAATTAATCGGATCGAAAGTGATCACGCCACATTAAAGCGGCCGTTCAAATTGAGAAAATACTTTAAAATCATGCGCTCTTCTAAAGAAAAACCTCTTGCAATCGAAGTATACCGAATAATCAAGAATAACCGAAACTACAACATCTAACTGTGTACAATCATAACTTTGATCATGCTTTATCATATTTTGTGATCAACTGTTCTCACGTAATAATGCCAAACTTGTCTGATACGCAGAATAATATTATTTGCTAAAATGCAGAGCTTCATATTGTCACTAACTTAAAAGTGGCTCTTTATAAAATCCTATCAGCGAACTCAGAACTGCTGGTTCACGATAAAAACGGACATTTTCGTGAAGCCCACATATAGCGGAGCCAAAATATTCGTTTTTTATAGGTATCCAGATCGATGAGCTTGGGCATTATAAACAAGCTGACCAAATAAACTCTATGACATGCACTTGTTCTGATCGCGAATAAGCCTAGCAGATGCTAAACTTAAAAGTTTATGATTACAGCTTCTAGATAAATGCAAACATGTCAGTTGCTCTGTATACGTTTCCATCGGCAAACTCCCAGTTTTCGATATAGCTCATGCCATCTATCTGTACGTGATCTGAAGTTCCTTCACGTGTAAATATAGCGCGATCTTCATCGCCACCGATCCACTCAATATTCTACTCTGCTCTCAACTTTATGATTTCTGCGGCAGCCACACCAGTTATAGTATATTTAAGTTTATTTTGTGCGTGAGAAAAGAACGTCTGCGTAAGGTCGGAATTCTTGTCATAATCAAAGCTAAATTGAATGTATATTTCAGTAACTTTTTGATCGATAATGTGTTGTTTTTATCCCTTAACCCTTAGCCATAATTTTTGTAAAGCTCTTTTATTCTTAGGATAGG